>CAIVPZ010000102.1 GCA_903907955.1 uncultured Acetobacteraceae bacterium | reverse complement strand
TCTCGTATGGGCTCTTCCTCGGCATGATACGCCCTCCTGACCGAGGGTGATCCTGCCAAGCCCTCGCGAGTCGGCCTTACGGAATACGTCACCGTAATTGCGAAAAGGAGTACTAAGCGCCTCTCATCGGCTTCTCGGTCTCTGCCGTTGTTACGGCAGTGATGCATCGTGAGCAGAACTGGAGCATTGGCGCGTACGACGTCCAAATCGCCGCCGGATCCGCTGATCCGGCCGGCTCCAAGGCGTTAAAAGACCCTCTGAAACACACCAAACTCTCGATCGACCACAATTCGGAACCGCCATCGCAATGACTGTGCCGGCGATGAATAAGGCGGGGTGATGCCTCACGTAGCCCCCCTGAATCGCGGAATGCCGCATAGATTCAGAGCGTTACATATAGCGCAAGCAGAATGTGTGAATGCCGTAGCAGCTTGGCACGGGATACGGATGAGGTGCTCATCGGGCATGATCCCGCTATTGGTAGCGGGGGTCGCATCGAGAATCGCTCCAGCGCACCCGAACCGCCCCGATTCGGCTATTTCTGGGCGTCGCCTTACTTACTTTCTTTGCCGGCGTATTTGCACCACTCCGCCGCCGCGCACCGCCAGCATTCCGGCGTGCGGGCCTTGCAGACGTAGCGTCCGTGCAGGATCAGCCAGTGGTGGGCGTGCATCAGCAGGTCCGGCGGCACGCGGGCGAGCAGCGCGTTTTCCACGTCAAGCGGGGTCTTTCCGGGGGCGATGCCGGTGCGGTTGCCGAGGCGGAAGATGTGGGTGTCGACGGCGATGGTGGGTTCGCCGAAGGCGACGTTGAGCACCACGTTGGCGGTTTTGCGGCCGACTCCGGGGAGTGCCTCCAGGGCGGCGCGGTCGTGGGGAACGTGGCCGCCGTGGCGCTCGACCAGCAGGCGGGACAGTTCCACGACGTTGCGGGCCTTGCCCTGCCAGAGGCCGATGGTACGGATGTGTTTCGCCACCCCGTCCACGCCGAGCGCGGCCATGGCGGCGGGGGTGGGTGCCTCGGCGAACAGGGTGCGGGTGGCTTTGTTCACCGAGACGTCGGTGGCCTGGGCCGACAGCACCACCGCCACCAGCAGGGTGAACGGATCAGCATACTCGAGTTCGCTGCGCGGGTTGGGGTTGGCGTGCTGGAGGGCTTCGAGGAAGCCGCGCAGCTCGGCCGGCGACATGGCGCAGGCCGGCGGCGTGGGGGGGCGCGGCGCCGCCATGGCAGGCCGTCGCGGGACGCGGCGGCTTCAGGCCGCCGCGATTTCGGGCACGAGCGACTTGATGAGGTCGAACACCCGCTTGCGCACGCCGGGGTCGGTGATGCGGTAGTAGGCGCGCACCAGTTCCAGGGTTTCGCGGCGGCTCAGCGTGTCGTCGCCGAAACCGTCCTGCGCGTCGGCCAGGCCGCCGGGGCCGCGGGTCGGCGGACGGACGCCGCCGATGCTTTCCGGCATGTCGTCGTAGAAGAAGCTGATCGGCACATCCAGCACGCGCGACAGGTCGTAGAGGCGCGAGGCACCGACGCGGTTTACCCCGCGCTCGTATTTCTGCACCTGCTGGAAGGTCAGCCCAAGGGCCTCGCCGAGGCGTTCCTGCGAAAAGCCCATCAGGGTGCGGCGCAGGCGAATGCGCGAACCGACATGGGTGTCGATGGGGTTGGCACGGGATTCCTTCTCAGGGCGGTCGGCAAGGGTGTCGGCCGTGGCACCGTTCGGGATCCCTGGTTCGCCGGGCTCGCCTGACATCGTAATCCCCTTCTGGTTCACCGCCCGCGACGGCGCGAGGGCCGATCCGAGGTTCACAAATGGTTAACTCCACAACCCAGGATCGTCAACCCAAGAATTAATAAAATGGGCCAATTCTTAAAATTTGAACGAAACCCGCCTGCCCGCGGGCAAGCATGTCACGCTGCACCACCGGCGCGGGCAACCATGTCGCCGCAGCCGCCGAATGCGCGAACGACCAGAGGGAATTCAGGAGGGGGAATCGGCGCCGAGCGAACGGACCAGGTCCAGCACGTGGCGCCGCACGCCGGGGTCGGCGATGCGGGTGAAGGCGCGCACCAGGTCAAGGGTTTCGCGGCGGTGCAGAATATCGTCATCCAATTTCTGCTGCGTTTCGCGCATGCCGGACACGCCGTGCTGAACGCGCAGCCGGTCGCCGGGGACGTCCTCGAAGAAATAGCCGATCGGCACGTCCAGCGCGCGCATCATGTCGTGGAGTCGCGAGGCGCCGACCCGGTTGAAGCCGCGCTCGTATTTCTGCACCTGCTGAAAGCTGACGCCAAGCACGCCCGCGAGCGCTTCCTGCGACATGCCGAGCGAGGTGCGGCGCTGCCGGATCTGGTGCCCGACATGAACGTCAATGGGATTGGAACGCCCACCGGCACCGGCGCGCTGCTCGTCGAATCCACCAGACATAGCCACCTTTCACCGCACCCGGACCCGGAACGGTTGTAGAAAATATTAGTCCCACAACCCAGGATCGTCAATGTCGCGTCAAGCGCCCGTACCGCGATGGGGGCACTGGTTAACCCGGACGCCGCCGCACCGGCACGGCGCCCGCCAGCAGCAGGCCGGCGCCGAGCAGCAGCGGCACCGCCAGCCCGAACCGGGCAAACGGCGTCGGGGCAAGGTGGCCGGGCAGCGCCAGCACCAGTGCCCCGGTGCTGCCCATGCCGAGCCGCCCCAACTCATGCCCGAATGCGTCGAAGCCCACGCTGATGCCGGTATTGGCAACGCGCATCAGCGGCAGTCCCTCCTCCACCGCGCGCAGCCGGGCAGCCGCGAGGTGCTGGCGCGGCCCGCTCGAATTGCCGAACCAGGCGTCGTTGGTGACGTTCACCAGCCAGTCCGGCCGGTCGGCCGCGTTGGTGACCTGGGCGGGGAAGATCGCCTCGTAGCAGATCAGCGGGCCGAACGGCGGCAGGCCGGGCGCGTGCAGCGTGGACGGGCCGGGGCCGCGGGCGAAACCGCCGCCCGGCACGACCTGGATGGGCAGCGGGAACCAGTCGGGCTGGTACTCGCCGAAGGGCACGAGGTGCGATTTGTCATAGATCGCCGCCGGCGCGCCGTCGGCCAGCAGCGCCATCAGGCTGTTGAGCGGGCGACCCGTTGCGTCGAACCGCACGCTGCCCACCAGAGCGGGCGCCTGCGCGGCTTCGGCGATCGCCTGCCGGGCGGCCTGGTCCTGCGCCAGCAGGAAGGGGCTGGCGGATTCCGGCCACACGGCCACCGCCGGCAGGGTGGCCCGGGCCACGCCGCCGCGGGTCAGCGCGAGGTAGCGCCCGAAGGTCTCCAGCGCGAAGGCACGATCCCATTTGTGCCCCTGCGGCACGTTGCCCTGCACCAGCACGACGTCCAGGCCCGGCGGCGGCGAAGGAACGGCCAGTTGCAGCCGGGCGAGGCCCGCGCCGGTCCACAGCAGCAGTGCCGCGGCACCCGCCGCCATGGCGCGACGGCCCAGCGCGGGCGTGGCGGCCAGCAGGAGCGTGACCAGGGTCAGCCCATGCACGCCTATCCAGGCGGCCGGTTGCAGCGCCACGTCGCCGACCGGGCCGGGCAGCGCCCAGACGCTGCCCCACGGGTTCCACGGAAAGCCGGTGCCGACGAACTGGCGGGCGAGGTCAGCCAGCACCCACGCGCCGGCCAGCACCGCCACCCGCCGCCAGCCCGGCCGCGCCCACCAGGCGAGCGCGCAGGGCAACGCCACGAACAGCGCCAGCACCGCCGCGAGCGCCGGCACGGCCAGCGGCACCAGCCACCAGAACCGCGCCGCCTCGATCAGGATGGCTTCGGTGATCCAGTACAGCCCGACCAGATGGTGGCCGAAGCCGAAACAGAAGCCGCGCCAGCCGGCCTGGCGGGCGCCGGTGCTGCTGCCGATCAGGGCGAGCAGGCCGGGCACGGCCAGCAGCAGCACGGGAATGACGTGCAACGGGGGCAATGCGGCGGCGGAGAGCAGGCCCAGTCCAAAGGCGGCAGCGGAAGCATGCCAGGGGCGGCGCCCCCGGCCTTCGTTACGCGCCGGCGTCACGGGATTCGCGCTGGTAGTGCTTGTAGTATTTTTCGGTGACCAGGTCGGTCTTCACCACCACGGCGACGTCGATGGTATTGAACTGCGCGTCGATCACCGCGCCGTCGCCGACGAAGCCGCCGAGACGCAGGTAGCCCTTGATGAGCGGCGGCAGCCTGGCGAGCGCCCGCCGCGGGTCGAGCAAGGCGGGGTCGAAGCGTCGCATTTCCACGTAGCGGTGCGGCAGGGCGCGCGGGCGGACCTCGGCGGGGGCGAGGTGGTGGGCGTGCAGGTAGGTCAGATCGGTCGCCACCGCGTCCGGGTCGATGCCGGGCAGGCTGGCGCAGCCGAACATCAGGTCGATGTGGTGCAGGAACACATAGGCGGCGATGCCGCGCCACAGCAATTGCATCGCGGTGCGGTTGCGGTAGGCCGGGTGGACGCAGGAGCGGCCAAGCTCCATGACCTGCCCGGGGAAGGCGAGGATCGGCGAGATGTCGTACTCGTCGGCCGAGTAGAAGCGGCCGATCCTGGCGGCGGCCTCGGCGCGGATCAGCCGGTAGGTGGCGACCACGCCTTCCGGGCCGCGGCCGATGGCGTGGTCGACCACCAGCAGGTGATCGGCAACCGCGTCGAACACGTCGCGATCGCGGCGGGAAGCGGCGGCGACGGCGTCGGCCACGGCGCCGCGTTCCTCGTAGAACACCCGGTAGCGCAGCTCCAGGGCAGCGTCGATTTCGTCGGGGGTGGTGGCGATGCGCACGCCGAGATTGCCGCCGCGCAGTTCGCCGAAGCCTCGTTCCGCCTGGGTCATGCCGGATTGCTGCACGGTTCCGAAGTGTTGCGCGGTCCCGGGTTGCTGCGCTGTCATCGTCTCAGCCCGGGGCTGGGGGTGTCGGCCGGCGCGACCGGCGGCTCGCCGGTCTGGCGGGAGGCCGGGCGGCCGGCGGCGGCCTGGCGCCGGCCATGCAGTTCGAGCCGGTGCGACACCAGGTCAAAGCCCAGCCGGGCGGCGATCGCCTGGAGCACGCGTTCGTGCTCGGGGTCGGAGAACTCGATCACGCGGCCGGTGTCGATGTCGATCAGGTGGTGGTGGTGGCCATGCTCGGTGGGCTCGTAGCGGGCGCGGCCGCCGCCGAAGTCGCGGCGTTCCAGAATGCCGCGCTCCTCGAACAGGCGGACGGTGCGGTAGACGGTGGCGATCGAGATGCGCGGGTCCGTCGCCGCGGCACGGCGATAGAGTTCCTCGACGTCCGGGTGATCGCCGGCATCGGACAGGACGCGGGCGATGACGCGGCGCTGGCCGGTCATCTTGAGTCCACGTTCGACGCACAGGCGTTCGATGCGGCTTTCCATCCGATCCCCAATGGCCGGGAGGCAGGATCGCCCGACCGGCATCCGCCACGCAGTCCGCTGCCTGGCCGAAACGCCGCCCGGGCGTGCCGGTGCGGTCACGGCGGCGTAGCCGATCGGGGGCGGGCTGTCCAATGCCCTGCTGCCCAAAGCAGGGGATCATTTCGCCCGCACGGGGCAAAGCTGCGCCCGGAAACACCTGGCCGGCACCCTGTCTCGTGTGCCGGCACCCTATCAGGTGAAGGTGCGCCTGGGCAACGTGCTCAGCTTCCGCTGTGCGGCCTGGTGCCCAGCCCGATCTGCTTGGCCAGCGTCGAGCGGTGCTGGGCGTAGTTCGGTGCCACCATCGGGTAGTCAGAGGTCAGGCCCCACCGTTCGCGGTACTGGTCCGGCGTCATGTCGTAGGAGGCCTTCAGATGCCGCTTCAGCATCTTCAGCTTCTTGCCGTCCTCCAGACAAACGATGTAGTCCGGGAACACCGATTTCTTCACCGGAACCGCTGGCTGCGGCTTGTCCGGCTGGATCTGCGCCTGGCCGGCGCCGGACAACGCGCGGTAGACCTCCTGGATCAAACCGGGAAGTTCGTTCGGATCAACCGGATTATTCGAAATGTGCGCAGACACGATCTGGGCGGTCAATCCCAGAACGTTCGATCTCAACGCGTCTTCCGACATCATATTCCCTTCCGCCGTATTCGACTTGGCCATATAGGATACGTATAAATTCGCCTTTGCCCGTTTCGCAACGGATATTTGTCTCCCAACAACAGTGCTGTCATGCCCAAGATGAGCCCCGCCGCACCGGCGCAGACCCTGGACATCACCCGCGAAGTCTGTCCGATGACCTTCGTGCGAACCCGCCTTGCGCTGGACCGGCTGGCGCCGGGCCAGACCCTGCTGGTTCTGCTGCGCGGCGAGGAGCCGCGGCTGAACGTGCCGCGAACGGCGGCCGCCCAGGGGCATCAGGTGCTGTCGCAGGAAGACGGCGCCGACGGCGTCACCCGCCTGTTGCTGCGGCGCGGCTGAGAGTTTGAAAAAGCATGCCCGCAAGCCGCCGAACGATGACGGGAAACTCAATGATATCAGCGGGCTTTCTTTTTCAAGTTCGATTGTTTTTCAGGCTCTGACGATCGGCGGTTGCGCCAGCGGCTTGCGCAGCACCAGCGCGTCGCTGCCGTCGGCGTAGTAGGCGCGGCGACGTCCGGCCAGCAGGTAGCCGGCGCGGCCGTACAGGGCGCGCGCCGGCTGGTTGGGCTCCGCCACCTCCAGGTACATCGTCCGCGCCCCGGCCTGCGCCGCGCGCGCCTCGGCGGCGGCCAGCAGCGCCGCCCCGCTGCCGTGCCGGCGCGCCTGCGGGGCCACCGCCAGCGCCAGGATCTCCGCCTCGTCGGCGGCCACCCGGGCCAGCACCATCCCGCCATCCGGGTCGAACAGGCCGAAGGTGCCGGGCAGAACCAGCTGGGCGGCGATCACCGCTTCGCCCCAGGTTTCGCCGTCCGGCATCGCGGCGGCGTGCACCGCTGCCATCGCCGCGGCATGCGCCGTCCCGGCGACCACCAGCGATGGCAGCGAACGAATCACCAGCCTACGCCGCGTCCGGCGGCGGCCGGAGGCCGCCGGCCGGCGGACGCGCCTCGGGCGGGTCAACATACAGCGGCTGCGCCGGCAACGGCGCCAGCAGGCCGGCCAGACGGCGCGCGCCGACCGCCGCGACATGGTGGGCCAGCGGCAGGCGGGCATCGGTCAGCAGGGCATCATCGCCGCGCGCGGCCAGCCGGTCCGCCACCGCCACCGCCGCGTCGCCGGCGACCGCGACCGGGCCGCAAGGGGGCGGCAAGGCATCCAGCGCCGCCGACTCGGGGGCGGCCGTGCCGCGGTGCAGGAACACCCGGCCGCGGCGGCTGTCGATGGCAACCCACAGCACCCGCCCGTCCCCCGCCGGCACCGCTTCGGCCAGCGCCTCGGCGACCAGCACGCCCACGACCGGCCGCCCGACCGGCAGCGCGATGCCGTGCGCCAGCGCCAGCGCGGCACGCAGCCCGGTGAAGCTGCCCGGCCCGACCGTCACCGCCACACCGTCGAGGTCAGCGGCCTGCAGCCCGGCGGCGCGCAGAACGTCGCGCGCCATGCCGGGCAACAGGTTCGCATAGCCGCGGCCGCCCTCGTCCTGCGCCTCGGCCAGCACCGCGCCATCCGCCAGCACGGCGGCGGAGCAGCGCGCCAGCGACGCATCCAGTCCCAGGATCATCATGGCGCGACCCTAGCCCGGGGGAGCGCCGCCGGACCAGAGCGCGTCAGAGCAACTGGCACGCCTCATCGAACGTGAAGCGCGGCGAGCGCGGGAACAGCGCGGCGGCGTCGCCGTGGCCGATATTGACCAGGAAATTGCTCTTCCAGCCGCGGTCGGCCAGGAAGGCGGTGTCCACCTTCGCATTGTCGAAGCCGGACATCGGCCCGCAATCCAGCCCCAGCGCCCGGGCGGCGAGGATCAGGTAGCCGCCCTGCAGCGTGCCGTTGCGGAACGCGGTTTCCTGCGCGAGATCATAATTGCCGCTGAACCAGCTTTTGGCATCGGCGTGCGGGAACAGTTTGGGCAGCTGGTCGGAGAAATGCGGATCATGCGCCACGATGGCGGTGACCGGCGCCGCCATGGTCTTCTCGACGTTGCCGGCCGACAGCGCCGGCCGCAGCTTCTCCTTCGCCTCCCTGGTGCGCAGGAACAGGAAGCGCGCCGGCGAGCAATTGGCCGAGGTCGGCGCCATCTTCAGCAGGTCGAACACCGACCGCAGCTCGTTATCGGTGACCGGCTGGTCGGTCCATTTGGAATGGGTGCGCGCCTCCCGGAACACCAGGTTCAGCGCGGAGTCATCAAGCGGCATCGCAGCCTCCTTCAGGTCGTTCGATATCGAACAATCATACGACATATGGGAGGCCCGATGGAAGCATGCAAAGCGCGGCCCAGAGCCTGAAAAACAATCGAACCTGAAAAAGAACGCCCGCTGACATCATTGAGTTTTCCGGCATCGTTCGGCGGCTTGCCGGCATTCCTTTTCAAACTCTCAGGCGAGGACCTGCTCCACCGCCTGCACTTCCGGCACGTAATGCCGAAGCATGTTCTCGATGCCGTGCTTCAGCGTCGCCGAGGCGGAGGGGCAGCCGCTGCAGGCGCCCTGCATCTGCAGCCTGACCACGCCGTCGCGATAGCCGCGGAAGACGATGTTGCCGCCGTCGCCGGCCACCGCCGGGCGCACCCGGGTGTCGATCAACTGCTTGATCTGGGCGACGATGTCGGCGTCCGCCGGATCGACGTCCTCGTCGGCGGCGCGGCCGTCCTCGACGATCACCGGGCGGCGGGCGACGAAGTGCTCCATGATGGTGGTGAGCACCTGCGGCTTCAGTGCCTGCCAGGTTACCGCCTCGGTCTTGGTGACGGTGACGAAATCGCCGCCGAGAAACACCCGGCCGACGCCGGGCAGGGCGAACAGGGCGATGGCGAGCGGGCTGCGCCCGGCCGCTTCGGCGGTGGCGAAATCGGCGGTGGCGTCGCCCAGCACGTCCCGACCGGGCAGGAACTTCAGGGTGGCGGGATTGGGCGTGCCTTCGGTCTCGATGAACATGACTTGGACCCTGGGTTCGTGGTTCGCAGATGGTGCGGCGAGGCGACAAGCGAGGTAACCGGACCTGCTGAGTCCGGTTGACATATCGGTGAACACGCGGCGAAGGCAAGAGACTCCCGTGCCGGCGGGCACGTTCGCCTGCCATGATGTTTCAGCGGTTCTGTGCCGTCCGCGGCCGGGCGCGGTCCCGCAGCGGGGGCTGGCCAGCCCCCCGGCCGAAGGGGCTTCCAATTCGGCTGATATAATCGCAAGATCATTTAAAGGGGGGTTGGTCCAAAACCCGGACCACAGTTGGAGAGACGTTAATGGGAGCGGTTTCCCCCGACACAGATCGGGTTCTTGAGCGGTTGCCTCGCGAGCTCGCAAAAGTTTCGCTTTGCAACAGCGACGACGTGCCTCCGCCGGTGCCCGAGTACTTGAACGAGCATTACTGGTGGACCTATGTACATCCGCGCGCGGTGCAGGTGTTCGAACGGCGATGGCTGGTGAACCTGATCCTGTGGGGCAAGTACATTGCCATGCGGGATGCGGCCGTGGCCGAGTTGGGCGAGACGCTGCCCGGACGCACGCTGCAGGTGGCCTGTGTCTATGGCGACCTGACGCCGCGCCTGGCTGCCCGCGTCCCCGCGGGTTCGCAACTCGATGTGGTGGACGTGCTGCCGGTCCAGCTCGGCAATCTGCGGGCGAAGCTGCCCGAGGGCGCGCCGGTGCAATTGCTGCGCATGGACAGCAGCCGGCTGCGGATTGCCGACGCCACCTATGACCGTGCGCTGCTGTTCTTCCTGCTGCACGAAATGCCACGGCCGGTGCGCGAGGCGACGCTGCGTGAGGCATTGCGGGTGGTGAAGCCGGGCGGCAAGCTGGTGATCGTGGATTTCGCCAGGCCGTATGCCTGGCACCCGCTGAAATATCTGTGGCACCCGGTGCTGACCCGGCTGGAGCCGTTCGCGCCCGATCTGTGGACGCTCCCGGTGGATACCTGGCTGCCGGAGTCGCACCGCGATCGCGTGGTGTCGCGCACCGGGTATTTCGGGAATTTCTACCAGAAGCTGGTGATCGAGGTCTGAAAGAACGGGTTCCTAGCGACCACGGCCCGTCGCGCGAAGGCGCGCTGCGCGCGACGGCGGGTCCAGCCCTGGCCTTACTTCTGCAACCCCTCAGCCAACCGCCGCCGCAGTTCGTATTTCTGAATCTTCCCCGTGCTGGTCTTGGGCAACTGCACGAAGCTGACAAAGCGCGGCGCCTTGAAGCGGGCCATGCTGGTCCGGCAATATTCGATCACGTCGTCCTCGGTCAGCCGCTCCTCGGCGCCCGGCTTGGGGGTGACGAAGGCGTGCGGCACCTCGCCCCATTTCTCGTCCGGGTGCGCCACCACCGCCGCTTCCATGATGTCGGGATGGCGGTACAGAACCTCCTCGACCTCGAGCGAGGAGATGTTCTCGCCGCCGGAGATGATGATGTCCTTCGAGCGGTCCTTGATTTCGAGGTAGGAATCCGGGTGCCGCACGCCGAGGTCCCCCGAGTGGAACCAGCCGCCGGCAAAGGCGGCCTGGGTGGCCCTCGGGTTCTTGAGATAGCCCTTCATCACCGTGTTGCCGCGCAGCATCAGCTCGCCGATGGTCTCGCCGTCCGCCCGCATCGGGTTGAGGTTCACGTCCAGGATGGTGGCGTCCTCGGCGGTCGGGAGCGGCACCCCCTGGCGCGACAGGAAGCGCGCGCGCTCGGCCAGCTTCAGGGTTTCGTGGCCGGGCTGCCAGATGCAGACGGTCAGCGGGCCGTATACTTCCGTCAGGCCATAGACGTGGTGAACGGTAAAGCCGAGCTGTTCAATCCGCTCGATGACCGATGAGGGGGGCGCGGCGCCGCCGGTGGCGATGTTGACGATCCGGCCGCCGAAATCGCGGCGGATGCTGGCCGGGGCATGGATCAGCATGGTCAGCACCACCGGAGCGGCGCACATGTGGGTGACGCCCTGCTCGGCGATGGCCGGGAAGATCAGCGCCGGATCGACCCGGCGCAGGCAGACATGGGTGCCGCCCTGCGCGGTGACGGCCCAGGTGAAGGTCCAGCCGTCGCAGTGGAACATCGGCAGCGTCCACAGATAGACGCTGCGCGGGGTGAGGTTGAAGGCGAGCGCGTTGCCGAGCGCGGCCAGGTAGGCGCCGCGGTGGTGGGTCACCACGCCCTTCGGGTCGCCGGTGGTGCCGGAGGTGTAGCCGAGCGAGATCGCGTCCCACTCGTCGTCCGGATAGCGGACCGGATGTTCGGGGTCGCCCGACGCCAGGAAGGCCTCGTATTCAATATCGCCGATGACCTCGCCGGCGGTGGTCAGCACGTCGTCGATGCCGATCACCAGGGGCTTTTCCCCCGTCAGCAGGTCAAGCGCGGCTTTCGCCGCCGGGGCCAGTTCGCGATCGACCAGGAACACGCGGCTTTCGGAGTGTTCGAGAATGAAGGCGATGATCGGGGCGTCGAGACGGGTGTTGATGGCGCAGAGCACGCCGCCGGTCATCGGGATGCCGTAATGCGCCTCCAGCATCGCCGGGATGTTGGGCGCGAGCACGCAAACCGTATCACCGCGGCCGATGCCGTGGGCGGCGAGGGCGGAGGCCAGACGGCGGCAGCGCTCCAGCAACTGCGAATAGGTGATGCGGCGGTCGCCATGCACCACGGCCAGGCCATTGGGGAAGACGCGCGCGGCGCGCACCAGAAAGGAAATCGGCGTCAGCGGCACGTAGTTGGCCGCGTTCTTGTCGAGGTCCTGGTCGTAGATGGATGAGGGCATGGGATGTTTCCGGTGTTTGACGTTGGCCCGCACCTGCCTGATTAGGCGGGATCGAGCCGTCGCGCCAGCCGTGAACGGGGGGGAAGGTCGCACTCCAGTAAGGAAGGCCAGGGCTCTGCCCTGGACCCGCCAGGGGTCAGTGGACCCCTGGACCCCGCTGCTAAAGGGTTGTTGGGAGAGGGGGTAAGGAGATGTATCGACATCTCCTTACCCCCTCTCCCAACAACCCTTAAAGTAATGGGTTCCAAGGGGCCACCGCCCCTTGGCGGGGTCCAGGGGCAGCGCCCCTGGCCTTCCTTACTGGAGTGCGAACTTCGCCCCCGAAGCCGCCGCGATCAGCCACACCGCGCCGCCCACCTCGCCCGGCCGTCCGGCGAGTGTTTTCACCACGGCATGCACGATGAAGCCGATGCCGATGCCGGCGGCGATGGAGAAGGTGAAGGGCATGGCGATGGCGGTGGCCACCGCCGGCAGGTAGTCGGTCATGTCGTCCCAGTTCACGTCGCGCAGGGCGCGCGCCATCAGGCAGGCGACGAACACCAGGGCGGGGGCGGTGGCGAAGCCGGGGATGGCGGTGGCCAGCGGGGCGAAGAACAGGGTGGCGAGGAACAGCACGCCGGTGACCACGGCGGCCAGGCCGGTGCGTCCGCCGGCCTGGATGCCGGCGGCGCTCTCGATGTAGCTGGTGACGGTGGAGGTGCCGAGCGCCGCGCCGAGGATGGCGCCGCCGGAATCGGCGGTGAGCGCCTGTTGCAGCCGCGGCACGGTGCCGTCCGGGCGCATCAGGCCGGCGCGGTGGGTGGTGGCGATCAGCGTGCCGGCGTTGTCGAGCACATCGACCAGGAAGAAGGTCAGCACGATGCTGGCGGCGCCGAGGCTGAGCGCGCCGCCGATGTCCATCTGCAGGAAGGTGGGCGCGAGCGAAGGCGGTGCCGAGACGATGCCGGTGAAGGTGGTCAGGCCGAACGGGATGCCGGCGGCGGCGGTGGCGAGCATGCCGATCAGCACCGCCGCCGCGACGCCGCGCGCGGCCAGCGCCGCCATGATGACGAAGCCGCCGCAGGCCAGCAGCGTGCGGGGGGTGCCGAGATGGCCAAGCGTGACCAGGGTCGCCGGGCTTGCCGCCACGATGCCCATGTTCTCCAGCCCGATCAGGGCGAGGAAAAAGCCGATGCCGGCGCCGATGCCGAGCTTCAGGGACATCGGAATGGTGTTGATCAGCCATTCCCGGACGTGCAGCAGCGAGACGGCCAGGAACAGCAGGCCGGACAGGAACACCGCGCCGAGCGCCACCTGCCAGGAGAGTCCCAGCCCGCCCACCACGGCAAAGGCGAAGTAGGCGTTCAGCCCCATGCCGGGGGCGAGTGCCAGCGGATAGTTGGCATACAGCCCCATGGCGATGGTGGCGATGCCGGCGCCGAGGCAGGTCGCCACGAACGCCGCCCCATGGTCCATGCCGGTGGTGGCGAGAATGTCCGGGTTGACCACCACGATATAGACCATGGCGAGCCAGGTGGTGAGACCGGCGAGCAGCTCGGTCCGGACAGTGGTGCCGGCGTCACGCAGGCCAAAGGAGAACGCCATCAGGATCTCCAGGGCCGCAACGGGGAAAACCCGGCCAGCGGCGGAGCCCCTGGCTTAGCCTGCGCGCCGGCTGGCCATGTCAGCCCTGGACGGTCGACGGCTTCGCGGTGGACTTGTGGTGCTTGTGCGACGCCTGCGTGGCGTGGCTGTGCTTGCTGTGTTTCTTGTGGATGGGGGTGGCGGCGTTCGCCGCGGGGGCAAGGACGGCGACGGCCGGCAGCGCCAGGCCGAGGGATGCCAGGAGGTGTCTGCGGGAGAGGATCACGAGGGGCTCCACGGAGGACCAGGGTTAAGGGATCAGGCGAGCAACCAGTTATAGGCGCCTGATATATCTTTGAACAGCCATCCGAGTCGGTGCAAGTCAAATCGCTAGAGCAGGCCCAGCCCGGCCAGTTCGCGGCGCAGCGCCTCGGGGAGCTGGTCCAGGCCGGGGATCTCGCCGCCGGTGGGGATGTCGGGCGGGGCGGATTCGGCGGCCAAATAGCGCCAGCCCTGGAAGGGCTTGGTCGGGCGCCCGGCTACCGGCACCAGATGGGGGTCGAGATGGATGGCGGCGCAGGCGGAGGCGTCGTCATAAGTGGCTTCGGTGATGTCGGCGATGCGCTGGCGCACCACCATGGCGCCGGCAACGACCCAGTACATCGAGCCGCCAGCGGTGATCTCCGCGGCGCGGCGGGGGAAGCTGCGGGTCAGGTGGCACAACCGGCCGCCGGCGGCGAGGCGGCCGGCCTGCAGCGCGCGCAACTGGGCGAGGTCACGGATGCCGACCGCGAGCTTCATCAGGTGGAGCATGCGGAGGGTGTGGCGGACGGCAGGGCTGCGGGCAAGCTGCGTGCGGCATATCGGCGCGCGCAGCGGCATGAGGCGGGCGCAACCCCCCATTGATCGCGCCGCGGGCCTGACGCACTGTCCGCCATGAGCGGGGCAGCCCCGCACGTTTTCGGGAGAGTAACCACATGTTCCGTTTGACGTCCGTTCTCGGCGCCCTGGTGGCCGGCGCGCTGCTGTCCGGGGGGGCTGCCCGTGCCGATGGCAGCGGCTCCGCCACGATCGACGCCATCAAGGCGCGCGGGCAACTGGTCTGCGGGGTCGGCGGCTCGGTGCCGGGCTTCGCGCTGCCGGACAGCCAGGGGGTGATGCGCGGCCTGGACGCGGATTTCTGTCGCGCCGTGGCCGCCGCCACCCTGGGCGACGCGACCAGGGTGAAGTTCGTCCCGACCACCACGACCAACCGCTTCACCGCGCTGCAGTCGGGCGAAGTGGATCTGCTGGTGCGCACCACCACCTGGACGCTCGGCCGCGAGGCCAATCTCGGCCTGCTGTTCGCCGGGGTGAATTACTATGACGGCACCGGCTTCATGGTGAAGAAGGCGCTGGGCGTGAAGTCGGCGAAGGAACTCGACGGCGCCACCATCTGCATCCAGCCCGGCACCTCGACCGAACTGGCGGTGGGCGACTTCTTCCGGGTCAACAAGCTGAAATTCACGCCGATCCTGATCGCCGACCTGCCGGAACTGCGCAACGCCTTCCTGTCCGGCCGCTGCGACGCCTACTCGACCGACGGGTCGCAGTTGGCGGGCTTCCGCGCCACCCAGCCCAACAAGGACGATCTGGTGCTGCTGCCGGAGACCATCAGCAAGGAGCCGCTGGGCATGATGGTGCGCAAGGGCGACGACAAGTTCTTCGACCTGGTGCGCTGGACCCACTTCGCCGAGCTGATCGCCGAGGAAGCCGGCGTCACCAGCAGGAACATCGACAGCTTCGCCGACACCAAGCTGCCGGAACTCCGCCGCCTGCTCGGGCTGGAGGGCGACATGGGCAAGGCGCTCGGGGTGGATAACAGGTTTGCCTATAACGTGGTCAAGCAGGTCGGCAATGCCGGCGAGAACTGGGACCGCAGCATGACGGCGCTCGGCGTGCCGCGCGGCATCAACGCGCTGTGGAACAAGGGCGGGCTGCAATACGCGCCGCCGATGCGCTGAGGCGGCTGGTGCCGTAGCCGCTCATGTCCGCAACGACCTCCGATCCCCGCCGGTCTGGCCCGCCTTTGTCCGGCCGGGCCGCCCCGCGGCGGCGCATCCACCTGTCCTGGTCGGACCCGCTGCTGCGCAACATCGTCTGGCAGGTGCTGATCGTCGGCGTGGTGGCCGGGGCGGTCTGGTACCTCGCCGGCAACACGGCGCGCAACCTGGCGGCACGGCATATCGCCACCGGCTTCGGCTTCCTCTCGCACAACGCCGGCATCCCGATCGGCGAGCATCTGATCGACTACGATCCGTCCACCAGCACCTACGGCCGGGCGATTCTCATCGGGGTGCTGAACACGCTGAAAGTATCGGTGGCCGGCATCGTGCTGGCCACCATCCTGGGCACGCTGATCGGGGTTGGCCGGCTGTCGCGCAACTGGCTGGTGGCGCGCATCAGCGGCGTTTATGTCGAGGCGCTGCGCGATCTGCCGGTGCTGCTGCAATTGCTGTTCTGGTACGGGCTGCTGCAGACCCTGCCGGCACCGAAGCAGTCCTGGCACCTGGGCGAGGCGGTGTTCCTGTCCAACCGCGGCATCAAGGTGCCGCTGCTGGACTGGCAGCCGGCGCATGGCTGGGCGCTGGCGGCCTTTGTGCTCGGCGTATTCGGCACCCTCGCGTGGCGGCGCGCGGCGGCACGGCGCCAGGCGAACACCGGCATCCGGCCGCCGGTCTGGCCGGTCGCGCTCGGCCTGCTGGGCGGGGTGCCGCTGCTGGTATGGGCGGCGTTCGGCGCGCCGTTCACGCTGGATGTGCCGGTGCTGCGCGGCTTCAACTTTCAGGGCGGCGGCACGATCAGCCCGGAATACGGCGCGCTGCTGATCGGGCTGGTCACCTATACCGCCGCCTATATCGCCGAGATCGTGCGGTCCGGCATCCAGGCGGTGCCGGCCGGGCAGAGCGAGGCCGCCGCGGCGCTGGGCCTGCGGCCGGGCGAAGCGTTGCGGCTGGTGGTATTGCCGCAGGCGATGCGCGTCATCATTCCGCCAATGACCAGCCAGTACCTGAACCTGACGAAGAATTCCTCGCTTGCTGTCGCGGTCGGCTATCAGGACGTGGTGTCGATCGGCAACACCACGCTGAACCAGACCGGGCAGGCGATCGAGGGCATCGCGCTGATCATGGCGGTGTATCTCGCCATCAGCCTGTCGATCAGCCTGTTCATGAACTGGTACAATGCGCGCATCGCGCTGGTGGAGCGCTGAGATGCGCCAGTCCGCCGTGATTCGCGAACGCCCGCCCGCCGGCAGCGTGGGGCCGGTGGCGTGGCTGCGCACCCATCTGTTCGGCTCCTGGTGGTCGACCGCGGTCACGCTTCTGCTCGGCTACCTGCTGCTTCGCTGGGGGCTGGGCTTCGTCGACTGGGCGGTGGTGAACGCTATCTGGTCGGTGCCGGCCGGCGAGAACGGCCAGCCGGATGCCACCATCTGCCGCACCGCCGAGCCGGCCGGCGCCTGCTGGGCGGTGATCGGCGACAAGGCGCGGTTCATCCTGTTCGGCCGTTTCCCCTACGAATCGCAATGGCGGCCGGCGCTGTGCGTGGCGATTTTCCTCGCCCTGTTCGGCATCTCCGCCAGCCGGCGGTGCTGGCGGCGCGAATTGCTGCTGATCTGGACGGTGGCGCTGAGCGCGATCGGCGTGCTGATGTGGGGCGGCGTGCTCGGGCTGGAATTCGTGCCGGAGGATATGTGGGGCGGACTGCCGATCACCCTGATTCTGGCAACCTTCGGCCTGGCGTTTGCCTTTCCGCTGTCCGTCCTGGTGGCGCTGGGGCGGCGGGCGACCGATCTGCCGGCGGTGAAGATTCTGTGCGTGCTGTATGTCGAGCTGATCCGCGGCGTGCCGCTGGTCAGCCTGCTGTTCATGGCCAGCGTGATGTTTCCGCTGTTCATGCCGGTGGGGATGAACCCGGACAAGCTGCTGCGCGCGCAGGTGGCGTTCATCCTGTTCGCCGGCGCCTACCTGGCCGAGGTGGTGCGCGGCGGGCTGCAGGCGCTGCCGAAGGGGCAGTACGAGGCGGCCGACGCGCTCGGGCTGTCGTACTGGCAGAAGACCGGGCTGATCATTCTGCCGCAGGCGTTGCGGCTGGTGATCCCGCCGCTGGTGAACACCTTCATCGGCTTCTTCAAGGACACGTCGCTGGTGCTGATCATCGGCATCCTCGACCTGCTGACCGCCGGCAAGGTGGCGATGGCCGATCCGGTGTGGCAGGGGGTCGGCACCGAGATTTATCTTTTCCTCGGCGCGATCTACTTCGCGTTCTGCTTTGCCATGTCCAAGTACAGCCGCCGGCTGGAGCGCAGTTTCGGCCGCGCCCGCAACCGCTGAGCCAGCCCCGCAAGGAAACCCGCCGCATGAGCGAAGCCGCGCCGCCCGCAATCGTGCTCGACAAGGTCAACAAGTGGTACGGCAGCATGCACGTGCTGCGCGACGTTTCGCTGACGGTGCAGGCGCGCGAGCGGGTGGTGGTGTGCGGCCCCTCGGGCTCGGGCAAATCCACCATGATCCGCTGCATCAACCGGCTGGAGAGCCACCAGGAAGGCCGGATCGTGGTGGACGGGACGGAACTGACCGATGATCTGCGCGCGCTGGACACCATCCGGCGCGAGGTCGGCATGGTGTTCCAGTCGTTCAACCTGTTTCCGCATCTGACGGTGCTGGAGAACTGCACGCTGGCGCCGGTATGGGTGCGCAAAACCCCCAGGGCGGAGGCCGAGGAACGGGCGATGGACTATCTGCGCCGGGTGAGGATTCCCGAGCAGGCGCATAAATTCCCCGGCCAGCTTTCCGGCGGCCAGCAGCAGCGGGTGGCGATCGCCAGGGCGCTGTGCATGCAGCCGAAGATCATGCTGTTCGACGAACCCACCTCCGCGCTCGATCCCGAGATGATCAAGGAAGTGCTGGAGACGATGATCGAACTGGCGGAGACCGGCATGACGATGGTGTGCGTGACGCACGAGATGGGCTTCGCGCGCCGCGTGGCCGATCGGGTGGTGTTCATGGACCGCGGCGAAATCGTGGAGAGCAATTCTCCCCACGAAATGTTTGAGAATCCGAAAACCGAGCGCCTGAAGCTGTTTCTTTCGCAGATTTTGCGGGGGCACTGAGAAAAAATGCAGGGCCAGGGCGCTGCCCTGGCCCTGCCCTTGCTTTCTTTCCTACAGGATCGACCGGAACAGATAATAAAGCGACCCGGAGATCAGAATGGCGGCCGGCAAGGTCAGCACCCAGGCCATCGCCAGGCTGCGCACCGTGCTCCATTGCAGCCCCGACCCGTTGGCCGCCATGGTGCCGGCGACGCCCGAGGACAGCACGTGGGTGGTGGAGACCGGCAGCCCGTAAACGTCGGCTGCCATGATGGTGGCGGCGGCGACCATTTCCGCTGCGGCGCCCTGGCCGTAGGTCAGGTGGGCCTTGCCGATCTTCTCGCCCACCGTCACCACGATGCGCTTCCAGCCGACCATGGTGCCGAGGCCGAGCGCGATCGCCACCGACACCTTCACCCAGAACGGGATGTAGCGGGTGCCGGCGTCGAGCTGCGTCTTGAAGGTTGCGAGCACCTTCTTGCCGTTGGCGTCGAAGCCGTCTTTCGGCATCAGCCGCACCGCCTCGCTGGCGATGTACATTTCGTTGCGGATGTTCTGCACCGCGGCGGCCGGAACCTTGTTGATCGCGCCGTAGCTGCCGACCTGCGCGCCGAGGTCACGGGCGAGGGCGGCGATGCCGGTGTTGACCTGCGGGTCGGAGAAGTTGCGGGTGCGGACGGCGTTTTCCACCGCGGCGCGGGCGGCCTGCGCCGTCGACGCGGGGGCGGAGACCGGCTGCAGCAGGTTTTCGGTCTGTTGCATCGCATAGACGAAGGCGGCGACGTCAGGCGTCGGGGTGGCGCGGTTCAGCGCATAGGCGGTGGGCATGGCGCCGATCAGGATGAGCATGATCAGGCCCATGCCCTTCTGCCCGTCATTCGAGCCGTGCGCGAACGAGACGGTGCCGCAGGTGAGGACAAGCAGGCCGCGGATGAGCAGCGGCGGCGGCTTGCTGGTGTCCGGCGCGGTATAGAGTGCCGGCTTGCGCACCGTGAACTTCATCAGCAGCAGCAGCAGGGCGGAACCGATGAAGCCGACAGCCGGGCTGAACAGCAGGGCGCGGAAGACGTTCATCGCCTGGTTCAAGTCGACGCCCGAGGTGACGGAGCCGGTGGGGGCCATGAGCTGGTTGGCCAGGCCGACGCCGATGATCGAGCCGACCAGGGTGTGCGAGGAGCTGTTGGGGATGCCGAGCGCCCAGGTGCCAAGGTTCCAGAAGATGGCGGCGATCAGCAGAGCGAAGATCATGGCGAAGCCGGCATTGCTGCCGACCTGAAGGATCAGCTCGACCGGCAGCAGGCTGATGATGGCGAACGCCACCGCGCCGGAGGAGGTCACCACGCCGATCAGGTTGAGGCAGCCGGAATACACCACCGCCAGATTGGCCGGCATGGCGTGGGTGTAGATGACGGTGGCGACCGCGTTGGCGGTGTCGTGGAAGCCGTTGACGAACTCGAAGCCGAGCGCGATCAGCAGCGAAAGGCCGAGCAGCGCGAAGGCACCGATGGCCACCGGCGGCGTGCCGGCCTCGCCGAGATCGACGGTCAGCCCGTACGACATGTACAGCACGCCGGCGGCGAGCAGGCCAATGAACAGGATCGCGCCGGCGAGCGGCGCCTTGTGGTCGAGTTGCGGCCGCGCGACCGGGACTGGCCCGGCAGCGATGGCGACGGCTTCCGACATACGCTTTCCCCTGGATTTTGACAGATCGCGGCCACCTATAGGCAGCCGCAAACGGTCGCTTTATGAATTATCCGTTAAACCGGCACTGCCGCCAGCAGCGTCGGCGCTGCCGCCGCGAGCGGGCGGAGACGCCTGATCCGGTCGGCCGTGGTTGCCGGCGCATCGGCGAGGGCGCCGGTCTCGGTTGCCGCTGCCAGCGCCTCCAGGGTGGTCAGCCCGAAGGTGGCGGCGGAGCCTTTCAGGGAATGCGCCTCCCGCTGCAACGCCGCCCGATCGTCGTCCGCGGCAAGGCGTTCCAGCAGGGCCATGCGTTGCCCGAGCCCGGCCAGGAACTGCTCGAGAACCGCGGCATAGACCTCCGCACCGAGTTCCCCGGCCAGTTGCCGCGCCGGGGCCGGGTCGAAACCGGCGCTGTCCGGGGCGGCGCCGCGGCCCAGCTTCGCTTCCAGCGCCGTCATCCGCGCCGGCTTGCTCAGGAAGTCGTCCATCCCGGCGGCGAGGCAGCGCGCCTTGTCGGCCGGCAAGGCATTGGCGGTCATGGCGATGATCCACACATGCGCGGCCGGGCCGTCCAGGGCGCGGATCGCCTGGGTGGCCGCCAGCCCGTCCATCTCCGGCATCATCACGTCCATCAGGATGATGTCGAAGCCGCCGGCGCGCGCGGCAGCGACGGCCGCCGTGCCGGTTTCGGCCGTCTCCACCGTGTGGCCCAGGCGATGGAGCATCGCCACCATCAGCATCTGGCTGATCGGATCGTCCTCGGCCAGCAGGACGTGCAGCACGCTGCGTGTGGCCGCCGGCGCCGCCGGTGTCGTCCCCGGCGTCTCGGCCGCCGGTGCCAGCGGCAGGCGAATGCGGACGCAAAAGCTGCTGCCTTCGCCCAGGCGGCTTTCCACCGCGATCGTCCCGCCCATCCGTTTCACCAGCGGATCACAAATGGCCAGGCCGAGGCCGCTGCCGCCGAAGCGGCGCGCAATCGACCCGTCCACCTGGGAGAATTGCTGGAACAGCCGCGGCAA
The DNA here is from genome assembly GCA_903907955.1 of uncultured Acetobacteraceae bacterium. Lineage (GTDB taxonomy): Bacteria > Pseudomonadota > Alphaproteobacteria > Acetobacterales > Acetobacteraceae > Rhodovastum. The sequence continues at coordinate 32,065 of CAIVPZ010000102.1, read as the reverse complement.
CGCCTCCTCCGCAATGCCGATGCCGGTGTCCCGCACGGTGAATTCCACCGCGGCCAGGTTCGCATCCGTCTGGGCTGCATGCGGCCGGACAGTGAGGGTGACACCGCCCGTCCGGGTGAATTTGAGGGCGTTGCCGAGCAGGTTGAGCAGCACCTGGCGCAGCCGGCCCGGATCGCCCAGCAGCCGGGGCAGCGGCGCCTCCGGCAGTTCCAACTGCCAGCGCAGACCCTTGGACTTCGCCTGCGCTTCCAGCATGCGGAAGGCGGTCTCGGCTTCGGTGCCGGGTTGGAACGGGACGCTTTCGAACTGCATCTGCTCGCTCTCCAGGCGCGTGAAGTCCAGGATGTCGTCCACGATCCGCAGCAGGTGGTCGGCGGAGTACTGCAGCCGCTCCACCCAGAGATGCTGCCGCTCGTCGAGTTCGGTGCCGAGCAGCAACTCGGAAAGGCCGATCACGCCGTTGATCGGGGTGCGGATCTCGTGGCTCATCGTCGCCAGGAAGGTTGACTTGGCGCGGGTGGCGCACTCGGCTTCCTCCTTGGCGGCCCGCAGCGCCTGCTCGGCCTCCTTCAGGCCGGTGATGTCGGAAACCAGCGCATAGAAGCCCTGGACTTCGCCATCCGCGATTTCGGGGACGTAACAGGCCAGCGCATGGCGGGTGACACTGCCGTCGGGGGACGGAATGGCGCGTTCGAATTGCTGGTACTCACCGCGCAGTGCGGCCTCCATGTAGGGCAGGTTGAGCCGGTAGCGTTCCTCGCCGATCACCTCGCGGATGTGCCGGCCGGGAATGACGGCCGCATCGATACCGAACCAACTCAAATAGGCATGGTTGGCGAATTTGTTGCGCATGTCCCGGCCCCAGCAGCCGATCGTCGACGGCATGTTGTCGAGCACCGATCGGAGATGGCGTTCGCGCGCCTGCAGCTCCTGGGCGTTTCGCGCGAGATCGGCTTCGAGCGATTTGCGTTCGCTGACATCGTCGCAGATCAGCAGCAGATGCGGGAGGCCCGCGACCGGAACCGCGGCAAAGCGGGCATTCATCCAAAGGCTATTGCCGAACGAGGTGATGGTATGGATGTCGCGGTCCCTGGGCACGCCGTCGGCCAGGACGGCAAGCGCGTGCTCCAGCAGCCCGGATGTGCGCCAGGATTCGAGGGTTCTGAAGTTCTGCGCGAGCACCACCTCCCGCGGGGCGCCGGTCACACTGGCCGCTTTGGGATTGGCCCGGATGCATCGACCGTCGGGACGGTACAGATAGATGCCGACCGGAGCATTCTCGACGATCTGCTCATTCAATGCCGCCAGTGCGGCCAGTTCATCCCGGGTCGCCCGCAGCGCCTGCTCGGCCTGCTTGACGGCGGTAATGTCGGAAATCAGCACAAATACGCCCCGGACTTCCCCGTCCTGGATATCGGGAAGCAGATTGATCAGCGCGTGGCCGGCGCCGCTGCGGTCGGCGTAGGGCAGGACACGTTCGAATTCCAGCGCCTCCCCGCGCAGCGCCGCCTCGATGTTGGGCCGGTTGAACTGGTAGCGTTCCTCGCCGAGCACTTCGCGGATGTGCAGGCCGGAAGCGCGATCCGCGTCGGTGCAGAACCACCGTTCAGAGGCGCGGTTGGCGAACATGAGCTGCTCGTTGCGGTTCCAGTAGCCGATCATCGACGGTATATTGTCCAGGATAGTCTGGAGCTGGTGTTCGTGTTCGCGCACATGGTGCTCGCTCGCCTCGAGGGCGAGTTCGAACGCTTTCCGCTCGGTGATATCGGCGATGCTGCCGACCAATCGGGTCGCTTCGATGCCGGCGGAACGCTCGACGACCTCGCCGCGATCCAGCACCCAGATGACCTGTCCATCGCTGCGGATCAGACGGTGTTCGCTCCGGTAGGGCACCCCACTCGCAACCGCGGACCTGACCCGGGCGATCACCTCGTCGCGGTCGCGTTCGTCGATCAGATCGACAAACATCCCGATCGGATGTTCCAGGTAGGATTCATCCAGGCCGAGGATGCGGCACCATTGGGCGTTATGGCGGATCGTTCCTGTCGCCACATCATAATCCCAGACGCCCTCCCCGGTGGCCGCCAGGGCGTATTCGAGGCGTCTGGCGGTGTCCTGCATCTCGCTGGCGCCGGCGTCGCGCGCGGCTTTCATTTGTTTTTCGTAATATGCTGCCCGTTCCGCCCGTTCGATGTCGTGCTTCCATTCCAGCACCGCGCGCCAGGTCACCGCCACGCTCGCGCCGAGCGACAACATGACGATCAATGGCGCCCAGCCAAAGCCGAAGGCGGCGCCTGGCGTTGCCACCAGCAGCCAGGTCCGGCCGGCGAAGGTGATCCTGGACTCGGTATGCGGCCCGGCGGGCGGCGGCCCGGCGGCCATTTCGGGACCGTCCGGATAGAGCTGGCGGCTTGCATCCGGTTCCGAGACATCGAACACATGGATATCGACGAGGGAGTCGGCTGCAGCCTGTTGCTGCCGGTGCAGGGATTTCCTGGTTTCCTCGATCAGGTCGCCGATCCGGAACACACCGGAAACATATCCCTTCAGGGCACGCCGCCGGGCCGGAACATCGGCGCCGGCATCGGCGCCGAAGACCGGCGCCAGAACAAGCACGCCGAACTGATGGCCGGTTTCCTGCACGAGCACGATGCGGGCGGTGGCGGTTGGCTGGCCGGTGTCGCGGGCTTCGGCCAGGGTCAGCCGGCGGACCGGGTTGGATGCCAGATCGAAACCGATCGCCGGCGCGTTGGCCGCCATCGGCTCGATGTAGAAGACCGGAATGAATTCGGCGCGGTCACCGGCCGGTGACCGCTTGCCGTTCTCGCCCATTTCGGTGATCATGAAATCTGCCGGTCCTTCCGCCCGGGCCCGGGCTTCGAATTCGTCCCGCTCGTCCCGGCCGATCCTGGGGTCCCATGAGAACGCCTGGATGAACCGGTGGCCAGCCAGGACCGGGCCGACGATGCGGCGGAAGTTCGCGCGGTCGGTGGCGGTGCGTTCCGTCGTCGCGAAATGGCCGGCCAGCAGCACGACGCTGTCGAGCGCGGTATCCAGATTCGCCGCGATTGCAACGATCTGCCGGTCGGCGATGTCGCGGAAGCGCGCTTCCTCCAGGCGGTTCCACAGATGCACGGTAAGCCAGGACAGGCCGAGGGTTACCAGCAGCCCCGCGGCAACGGGCGGCAGAAGTCGGCGCGCCAGGCGCCATGTGCCGGCTCGATTGGCATGGCCGGGCGAACGCGGCCGGGCCGGATCGTCCCCGGTGGGTTGCGAGCGACGCGGCATCATGCCGAAATTCCCTCGGAGACGCGGGAGAAGGCGGATAATTTCAATCGGTCATCCGCCGGGCCGCATTTCCGGGCAGGTGCCCTGCGAGGCGGCGCCCTGATGCTGTGCATAGAAAAAGCACCGCGGGCAACAGGTGGAACTGAAGGTCCGGCAGGAAATTTTCTGATAAAATTTATACAGTTTCGCTTCGGCTGCCTTGACGATTTGATCTGCGCGCTCAATCCGATGCGACAGTACGCTCAGAAGAATTTTCTTGCTGACCGGCTTTTTGAGGTATTCATCGCCGCCGGCTTCGCGTCCGAGGTGAAGGTCGGTATCCTTAACGTTTGCTGAAAGGAAGATGATCGGGGTTGTGGTAAAATCGTCGGACAATCCGCGCAGCATGCGTACAAACTCGAGTCCGGTAATTCCGGGCATTACGACATCCGCGATAATGGCGCCGAACTGGTTCTTTGAACATATTTCCAGCGCTTTTTTTCCATCGGAAGTGACGCTGACGCGATAGACGGGGCCGTCAAGGTAACCGCGGATAATACTGGCGAAAACCGGGTCATCATCGATCACGAGCACATCGATCTTGTTACGCTTCCCCATATTTTGCTCGTCTCCCATGATCAGGGCGCCAGCCATAGGTTCGGTCGCGCGGCAGCGAATGGCCGGATTTGTCCGCCTGGCCGCCGGGTGTCGATGAAGCTGTGATATTCTCGCACCGATCGCCACGCCCGGGCGCTCCCGCCAGCGTCCCCGTTGCGGCACATCAGGCGAAAGCTCGATGGGAGCGGCGGCGTCGGCATGTTTCTCACGATCATCGTTCCGACGTATCGGAATAAATGGTAAATTCTTTCTTGCAGATAACAATTATTGACCCGCGCGAGCAGGCAAGCCCCTGCGCCGGGCTTGCCCAACCCCGCCGGCGCATGGATATTGCCGCATCCGATGGCACCCTGGGACCAGACATGCAGGTGATCGGGCTGACCGGCGGGATCGGCATGGGCAAGTCAACCGCCGCCGCCGCCTTCCGGCGTGCGCACATCCCGGTGTTCGACGCCGACGCGGCGGTGCACGCGCTGCAAGCCCCCGGCGGGCGGGCGCTGCGCGCCATCGCGGCGGCGTTTCCCGGCACGGTCGGCACGGATGCAACGGGCCGCCGGGTGCTGGACCGCGCCGCGCTCCGCTCCCGCGTCCTGGCCGACCCGGCGGCGCTCCAGCGGCTGGAGGCGATCGTCCACCCCATGGTGCGGCGCGCGGAAGAACAATTCCTGGCGCGCGCCCGCCGGGCCTCGGCGCGCATTGCCGTGCTGGATATCCCGCTGCTGCTGGAAGCCGGCGGCGACCGGCGGGTGGACCGGGTGGTGGTGGTCTCCGCGCCGCGGTCGGTGCAGATCGGGCGGGTGGGCCGGCGGCGGCGCATGAGCAGCGCCCAGATCCGCGCCGTGCTGGCGCGGCAGATGCCGGATGCCGAGAAGCGCCGCCGCGCCGACCTGGTGGTGCACACCGGCCTGTCGCGGCATCATGCGCTGCGATCGATTCTCCGCCTCATCCGGGACCTGCGCGCATGATCCGTTCTGTGCTGTTCGACACCGAGACCACCGGCCTCGACCCGATGGCGGGCGACCGCGTCATCGAGGTCGCGGCGCTGGAACTGGTGAACGACCTGCCGACCGGCCGCCATTTCCACGCCCTCGTGCACCCGCAGCGCGACATCCCGGAGGGGGCGACCCGGGTGCACGGCCTGACGATCGACAAGCTGGAAGGCAAGCCGCTGTTCGGCGAGATCGCCGACGGGCTGCTGGAATTTTTTGGCGATGGCAAGCTGGTGGCGCACAACGCGCCGTTCGATTTCGGCTTCCTCAACGCCGAGTTTTCCCGCGTCGGGCACCCGCCGCTGGATACCGCGCGAATGGTCGATACGCTGCTGCTGGCGAAGGCCCGGTTCCCGGGCATGCCGAACAGCCTGGACGCGCTGTGCCGGCGCTTCGGCATCGATCTGTCCGAGCGCACCACCCACAACGCGCTGCTCGACTGCCGGCTGCTGGCGGAAGTGTATGTCGAACTGACCGGCGGACGGCAGCGCGGCCTGTCGCTGGCGGAGTCCGGACAGGGCAGCATGCCGGTCGCCACCTACGCCGCGGTCGGCACGCGCATGCCACGGCCGGTAACACCAACCGAGACGGAACTGGCAGCGCATGCGGGGTTCGTGGCGAAGCTGAAGGATGCGGTCTGGATGGCGAAGTGAAGGAAGCAAGGCCAGGGCTCTGCCCTGGCCTTGCTTCCTTCACTTCGCCATCCCGGACAACGCCTTCAGTACCGTTGGCACGAACAGCAGCGTTGCCACCAGCGTGCAGCCCAGGCTCAGCAGCAGCAGTTCCCCCATGCTTGCCGTGCCGGGGTGGCGCGACAGGGCCAGCGAGCCGAACGCCGTTGCGGTGGTAAGGGCGGAGAACACGATCGCCCGTGCCGTCGCGGTGCCCAGGAAGCGGTCGGCGCCGGCGCGCCAGTTCATGACGAAATAGATGTTGAACGACACTCCCACCCCCAGCAGCAGCGGCAGGGCGATGATGTTGGCGAAGTTCAGCGGCAGCGGCAGCAGCACCGCCACCACCACCGTCAGCAGCGCCGACAGCAGCAGCGGCGCCATCACCAGCACCACGTCGATCAGCCGGCGCAGCACCAGCCCGAGAATCAGCGCGATCGCCGCCAGCGCCAGCAGGGCGGCCGAGCGGAAGGCGCCGACGATGGTGTCGGCGCTCGCGACGATGGTCACCGCCGAGCCGCCGGCAGCCGGCGCCACGGTAAGAACCTGCGCGACGAAGGCGCGCAGGCCGGTTGAGTCGCGGGCCTGCGGCTTCGATGTCACCTGCACCCGCGCCCGCCCGTCCGGCAGCCGCCAGTCGCGGGCGATGTCCGCGGGGATGTCGGCCAGGCTGACCGGATGGGCGTCCAGCACGGTGCGCAGGCGGCTCAGCTGCAGGGGCAGGAAGCGGGCGAGCGCGGTGTTGGCCTCGATGAGCGTGGCGTCGGGGGCGGTCACCAGACGGCGCAGCGCGTCGGCGACGGCGGCCACGACCGAGCCGGGCGGCAGCTTCGCCGCGGCGCGGTCCATGCTGGCGAGCGCGGTGCGGGCGGCCAGCCGCAGGTCGGCGGCGGTAACCGGGGCGGCCGGCGCGCGCGGCGCCAGCGTGGCGTTCAGAATGCTGGCGGCGTCGGCGATGGTCGCCAGCTTGGCCGGCTGATCCTCCGGCACGAAACTGGACAGGGTGATGGCGTCGTCGGTCAGCGGCAGCGTGCGCAACCGCGCCGCCAGCGCGTCGGCCTGCGCCTGGTCGGGGGCGAGGATGTCGATGCTGTAGGGGTTGGTCAGCGGCGAGGTCATCAGGTCCGCCAGCGTGCGCATCGCCTCGGTGCCGGGGTCCTTGGTGTGCAGCGGGTCGGAATCGAAGGCGAGGAACGGCAACAGCGCGCCGCCGAGCAGGGCCAGCACCAGGAAGGCGAGCAGCACCGGGCGGCGGGCACGAAGCAGGAAGGCTTCCGCCGGGATGCCCCAGGCGAAGCCGATCTCGCGCGCCTCGCCACGCGGGCGGAACAGCGTCAGCACCGCCGGCAGGAAGATCAGCGTGCAGGCGAAGGCGATCAGCATGCCGACACCGGCGATCAGGCCGAGTTCGGCAACGCCGCGGAAACTGGTCGGCACGAAGGCCAGGAAGCCGGCCGCAATGGCGGCGGCGGCAACCAGGATCTGCGGGCCGGTGCGCAGGCCGGTGGCGAGCAGCGCCGTGTCGAGGCTGTCGGCATGCAGCCGCATCTCCCGCAGGCGCACGCAGAACTGGATGGAAAAATCCACCGCGATGCCGACGAACAGGATGGCGAAGGCGACCGATACCAGGTTCAGCGTGCCCACCGCCAGGGCGGCGAAGCCGGTGGTGACGGACAGGCCCAGCGCCAGCGTGAGCAGGATCGGCACGATCAGCCGCCAGCTGCGCACCGCCAGCACCAGCCAGAGAATCACCAGCAGCAGGCTGCCGATGACGCCGGTGACGGCGCCCTCGGCGACGGTCGCGAATTCCTCGTCGGCGAGCGCGACCGAGCCGGTGATGCGCACATGCGCCTGCCCGGCGGCAACCCAGGGCAGCGCGGCGGCGGCCTGACGGATGGCCAGGGTGGCGGCGCCGCCCGGCTGCAGCGCGCCGTAGTCCAGCCTGGGCTGGGCGAGGACGAAACGATAGGCGCCTTCGCGGTCGGCCAGCCCGCCGGCCAGCAAGGTCTCCCATGACAGCGGCCTGGCATGTCCGTCGGCGGCGGCGGTGAGGGTGCGGCCGAACGCCGCCAGCGCCGGGTTGATCGGCTCCAGCCTGGCCTCGCCGCGCTCCACCCCCATGGCGAGCAGGGTGAGGGCGGCGAACAGGCCGCGCGCGCTGGGGTCGGCGACCAGCTGGCCGAAGAAGGGCTGGGCGTCGATGGTGCGGTCCATCAGCCCGGTCAGCGTCGGCTGATCCAGGAACAGCAGCGCGTTGGCTTCCAGGTAGGGGGAGGCGTCGGGGCGGCGGACCGAGCGGATATGCGTGCCGTCGGCGGCGAGCGCCTGCGCCAGGGCGGTGGCGGTCTGGTCGGCCTGTTCGGGGGTGGCGGCGTCGACCACCGCCACCAGCAGGTCGGTGAACTGCGGGAAGGCGGCGGCGAAGGCCAGCTCGCGCTGGCGCCAGGGCAGCGATGACGCGAACAGCTCGTCGGCATCGGTGGTGACGCCGAGGCGGGTGGCGGCAAGCCAGCAGGACAGGGCGGCAAGCAGGACGGCGCCGGCGAGCACGAAGGCGGCACGGCGCCGGCTGCCCTCGGCGAGGGCGGCAAGCAGGCGGGAGAGGGGCATTCGGGATGCGAATCCGGTGATGTCGGACGCCGGGATAGCCCCTCGGCGTCGGACAAGGCAAATCGTTCCGCCCCTCATGGAGCTGGTGCGGATTTCCCGCGGTCAGGGCACACGGAGGGAGGTCCAGGAACGCTGCCCCTGGACCCCCACCGGTCCGGCACGTAGACGCCCCGGCACCACGGACCAGTGGCCCCTTGGAACCTATCCGTTCGAGTACCCGTCAGGCACGGCGACGCACGACAGGCGGGGCACTCGCCCGTCGTGCGGCAGCGAGGCCCCTCGCCGCAGTGGCGACCGGAACGGCTACTTCACCACCGCCGGCAGGAAGTGCGTGTACGCCGGCGCCGCGGTCAGGCCCGCGATCCAGTTGAAGCGGGGGGTGGCGAGCACGAGGATGTGGAGGAAGAACGCCAGCACGAACAGGAACGCGAACAGGCCGGCCAGGACCAGGCGCGGATTGAACAGCGTCCAGATCTTCCACAGGGCATTGAGTTCGTTGAGGCTGCTCATGTGGTCCTCCTAGACCAGGAAGCTTGCGATGTGCTGGACGGTGTCCAGCGCCGAGGTGGTGTAGCCGTCCACGCCCGGGAACCACGGGCGCCACGACCACACCAGGACATGGGCGACCACGGCGACACCGACGTAGACGATTGCGCTCTTCGTGAAGATTTCGTGGAACTCTTGGGCCTCGTCGTCGGTCAGGCCCGACGGGTTGACTTTAGCGTCGCTCATTTCAGCACTCTCCGGATTGCGGCCCTCAGGCCCGTGCCGCGCTCGTCCCGCGCGGCTGGGATCGCCAAGGCGTATCGCGCCCGGCAAACCGGTTCCCGGCGCTGCGCGGAGGGAACCGGCGGCCAGGATGCCCGCGCCGGACGGGCCGCCCGATCGGGCAGCGGTCGCCGGGCGGGCGGAAAGCGTGCGTTCGTCGGTGCCCGCAGGGCACTCCCCGCGGGACGGTCACCACGGAGCATGCGCCCGCCTCGCGACGAACCGCCGGCTGCACCGGTGGCGGCGGATTGCATGCCTCAACTCCTCCGATCTGTCGATCCGACGAAACTGTCAATGTATAATGACAGATGCCCCGACAAGGCAAGTTTACAGTCGTGCGTGGAGCGCACGCCCGTCACGATTCCGCACCAGCCCGGCAGCAGGCCCGGCGCTTTGCCGCCCGGCGATATGGGGCTCAACAGGGCAGCGGTCTTTGGCGGGGGGGGGGGACGCCCGGAAAAAATGACGATCGACGGGCGCCGCTGCGCGGACCGGCATGGTGGTGCAGCGGCGCAGCATCGTGCAGACGATGGCCGTGCGGGGCGCACGCGCCGACGCAACAACGTCCCGGGGCTTGACCGGCGCTGCGCCATTCGCTAGAAGAAAACAGATGTGTTTCGATAGCACAGTCCCACCATGAGAACAACCTTGTCATATTGGGATGGCATTCAATATGAAAGCCGGCATCCAGCTTCATTTCTCATTCCGGCGATAGTTTCAGATGGCTTCAATCCCCAATATTTCCCGTCTGTGTCTTGCCACCAGTTATACGAGCAGCTTTGCGGACTTCGGCGCTTATTGCGCCAGGTCGTTGCATCTTTATGCCGCCCGCTGGGGTTGCAGTGTGCATGTGGTAACCGACATCACCATCGACCGGCCGGCGGCCTGGCACCGCGTGCGGTTGATCCCGGAGTTGTTCGACCGCGGGCATGAATTTGTTCTGTGGGTCGATGCCGACGCGATCTTCATGCGCTTTGACAAAAATATCCTTGCGGAAGTCGTGCCCGACAAGGACCTTTACCTCGTCGCCCACGATCATCCAGGTCATCCCTCATCGTTGTTGCCAAACACTGGCGTGATGCTTGTGAGGAACACCGAATGGTCGCGTGCCTTGTTCGATCGTATCTGGAGTTTGACCCAGTACACCGATCATCCCTGGTGGGAAAATGCCGCGATGCTTCATGTTATGGGGTATCGCAACCAACTCGGCGAGGGGCCATACGTGCCTGACGAGGAGGTGATTTCCCGGGTCCGCTTCCTGGATGAGGCCTGGAACCACATCCCGGTGACGTCAAAGCCCGGGCCGGCCATCATCCGTCATTATGCGGGCCAGTCCGGGGATGTACGGCGGCGTGATATGCCGCGCGATGCCGCCGTTGCGTGCCGCGCCGCGCTGGGCGAACTTGCTCCCGATGTGGTCGAAAGCCGCAGGCCACCGGCGAGAATGGCGGCAGCACCATCTCCAGGTCACCCGCACGTGCTCACAAATCAGATCAAGCAACGGCTTTGGGACTGGTTCGGCACCGCCGGCCGACCGGCCGAATGGGATGGCCGCGTCTATGGCGGTGGCAAGATCAGCCAGCGCTTCTGGGAGTATTTCATCGCAGCGGAGTTGTTGAACCTTTCGCCCGGTGATGTGGTCCTCGACATCGGCGGCGGTTCGCCTGCGACCGGCCTCTGCATGTTTCCGCGTTTGCTCGCCTCCGTCGGCATCCAGGTCATCGTGCTTGATGTGAACTTTGGTGACATGCTGTCCGGTGCGGTCGAAAATACGGTTCTCGTGCAAGGACTGGCCGATCGTGAGCGGTTGTCCGAGGCATTGCGCCGGTATCAGCCCAGCCACGTTTCCTGTGTTTCTGTTCTTGAGCATGCTTCAGCCGAACAGCAACGGGGAATCTTTGACGCACTGGAAGACGCCTTCGACGGTGTCAACGCCGTGTTCACCCTGGAGTTCCACGAAACCGACACGCACTGGGAGCAACAGCTCACCACGAAAACGCTGTCCGCCGCCGTTTCCGGCCTGCGCCGCTATTACCTCGACCGGGTGGAGCGTTCGCCGATGCATTGTGTCAACGCGCTGAGCGGAAAGGACCGGCTGTGGTATCCGTTGGCGTTGAAATTCGGCCGCTCGCCATACGCGCAGGTCAGAGCCTGAAAAACAACTGAACTTGACCAGCCGCCCCGCGGCGCGGGTCTGAACCAGACACGCTGCGCCCGGTACGGCCCCGGCTATGGCATCGACGGCCGCCAGCCCTCATGCCCGCGCACCCGGCGCGGCGACAGCATGTCCCAGGGGCTCGGCATTTCGCCCACCTTCACATGCACCAGCGCCGGCGCCCGGGCCGCCAGCGCCTCGCGCAGCGCCGCTTCCAGGCTCGCCGCATCGCCGGCCCGGAACGCATTCGCGCCGAAGCTGCGGGCAAAGGCGAAGAAATCCGGGTTGGCGAGGTCGCTGGCGATCAGCCGGTTGCCGAAATGCTCGGCCTGGATGCGGCGGACGTTGCCGAAGGCGTTGTCGTCGAACACCACCGCCACCACCGGCAGGCCGTGGCGCATGGCGGTGGCAAGCTCCTGCGCCTGGTACATGAATCCGCCATCGCCGCAGACCGCCACCACCGCGCGGTCCGGCAGGGCGGCCTGCACGCCCAGCGCCGCGCCGTAGCCCCAGCCCAGATTGTCCTGGTAGCCCGGCGAGATGTAGCGGCGCGGGCCGGCCACCGGAAACGCCAGCCGGCCGCAGAAACCCACCTGGGTCACGTCCTCCACCACCACGCCATCCTCTGGCAGGGCGGCGCGCAGGGCGCGCAGGAAGCCCATCTGCGGTTCCTGGCGGGCCATGCGCGCGGCGAACCAGGCCTGCGCGGCGGCCACATCCTCACGCGGCGGCCGCACCCGGTTATGCGCCGGCAGGGCGGCCAGCAGGGCGCGCAGGCCGGCGGCGGCGTCGGCCTGCACGGCGGCATCGGGGCGGCGGAAGCGGGAGATTTCCTCGGCGTCGATGTCGATGCGGACGATCTTCAGGTCCGGATCGGTGCCCCAGACCGACTGGGCGAAGTGCAGCCGGGTGCCGACGCCCAGCACCGCGTCGGCCTGCGGCCACAGGCGCTGGCCCACCGGCAGCGCGGCGGCGAGCGGATGCGCGGTCGGCACCGCGCCGCGCCCGCGCCGATAGGTGACCACCGGCGCCTGCAACAGCTCGGCCACCGCGAGCAGTTCGGGGCCGGCGTCCAGCGCGCCGCCACCGGCGATGATGATGGGGCGTTCGGCGGCGCCGAGCAGCTTCGCCGCCTGCGTCACGGCATCGGGGTCCGGTTCGGGCCGGAACGGCGGCAGCGGCGCGACCGGGATGGCCTGGCCCGGCCGGCCCCAGATGTCGATGGCGCATTCCAGCGCCACCGGGCCGGTCCGCCCGCTCAGCGCCGCCCGCATTGCCTCGGCCACCAGCCCCGGCGCCTCGGCCGCGGAAGGGATGCGCGCGGCCCATTTCACCATGTGGCGCAGCAGGCCGAGCTGGTCGGGCAGTTCGTGCAGGTGGCCCCAGCCGCGGTCGATGGCGTCCGAGGGGATCTGGCCGGCGATCGCCAGCACCGGCGCGCCGGTGCCGTAGGCGGTCAGCAGCGCCGAGGCGGTGTTCAGGATGCCCGGCCCCGGCACCGCGGCATAGGCCTGCGGCCGGCCGGTCGCCAGCGCGGCGCCGAGCGCCATGTAGGCCGAGGTCTGCTCGTGCCGCGGATGCAGCGCCCGCAGGCGCCCGGCGGTGGCGTGCACGGCGTCGAACAGATGGTCGTTGTGCACGCCGGGCAGGGCGAACAGCGTGTCGATGCCGTGCCGCAGCAAGGCGTCGACGGTGGCCTCGGCGGTGGTCATGCGCGGCATGGCGGGTCCCGGAATGCTGTCATGGGCGCCGTATTGACACGGATTCGCGCCGCCCTACACATCGCCCGCCACGCAATGCCTTCCGGCGTGACCGGCGGGTGCCGCCGCGTTTGCACCAGGAGGAGAACGACATGGCCAGGTTTCGCGCAACCGCTCTGCTTGCCGTGCTGGCAGGCGTGGCGTTCGCGGCGTCGGCCGCGGCGGACCCCATCCGCATCGGCATGAGCGTGGCGTCCACCGGGCCGGCCGCCTCGCTGGGCATCCCGCAGCGCAGCACGGTGGGCATCCTGCCGCCGCAGATCGCCGGCCAGAGCGTCGAATACTTCGTGCTCGACGACGGCACCGATGCCAGCCGCGGCGTTGCCAACATCCGCAAGCTGATCGACGAGGACAAGGTGGATGCCGTCATCGGCTCCTCCGCCACCCCCGCCTCGGCGGCGATGAGCACGGTGGCGGCCGAAAAGGGGGTGCCGCTGATCGTGCTGGCCGCCTCGGCCTCGCTGATCGTGCCGATGACGCCTGAGAAGCGCTGGGTGTTCAAGGCGCCGCAGAACGACAGCCTGATGGCGGATGCGATCGCCGCCGACATGGCCAAACGCGGCGTGAGGACACTGGCCTTCATCGGCTTCAACGACGGCTATGGCGACAGCTGGCTGGCCGAAACCGAACGCGCCGCAAAGGCGCAGGGCATCCGCCTGGTGGACGTGGAGCGCTACGCCCGCTCGGATACCAGCGTGACCGGCCAGGTACTGAAGGTCATGTCGGCGAAGCCGGATGCCGTGCTGGTCGGCGCCGCCGGCACGCCGGCGGCGCTGCCGCAGAAGACGCTGAAGGAGCGCGGCTACAGGGGCCTGTACTATCAGACCCACGGTGCCGCCAACGCCGACTTCCTGCGCGTCGGCGGCAAGGACGTGGAGGGCACGTTGCTGCCGGTCGGCCCGGTGGTGGTGGCGGCGCAACTGCCCGACGGCAATCCGGTCAAGCCGGTCGCGCTCGACTACATCCACCGCTACGAGGCGGCCAACGGGGCGGCTTCGGCAACCGCGTTCGGCGCCCATGCCTACGATGCCTTCCTGATGCTGCAGGCCGCCATCCCGGCCGCGCTGCAGGCGGGCAGGCCGGGCACCGCCGAATTCCGCGCCGCCCTGCGCGATGCCCTGGAGGGGCTGCATGAACTGGTGCTGACCCATGGTATCGCCAACACCTCGGCGCAGGACCATAACGGCTTCGATGCCCGCGCGCGGGTGATGGTGACCATCAGGGACGGCGGCTGGAAGCTGCTGCCCTGAAGCTTTCAGGTGTTTTGTCAACGCGTTGACAGGGTTCCGGGCCGCCCCCTACACAGGCCCGCAACGCCGACAGGTCCGCTATCGGAGAGGAACATGCCCAGGATTCGACAAGCCGCCGTGCTGGCAGCCCTTGCCTTGCCGCTGCTCGCTGTGGGTGCGAGCGCCGACACCGTCCATGTCGGCGTGACCCTTTCCGCCACCGGCCCGGCCGCCTCGCTGGGGCAGCCGGAGCAGAAGACGGTGGCGCTGCTGCCCACCCAGATCGCCGGCCAGAAAGTGGAATACAACGTGCTGGACGACGGCGGCGACAGCACCCGCGGCGTCGCCAACATGCGCAAGCTGGTCGATGACGGGCAGGTCGACGTGGTGATCGGATCGTCCATCACGCCGGTTTCCATGGCGCTGATCGGCGTTGCCGCCGAGAAGAAGGTGCCGCTGCTCACCATGTCCGCCTCGGCGCGGCTGATCGCGCCGATGGACCCGCAGCGCCAGTGGGTGTTCAAGCTGCCGCAGAACGACAGCCTGATGGCCGATGCCATCGTCGAGCACATGGCCCGGCACGGCGTGAAGACATTGGCGTTCATCGGCTTCAACGACGCCTATGGCGACAGCTGGCTGGCCGAGACGACCCGCGCCGCCGCCGCCAGGGGCGTCCAGCTGGGCAGCGTGGAGCGCTATTCCCGCACCGATACCAGCGTGACCGGCCAGGTGCTGAAGGTTCTGGCCGAGAAGCCCGACGCGGTGCTGATCGCCGGCTCCGGCACGCCGGCGGCGCTGCCGCAGAAGGCGCTGAAGGAGCGCGGCTACAAGGGCCATGTGTACCAAACGCACGGCGCCGCCAACAACGACTTCCTGCGGGTCGGCGGCAAGGACGTGGAGGGCACCATCCTGCCGGTGGGACCCATTGTGGTGGCCGCGCAGCTGCCGGACAGCAACCCGGTCAAGAAGGTCGCACTGGAATACGTGCACCGCTACGAGGCGGCCAACGGGGCCGGCTCGGTGTCGGCGTTCGGGGCGCATGCGTGGGATTCCGGGCTGATGCTGGAGGCGGCCATTCCGGTGGCGCTGAAGGCGGGCAGGCCGGGCACACCGGAGTTCCGCGCGGCGTTGCGGGATGCGCTGGAAGGGCTGACCAACCTGACGCTCAGCCACGGCATCACGACGATGACGGCGGATGATCACAATGGCTTTGATCAACGCGCCCGGGTGATGATTACCATCCAGAACGGCGCCTGGAAGTTGTTGCCCTGAGAAAGCAAGGGGGTCCAGGGGCCTTCGGCTCCTGGTCGGGTGCAGGGGCAACGCCCCTGCCGGGGTCCGGGGCGGAGCCCCGGTAATGGACCCGACGATCATCGCGATCCTGGTCCAGGACGGCGTCGTCAACGGCGCCATCTACGCCCTGCTGGCGCTGTCACTGGTGCTGGTGTTCGCCGTCACCCGGGTCATCTTCATCCCGCAGGGCGAGTTCGTCGCCTATGGCGCGCTGACCTATGCGGCGCTCGATGCCGGGCAGATGCCGGGCAGTGTGTGGCTGCTCTGCGGCCTCGGCGCGGCGGCCTGCGCCGCCTCCCTGCGGGCGGAGTGGCGCCGCCTGTCGCCGCGCCGGCTGGCGCGCCTGCTGGCCGGCACGCTGGCGCTGCCGGCCGCGGTGCTGCTGGCGACCCGCGAACTGGCGCCGCTGCAGCCCGGCGTGCTGGTGCAGGCGCTGCTGGCGCTGCTCATCGTCACGCCGATGGCGCCCTATCTTTACCGGGTGGCCTTCCGCCCGCTCGCCCAGGCTTCTGTTCTCGTCCTGCTGATCGCGGCGGTGGGGGTGCATCTGGCCATGGGCGGGCTGGGCCTGGTGTTTTTCGGGCCGGAGGGATCGCGCGCCACCGGGTTTTCGGAGGACAGCCTGGAACTCGGGCCGCTCATCGTGCCGGGGCAGTCGCTGTGGATCGTCGGGCTGACCGTCGCGCTGATGCTGGGGCTGTACGGCTTCTTCGAGTTCACCCTGTACGGCAAGGCGTTGCGCGCGACGGCGGTGAACCGGCTGGGGGCGCGGCTGGTGGGCATCGGCACGGCGCAGTCGGGCGAGATCGCTTTTTCCCTCGCCGGCGTGATCGGCGCGCTGTCCGGCATCCTGATCGTGCCGCTGACCACAGTGTACTACGACACCGGCTTCATCATCGGGCTGAAGGGGTTCACCGCCGCCATCATCGGCGGCATGGCCAGCTACCCGGGGGCGGCGCTGGCGGCGCTGGGGGTGGGGGTGCTGGAGAGCTTCTCCTCGTTCTGGGCCAGCGCCTTCAAGGAGGTGATCGTGTTCACCGCGATCATCCCGGTGCTGCTGTGGCGCAGCCTGCGCGGCGGCGTGGTGGAGGATGAGGAATGACCTGGCGCGCCCTCTGGCCGCTGGCGGCGCTGCTGCTGTGTCTTGGTCTGCCCTGGCTGCCGGGACTGCCGTCGTTCTGGGTGACGCTGGGCAACTACATCGGCATCTCCAGCATCGTCGCCATCGGGCTGGTGGTGCTGACCGGCGTGGGCGGCATCACCTCGTTCGGGCAGGCGAGTTTTCTCGGGTTTGGCGCCTACACCACGGCCATCCTCACCGTGCAGACGGGGATGTCGCCCTGGCTGACGCTGCCGGCGGCGCTGGCGGTCAGCGCGGTGGCGGCGCTGCTGATCGGCGCCATCACCCTGCGCCTGTCCGGCCACTATCTGGCGGTGGGCACTCTCGCCTGGTCGGTGAGCCTGTACTACACCTTCGCCAACCTCGACCTGTTCGGCCGCAATGACGGTATTTCCGGCATCCCGCCGCTGTCGCTCGAGGGGCTGCGGCTGATCGACGGGCGGATGTATTTCAGCGTGATCTGGATCGGCGTGCTGCTGGCGGCGCTGGCCACCGCCAATTTGCTGGACAGCCGCGCCGGCCGCGCCATTCGCGCCCTGCGCGGCGGCGCACAGGCGGCGGCGAGCTTCGGGGTGAACACGCCGCGGGCGCGCACACTGGCCTTCGTGCACGCCGCCGTGCTGGCCGCCTTTGCCGGCTGGCTCTACGCGCATATGCAGCGCTCGGTGAACCCGACGCCGTTCGGACTGAATGCCGGCATCGAGTACCTGCTGATGGCGGTGGTCGGCGGGGCGGCGCATATCCCCGGCGCGCTGCTCGGCGCCGGGCTGGTGACGGTGGTCAACAACCTGCTGCAGGATCTGCTGCCGAAGCTGATCGGCACCCAGGGCAATTTCGAGACCATCGTGTTCGGCGCCATCCTGGTGCTGACCTTGCAGGCCTCGCCGGAAGGCATCTGGCCGCATATCGCCCGGGTGCGCCCGCGCCCCCATCGTGTGCGGCCGGACGCCGCCCCGCTGGCCGCGCGCGTGATGCCGCCGCGCGGTGCGCCGCTGCTGTCGGTGCGCGGGCTGAACCGCACCTTCGGCGGGCTGGTGGCGGTGAACGACCTTTGCTTCACCCTGACCGCCGGCGAGATCGCCGGGCTGATCGGGCCGAACGGCGCCGGCAAGACCACCACGTTCAACCTGCTCACCGGGGTTGACCAGCCCGGCGGCGGCAGCGTGGAGTTCCTTGGCCATTCGCTGGTGGGGCTACGGGCGCCGGCGATTGCCCGGTTGGGAATTGCCCGCAGCTTCCAGCACGTGCGGCTGGTGCCCAGCATGTCGGTGATCGAGAACGTGGTGATCGGCGCGCATCTGCGCGGCCGGGCCGGCCCGCTGCGCGGGGTGCTGCGGCTCGATCGCGCCGAGGAGGCGCAGCTTTATGCCGAGGCCGCCCGCCAGCTTGTCCGGGTAGGGCTGGCGGCCCAGGCCGACCGGCCGGCGACCAGCCTGGCGCTCGGCCAGCAGCGGGTGGTGGAGATCGCCCGCGCGCTCTGTCTCGATCCGGTGCTGCTGCTGCTGGATGAGCCGGCGGCGGGGCTGCGCCATAACGAAAAGGCGGAGCTTGCCGCCCTGCTGCGCCGGCTGCGCGGCGAGGGCGTGACGATCCTGCTGGTCGAGCACGACATGGACTTCGTCATGAACCTGGCGGACCGGCTGGTGGTGATGGATTTCGGCACCATGCTGGCCGAGGGCACGCCGGAGACGGTGCGCCGCGACCCGGCGGTGATCGAAGCCTATCTGGGCAGCGTGGCGTGACGCCGGTGCTCGAGCTTGAGGATGTGTCGGTGGCCTATGGCGGCATTCCCGCTGCCACCGGGGTTTCCCTCCGGGTGGCGGCCGGCAGCATCGTGACGGTGATCGGCCCGAACGGAGCGGGCAAATCCACCCTGTTGAACGCGGTGATGGGCGTGCTGCCGGCCGAGGGGCGCATCCGTTTCGGCGGGCGCGACCTGCGCGGCGATGGCGTGGAGGCGCGCGTGCAGGCCGGCATGTCGCTGGTGCCGGAACGGCGGGAGCTGTTCGCCAGCATGAGCGTGGAAGACAATCTGCGGCTCGGCGCGTTCCGCCATCGCGCCGAAGGGCGGGCCGCCGCCACGCGCGGGCTGGACGCGATTTTTGCCGCCTTCCCGCGGCTGCTGGAGCGGCGGCGGCAGCGGGCCGGCACGCTTTCCGGCGGCGAGCGGCAGATGCTGGCGATGGCGCGGGCGCTGATGGCGCGGCCGGCCCTGCTGATGCTGGACGAGCCGAGCCTGGGGCTGGCGCCGCTGATCGTGCGCGATATCTTCCACGCCATCACCGAGTTGCGGCGCACCGGGGTGGCGATCCTGCTGGTCGAACAGAACGCGCGCGCCGCCCTGGAGGTTTCGGACCACGGCTATGTGCTGGAGACCGGACGGATCACGCTGCAGGGGCCAAGCGCCGAACTGGCGTCCGACCCGCGGATCGTGGAGTTGTATCTGGGCCACGGCACCCGATAGGGGCGTGCGGTTGGGTCAGCGCTGGCCGGCGCGGGACGCCAATGCGGCACTTATCCGGTCGGCCAGCAGCCGCTGCGACACCGGCTTGACCAGATAGCCGTCGATGCCCAGGCCGGCGGCCGTGCGCACGATTCCCTCGTCGGCGGCCGCGGTGAGCATGATCATCGGTATCCTGGCCCGCGCGGGGTCGGCGGCCCCACGAACCTGTCGGATGAAGGTCAGGCCGTCCATCGGCGCCATCTGCACGTCGCACAGCACCAGGTCGGGAACGAGGCCGTCGTCCAGCAGCCTCAACCCTTCGGTCCCGTCATTTCCCTCCCATATCTCGCGGCTGCCGATCCCGCGCAGCAATTGCTTGAGGATGGCCCGGAGATACCGCTCGTCTTCGAGGATCAGTATCCGAAGGGCGGAAAAGTCGATGCACTTCACGCGGCGAATACCTGTTCGACATCACAGCGGACAGCGCCGCACCCCGGCCATCCGGATGGCACTGTCGATGTCGCGCATTGTCGGCGGATCGGGTTAGCAAATCGTTGAACGACGGCGGCGCGGCGGGGTGGAAAGCGATGCCGCGGCGCTGGCACTGCATGCGACGCACCTGGATGCGGGCTTTGCTGCGCCTGGCATTACCAAAGCAAGGCCAGGGCGCTGCCCTGGACCCGCAAGGGGGCAGTGGCCCCCTTGACCCCATGCCTCAATAACGCATCGACAGTTGGCAGTAGTTTTCCAGCTCGTTGGTTCTGTTCAGCAGGTAGCTGTTGTGCTTGACCAACTCGGTGTGGGTGCGGCTTCGATGCAGCACGAGCGAAATCTGGCCGGCGATCTGCCGGAAAATGCTTTGATGGGAGTCCTGATACGTGTTGGGCTTGTCGCTGGTGAAGAAGATGAACCCGGTGGGCTGGTCGTCCACGAACAGCGGACAGGTCAGGCTGGATCGTCCACCCCCGGCCACGACCCGTCTGGTGGAGTCGGAACCGGGCTTGGCCTCCAGATAGGCAACCAGGTCGTTGATCACCCGCGGCTGACCGGATGCGATGACATCCTCCAGGCTGCTGCCGGCGATGGGCTGGGTGTAGCCCGGCTGGACCTGCTTGCCCGACAGGCTCGATGCGGCCCAATACGCAGTCAGATTCTTGCCGTCGTCGGACAGAAAAGCGCAACACATACGGTCATACGGGATGACCCCGGCGAACCGATGGTAGATTTCGCTTAATACATCATCCAGAAGTACGCCACGAAGGGCATGCTGCACCAGATCGAACAGCCGCTGCATTTCGCGCTCCTGGCGCTCCATTGCCTCGGCGAGCAGACGCAGTTCATTCGCCAGCACATACAGGGAGTCCGCCGGGTCCACCTCCGGGAGGATGCGTTGCTTCGAGGTGCGCAGGCCGCGAATCCAGCATGCGTAGGTCTCAATCCGATCTGCGATCGTATCTTTGGCACCGTCGCGCATCACACTCGATACTCCATCGTTCGATGGCAGGGAGCGGCGCGTTCGCGACTGTCAGGGGCGCGCGGCATTCAAACGGTTCCGGCCCGGTTGCCCGGGTGCACCGCCTGGATTGTTGCAAGCACCACCGATGACCGTTCGCTGGCCACGTTTCCCCATCTGGACGTTTGGCGTGCACTTGATATGCACGGCGTTGGATGCAGTCATACGCAGATTGCAAACGGACTGCAATGGCAATCGGAACGAATTCGCAATCGAAACGCAATCCGCACCCCCCGCGTCATCCGGGCCGCGCGGCGGGTCCGGCTACCCCGCTGCGCCGAGCGCCCAGGCCAGCACGCCCTTCTGCGCGTGCA
This sequence comes from uncultured Acetobacteraceae bacterium, assembly GCA_903907955.1. Classification (GTDB taxonomy): domain Bacteria; phylum Pseudomonadota; class Alphaproteobacteria; order Acetobacterales; family Acetobacteraceae; genus Rhodovastum. The sequence continues at coordinate 11,315 of CAIVPZ010000102.1, read as the reverse complement.
GCCGGTTCTCCGCCTCGTCGAACACCACGCTCTGCGGCCCGTCGATGACCTCCCCGGTCACTTCCTCGCCGCGATGCGCGGGCAGGCAGTGCATGAAGATCGCATCCGCCGCCGCCTGCTGCATCAGCGCCGCGGTGACCTGATAGGGTGCCAGCAGGTTGTCCCGGCAGGTGTCCGGGTCGTCCGACATGCTCACCCAGGTGTCGGTGACCACGCAGCGCGCCCCGGCCACCGCCACCGCGGGGTCGTCGGTGAGTTCCACCGCCGCGCCCTGCGTCCGCGCCCAGGCGATCAGCGCCGCCGGCGGGCGCAGGCCGGCCGGGGTGGCCAGCCGCAGCGTGAAGCCGAACCTTGCCGCCGCCTCGATCCAGCTGCGGGCGACGTTGTTGCCGTCGCCGCACCAGGCGACCACCTGCCCGGCGATCGGGCCGCGATGCTCCTCGAAGGTCAGCACGTCGGCCATCAACTGGCAGGGGTGCGAGTCGGCGGTCAGCCCGTTGATCACCGGCACGGTGGCGTGCGCCGCCATTTCCTGCAATTTCCCGTGCGCATCGGTGCGCAGCATGATCGCATCGACGAAACGCGACAGCACCCGCGCGGTATCGGCGATGGTCTCGCCGCGGCCGAGCTGCATGTCCTTGCCGGTCAGCACGATCACCCCGCCGCCGAGCTGGTGCATCGCCAGTTCGAAGCTGACCCGGGTGCGGGTGCTAGGCTTCTCGAAGATCATCGCCAGCGTGCGGCCGGCCAGCGGCCGGGCGGCGAGCTTGCGGGAGGTCGCGCCGCCGGTTGCCTTGAACCCGGTTGCCAGGTCAAGCATGTGCCGCAGCGTCGCCGCGTCATGGTCGCGCAGATCGAGGAAGTGGCGGGGCGCTGCCGCCCGCGCCGCGCCCTGGCCACCCGCCGGGGTGGCGCGGCGCAGCACTGCCCCGTTCATGGCGCCGCCTCCCGGCCACCTGCCGCAACGCAGCGCGCGGCGCCGCGGCGCATCAGCGCCACCGCCTCGACGATATCGGCGTCGGTGATGACCAGCGGCGGCACCAGGCGGACCACGTTCTCCCCCGCGGTCACGCTCAGCAGCCCCTCCGCCATGAAGGCGGCCTGCACCTCGCCGGCCGGCGGCACGCACTGCAGACCCTGGATCAGGCCCACGCCGCGCCTGGCCGCGAACAAGGCGGGGAAATCGGCCACCAGCGTTGTCAGGCCGGCACCGAACAGCGCCCCCTTGCGCGCCACCTCGGCGAGGAAGCCGGGGGCGAGCAGGATGTCCAGCACCGCATTGGCCGCCGTGCAGGCCAGCGGGTTGCCGCCGAAGGTGGTGCCATGCGTGCCGGGGGTGAGGACCTTCGCGACGTGCTCCTTCGCCAGGATGGCGCCGATCGGAAAACCGCCGCCGAGACCCTTGGCCACACTCACCACGTCCGGTTCGATGCCCGCCCATTCGAAGGCGAACAGCTTGCCGGTGCGCCCCATGCCGCACTGCACTTCGTCGAAGCCCAGCACCAGGCCGAACGCGTCGCAGGCGGCGCGCAGGCCGCGCAGGAAGTCGGTGCTGCCCTCGCGGATGCCGCCCTCGCCCTGCAGCGGCTCCACCATGATGCCGGCGGTGTGCGGGCCGATCGCGTCGCGCACGGCGTTGAGGTCGTTGAACGGCACCTGGTCGAAGCCGTCCACCCGGGGGCCGAATCCCTTGAGGTATTTCTCGTTGCCGGTGGCGGCGAGCATCGCCAGGGTGCGGCCGTGGAAGGCGCCTTCGAAGGTGATGACGCGGAAGCGGTCGGGCTGGCCGTTCTCGTACGCGGCGCGGCGAATCATCTTCACCATGCCCTCGTTCGCTTCCGCGCCCGAGTTGCAGAAGAACACGCTGTCGGCGAAGCTTGCCGCCACCAGCCGTTGCGCCAGAAGTTCGGCCTGCGGGATGCGGTAGAGGTTGGAGACGTGCATCACCCTGTGCGCCTGCGCGGCGATGGCGTCGGCGAGGTGGCGGTTGCCGTGGCCAACGCTGGCGGTGGCGATGCCGCTGCCGAAATCGAGGTATCGTCGCCCCTCGGCCGTATACAGCCAGGCGCCTTCGCCCCGCTCGAAAGCGAGGTCGGCGCGGGTGTATGTCGGCATCAGGGCGGGGATCATATCCTCGGCGGTCCTTGACGGTTTCGTGCGGTTGCGGAAAGGCGGGAGAATGAGCCGTTGCCGTCGGCGAAGTCAAACGCGCACCAGGGAATGGGGTCCAGGGGGCCACTGCCCCCTTGCGGGTCCAGGGCAGCGCCCTGGCCTTGCTTCCTTGCTTTCTGCCAACCTGATCCGATGAAGAACCCCGGCCCGCCCCCCACCGAGGCGGCGTTGCACGATGCCGCGCTGGCCCATCTGTCCCGCTATGCCGCCACCCGCGCCGGCCTGACCCGCGTGCTGGACCGGCGGTGCGAGCGCTGGGTGCGCCTGACCGGCACCGAGGACGCCGCCGCTGCCCGGCCGGCGCTGCGTCAGGCGGTGCGTGACGTGGTGGCGCGGCTGGTGGCCGCCGGGGCGGTGGACGACGCCGCCTTCGCCGCCAGCCGGGTCCGCAGCCTCGGGCGCACCGGCCGGTCCCGCCGCGCCATCGCCGCCCACCTCGCCGCCCGCGGCGTGGCCGGCGACGACGCCCGCGCTGCCCTGCCCGACGACCCCGAGGCCGAACTGGCCGCCGCGCTGGCGCTGGCCCGCCGCCGCCGGCTTGGCCCATTCCGCCCCGCGGAAGCCGAGGCAGACCCGAAGCGCGAACTCGGCGTGCTGGCCCGCGCCGGATTTGCGCAGGAGATAGCCGTGCGCGCCCTGCACACCGACGCCGACACCGCCGAGGCGCTGGTGACGCGGCTTCGGCGGGGCTGAGGGAGACGCTTGCCGTGTGCCGGCGCTCGCACGCTGCCAGGGCTGGGGTTCACCGGCGGAAAAGCGAAGCGCCTTCCGCCACCGCAAGCCGCCGGCTGCACGGGCATTTCCGGATCGGGCGGCGGCCCGGGCACGCCAGGCCGGAGAACACCGCCCTCGAAGGGGCGGACATCTTCCCGGCATCATGCAGCAGCCGATGGTGTGCGCGGCCGCACCTTCTGCCAGGGTCCGGGGCAGCGCCCCGGCTATTCGATCGAGAACACCACCACACTCTCCAACCGGGCCGACCAAAGAAACTGGTCGATCGGCGTGGCCGTAACCACCGCATACCCCGCCCCCCGCAGAATGGCGGCATCGCGCGCCAGCGCAACGGGATTGCAGCTGACATACACCACCCGTTTCGGCCGCGCCGCCGCCACCTGGGCGATCTGCACCGCCGCCCCGCCGAACGGCGGGTCGAGCACCACCGCCACACAGCCGGCGAGTTCGGTGGCCGTGACCGGGCGCCGCGTCAGGTCGCGCTGTTCGACGGAAATCCGCGCGGCCAGCACCTGTGCATTGACGGCCGCCCGCAGCGCCGCCACCAGATCCGCGTCGCCCTCATAGGCCGCCACCCGCACCCGCGCGGCGAGGGCAAAGCTGAGCGTGCCGCAGCCGGCGTACAGCTCCGCCACCCGCGCCCGCGCCGGCAGCTTGTCGGGCAGTCCGGCCAGCACCGCCGCCACGATCGCCGCTTCGCCTTCCCGGCTGGCCTGCAGGAAGGCGCCGGGCGGCGGCCGCACCGGCACCCCGGACAGCACCGCCACCGGCGGGCGCAGCAGGCACAGCGTCTCCGGCGCCGCATCGCCGCGCGCCCAACTGATCCGGCACAGGCCATGTGCGCGGGCGAACGCCGCGAGTTGCGTCCGGTCGGCGGCATTCGGCTCGCCGTCGGTGCGCAGCAGCAGGTCGGGGCCGCTCTCCAGCAGGTTGACCACCGCCGCGCCTTCGCGCCGGAACAGCGCGAGCCCGCGCAGCACCGCGCGCAACGGCGCGAGCAAGGCGAGCAGATCAGGGTGCAGCACCGGGCAGGCGACCAGGTCCACCACCTCGGCGGCACGCCCGGCATGCAGGCCGAGCAGCACGGAACTGCCTTGCCGGCGGAGGGAAAAATCCATCCGCTGGCGTGCGGCGGGCGGGGTTGCCACCAGCTTGGCGATGTCCGGGGCGAAGCCGGCCCGCCGCAAGGCCGCCTCCAGCAGCCCCACCTTCCAGGCGCGGTAGGGCGCGTCCTGCCAGTGCTGCAGGGTGCACCCGCCGCAACCGCCGAAATGCGGGCAGGGTGGCCCGGCGCGCTCCGGGCTGGCGGTGATCAGCGTCTCGACGGCAGCGGCCCAGCCATCGCCGCGCCGGGCCACCGGCCGGGCGCGCACCGTCTCGCCGGGCAGGGTGCCGGCCACGAACAGAAACGTGCCGTCGGGAAGCGCCGCGATGCCGTCGCCGTCGGCGCCGATCCGCGTCACCTGGACCTCGGCCGGCGGTGGGGCCGCCCGCGGCGCCGGCGCCGGCCTCACCCGCCGAACGCGGAAATGCCGGTCTGCGCCCGCCCGAGAATCAGCGCATGCACGTCATGCGTGCCCTCGTAGGTATTCACCGTCTCCAGGTTCATCATGTGGCGGATGACATGGTACTCATCGACGATGCCGTTGCCGCCGTGCATGTCCCGCGCCATGCGGGCGATGTCGAGCGCCTTGCCGCTATTGTTGCGCTTGACCAGGCTGATCATCTCCGGCGCCGCGCGGCCCTCGTCGAGCAGCCGCCCCACCCGCAGCACGGCGTGCAGCCCGAGGGTGATTTCGGTCTGCATGTCGGCCAGCTTCTTCTGCACCAGCTGGGTCGCCGCCAGCGGCCGGCCGAACACCACCCGGTCCAGCGTGTAGCTGCGCGCCGCGTGCCAGCAGAATTCGGCCGCCCCCAGAACGCCCCAGGCGATGCCGTAGCGGGCGTTGTTCAGGCAGGAGAACGGCCCGCGCAGCCCCTTCACCCTGGGCAGCATCGCATCGGCGGGAACGAACACGTCCTGCAGCATGACCATGCCGGTGACCGAGGCGCGCAGGCTGAACTTTCCCTCGATCTTCGGCGCCGTCAGGCCGGCGGTGCCGCGCTCGATCAGAAAACCGCGGATGTCGCCGGCATCGTCCTTCGCCCAGACCAGGAACAGATCGGCGATCGGCGCGTTGGAGATCCAGGTCTTTGCGCCGTTCAGCACATAGCCGCCATCGACCGATTTCGCCCGCGTGCGCATGCTGCCCGGGTCCGACCCGCCATCCGGCTCGGTGAGACCGAAACAGCCGACCCATTCGCCGCTGCACAACCGGGGCAGGTAGCGGTCCTGCTGCGCTTCCGAGCCGAAGGCGTGGATCGGGTACATCACCAGTGAGGACTGCACCGAGAACACGCTGCGATAGGCGGAATCGACCCGCTCCACCTCGCGCGCGATCAGCCCGTAGGCGACATACGACACCCCGGCGCAGCCATGCGTCTCCAGCGTGGGGCCGAGGAAGCCCATCCCGCCGAACTCGTTCATGATCTCCCGGTCGAAATACTCGTTCCGGTTGGCCATGAGCACGCGGGGCAGCAGCTTGTCCTGGCAATAGGCGTGGGCGGCGTCGCGGATGGCGCGCTCGTCCCCGGTCAGCTGGTCATCGAGATACAGCGGATCGTCCCAGGCGAACGGGCCGAGCTTTCCCTTGCTCGATGCAACGGGCACGGTGTGGTTCATTTCAGAGCCTGAAAAACAATCGAACTTGAAAAAGAATGCCCGCTGCTATCATTGCGCCTTTTTCCTTCGTTCGGTGGCTTGCGGGCATTCTTTTCCAAACTCTCAGGCGTCGGTTTCCTCGGCCATCGCTTCGGCATGATGGCGCCGCGGCCGGGCAGCGACCAGCATGAAGGCGGGGACGTCCGACCCGAAACCCACCACCGAGGGGCCGTGATCGTCGTCGCGGCGGCCCCGCACATCGCGCTCGGGGCGGGCGGCGTACTCGGCGCGAGGGGCGCGGGCGATGTCGGGCCGCACCGGCTCCGGCCGGGCGGCACGTTCCGGCGGCGCGGCGCGCGCCGGCCTTGCGGGTGCTTCGGTCCGCGGCGGTTTCGCGGCGGCTTCGGCCCGCGGCGGCCGGGGCGCCCGCGCCGGCTTCGCCGCTGCCTCGGCACCAGCCGGTGCCTCGGTCTCGCTGCGCCGGCGGACCGGCTTGCGCTTCTCCGCGGCCGGCGCCGCCTCGGCGCGCTTCGGCGCGGCGCGCCCGCCGCGCCGCTTGCGGCCGTCGCCTTCGGCCCACTGCACCGTGTCCAGCCCCTCGATATCGATGCGCGGAATCGGGTGCCCGGTCAGCTTCTCGATTGCTTCCACCGCCAGCCTGTCCTCGGGGGTCGCCAGGGTAAAGGCCCGCCCTTCGCGCCCGGCCCGGCCGGTGCGCCCGATGCGGTGCACGTAGTCCTCGGCATGGTGCGGCACGTCGAAGTTGAACACGTGCGACAGCCCGCCGATGTCGATGCCGCGGGCGGCCACGTCGCTGCAGCAGAGCAGCCTGATTTCGCCCGCCTTGAACTTCTCCATGGTCGAGAAGCGCGCCGGCTGGGCCATGTCGCCGTGCATCGCGCCGACCGAGAATTTGTGCCGGGTCAGCGACTTGTAGAGGATATCCACGTCGCGCTTGCGGTTGCAGAAGATCAGCGCGTTCTGCACGTCCTCGCTGCGCACCAGCCGCCGCAGCGCCTCGCGCTTGTCGTGATCGGCCACCAGCGCCATCGCCTCGGTGATGGTGGTGGCCACCGACGCCGGCTTGGAGACGGTGATCTCCTTCGGATTGTCCAGGAAGGCGTCGGCCAGGCGGCGGATTTCCGGCGCCATGGTGGCGCTGAAGAACAGCGTCTGGCGGGTCTTGGGCAGCATGGCGACGATGCGCTCGACATCGGGGATGAACCCCATGTCCAGCATGCGGTCGGCCTCGTCGATCACCAGCAGGCGGGTATCGGTCAGCAGCATGCCGCCGCGCTCGAACATGTCGATCAGCCGGCCGGGCGTGGCGATCAGCACGTCCACGCCGCGCATCAGCAGGTCCTTCTGGTCGGACATGCTCTCGCCGCCGATGATCAGCGCGTGGGTGAGCTTCAGGTACTTGCCGTACTGGACGAAGTTCTCGGCCACCTGCAGCGCCAGTTCGCGCGTCGGCTCCAGGATCAGGCTGCGCGGCATGCGGGCGCGGGCGCGGCTGCCGGAAAGGATGTCCAGCATCGGCAGGGTGAACCCGGCCGTCTTGCCGGTGCCGGTCTGCGCGCAGCCCAGCAGGTCGCGGCCCATCAGCACCCAGGGGATGGCCTGGCACTGGATCGGCGTCGGCGTGAGATAGCCCTTCTCGCCCACCGCGCGCAGGATCTCGGCGGACAGGCCGAGCGCGGCGAAGCCGTTCTCGGGCTCCGCTTCCGGCTCGTCCGCCTCGTCGTCCTGCGCATCGGCGTCGCCATTCTGCGCATCGGCATCGTCGTCCGGCGCATCGGCGTCGCCATCCGGCGCATCGGCATCGCCGTCCGGCGCGGAAACGGCGGTTTCGGCGGGATCAGGCGCGTCAGGATGCGGCAGGGGCATCGGCTCGCGCTCAAGCAGATCCGCCTGTGCGGGCGCTGCCGCCGCGGAGGGCGTGGTCTCGGAGAACGGAACGGTGTCGGTCAAACTTGTATGTGCCTTCAGGGCGGCGCCAGCATCGGCGCGCGACGGCTTGCGCGCCGTCGGCGCGCGTGACGCCCGGATATCGGGAAACCGCGCACGAAAGTCAAGGTTGGGTGCCGGCGCTCGCAGCCATATCAGGGCTGGCCAGACAGTCGCGCCCGCCGGGTCATTCCCGCGGGATCATGCAGGCGGCGCCGACCGTTGCGCAATGCGTGCGACAGTGGCTGGACGCTGCGATTTGATGCAATACTGCGCCGGAGAACTGCGTCAGGAGTGTCGCCATGACCGCGACCCGTTCCGCCCTGTTCCGCGCTGCCCTGCTGGCCCTGGCCGGCGCGACTCTGCTGCCCGCCGGCGCCCAGGCCTACTGGCGCGGCGGTTTTTTCTTCGGCCTCCCCGGGGTCTATCTGGCGCCGCCGTTCGGCTATCCCTATCCGCCCGTCTACTCCCCGGCGCCGCTCTACATGGCGCCGCCGCCGGCCTACAGCATGCCTTTCGACGGCGGCCCGCCGCCGGCCGGGCAGGCGTGCTATGCCGGGCGCTGGGTCTGCCCGCTCGACCGGCTGACGCCCATCGGCGATGCCTGCTCGTGCCCGGGCAATGGCGGCCGGATCTGGGGCCGGGCCAACTGAACACGCCCCGGCCATCGCCCGCCGGCAAGGACGCCGCGCCGCTCGAGGACTACGCCCTGATCGGCGACTGCACCACCGCCGCCCTGGTTTCGCGCGCCGGGGCGGTGGACTGGCTGTGCTGGCCCCGGTTCGACAGCGGCGCCTGCTTCGCCGCCCTGCTCGGCACGCCGGAGCACGGCAGCTGGCGCATCGCCCCCGCCGATCCGCGGCCGCGCATCCGCCGCGCCTATCACAACGGCACCCTGGTGCTGGAAACCGTGTTCGCCACTCCGGACGGCGAGGTGGCGCTGATCGATTTCATGCCGGTCGGCGAAGCGGGGTCGCACCTCGTCCGTCTCGTGCAGGGCCGGTCGGGCCGCGTCGACATGCGGATGACGCTGGCGCTGCGCTTCGACTACGGCACCGCCATGCCTTTGGTCACCCGTCTGGCCGGCGAGCCTGGCATCATGGCGCTGGCCGGCCCCGACATGGCGGTGCTGCGAACCCCGGTCCCGCTGCGCGACGAGGGCCTCGCCACCTTCGCCGTTGCCGCCGGCGAGACCATCCCCTTCGTTCTCAGCCACGGCGCCAGCCATCTCGGCCCGCCGCCCGGCATCGACCCGTGCGCCGCGCTGGACCGGACCGCAATGTTCTGGCGCGACTGGTGCGCCCGCGGCACCTGTCGCGGTCCGGACGCGGATGCGGTGCAACGCTCCCTGCTCACCCTGAAGGCGCTCACCTGCCGCCCCACCGGCGGCATCGTCGCCGCCCCCACCACCTCGCTGCCCGAGGCGCTCGGCGGGTCGCGCAACTGGGACTACCGGTACTGCTGGCTGCGCGACGCCAGCCTCACCGTGCGCGCGCTGTTGCGCGGCGGCCATGTCGAGGAAGCGGGGGCCTGGCGCGACTGGCTGCGCCGCAGCGTCGCCGGCAGCCTGGACCAGCTCCAGGTCATGTACGGCCTGGCCGGCGAGCGCCGCCTGACCGAGTGGGAGGCCGACTGGCTGCCCGGCTACCAGGGCGCCCGCCCGGTGCGCATCGGCAATGCCGCGCACGGCCAGTTGCAACTCGACGTGTTCGGCGAGGTCGCCGACGCGCTGCACGCGGCCCGCGTGGCCGGGGGCACCCCAGACCCGGCGGACTGGGAGCTGCAACGCCGGCTTACCGCACATCTGGAGGCGATCTGGGAGCAGCCCGACGACGGCATCTGGGAAACCCGCGGCGGACGCCGCCACTTCACCCATTCCAAGGTCATGGCCTGGGTCGCGCTCGACCGCGCGCTCCGCAGCGCCGAACAGTTCGGCCTGGAGGGGCCGCTCGACCGCTGGCGGGCGCTGCGGGCACGGATGCATGCCGGCATCTGCGCAAGCGGCTTCGACCCCGGCCGCAACAGCTTCGTGCAGAGCTACGGCGGCAGTGAACCGGATGCATCGCTGCTGCTCATTCCGCTGGTGGGCTTCCTGCCGGCGGACGATCCGCGCGTGCGCGGCACGCTGGCCGCCATCGAGCGCGACCTGCTGGTGGACGGGTTCGTCCGCCGCTACGATACCGCCGACGGCATGGACGGCCTGCCGCCGGGCGAGGGCGCGTTCCTGGCCTGCAGCTTCTGGCTGGCCGACAATTACGTGCTGCAGGGCCGCCGCGACGAGGCGCGCGCGCTGTTCGACCGGCTGCTGGCGCTGCGCAATGATGTCGGCCTGCTGGCGGAGGAATTCGACCCGGTCGCGGGCCGGCTGGTCGGCAATTTTCCGCAGGCGTTCAGCCATCTGGCCCTGGTCAACACGGCGCAGACATTGGCCGCCGACCGCAAGCAAGGCCAGGGGGCGCTGTCCCCTGGATCCCGCGACTAAAGGGGTATTGGGAGCGAAGGGTGAGGAGATGTCGAAGCATCTCCTCACCCCTCGCTCCCAACACCCCGTAAAGTAATGGGTTCCAAGGGGCCACTGCCCCTTGGCGGGGTCCAGGGGCAGCGCCCCTGGCCTTGCTTGCTGTCGGAGGCACCATGTTGCGACGTCTGTGGCCACGCCGGCGGACACGCCGCGGTACCGGCCCGATGCACCCGCCCATCGGCATGGGGCCGGGGGTAAAGCGCTACGACTGGGGAGATCCGTACTACATCGCCCTGGCGCTGCCCTGGCGGTGGTTCCTGGTCCTGACGATGGCGTACTACCTGCTGGTCAATCTGTTCTTCGCCGCCCTCTATGTCCTGCAGCCGGGCAGCGTCTCCAACGTCGGCCCGGGGGCGCTGGGCGATGCCTTCTTCTTCAGCGTGCAGACCTTCGCCACCGTCGGCTACGGCGCGATGTCGCCACAATCCATGTATGGCCAGGTTGTCTCGGCGATCGAGATTTTCGTCGGCCTGATGTCGGTGGCGGTGATCGCCGGCGTGGTGTTCGTGCGGTTTTCGCGTCCGCACTCGCGCCTGTCCTTCGCCCGCAACCTGGTGATCGGCCCGGCCGACGGGGGATCGGCGCTCAGCGCCCGCATCGTCAATCGCCGGTTCAACCCGCTGTACAATGTCGAAGCGCGCATGGTGCTGATTTCCCGCCACCATCCCGAGCGGGGGGCCAGCGTCTGGCGCATTCGTGACCTGCCGCTGGTGCGCGAGCGATCGCTGGTCGAGATGATGAGCTGGACGGTGGTGCACATGATCGACCCGTCAAGCCCGCTCGCCGGTCTGGATGCCGCTGATCTCGGCCATGCGCAGGCACAGATCATGGTCAGCATCACCGCCACCGAGGGCACCACCCTCTCGCCGCTGCACGGCTTCCATCTGTTCCACGTCGCCGACATCCTGTTCGGCTACGCCTTCGCCGAGCTGATATCCGAGGATGCCGCGGGCCATCCGCGCTTCGATCTTGGCCGTGCCGACCAGGTGGTGCGGCTGGAGGGCGATGCCCCGGCCGGCCAATCGTGACGAGGTAATGGAGACGCGCTGGCCCGAGCGTGCCTTTTGCTGGCGGCAGAATTCTTTGCGCAGTCTGAAAATAGGCTCATACTGGATTCCGGGGTGGTGGAGATCAGCGTGTTTTCAGTGGGTTGTAGACGCTTGCGGTAACCGGGGCAAAACCCCGGGTAAGCAGGTGCAGCATGCGTCCGCCTGCGGAACGGCCGCCGCAGAAATCCGCCAT
>CAIVPZ010000101.1 GCA_903907955.1 uncultured Acetobacteraceae bacterium | reverse complement strand
GCCGGACCAGGGCACCAGCCCGGCGCTGGCGATGCTGCGGCGATCGCCGGCACGCGCACCAGGTGCGCTGCGGCCAGCTCGGCGCTGGCGATGCTGCGGCGATCGCCGGCACGCGCACCAGGGGCGCCGCGGCCAGCTCGGCGCTGGTGCTGGTGCGGCCGGCGATGCCGAGGGGATGGATGCAGCCGCCGGACCAGGGCACCAGCCCGGCACTGGCGCGATCAATCAGGCCGAGGCGATGGATGCAGCCGCCGGACCCAGGGCACCAGCCCGGCACTGGCGATGCTGCGGCGATGGATGCAGCCGCCGGCACCGTGCAGCAGCTCGGCGCCCGTCGACACGCGCACCAGGTGCGCTGCGGCCAGATCGGGGCTGGTGCTGGTGCGGCCGGCGATGCCGAGGCGATGGATGCAGCCGCCGGACCAGGGCACCAGCCCGGCGCTGGCGCGATCGATCAGGCCGCAGCGATGGATGCAGCCGCCGGCACCGTGCAGCAGCTCGGCGCTGGCGATGCTGCGGCGATCGTCGACACGCGCACCAGGTGCGCTGCGGCCAGCTCGGCACTGGCGATGTTGCGGCGATCGCCGGCACGCGCACCAGGTGCGCCGCGGCCAGCTCGGCGCTGGTGCTGGTGCGGCCGGCGATGCCGAGGCTGCGCAGTCAGGGGCGTCTGGGCCGCAAGGCCACGACATTTCCGGGCACGTCGGAAACCTCACCCACCGCCACCACATGCGCGGCCCATGCGCTCAGCGCCGCCTCGCGTTCGGCCAGGAAGTCGTGACGCTGATAGACGGCCGCAACGCCTCGGATTGCCCCTTGGATGTGGTTTAGCAACCGGTCCGCCACTTCCCAGCGCACCCCTTTTCGCGCAAGGACAGTTACGCCGGTTCGCCGGAAATCATGCACGCGCCAGGGGGTTAGCGGCTCCGGCGCGCGTCCGTCGCCGGCTTCGGCCGCAAGCTTCGCCCGTTCTGCGATCATTGCTGCATCGAGTCGCGATTTGGCACGGCTGAAGCCGGAGATTGGCGTCTTGCCGGTGGTGGTGAACACCAGCGGCAAAGAGGCCGCGCGCGGTATGGCACGCAATATTGCGCGGGCCGGCTCGGTCAAGTGCACGATGTGGGGCTTGCCGTTTTTTGTGCGGCTGCCGGGCAATTCCCATAATGCCAAGTCCGGCGATATTTCAGCCCAAGCAATGGATGCGGCTTCCCGTTCACGCTGCAAGGTCAGCAACAGGAAACGCATGTATGGTCCCCAGGGCCAGCCGAGTAAGCCGGCCGCTCGCCATACCTCCCCAATTTCGGCATCTGTTAGCACCCTGTCGCGCGAAACCTCTCTGCTTTCCATGCGGATCGCGGCGAACGGATTGACGGCGATCAACTCCGCCTTGATGGCCCATGCATACATTGCAGCCGCATAGATGCGCACCCGCCGCGCCATCGTTTCGCCGCGGATTGCCGGCGCGGCGGAAGCCTCTTTTCCGCGTTTAGCTGGGGCTTGGGGTGCCGCGGCAGGTTGCGACTTGTCGGGCGCTGCCTTGGACTTGATGGGGCGTGGGATACCATCGAGCGCACGCCGCACGGTCGCCGCGTCGATCGCTCCGGCTGGCAAGTCGGCTAGCCGGGCAAGGCTGGTGCGAAGCGCACGGGTTGCTTCACGGCGATAGCCGGCGCTTCGGTGCGCGAGGCACTCGGCTTCCCAACGGTCGACCAACTTGGCGAAGGTGAGGGCGTCAACCTGTGCCAGGCGGCGGCGCTCGCGGGTCGCGGTTGCCTCGGCGGTTATCTCGGCCGCGCGTTCGCCGGCAGGATCTCCCCCGGCGGCGACGCGCCCGCGCGCGGCTTCCGCCAAGCGGCGGGCCTGTGCCGGCGTGAGATCGCCATATCGGCCAAGCCGGAAGCGGCGCACCGCGGCGCCGCGGCGATACTGGAAGATGAAGGTTTTTGTGCCGTCCTGCGTGATGCGGATGCCAAAACCCGGCAATTCCTCATCGAACACCAGCCGATCCTTGCGATTCGGCGGGCAAACAAGGGCATCGATCTCGCGCTTGCCAAGCTTCATGGCCTCTGCCCCCCGCCCTGGAACATGTGGAACATGTCCGAAAGCCCTTCATGTTCCGGGGTTTCGGGAAAAACGCCAAGGAAAATCAGTATATTATCTATGTGAGAACATCTAGAACATATAGAACATGTCTTTTTAGATGCCCCCACCCGATAAGACGGGAACACAACACGAACAACGAGCACCTGATTGGACCCCTTTCCTATCTGCGGACTCGCCGCGGACTCATCTGAACGGGTATCACAGGCGGCGCCTGTCGTCTCTTGGCGCGGCATGCAGGCAACCGCCGCTTGAACGGAGCGGCGCAACCCCTTGAGTTGGCGTCTTGTGGCGGCTAGCGGGTATCTCCTGGCATCATAGCAGGCATACCCTTGCGCAATGCCGGCACAGAATGGCATTCAGGAGGTCGTCGGTTCGATCCCGATTGGCTCCACCACCTTTTCAAACACGCAGCCTCAATTCATCCCTTCCATCAGGAACAGCAACGCACAGCGGATTCTGAGCTTGTGAAGCTTCAACGCCGCGCGCTTTTTCAGCGGTTTTTCGGATACGGTGCGGGTGCAACCGGCGAGGCATCGACGGCAGGCGCACCTCCCCCTGACCGCTTACTCCGCCAGCGCGGCAGTCACGTCCAATCGGTGGTAAACGATCAAATGGTCCTGGGCGCCGGGAAAGCGTGAGCCCAGCGTTTCCAGCACATCGAGCCATGCATGCCCATCATCGGCCCGCCACACCTCCGGCGCCGCGGCCGGAAAGCGCGTGCTCAGCGCGCGTTCCCTGTGGCCGCTCGCAATCGCCGCGGCGACGAACTGCGTCACCGGTATGCGCGGGCCTTCCAGCCAGCCGTCGTGCAGCACGGCGAGAGCCGAATCAAAGCCGATCCATTCCTCGCCGGCATACACATCGTAGAACGCCAGAGCGAGGGCGCGTCGGCCATCGACCGCGAGCGACGGAGCGAACGAGAACCTGGTCCCGTGCGCCGGGTCCTGCGGCACCAGCCGCACCGGAGTTTCCCAGACGCCGAACGGGCTGCGCCAGGCATAGAACGCCGCATCGTTGCCGTAGATCCGCGATTCCTTGGTGCCATGCCATGTGGCGTGCAGGCCGCCGCCCTCCGCCTTGGCAATCCTGACCCAATCGGCCAGCACGTCCTCGTCCGGCCCCGGCGCCTGCCAGCCCGGGAAACCGGCCAGCGCATCCCGCGGGTTTTCCCAGGTCCCGCGAACGGTCCGCTGGATGGTGCGCAACTGCCACCATCCGCCGCCACCGGCGGTACTGGCGCCCTTCTGCTTTTCCCGCGCAATGCTGCTGAAGGCGATATCGATCTCGCCGGTGTCGGTCACCGCCAGCGACGCGGTCTTGACGTGCTGGCCCTCCGGCAGCGGCACGGCGGCGGTTTTCCAGGTGGCGCCGGCATCCCCGGAAAACGCATAGATCCCGTCCGGCGTGACGATGTGCAGACCGCGCGCATCCGCGGCGATGGCTGGCCCTGTATCGCGCCCGCCACTCCTGGCGCGGGTGTCGATGACCGGCCCGAGCGCGAACCCGCCCGCAGCGGACGAAACCGACCTCGTGCGCACTGTGCCGCCGCCCTGCCAGACCAGTTGCACCGCAGTGCCGGCCAGTGTGAGCGAAGGATAGGCGTTCCAGTCCGCGGGTCCCGGGTCGGCCACGTAGACCGGTGGGGTTTCCAGCGTGACCGTTCCGTTCCCGGCAACGGCCGCACGGCGATAGACCGGCCCGGCCCGGCCGCTGGAGCCTCCGCTGCCTGCCCAGATCATGTGCACATGCCCGCTCTTGTCGTGCACGATCCGCACGGCGTTGTTGCCGGCAGTGGCGTTCTCGTCGCTGGCCGTGCCGACCGGCGTGAAGCCGGTGGGCAACACGAATATGACGCCGCTGCGGCTGGCCACCGGCTGGCCGGCAGTGTCCCAGGCGGTCCACGTGACCTTGACCGGGCCGGGGCCGGCCCGGCCGGCAAGATCGGCCGTCACCTTGCGGTCGTCGCTGCGCGCGCTGGCGAGCAGATCACGCAGCGGCGGGTCGTTCGGTCCCAGATCCGGCACGCCGCGCGGCAACTCGACGGCGAGGAGATCGGGCAGCCTGATCTGCGGCGATGGCCCTGCCCAAGCCGGCCTGCCGAACGCAGCAAGCAAGCCCGCGGCCAGCAGAAAAACCCAGCCTCTCGCCATGGGCGCCCCCCAGGTGATCCGCAGCGACACCCTGCATGGCCAAACCGTTTGCCGCCGGTGCGCCATTCGCATGCCGGATCATGTCAGATTGGCCGAATGGACCGCAAGCCTGGCGGGGCAGGCTGAGCGGCTCAGTCGACGTCCAGGTGCCCGTCCGCGAGAGAAACGGTGACGACGCGACCAGCGGCGCGGATGACGACACTGTTGCCGTCTTCGGCGAGGACCGGGTCGCTGCTCCGCCAGATTCCTGCCCTGGCATGTTCCGAAATGCGCGCACGCGGCACCTCGAGGCGGCTGAACACCTGCTCTCCGCTGTCGTCGGCAATCGTCCGGCCGTCGCTGCCGATCACCATCAAGGCGTGCCGCGGCACGACGTTGATCCATTCATCCACCAGCAGCACGGCGCCGCGGTCGCTGACCACGGCCGTGCGCGGTCCCCATTCGTGCGGCAGCGGCAGTTGCCAGCGGCCCACGCGGCGATCGGCGAAGACCTCCACAAGTTCGGCCTCGGCCTTCGATGTCTGCCCGTGCGCGGCGACGGTCAGCGACAGCACGAACCGCCCCGACGGCGAGGCGAACACGCGCCGCGCGGGTGGCCGGTCGATCACGTCGGCCGACAGTTGCGCCGTTTGCGCCAGGCCGGGCGCCGGGGCCATCAGCGCCAGCAAAGCGGGAAGGATGTGTCGGCGTTGCATGCATATCGCGATTGAACCAGGCGACGGAGAGCCGCGCCGGAAGGCCGGGCGCGCATCACGCCACCAATGTACGGCGTGGCGCCGTCCGCCGCCGCATGGCGGCGATGCAGCCGATGCCGGCAAGCAACAGCAACCAGCTTTCCGGCTCGGGGACGTCGATGTCGCGCAGCAGCGAGCTGCCGCGAGCAATACTGATCTGGTCAGCGGGAATCTGGTCCCAGTTGCGCCCGTCAGGCGCGATATCAGCCATCGTGGCAGGCACGTCCCGTATGCCGCCGCTCGCCATCAGCTGAACCGGGTTGGTCGTATGGCCGGTCCCATCGCTGCCGTTGTAAGTGTTCGGAACCAGGCCGAGATTGTGCCCGAGTTCGTGGGCGATGGTGTCGATGCGGCCATCACCATGATTGTATGCCATCACGGTGTCCATGGCGATGGCGAGTCCCCCGGCGCCAAGCCAGCCTTCGCCGTAAGCGTCGACGATGGTATTGACCAGGAACATGTCGACCGTCGTGGCGCTCTGATACGTGCCGTAGGCTTTGGTGAGGTTGGTGAAGCTGTTGCCGCTGTTATCGTTGATATTGTAGTAAAAAGTGCTGTCGATCTGCTGGACGAAAACGAAGTTGACGCTGATGCCGGCCTGGCTCCATATCTTATTGACTTCGGCGGAAAAATATGCATCGCCGCTCGGTCCGGTCGAGGCGCAACTCGTGCCGGAATCGTTGCAGACCTGGAAAACGTCAACCGTCAGCGACTTGGTGATTGCCGTGGCAAGAGCCTGGCCTGCCCCCCCCGACGCAAAGGTGAAGGCAATCAAGGGAAGAAGTTTACATGCTCTCATGTATCACCATGCACCGATCGAAGTGAAGGCATACCAGGTCCCATTGCAACAGTAATTGCCATGGTATGGCCGCGTGGTCGCCACCCTAGGACCGCGTTCGGATATCGGTCAAGAACCCCTTTATGGTCCCCCGGTGCTGGCGCAACGACGCTGCAGCCGAACTCCGGCGGCGCCGAGGCGCTGCACCACCCAACAGGAGAACCCCATGCGATCGCTCTTTATTGCCGCCGCCCTGCTGCTCGCCGCCCCGTCTGCGCGGGCGCAGACCGTCACCGTCGAGCATCCCTGGGCGCGCGCGACCGCGGAACGCGTTGAAACCGGCGCCGTCTATGCCACGCTCACCGCCGGCACGGCCGACCGCCTCACCGGCGCCAGCACGCCGGTTGCCGCCCAGGTGCAGCTGCATGAGGTCATCCAGGACAACGCCATCATGCGCATGCGCGAACTGGCCGGCGGCATCGCGCTCGATCCGGGCAAGCCTGTGACGCTCGCGCCCGGCGGCTATCACCTGATGTTGATCGGCCTGAAGCAGCCGTTGAAGCCGGGCGAGAGCTTCCCGCTGACCCTGACCTTCGCTACGGAGCCGCCCGTGACCGTGACCGTGACCGTGAACGCCGCCGGCGCGCACATGCACTGACGGGTAAAGCAAGGAAGGCCAGGGCGCTGCCCCTGACCCCCTCTCCTCAAGGCCCTTATGCAATGGGTTCCAAGGGGCCACTGCCCCTTGGCGGGGTCCAGGGGCAGCGCCCCTGGCCTTCCTTGCCCTACTCGTCGTCCGTCGTCCGTCGCGTCAGCACCTCACGCTTGCCCACGTGGTTGGCCGGCCCGACGATGCCTTCCTTTTCCATCTGCTCGATCAGCCGGGCCGCCCGGTTGTAGCCGATCTGCAGGTGGCGTTGGATGAAGCTGGTGGAAGCCTTGCCCTCGCGCGCGACGATCGCCACTGCCTGGTCGAACAATCCCTTTTCGCCATCGCTTGCCCCGCCGATGCCGGACATCGCCAGACCGTTGCCGTCCTCGTCCGGCGCTTCGGTGACCTCTTCCACATAGTGCGGCTCGCCCTGCTCGCGCAGGAACGCCACCACGTCCTCCACTTCGGCGTCGGACACGAACGGCCCGTGCACGCGGGTGATCCGCCCGCCGCCGG
Organism: uncultured Acetobacteraceae bacterium; assembly: GCA_903907955.1. Taxonomy (GTDB): domain Bacteria; phylum Pseudomonadota; class Alphaproteobacteria; order Acetobacterales; family Acetobacteraceae; genus Rhodovastum. The sequence goes on along the minus strand of CAIVPZ010000101.1, from coordinate 2,443 downwards.
CCATGTAGAGCATGTCGCCCTGGCCGAGCAGCTGTTCCGACCCCTGCTCGCCCAGGATGGTGCGGCTGTCGAACTTGCTGATCACCTGGAAGCTGATGCGGGTCGGGAAGTTCGCCTTGATGGTGCCGGTGATGACGTCCACCGACGGGCGCTGGGTGGCCATCACCACATGGATGCCGGCGGCACGCGCCATCTGCGCCAGCCGCTGCACGGCGGCCTCGATCTCCTTGCCGGCCACCATCATCAGGTCGGCCATTTCGTCGATGATCACCACGATGAACGGCAGCTTGGCGAGCGCCAGCGGCTGTTCCTCGAAGATCGGCTTGGCGGTCTCGGGATCGAAGCCGGTCTGCACGCGGCGGGTCACCACCTCGCCGCGGCTTTGCGCCTCGGCCACCCGTTCGTTGTAGCCGCCGATATTGCGCACGCCGAGCTGGCTCATCGAGCGGTAGCGCCGCTCCATCTCGCGCACCGTCCATTTCAGCGCCACCACCGCCTTGGCCGGCTCGGTCACCACCGGCGCCATCAAATGCGGGATGCCGTCGTACACCGACAGCTCGAGCATCTTCGGGTCGATCAGGATCAGCCGGCACTGGTCGGGCGACATGCGGTACAGCAGCGACAGGATCATCGCATTGATGCCGACCGATTTGCCCGAGCCGGTGGTGCCGGCCACCAGCAGATGCGGCATGCGCGCGAGGTCGGCGATGATCGGCCCGCCGCTGATATCCTTGCCGAGCGCCAGCGCCAGCCGCGATTGCTGGCGGTCCCATGCCTCGCTTTTGAGCAGTTCGCTCAGGTAGACGGTTTCGCGCTTGCTGTTCGGCACCTCGATGCCGATGACGTTGCGGCCCGGCACGGTGGCGATGCGCACGGCGGTGACCGAAAGGCTGCGGGCGACATCGTCGGCCAGGCCGATCACCCGGGCGCTGCGGATGCCGGGGGCGGGTTCCAGTTCGTACAGCGTCACCACCGGGCCGGGCCTGATTTCGACGATCTGGCCCTGCACGCCGTAGTCGGACAGCACCGATTCAAGCAGGCGGGCATTGGCCTGCAGCGCGTCCTCGCTGGGCGCGCCGATGGAGGCGCGGGCGGGCGCGGGCTTGAGCAGGGTGAGCGGCGGAAAGCGCCAGCCGGCTTCCAGCGGCAGGATATCCTGGTGCGCCGCCGCGGCGGGCCGTTTCGCCGGCACGGTGAAGCGCGGCTTCGCGACGGTTGGCTCGGTGCGCGCGGCAGGACCGGCCGGTGCAACTGCCGGCACCGGCGGCGTGGCGATACGGGGTTGCTGGCGCGGTGCCTGCTGCGGCGGCGAGTCCGGCGGCGGTGCGTCGGGCGCGTCCGGCTCGGGGGGGGCGGTGCGCAGCGGGCGGTTGCCGTTGATGCGCCGCAGCAGCGACAGCCCGGCCCGGCCGGCCCGGGCAGCGACACGGGCGAACAGCCCGGCGGCTTGCTGTCCGCCGCTCGCCACCCGCCCCACCGTCTGCCCGGCCGCGCGCCATTCGCCGGCGGTCAGGCCGAGCGCCAGCACCACCAGCAGGGCTGCCAGCGCCGCGGCCAGAATCCACACGAGCACAGGACCGACCGGGCCGATCATTTCCGCGCCGGCGGCGAGCGCATAGGCCTTCAACACCGTGCCGGCGGCGCCGCCCGGCCCGGCAGTGGTGGGCCATGGGATGATGGTGCCGTGCGGCCCGGGCAGCGCGGCCAGCACCGCCGCCGTCACCGGCATCGCCGCCAGCAGCGCGATCACCCGCAGCGGCACGTTGGCCAGCCCCCGGTAGGAGCCGATCCGCCAGGCCCAGGCCAGCAGCGTCACGCCGGGCAGCAGGCCGGCAATACCGAAGCCCTGCAGCAGGATGTCGGCGACCATCGCGCCCGGCCGGCCGGCCAGGTTGTGCGCCGCCCGGGCGGTCGCGGTGTTCAGCGAGGGATCGCGCGGGTCGTAGCAGGCCAGCGCCACCAGCACCGCCAGCCCGATGAAGGCCAGCCCGAGCGCGCCCAGCACGGCCATGCGGCGGCCCATCAGCGAGCGCATTGCGTCGGAGGCGATTCGCCCCGCCTCCCGGCGGGCCTGAACGGCAACGGCCATGCTTCAACCCCGGTTTCGCGGCCGGCTTGCGGCGGCGCGGGAAGCATACCGCACAAGGCACTGGCGGAAAAAGCGCGACGGCGAAAAAGAAAACCCTCCCCCGCGCAACGGGGGAGGGTTGAGCCGGCGCAGCGGAAAATGCCAGATGCGGGGGACGGCAGCTATTCCAGCCGCTCGCCGTGCAGAGCCGTGTCCAGCCCTTCACGCTCCTCGTCCTGCGTCACCCGCAGGCCGAACACAAGGCCGACCACCAGCAGAATGATCAGGGTGGCCACCGCCGTGTAGGCGATGGTGGCGCCGACACCGACCGCCTGGTGCTGCACCTGTTCCCAGCCGCCGATATAGATGCCGTTC
>CAIVPZ010000100.1 GCA_903907955.1 uncultured Acetobacteraceae bacterium | reverse complement strand
GGCCGAGGATCAGCCCGGCGCCGGCGGCCAGCGCCGCGGGGGCCGCCGCCGCCGCGCCCTGCGGCGTGCCGCCGGTGTCGCGCACGTCGAGCGCCGGCCCGCCCGGCTGTGCCAGCGCCAGTTGGGCGGCGTTCGCCAGCGCCTGGCCGCGCTCGGCGTTCGGGCCGGTCAGCGGCGCGAGCAGCGCCACGCCGCGCCCGGCCGGCGCGGACGGATGCTGCGCCGGCATGGGGGGCTGCCAGGCGTTGCCGACCGGCGCCATCCGCGGCGGTGGGACGCTCGCGGCGCAGGCTGCCAGTGCTAGTGTGCCGGCGAGGAGTACGAATGCCCGACGAAACATGCGAAATCCCTTCCGATCCGGCGATCTCCGGTCCGCCTGCCGCGGCGGCCGGTCTGCCGGAGGGTCTTGTGCTGGTTTCGACGCCGATCGGCAACCTTCAGGACCTCTCGCCGCGCGCGCTGGCCGTGCTGGAGGCGGCGGACACGGTATTGTGTGAGGACACCCGGGTCACCGCGCGGCTGTGCGCGGTGTACGGCATCACCCCGACCCTGATGGCGCTGCACGACCACAACGAGGCCGGGCGGATCCCGCAGGTGCTGCGCCTGCTGGGCGAGGGGCGGCTGGTGGCGCTGGTGTCGGATGCCGGCACGCCGTTGGTCTCCGACCCGGGCTACCGGCTGGTGCGGGCGGTGCTGGAAGCGGGGCTGCCGGTGTCGGCGGTGCCGGGGCCAAATGCGGCGGTGCTGGCGCTGACCCTGTCCGGCCTGCCGCCACACCCGTTCCTGTTCATGGGGTTCCTGGCGCCGAAGGGGGCGGCGCGGCGGGCCGCGCTGGCCAGGCTGCGGGCGGCCGAGCGCGCCGGGCTGTCGGCCACGCTGCTGTTCCATGAGGCGCCGCATCGGCTGGCCGAGGCGCTGGTGGACATGGCGGAGGTGCTGGGGCCGCGGCCGGCCGCGGTGGCGCGGGAGCTGACCAAACGCTTCGAGGAGGTGGTGCGCGGGACGCTGCCCGAACTGGCCGCCCGCTATGCCGCCACGCCGCCGCGCGGCGAAGTCACCCTGGTGGTCGGCCCGCCGCCCGAGGCGGCGGCGCCGGCGGAGGCGGACCTCGATGCGCTGCTGCGCGCGGCGCTGGACGGGCACAGCCTGAAGGAGGCGGTGGCGGTGGTGACCGCCGCAACCGGGCTGCCGCGCCGGCAGGTTTATGCGCGGGCACTGACGCTGGGCGAGGGGTGATGCAAAGCCCCGACAGGGTCACCCGCCGCGGCGAATAAGGAAGAAATTCAGCGTCAGGTGCAGGGTTACCTCGTTCTGCGGCGTTGCCGCCGGGAAGGGCGGCAGAGTCGCATTGCGGAAAATCGCCAGCGAACCGATGTCCAGCCACTGGCTGCCCGAGCGCATTTCCAGCTCCGCCTCCCGCACCCGCCCGGAACGGTCCACCAGCAGCCGCACGCGGGTGGTGCCGTCCTCGCCTTGCTCGGCGGCCTGGCGCGGGTAGTAGCCATGCCGGTCCCACCATTCGTGCAGTGCGCGCAGCCACTCCTCGCCGAGGTCCGCGCCCTCGATGCGCACCATGTTGCTCAGCGACGAATCGGGGTTGTGCGGCACCGCGCCGTTGCTGGTCCGCGCCTGCGGGCCGAGCGCGAGGTTGAGGCCGCGCCCGGGCTGCGAGCGGGCCGGCGGGGGCGGCGCGGCGACCACATTGCCCCGCCCCAGATCAGCCAGCGATGGCGCGATCGGGGCCGGAAAGGACGGTGCCGGCGCGCGTGCGACCGGGCGCGGCGGCGGCGGCGCGGTGGGGCGCGGCGGCGGCGGC
>CAIVPZ010000099.1 GCA_903907955.1 uncultured Acetobacteraceae bacterium | reverse complement strand
GGCAAAACCCCGGGTAAGCAGGTGCAGCATGCGTCCGCCTGCGGAACGGCCGCCGCAGAAATCCGCCATTTTTTGGCCGTCGAACCCGGATTGACCCGCTTCCGTTCTGTGTTCGCCCGGGGTTTTGCCCCGGTTACCAGCTACCGGAGGTCAGCCAACGAACGGAGATCAGGTCCCCAGTAAAGTCCACGGTGTAGGACGCGAGCTGCCGGAGAGATATCCGCCGCGCGACCGGAAAGCGAACAAACGAGCCATAAAGCTCAGCTTGTCAAACAGCCGCCGCCGCTGGATTGCTTAACCGCGACGGCTCCCCTGCCCTGTTCGACGAGATGGCCTGTCAATACGGCAAGCCATACCAGCAAAGCACGATAGGGATCCCCCCAGTAGAGTCCACAAGCTGCAAATTCGAGGTGCAAGCAGCAATTCGTTGATCGCGCCACATTTGGTTGTGACGCGAACGCTCGGGTTGCCCGAGCCACGAAGGTCAAATGCGACGCAGTCGAGAAGAATTCTGCTTGGAATTTTATCCCGTAAGGGTTTTCGAATAGGCCTCGTATATCCGGTCAAGCTCGCCTAACAAGTACTCGCCGAAGTCTGGGGCAACGCGTCGATCTATAGCCAGAACGAAGGCCCGGTCACTGGCCGTTATCCTGGCAACCTTCTTTCCATCCGCGGAAGACCAATACTGGCCTTGGCTTCGCTGATTCGGCCGACGGGAGACAGGCTTTTCTGACGCATCCTGGTCGTCACTGGAGAGGCTTGCTAAGAATACGCGGACCATATCGAACCGGTTGTCCGAGGGCGTGGCAAGAAACTCGGGGGACCGAAGCAATATGTCGAGGTCCGGATGCTGCCCAGCCTCCTGAAAAAGCGCCGCCAGATCGAGCCACCGGTCGCGACCAATGCCCGGAGCCGAGCCGATCGCTTCGATAACGGGTCCAGGGATAGCAGCAGCAACCGATATCATGCGCGAGACGGCGGTCTTGTCGACGTTGAGGGCCTGCATGATCGTCTCGCGATCATGACCGATGTCTTGAAGCTGACGGGCGAACCTTACGCGTTCAATGAAGGTTAGATCGGTGCGTGCGCTGTTTTCCTGACCCTGGGCGATGACCAGGTCGCGGTCGGACAGTTGCTTCACAACTGCCTTCACAGGGCGACCAAGCTCAGCGGCTACCCGGAGCCGGCGATGTCCGAACGCGACCTGGTACCGACCGGGAACGTCAGGATGCGGGCGAACTAGAATGGGAGAGTCCTGGCCATTCTGCCTTATGCCTTCAAGCAGTGCAGCATAGCCTTCGTCGGTGCCCTCCATCCTGTCGACCACAAATGAACGGTCCACACTGGCGGGTTCCAACTCGACCACGGTCTCTCCGGCGGCCAAGCGCGCCTCCAGATCCTTGGCTGTCCCAGCCCTCGCGGCAAGCTCGTCGATGGTCCTGGTGACAGCACCGAGAGCACCTGTTCCTGCAAACGCAAGCGGAGGTGCCCTGACCGGCACGGGCATTGTGGCGGAGTCCGTGTTGCCGGCCGGTGGCTTTCTTTCGGAGATTCCGACCAGGAGGTTCTTGCGAGCCATCAGCCCCTGCCCCAAGCAGAGCAAATGAGCTTCTCGATCTCGCCGTTTACGGCATCCAAACATTCCATCGCGCGGTCATAGGTAGAAGCCGTGAACTGCCGGCGTTCGACCTCGTAGAGGGTCTGCTTCGTTATGCCCGCGTCGGAGATGGCGACGCTCTTGAGCATGGGATTGATCAGCACATGCTGGCCGAACAACGACCGAAGGAAGGTCACCATCTGGGTTTGCGGGCCGTCCGAAGGCTCGTACCTCGTGATCAAGTAGCGAAGCCAATCGTACCCCATACTGCCCCCGGCCCTCTTGAGGTGGCCAAGGACGTTTCCCATCATCAGCAGGAACTGGCACATGGACATGACGTCAAGCATCTGCGGGTGCACGGTGATGAGCACGCCGGTTGCTGCGCAAAGGGCGGACATAGTCAGGTAGCCGAGTTGCGGTGGGCAGTCGAGCACGACGACGTCGTAGTCCTCATTGACGTCGGCCAGGACCGCATGGAGCCGTGCAAAGAAGGCTGGCCCACCTGCAGAGTGGTCGTGCGTCGCTAAAACACGCGGAGTATCGTACTCGAACTCCATCAACTCGATGTTTCCCGGCACGATATGCAATCCCGGGAAGTTCGTAGCCTTGATAACCTCTCGCAGCGGTCGCCGCTCAGCGTCGTATCGCAGGGCTGCATAGAGGGTTTCATTTGCGCCTACGTCGAATTCGGGCTGGAAGCCGAAAAGCGCCGACAGGCTGGCCTGCGGGTCTAGGTCGATCGCGAGTACCCGATGGCCCGCAAGAGCCAAATGCTGGGTAAGATGGGCTGCTGTTGTGGTCTTGCCGCTTCCACCCTTGAAGTTCACAACCGAGATGACCTGGAGGTGCTCTTTATCTCGGCGCTTCGGCACGTAACGCCTGCTGGCGCGGCCGGTCTCGTCCAAATAGTGGCGAAGATCTCTTATCTGCTCGGCGGTGTACGATCTCCGGCCGCCTGAACTGACGAGTGGATCAGGCCCCTTCCCTTCCAAGGACAGGTTCCGAAGGTATCCACTCTTGACGCCAAGGAGCTTTGCAGCTTCACTAACTTGAAACGGTCGCAGGGTCTTCTCGGCAGACGGTGGAAACAGCTCCAGCCGGTGCGCCTGTAGCTTCTCGGATAACTCCTGTGCGTGCGTGCTGATCAAGGCATCGATCTCACGTGCCAAGTCGGTCTTCGCTACCGTTGCGTCCATGTCGACCTTCCGCACATGCGAATCGTGCCCACTTCGATGCTAGCAAGCGCACTTACACCTCTGGCTATCAGGCGCGCAACCAAAGATGCGAGAGCCAGGATTCGCCCGCCCAAGAGAGCTAGGAATCTGCACGCGATTGGAATTGGGGGAGGCGATGGCGAAGTTCCAGCATAGCCGACCCGAAGGCGAAACGAAGTTGCCGGCTGGCAACTTTCAATTCCTACACGAAAGTCCTGCCATCTGATGACCCTGGGATAAGGGTGGCGTGGGGCTGCCACTTCGGCGCGAATCCGCAATGGAGTTGCCGGCCGGCAACTTGTCCGTTCACGGTAAGGGGCGTCGCGATTCGATTCTTGGGAGGTTGCCTCGAAGGGCTGCCGGTGATGGCCTTCGCGGTGATGTGCTTTCCTTCGGAGGCAGCGAACGCCGTGCCGGCTGCGCGGCCAAGGGCCGCCGTCCCTGGGCAACGCGAACTGCTTGCGCATGACGGCGCGAATCGGGTGGGGTTGGGGTCATGGGGCGAGTTGCGAGAGGTCTCTGCCGCCTTACACTCTGATCAAACTCCTGGCGCAGAAACTTTCTTTTCGGGGCGTGATCGTGCGACTGGCGGCAGGAATCGAAGATCAGCATCTGGCGCCTCAGCCCTGCACGTCCCTTCCCTTCTTGACGAGAAGAACCAGAAAGCTGACCGACATTTTTGCCTGGGTCTCCCTGGCGTAGTCACCGGTCAGATTGATGGAGGCCGTTACGGGTTGGGTGGGTATCGGCGCATCCTGGTCGGGGCGATGATGTCCAGCTTCGCCGTTGTTTGCGCAGTGCATTGTGATGGAGACGAATTATGGATGACCCTTACGCTGCCGTTCAGCACTTGCTCGGACCTCCCTGCGATGGCTGACTTTCCCATCAATCCGGAATGGATGTGGCTGCTGACGATTGTGCCTTTAACGGGAGGTGTGTTCCTGTTCGTCGCGGCCATTGCCGGCCCCATCGCAATTATCATGGGGTCGACCAGGGCTCCTCGCGCGCGTTCTGTCGCCTTCCGCACCGCGGTGTTGGCCTTGGGGTCGTTCGCGTTCCCCCTGATCCCGTTGGCCTTGCTGAAGCGGGGCGTTGATCTCGATTACGACTGGGTCGTTGTGTTGTTTTGGTTGTCGATCCTGTTCTTCGCTTTCGGCTGCTGGTGGCTCACGCGGCCTGCGCGATGGGGCCGTTTGCGGGTCGCGCGGATCGCGCGATGCGTCTGCTGGTGGCTTGGGCGGCCCGCGTGATCGGTGCGGGAGCCGCCAAAATGAACGGACTCGTCAGAGAATGGTTGCGTGGATGTCGTCGTCGTCCATGAGGTGGCGGCTTCGATCGACGGCTTCTTTGTGCTGGCTCGGAAAGGCTTGACGGCATTGGGCGCAGGCGTTGATGCCGACTCTCAGTTGCGGCGAGCGTAGCCTTGCCCGTGCGTGTCCGTCGTCGCCTTCTTAGCGGGCCGCTTCTTTGCGGTCACTCCGGCTCCGTTGCCTTCGTCCTGGGGCGGGGCGACGGGATCGGCGCCCGGAACGCTTCCAACCAAAGCTCGCCCAACATAGGGTCGTGGCACTCTTTCTTGGGGGCGGGCGGCTGCCTGGTCGTCTTGTTTCCGACGGTGTGCTCCGTGCTGGACCGGCAGCATATTGCATTGCCCGCGGCGGCGCTTGCGGCCAGCACTGAGCGTCCCTGCGTCCGAGGGATGTTTGCCGTGACCGAAGCCGACGCCACCGAGATCCGCGCCGTCGTCGAGGTTCGGCGCGTGTCCCCTGCAATTGAGGACAAGGTGCATGCGCGGGAATCTGCGCGGGGCATCGCAGGCTACGACGGCGTTGCCGACCGCACCACGCAAGGTGCCGCGGTTGCACCCCGGGCTGCTGCGAGAGTAGGGCAGGGGGCTCGCTTGCCCTGCCAGCGCTACCACGGCCAGGCGGCCGGGCCATCGACGGCGGCGGGGCTGCTTGGCTCATGCCGCTGACGGCGACCGGTGAGCGCCTATGCCCCCGGCCTGCCCTCGCCGAAAGCCGGCTCGGTGATGTCTCCTGGCCAAGCTTCGCTGGCCGCGAGATGGCTGCTGGTGATACCGGCGGAGCGGCCGCCGTGACTTGCGGATCAGGTTGATCGGCGGAAACTGCAGGTTTCGGGCGGTGGTCGGCAGGCTGCGGCGCAACGAGGGGCCGGAGAGCCGTCTCGGGTCGATGCGGGCGAGGGGGCATGCCTGTTTCGTCAGCGGGCAGGCGATCTCGTCCGACATCGGCGCGCCCATCAGCGTGCCCGAGTTCGAGATGCCGCAATACTGCGGCTGCTCCGCCGGCTATGCCGGTGCGGCCCGTGTGTCATCCGTGGGTAGGGCAGGCGGCCAAGCGCTGCCGGTGGCGGCCGCGGCCTCTTGCCGGGACGCGCATCCACCGTTCAAGCCGGGCGACGGGACAGGCTGAGCTTCGGGCAGTGCCGGTTGGCCAGATCGCGTATGCCCGGCCGAGGCCCAGTTGGTCGGCGTTGGGGTGCCGCACCAGCGCGGTGAGTCCGCGGCTCCACCTGTCGTTCTTCCTTAGCCGCTGCACTTTGCGCTTTAGTGCTGCACTGAAGGCCACGTTCGTTCTGACTGCCTGAGGCTGGGCGTGGCTGGCGCCGGCCATGCCAGGTGAGGCAGGGTGGTGCGGATGGACGAGTCGGATATTCCGCTGGCCGTGCTGCGGCTTACCGAGGCGCTGGTGTTCGCCAGCCCCGAGCCGGTGACTTGGAAGACGCTGGGTCCGCTCTTGCCGCCGCACCTCGACGCCGACAGGGTGTTCCGTGCGCTGCAGCTTCACTGTGCCGACCGAGGCGTGGTTCTTGTCGAGACTGCTGGTGGCTGGGTGTTCCGCACGGCGCCCGATCTCGCTGAGTTACTCCGGTCGGCGTTGTCGGAGCGACGCAGGCTGCCGAGGGCCACGATGGAGGTGCTGGTGGTGATCGCCTTGTACCAGCCGCTTACCCGTGCTGAGATAGAGGCGATCCGGGGGGTCGGCCTGTCCCAGGCGAGCATGGACGTGCTGCTTGAGACAGGGATGATCACGTCGCAGGGGCGCAAACCGGTGGCCGGCAGTCCCGCTTTGTGGGTAACGACGCCGCTGTTCCTGGCCCAGTTCGGCCTGCGCAGCATCCGCGACATCCCGGGATTTCACTTGGCCTTGCCGCTCCCGGGCGAAGGCGCAGGGAGAGGAGAAAGCCGCCCGGATTCCGAAGCCGAGGAGGAAGAGACGCCAAGGACCGGGTCCAGTCCATAGGGCTTTCAAGGGGCGGGCTTGGCTCAGGCGGCGCCTGGGCCGTTCCGGCTCGGTTCCTGCCGGCTTTCGCGCGCTTCCTCGACCCTGATTGCGAGCGCTTCGGGCGAGAATTCCTGCAGCACGACAGCCAGCAGGGCCGCCCAGGATGGCACCGCGGCCCGACCGCGGCACCAGTTGTTGACCTGGCGCGCGCTGACGCCGGCGAGCCGGGCGAAGCCAGCCTGGCTGATGTCGGCGCGGGCCAGCAAGGCGGCAAATTCAGTGGGCGAGAGGCGTTGCACGAGGACCAGATATAGAACTCACTTCTATACGACAAGCCGTGCCGGGTCGATTTTCGGCGTCAAGCACACGTGATAATTGGCACTTATCACGAGCCCTGCAATTGTGCCATAATACCAGCCAAGCCCTTGATCCCCCTTTGGACTCTCCGCATCCGATGACCGATTCCGACCACCGCGCCCCGGAAGAAGAGCGATCGCACGGCAG
>CAIVPZ010000098.1 GCA_903907955.1 uncultured Acetobacteraceae bacterium | reverse complement strand
GGAGCGAGAGTTGCCGGGTGGGATTTGCACCCACGACATCTGTGCACCTTGGCAAGGCACACAATGGAATCGCATCGAGCACCGGCTGTTCGCCTTCATCACCATGAACTGGCGCGCCAAGCCGCTGGTCAGCTACCTGGTCATCATCCAACTGATCGCCAGCACCACCACCGACACCGGCCTCACCGTCGCCTGTCAGGCTCGATGCCAATGCCTACGAGAAAGGCAGCAAGATCCCCGACGCCGAGATGGCAGCTCTCAACCTCAAACCCGCTTCCTTCCACGGCGAATGGAACTACACTATCCGCCCAAGACCGCGCGACGGATGACGCAGTTATTCGGGATCGGGCCCCAACAGAGTCAAACGCAGGCATGGACCGGAGCGCTGACTGAGCAGGCCCGGACATTGCCCTACCCCCGCGCCCGCTCCACCTGATGCACCGCGCTCGCCGCCCGCAGCGCAGCGATGACGCGGCTGAGGTGGCCGAGGTCGCGCACCTCCACATCCACTACCGCCTCGAAGAAGTCGCTCTGCCGGCTGACCACCCGAAGCGAGGCGATCGCCCCGTCCTGCTTGGTGATCGCGTTGGTGATCTCCCCCAGCGCCGCCGGCTCGTTGCTGGCGATCACCGAGACCCGGCCGGTATGGCCCTCGCCCTTGCGGGTGTCGGCAGTGAAGGCGGCCGGCTCCCAGTCCACGTCGATGAAGCGCTCGGGGGTGGCGGCGAAACTTTCCAGCGTCGGACAGTCGCGGGTGTGGATGGTCACGCCCTTGCCGGTGGTGACGATGCCGGTGATGCGGTCGCCGGGCAGCGGATGGCAGCAGCCGGCGTAATGGATCGCCATGCCGGCGACCAGCCCGCTGATCGGCGGCACCCGCCCGCCGCCCGGGCGTGGCGCGCGGGCCGGCAGGGAGGGCAGCATGCGCGGCGCCCGCGCCGCCTGGCGCAGTTCCGGATAGGCGGTGGTGACCACCTCGCGGGCGCCGATATCGCCCTTGCCGACCGCCACATACAGGTCGTCCACGCTCGCCGCCTTGAGCGATTTCAGCGCCGCTTCCAGCACCTTCTCCGCGCCGTCCACCCCCTCCTGACGGAACGCCTTGGCCAGCGCGCTTTTGCCGGTGTCGCGGTATTGCTGGCGCTGCTGTTGCTGCACATAGCGGCGGATGCGCGCGCGCGCCTTGCCGGTGACGACGAACCGTTCCCATTGCGGGCTCGGCGTGCCGCCGCGCGAGGTCATGATCTCGACCTGATCGCCGTTCTGCAGCTCGTGGCGCAGCGGCAGCAGCCGGCCGTTGATCTTGGCGCCGACGCAGGTGTCGCCGACCTGGCTGTGCACGGCGTAGGCGAAATCCACCGGCGTGGCGCCGCGCGGCAACTGGATCAGCTGGCCCTTCGGGGTGAAGCAGAACACCTGGTCCTGGTAAAGCTCCAGCCGGGTGTTCTCGAGGAACTCGTCGGGGGTGGAATTGTCGAGGATTTCCAGCAGGTCCTGCACCCAGCGAAAGCGCTGCGCCTCGGCGGCGTTGGCGTCGTGCTGCTTGTAGATCCAGTGCGCCGCCAGGCCGTTTTCGGCGATGTCGTGCATCTCGGCGGTGCGGATCTGCACCTCGATCTTCTGGTTGCGCGGCTCGCGCAGGGTGACGCCGGTGTGCAGGCTGCGGTAGCCGTTCGGCTTGGGGGTGGAGATGTAGTCCTTGAAGCGGCCGGCGATCACCGAATAGGCGGCATGCAACGCACCCAGCGCCATGTAGCAGGCCTCGCGCGTCGGCACGACGATGCGGAAGGCCATGATGTCGGACAACTGCTCGAACTGCACGTTGCGGCGCTGCATCTTCTCCCATATCGAGTAGGGCGATTTCTCGCGCCCGCTCACCTCAACCCGCTCGATGCCGCTTTCGCGGCAGATGCGGACGAGTTCGGCCCGCACCTCCTCGATCACATCGGCGCCCTGGCCGCGCAGGAAGTTCAGCCGCGCCTGGATGGTCTCGTACGCCTCAGGCTCCAGCTGGGCGAAGGCCAGCGTCTGCAGCTCGGTCTTGAGTGCCTCCATGCCGATGCGCTCGGCCAGCGGGGCGTAGATGTCCATCGTCTCGCGGGCGATGCGCTGGCGGCGCGACTCCAGCTCGACGAAGTGCAGCGTGCGCATGTTGTGCAGGCGGTCGGCCAGCTTGACCAGCAGCACGCGGATGTCGCGGCTCATCGCCAGTACGAGCTTGCGGAAGTTCTCCGCCTGCTTGGTGCGGTCGGATTGCAGTTCCAGCCGGGTCAGCTTGGTGACGCCATCCACCAGACCGACGATCACCGGGCCGAAGCGGCGTTCCAGCTCGGCGCGGCTGATGCCGGTGTCCTCGATGACATCGTGCAGCAGCGCGGTGGCGATGCTGCCGACATCGAGCCGGTAGCCGGCCAGGATCTCGGCAACCGCAAGCGGGTGGGTGATGTAGGGATCGCCGTTGTCGCGCTGCTGGCCGCGATGCGCCTCGGCGGCGAGCCGGAAGGCGGATTCGACGACGCCGGTATCGGCCTTGGGGTCGTAGCTGCGGATGCGGTCAATCAGCGCGCTGATGTCAGGCGTCGGCGGCGGGGCGGGTGGCCCCTGCGGTGCTGTCTTTGCCTCTGCGCCGCTCCGCGGTGGGGGGGCTGACGCGAGCGAAGGGGGCGGCGCCGTGGCGGCTCCGTCGGGCCCGGCGGCCGGCGCGCCGCGCCAGCCTCCTGCAGCGCCGCCCGTCATGTCCTGCTACCGGCGGCGGCCGCCAAGCTCCGCCTCGATGGCCGCCTCGATATCGTCGGGCGAGAAGTCCTCGCCCTCCACCGGCAGCTGCTGCGCCTCCTCGTCGGCCGAGATGTCCTGCAGGCCGAAGATATTCTGGTCGGTCGGGATAAGGTCCAGCACTTCCTCGTCCGCCGGCTCCGGCTCGGGAGCGCGGGAGAGCGACTTGATCAGATCCTGCTCCAGCTTCTCCAGCGGTATCGTCTCATCGGCGATCTCGCGCAGGGCCACGACCGGGTTCTTGTCGTTGTCGCGGTCCAGCGTGATTTCCTCGCCGCGGGAGAGGTTGCGCGCGCGCTGAGCGGCCAGCAGGACGAGCTGGAAGCGGTTCGGAATCTTTTCGACGCAGTCTTCAACGGTGACGCGCGCCATGCGCTCAACCTCCGGTCGGCAATGCGGGTGAATGATCTAGATACGGCCGCACGGGTGTGAAAGCAAGGCATTGCTGCACAGCAGCAATTGCAAATTGTCACAACGGCAATACAACCTGTGGTGGCAGCGCACGCAGCAACGCCGCCGCGCCCTCCCCGAGCCCCGGATGCACCCAGTCCGGCGCCACGTCGTGCAGCGGGCACAGCACGAAGGCGCGCAGATGCGCCCGCGGATGCGGCAGCACCGGGTCGGGTGTCGCGCGCACCACCCCGTTGACCTCGACGATGTCAAGGTCGAGCGTGCGCGCGGCATTGGCGGCGCCGCGCAGCCGCCCTGCCCGCGCCTCGATCGCCTGCAACCAGGCAAGCAGTTCGGCCGGATCGACCGCCCCTTCCAGCCGGACGATGCCGTTGATGTAATCCGGCTGGCCGGAGGGCGGCACCGGAGCGGTACGATACCACGGCGACACCGCCACAAGGCGCAGACCGGGCAATAACCGCAATGCCTCGACCGCGGCAAGACAGCTGGCAAACGGCGATCGTCCCTCCCGGTCGGGCAGGTTGGCGCCGATGGCGACGAGAATCATGCCCGAACCTCACGCAGAAATGACGCTTTCATCTTCCGTCAACCATACTGAAGCCCTATCATAACCTCGCGCCGGAAGTTCATCTTGTTCCGGCTCGCGTCTATCGCAGCATGCTCAACCAGCGCCGGAAAGGCCCCTATCTGATGCATTTCCTTCCTACCGAACGCGTCGCCCTGTTCATCGATGGCGCCAACCTGTATTCCGCCTCACGGAATCTTGGCTTCGATGTGGACTATCGCAACCTGCTGGACTACTTCCGCAAGAAGTGCCACGTAATCCGGGCGTATTATTACTCGGCGGTTCTGGAAACCGAGGAATATTCGCCGCTCAAGCCGCTGACCGATTGGCTGGCCTACAACGGCTATACTTTGGTTACCAAGCCGGCAAAGGAGTTCACCGACTCCACCGGCCGCCGCCGGGTCAAGGGCAACATGGACATCGAACTGGCCATCGACATGCTCGAGCTGGCCGACAAGATCGACCATGCGGTGCTGTTCAGCGGCGACTCGGATTTCCGCCGGCTGGTCGAAGCGGTGCAGCGCCGCGGCGTGCGGGTGTCCGTGGTGTCCTCCATCCGCACCACCCCGCCGATGGTGGCCGACGAGTTGCGCCGCCAGGCCGACCAGTTCCTGGAACTGGCCGAGATCGCGCCGGAGTTCACCCGCCGGCAGATGGAGCCGCGCGGCGCCCGCATGTCGCTGCGCCAGACCCCGGCCGAGCCGTTCGCCGACAGCGCCGAAGCCGGCTGACCGCTGCATGCCTTACGCCGAGGCCGGCGGCATCGCCGCCCCGCCGCATGACTGTACCCTCTGTCCGCGGCTGACCGCGTTCCGCCAGGCCAACCGCACGGCCAACCCGGACTGGTTCAACGCGCCGGTGCCGAGCTTCGGGCCAATGGAGGCGCGTCTGCTCGTGGTGGGCATGGCACCGGGCGTGCGCGGCGCCAACCGCACCGGCCGACCGTTCACCGGCGACCATGCCGGGCTGCTGCTGTACCACACGCTGTTGCAGGTCGACCTCGCCGAGGGCTGCTATCGGGCCGAGGCCGATGACGGGCTGGTGCTGAAGGACACGCGCATCGTCAATGCGGTGCGCTGCGTGCCGCCGGCCAACCTGCCCGAACCGGCCGAGGTCGCCACCTGCAACCGGTTCCTGGCCGGCGAGTTGCACGGCATGCCCAACCTGCGCGCGGTGCTGGCGCTCGGCGTGCTGGCGCATGCAGCGGTGCTGCGGGCCTGCGGCATCCCGCCCACCCGTATCCGCTTCAGCCATGGCGCGCTGCACGCCCTGCCGGACGGATTGCTGCTGGCCGACAGCTACCATGTCAGCCGCTACAACACCTCTACCAGGCGGCTGACCGAGGCGATGTTCCAGACGGTGATGGTCGAACTGGCAGGACGGCTGAAGGCGATCTGAGCGGGAGGCGGGACGGCACCAACCGCCAGTTCTCAACAAGCCCTTCATGACGGCTTTCCATCCAGACATGCAAACCGAGGCGATGCCCGGACGTGGATGCGGCGGCGGGATTGCCGCGGGATGTTTCGATGGCCCACGGGTGGCCGGCTCCCCCGACCAACCGAACGGGTTCCAAGGGGCCACTGCCCCTTGGCGGGTCCAGGGCAGCGCCCTGGCCTTTCTTCCTTCACCCCAGCAACGCCCCCCGCAGCGCAGCCCAGCTTGCTGCGTCCGAGGTGCAGATCAACCCGCCGGTGGTAACCGCAGGAGAATAGGGGCGGCCGTCAAACTGCGCGGAAAAGCCGCCAGCCTCGTGGTGCAGCAGCCAGCCTGGCGCGTGGTCCCAGGGCATCAGCCGGTTGAAGAACAGGAAATCGCAATGCCCGCCGGCCAGCATCCGGTATTCGTGGCCGGCGCAGCGGTAGTCCCAGCAGGCGGCCAGCGCCGGCAGGTTGGCGCAGACGCGGGATCGCAGCGGCTCGGGCAGGTAGCGCCAGGAGGCCGAGCCGGCCATCTCCGCCAGCGGCACCGGGGCGGCGACGCGCAGGTCGTGGCGGCTGCCGTCCGGCGATTCGGTCCAGGCGCCTTCCCCGCGCAGCGCCAGGGCACTGTCGTCGCCCATGGGGTCGTGGATGGCGGCGGCCACCACCTCGCCGCGCATGATCGCCGCGGCCATGCAGGCGAACAGCGGCAGGCCGGCGGCGAAATTGGCGGTGCCGTCCACCGGATCGACCACGAAGGCCAGGTCCGCTGCGGCCAGACCGTCCAGCAAGGCGGGGTCGGCGGCGGTGGCTTCCTCGCCGACCACGAGGCAGCCGGGGAAGATGCGGCGCAGGGCGGCGGCGATGGCGCGCTCGGCAGCCTCATCGGCCTCGGTGACCAGGTCGAGCGGGCCGGTCTTGATGCGCACGTCCGATGCGGCCAGGCGGCGGAAACGCGGCATGATCTCGGCCCTGGCGGCGTCGCGCAGCACCGCCGACAGGGCGGCGAGGTCGCGGCCGGTGAACCGGGTCACCGTGGCGGGCCGGGACGCTCGAAGCGGGCGCGGTCGGCGGGCAGCAGGCGCACGGTGAGATGGATTGCGGCCCCGTCGTCGGCGCGGCCGATCACCTCGCCGTGCTCGTAGAGCCAGGCGAGCCGGGCGCCGTCGGCGGACGGGATGGTGTAGTCGGCCACTTCCATCCCGGCGGCGATGCGGGCGTCGATCGCTGCGCACAGCGCCGGCAGGCCCTCGCCGGTAATGGCCGAGACGGCCACGGTGCCGGCGCGCTGCGGCACCTGGTCCACCCCGCCGAGCAGGTCGGCCTTGTTCAGCACCTCCAGCGTGCGGGTGCGCCAGGCTTCGTCGAGCGTGCCGTCGGCCACCATGCCGTCGAGCACCGCGACCACGTCGGCGCGCTGGGAGGCGCTGTCGGGATGGGCGGCGTCGCGGATGTGCAGGATGACGTCGGCTTCCGACACTTCCTCCAACGTGGCGCGGAAGGCGGCGACCAGTTCGGTGGGCAGTTCGCTGATGAAGCCGACCGTGTCGGACAGGATGGCGCGGCGGCCGGAGGGCAGGCGCAGGCCGCGCATGGTGGGGTCGAGGGTGGCGAAAAGCTGGTCGCGGGCGGCGACTTCGGCGCCGGTCATGGCGTTGAACAAAGTGGACTTGCCGGCGTTGGTGTAGCCGACCAGCGCCACCACCGGGAACGGCACCCGCCGGCGGGCGCTGCGGTGCAGGCCGCGGGTGCGGCGCACCTGCTCCAGCTCGCGCCTGAGGCGGACGATGCGGTCGCCGATCAGGCGGCGGTCGGCCTCGATCTGGGTCTCGCCGGGGCCGCCGAGAAAGCCGAAGCCGCCGCGCTGGCGCTCCAGATGGGTCCAGGAACGGACGAGGCGGGAGCGCTGGTATTCCAGGTGTGCGAGTTCGACCTGCAGCGCACCTTCCCTGGTGGCGGCGCGTTCGCCGAAGATGTCGAGGATCAGGCCGGTGCGGTCGATGACCTTGCAGTCCCACGCCTTCTCCAGGTTGCGCTGCTGCACCGGCGAAAGCTGGGCGTCGACGATCGCCACCGCGACCTGCGCGGCGGCGATGGCCTCGGCCTGCGCGGCGGTCTGGCCCTCGCCCAGCAGGGTTGCCGGGCGGCTGCGCAGCGGCAGGATGGCGCTGTGCACCACCACCAGGCCAATCGAGGCGGCGAGGCCGACCGCCTCGGCCAGCCGGGCCTCGGCGGCGCGTGCGGCGTCGGCACCGGTGGCGGGCTTCTCCCAGGGCAGGATGACGGCGGCGCGGGTGGGCGCCGCCGTTTGGTCGTGCCGGGACTCAGTCGACTCGGGCAGAGACAGTCTCCCGCTGCGGCAGGGTCAGGGTGCTGCCGGCCGCTTCCTTGACGCCATCGAACAGCTGGATGGGGGCACCCGGCATGACGGTGCTGATGGCGTGCTTGTAGACGAGCTGGGTGTGCCCGTCACGCCGCAGCAGCACGGAGAAGTTGTCAAACCAGGTGATGATGCCCTGAAGCTTGACGCCGTTCACCAGGAAGACGGTGACGGGCGTCTTGTTCTTGCGCACATGGTTCAGAAACACGTCCTGAACGTTCTGCGATTTTTCGTTGGCCACGACGCGATCCTTCTTCTTTTTGCTGGTCCCGGCTGAGGCCGGAACCTGGTTCAGACGCCGTCGCGGGCGTGGCTCGACCGCGCGCGATGACACATGCAGCAACCAGGAACACGTCTCCTGGCCAGCAGGTCCAGGAAGACCCCGCGACCCTGCCCGTCAGCCAAGCCTCCGTCACGCACAGCACCGCCCCGAAACCGCCGAGCCACCGGCGGGGCGCGCAGGCTGCGTGGCCGAAGCCGCACGCCGCATATACCATAGGTTACGATCGCTTGACATGCCGATCGTTGCAAGCGCATGCCTGATCGGCGCCAAGTGTGGCATGTTGGTGACCAGCCGGGAAGGACGTGTCGCCAAGGCCGGGAGGCGGAGCCATGACCATCGACATCGACCATCTGCGTTCCTGGATCGGCCGCCAGGAGGTGCTGCACGACAGCATCGGGCGCTTTCCCGTGGCGGCCCTGGCGGCAACGCTGGACCGTGACGATGCCGAGCCTCAGCCGGGCGATGCGCTGCCGCCGCTCTGGCACTGGCTGTATTTCCTGCCGCGGGCGCGCCAGTCGCAACTCGGCCCGGACGGCCATCCGAAGCGCGGCGGCTTCCTGCCGCCGGTGGACCGGCCGCGGCGCATGTGGGCGGGCGGACGGCTCACCTTTCCGGGCACGCTGCGGATCGGCGACGCGGTCAGCCGCACCTCCACGGTGGCGGATGTTGCCATGAAGGAGGGGCGCTCCGGGCCGCTGGTGTTTGTTCTCGTGCGCCACGAAATCGCGGGGCCTGAGGGCGTGGCCGTCACCGAGGAGCAGGACATCGTGTATCGCGGCATGCCGATCCCCGGCGAGGCGCCCCCTGCCCCGCGCCCGGCACCGGCGGGCGCGGCCTGGCGGCGCGCCATCGTGCCCGATGATGTGCTGCTGTTCCGCTACTCGGCGCTGACCTTCAACGGGCACCGAATCCATTACGACCGGCGCTATGTGACCCAGGAGGAAGGCTATCCGGGGCTGGTCGTGCACGGGCCGCTGCTGGCCACGCTGCTGGCGGAGCTGGCGCGGTGCAACACCGGCCGCCGGCTCACCGGCTTTCGATTCCGCGCCCTGAGCCCGGTGTTCGACGTCGCCCCGTTCGCCGTGTGCGGGCGCACCGAGGGCACCCACGCGGCCCTCTGGGCGTGTCGCGCGGATGGCAGCCTGGCGATGGAGGCGGACGCGTCGCTGGCCTGAAAGGTCAGAGCCTGAAAAACAATCGAACCTGAAAAAGAATGCCCGCTGCTATGATTGCGTTTCACCTTCGTTCGGCGGCTCGCGGGCATTCTTTTTCAAACTCTCAGCGGCGGAAGAACCGCAGCCGCCGCATCGGCTGCAGGCGGGGCGAGGCGCGACATCGGCGGGGCGCCGGGGCGAGGCACAGCAGGCCCAGGCCGACGACGGCCATGGAAGGTGGCGCGATGTGCAGGTCCTCACCCGGCGCGTTGCGGCCGTGCAGGTTGAGGCAGGTGACGAACACCCCGCCCACTCCCAACGACCCGCTGGCGGTGATCCTGATGTCGGCCGGGTGCAGACCGTCATCCGCCGGCACCAGCGCGGGCACCGAGTGCCGGGCAATCACCAGATCCAGGATGTCGCGTGCCGGCGGGACGCCGTAGGGGCTCCAGGCCAGCCACTTGCCACTGCCGATGGCGATCGGCCGCATCGACCCGAGAGCGGCGGCCGGCACATAGGTGGCCAGCAGCGGCGCGTCGCCGCAGGCGGGCAGCAGGTCGGGGCCGAACAGCGGCAGCAGCCCCGCCAGAAATGCCTGCGACCCGGCGGCTGTGGCGGTCGCCCCCTGCCGGGTGCAGTGCCTTGCCGCCAGGGCGCGATGCACCGGCGAGCGGAGCGAGGTGGTGCCGACAAACACCCGCAAGGCGGCAGGCGGCGCTGGCACCGACGGAGCCGCATCGACCGGCGAGGCAGCCAGCAAAAGGATCAGACCCAGAACCGTGGTCGTTCGCGCGCGCATGGTGCGTCCCTTGTCTCGTCCACGCCGTCTCGTCCGCGCCGGCCTGCCGGCATGTCCGATATTGCTTGCCGAGGCTATCAGCCACCCGCGGGCAGACATTGTATCATTTTGTTTCCCAGCTGCCACGCACGCGATTGTGGTTTGAAAACGTGGCGTTCTTTCGCGGCGGCGCTGGCCCGCCGGTGGCTACCCGACCGCCGAGAACGCCGTCGGGGCGAGCAACTGGTTGCTTACGTTCAGGTTGATCGGGCCGTCCTGCTCGCTGTCCGCCCGCACCTGCTGCCACTCCGGATCGGCCATGAACGCCGCCCATTTCTGCTCGCGCTCGGCCAGGCTTGCCCAGGCCAGGAGGTAGGTCAGGTCGGACGACGATTCGCCCACCAGGGTGGTCCAGAACCCGGCCTGGCGAATACCGAGGCGGTCCCAGATGCGCAGCGTGTGGTTCTGAAACCGGGCCAGCAGCGCCGGCAGCCGGCCGGGGACGGTGCGGTAGATGCGAAGCTCGTAGATCAAGGCGGTTGCTCCTGCGGATCGGCCGGACAGCTTGGGCCGGGCGGGACGCACTTCGCAAGCAACGTCACGCGCCTGCCATTGACCGGCGCGCCGGCAAATGCCTAGCGTCGCCGCCCCAACGACAGGACGGCACGATGCGGTCTACTCATGCTGCGGCCTGGGCCGCGTTCGCTTTCGTCGGCGCGCTCGCGGCGCCGGCCGGGGCGCAGATGGTCCCCGGCATCGCCACGCAGGCGCCGCCGGAACTGGCGCGGATCGGCCATATCGTGGTGATCTTCGAGGAGAACCGCAGCTTCGACAACCTGTTCGGCCATTTCCCCGGCGCCGACGGGCTGGCCAATGCCGGCGGCGCCGCGACCCAGGCGGACCGCGCGGGCCGGCCGTACGCCACGCTGCCGCCGGTGATCGACTCCGGCGCCGCGCCGCCCGCCCCCGATCCGCGCTTCCCGGCCAACCTGCCGAACGGGCCGTTCCGCATCGACGGCTTCGTCGCGCTGGACCAGTTGACGCCGGACCTGACGCACGCCTTCTACCAGGAACAGTTGCAGATCGATCACGGCCGGATGGACCGCTTCGTCGCCTGGTCGAGCGCGGCGTCGATGGTCATGGGCTGGTTCGACGCCGCCGGGACGCAGCAATGGCGGCTGGCGCAGGACTACGCGCTGGGCGACCGGATGTTCCACTCGGCCTTCGGCGGCTCGTTCCTCAATCATGCCTATCTGGTGGCCAGCCGCCCCTTCGAATGGAAGGACGCGCCGGAGCGGCTGCGCGCGCGGCTCGACAGCAACGGGACCCTGCTGAAGGACGGGGCGGTGACGCCGGACGGCTATGCGGTGAATACCAGCCGGTCGGTCTATCTGCATGCGCCCGGCGAGACCGACCCCACGCTGCTGGTGCCGCCGCAGACCATGCCGCATATCGGCGACCGGCTGGATGCGAAGGGGATCAGTTGGGCCTGGTACTCGGGCGGCTACGACAACGCCATGGCCGGCAGGCCGGATGCCCTGTTCCAGTACCACCACCAGCCGCTCGCCTATTTCCAGGACCTCGCCCCCGGCACGCCGGCACAGCGGGCGCATCTGAAGGACTATGCCGACCTGCTGGCGGATCTGGCTTCCGACCGGCTGCCGCAGGTGGTGTTCTACAAGCCGTTCGCCACGTTCAACCTGCACCCGGGCTATGCCACCGTTGCCGAGGGCGACGCCCACCTGGCCGGGCTGGTGGCGAAGCTGCAGGCCAGCCCGGCCTGGCAGGACATGCTCATCCTGGTGACCTATGACGAGAATGGCGGTCAGTGGGACCATGTGGCGCCGCCGCGGCGCGACCGCTGGGGGCCGGGGACGCGGATTCCGCTGATCGCCATCGGGCCGACGGTGAAGCGCGGCTTCGTCGACCACACGCCGTATGATTTCGGCTCGATCCTGCGCACCATCACGCTGCGCTTTGGCGCCGAGCCGGTGGCCGACGCCGACCGCGATGCCTATCCGATGGTGAACCTGCTGCAGTAAGAGGCCAGGGCGCTGGACCCGCAAGGGGGCAGCGGCCCCCCTGACCCCGTTTCACAGTTCAGAACGAAACCGGCGCGCCCCCGAAAATGCTGTGGTGGAAGATCAGCAGGCCGAGCCACAACGCCGCCCCCACCGCAGGCACCACCCAGCCGATCTCGGCGGGGACAAAGCGGTTGCGCCCGGCCAGGATGGCGGCGAACGGCACGGTCGAGGTGGTCCGCTCCAGCTTCGCCCAGGCGTAGTCGTCGCGATCGGAGGTCTTGCGGTCGATCGAGGGCATGCCGACCACCGCGGTAAGGAACAACGCGCCGAAGAACACCAGGCTGGCGAGGTCGCCGTTGCCGATCATGTGCACCGCCGCCCAGATGGCATAGGACACCATCATCGGGTGGCGGGTGACGCGCTGGATACCCTGCACGTCGCGCTGGAGGAACTTCTCGCCGCCGGCCGCCGTCGGGTTGCGCACGAACGCGGCGGCGAACAGCACGAAGGCGGGCAGCATGACCAGCGCCAGCACCCAGCGCAGCCAGCCCGGCGCGGACCACAGCACGATCGCCGGGCCGGACTGGGCATACGACATGCAGAAGAGCACCATCACCGCGATCGACGACACCGAGAACAGGCCGCGATAACCATTCACGCCGAGCCGGCGGGTGGCCGCGTAGCGCAGGTCGGTCCCGGCCACGCCCAGGTGCAGCCCGAGCCAGAGCAGGGCGTCGATGGTCAGCATGATCATGGTGCAGCGTCCCGGAATGGTGGCAGGATTGCGGTTACGATGCCGTGCTGTTTCGCACCAGTGTGCGCCCGGCGTCCAGACGGTCCGGGGAAAATTGCGGCGCGGTGGTCATCCCGTCAGTTGCCGGTTGCGGTTGAAAATTTCCCGCCAGATGTCACGGTTTCCTGTGTCGGGAAAATGATCGCGACCGGCGGTGTGACCGCGTTGCCGCAGGTGGCTGCGTTTGCGGCAGGCGGGTCGATTACAATGGATTTCCCGCCGATGTCGTGCCAGCATCCGGTCTCCGTGGCGCTCGTAGGGCGCCGGGACGCACGGTACATCTAACCATAAGAACCGAACCACGGGGACGACCACTCAGGTCTCGAACTTCCGCGCCCGCACGGGTCGTGGCGAAGCGGGGCCGGCACGCGAGGGTTGAGTGCGACAAGGCGATGGGGATTGTGGTCTGGCATAGCGAGGCATGTCCGGGACGCGCCACTGGACGGGTGGATATGCGGACAGGCAATTATTCGGCATCGCATGACCTGACTGCATGGCCAATGGCCCTGTTTTTTCTCCTTCGTCACCTACATTACAGGAGAGGTGACTCCGGCGCTTCTCCTCTACCGTTCGGATGATGGCGGCAGTGCCAGGCCGTTTCATTCGTACCACAGACTGAAGGGGCGCAATGCAGCCGGGTACCGCCCCGATCGGTAAGGAGTCGGCGAATGGGTATTGATGTGCTTCGCTCGCGATTCTCGAGCCATTTCGAGCAGCGTCGCGATTCCGAGATGTCGCTGGAGGCATTTCTTCAGCAGTGCCGGAACAACCCGCAGATGTACAGCACCGCCGCCGAGCGGTTGCTGTCGGCGATCGGCGAGGCCGATCTGGTGGACACCTCGCGCGACCCGCGGCTCGGCCGCATTTTCGCCAACCGCACCATCCGCCGCTACCCCGCCTTCGCCGAATTCCACGGCATGGAGGAGACGATTGAACGCATCGTCGGCTACCTCCGCCATGCCGCCCAGGGGCTGGAGGAGCGCAAGCAAATCCTCTACCTGCTCGGCCCGGTCGGCGGCGGCAAATCATCGCTCGCCGAGCGGCTCAAGGAGTTGATCGAACACCAGCCGATCTACGTGCTGAAGGCCGGCGACGAGGTCAGCCCGGTGTTCGAGAGCCCGCTCGCGCTGTTCTCCGACCCGCAGATGGCGGAGACGCTGGAGAGCGAGTTCGGCGTGCCGCGCCGCGCCATCCGCGGCCCGATCAGTCCCTGGGCGCTGAAGCGGCTGGGCGAGTTCGGTGGCGACGCCTTCCGCTTCAGCGTCATGCGCATGATGCCCAGCCGGCTGCGCCAGATCGCGGTTTCGAAGACCGAGCCGGGCGACGAGAACAACCAGGATATTTCTACGCTTGTCGGCAAAGTCGATATTCGCAAGCTGGAAGCCTTTGCCCAGAACGATCCCGATGCCTACAGCTTCTCCGGCGGGCTGAACCGGGCGAATCAGGGCATGCTCGAGTTCGTCGAGATGTTCAAGGCGCCGATCAAGATGCTGCACCCGCTGCTGACCGCCACCCAGGAGGGCAACTACGTCGGCACCGAGAACATCGGCGCCCTGCCCTTCCAGGGCCTGATCCTGGCGCATTCCAACGAGGCGGAGTGGCAGACCTTCAAGAACAACCGCAACAATGAGGCTTTCATCGACCGCATCTATGTCGTCAAGGTTCCGTACTGCCTGCGGGTGACCGAGGAGCAGAAGATCTACCGCAAGATGCTGCAAGCCTCCGAACTGGCCACGGCCGCCTGCGCCCCCGGCACCATCGAGATGCTGGCCCGCTTCGCCGTGCTCAGCCGGCTGAAGGAGCACCCGAACTCCAACCCGTTCAGCAAGATGCGCGTGTATGACGGCGAGGCCATCAAGGAACAGGACCCGCAGGCGCGCAGCGTGCAGGAATACCGCGACGCCGCCGGCGTCGATGAGGGCATGGCCGGCATCTCCACCCGCTTCGCCTTCAAGGTGCTGTCGCAGACCTTCAACTACGACAGCACCGAGATCGCCGCCGACCCGGTGCACCTGATGTTCGTGCTGGAACGGCTGCTGCGCCAGGAGCAGTTCCCCGAGGAAACCGAGAAGAAGCTGCTCAACTTCATCAAGTCGCTGCTGGCGCCGCGCTATGCCGAGTTCATCGGCAACGAGATCCAGAAAGCCTATCTGGAATCGTATGGCGACTACGGCCAGAACCTGTTCGAGCGCTACATCGCGCTGGCCGATGCCTGGATCGAGGACGCCGATTTCAAGGACCCCGACACCGGCACGCTGATGAGCCGCGACGAACTGAACGCCGAGCTGACCAAGATCGAGAAGCCGGCGGGCATCGCCAACCCGAAGGATTTCCGCAACGAGGTGGTGAAGTTCGCGCTGCGTGCCAAGGCACGCGACGGCGGGCACATGCCGCGCTGGACCGCGTATGAGAAGATACGCGAGGTGATCGAGCGGCGCATGTTCAGCCAGGTCGAGGACCTGCTGCCGATCATCTCCTTCGGTGCCAAGAAAGATGCCGATACCGAGCGCAAGCACGGTGATTTCATCGCCCGCATGAAGGACCGCGGCTACACCGAACGGCAGGTGCGGCGCTCGGTGGAGTGGTTCATGCGGGTGCAGAAATCAGGCTGATATCATTGGCAACAGGTTCGTATGATACCATGATGATCGTCGACCGCCGCCCCAACCCGCAGGGAAAAAGCCTGCCCAACCGGCAGCGATTCCTGGCGCGGGTCAAGGCGCAGGTGCGCCGTGCGGTCGCCGACAGCATCGACCGCAGACGCGTCTCCGACGTTGGCGCCGACGAGGAAGTGAAGGTGCGGGTGGCCGGCACCGGCGAACCCGCGTTTCGCCCGGCGGGCGGCGCCGACGGCGACTACGTGCTGCCGGGCACCGGCACGCTGGATCGCGGCGACCGGATTCCCAAGCCGCAGGGCGGCGGCGCGCGCGGTCGCGATGCGTCCGATTCCGGCGGTGGCGAGGATGCCTTCGAGTTCACCCTAACGCGCGAGGAGTTCCTCGACGTGTTTTTCGAGGAACTGGAACTGCCCCGGCTCGCCCGCACCGAACTCGGCGAGGCGATGCTGAGCAAGCCGCGCCGGGCCGGCTTCGCCATCGCCGGCCAGCCGACGGCGCTGGATGTGCGCCGCACCATGCGCAACAGCCTGGCCCGCCGGGTGGCGCTGCGCCGGCCCGACCGCGAAGACCTCGCCGCCGCCGAACAGGAAGTGGAACACGCGGTGGCCGCCGGCGACGAGTCCCGGCTGGCCATCGCCCGCCGCACCCTCGACCAGGTGGTGCGCCGCATGGCCCGCATCCCGTTCATCGATCCGATCGACGTGCGCTACGCCCGCCACGAGCGCATCAAACTTCCGGCCTCGGATGCGGTGATGTTCTGTCTGATGGACGTCTCCGGCTCGATGACCGAGCACATGAAGGGTCTGGCGAAACGCTTCTTCATGCTGCTGCACCTGTTCCTGGAACGAAAGTACGAGCGGGTCCACGTGGTGTTCATCCGCCACACCGAACGTGCGCAGGAAGTGGACGAGGACACCTTCTTTCGCTCGCGCGAAACCGGCGGCACCATCGTCTCCTCGGCGCTGGCCGAGATGCTGCGGGTGCAGGCGGAGCGCTTCCCGCCCAGCGCCTTCAACATCTATGTCGCCCAGGCGTCGGACGGCGACAATCTGCATGCCGATGCCGGCGTGGTTATCGAGTTGATGGGGCGCATCCTGCCGCTGGTCCGCTACTTCGCCTATGTGGAAACCGGCCAGGGCGAGGAGGAGCGGTTCGGCATCGCCCGCGGCCTGGAGACCAGCCTGTGGAGCACCTACCGCGCCATTGCCGACAGCCGCGCGCCGCAACTCGCCATGCGCCGGCTGTCGGAACTGCGCGACGTCTGGGGCGTGTTCGCCGAACTGTTCAGCAAGGAACCTGCGGGGACCGGCGCATGACGCTGCTGTTCGACGGCGCCGAGTGGGACTTCGCCAAGCTGGATGCCACCTACCGCGCCTGCGCGGAAATCGCCTGCGGCGAGCTGGGCCTCACCCCCTATCCCAGCCAGGTCGAGGTGATCACCTCCGAGCAGATGCTGGACGCCTATTCCAGCGTCGGCCTGCCGCTGATGTACCGGCACTGGAGCTTCGGCAAGCGCTTCGCCCGCGACGAACTGCTCTACCGCGCCGGGATGCAGAATCTCGCTTACGAGATCGTCATCAACTCCAACCCCTGCATCGCCTATCTGATGGAGGAGAACTCGATGGCGATGCAGGCGCTGGTGATCGCGCATGCCTGCTTCGGCCATAATCATTTTTTTCGCAACAACCACCTGTTCATGCAATGGACCGACGCGGACGGCATTCTCGACTACCTCGCCTTCGCCCGCCGCTTCGTCGCCGAATGCGAGGAGCGGCACGGGCTGGCGGCGGTGGAGCGCATCCTGGACGCGGCGCACGCGCTGCAGGGCCAGGGCGTGCACCGCTACCTGCGGCGCAAATGGCGGCTGGCGGACGAGGAGGACCGCGCCCGCGAGCGGCAGAAATACGCCGAGGAAACCTACAATCCGCTGTGGAGCACGGTGCCCGGCAACGACCGCCCGGCCGCCTCGCCGCTCGCGGCGAACGAGGCACTGGCGGCGCTCAACCTGCCCGAGGAGAATCTGCTTTACCTGTGCGAGAAGCACGCGCCCCGGCTGCGCGGCTGGGAGCGCGAACTGGTCCGCATCGTCCGCGTGGTGGCGCAATACTTCTACCCGCAGCAGCAGACCAAGCTTGCCAATGAGGGCTGCGCCACCGCGGTGCACTACGCCATCATGACGCGGCTGCATGATCGCGGGCAGATCGGCGACGGCGCCTTCCTGGAATTCCTCGCCTCCCACACCGCGGTGACGCGCCAGCCGACGCTGGCCGATCCCGGCTTCCAGGGATGGAACCCCTACGCGCTCGGCTTCGCCATCATGCGCGACATCGAGCGCATCTGCACCGCGCCCGACGCCGAGGATGAACGCTGGTTCCCCGCCTTCGCCGGCAACGGCGATCCCTGGGGCACGCTGCGCGAGGCCTGGGCCGAGTATCGCGACGAAAGCCTGGTGCGCCAGTTCCTCGGCCCCAAGGTGATGCGCGCCTTCCGCATGGTGAACCTGAACGACAAGGCAGGCGATCCGGCGCTGGTGGTGACCGAAATCCACGACGACAGCGGCTATCGCCGCATCCGCTCGCTGCTGGCCGATCAGTATGATCCGTCCCGCGCCGGGCCGCTGATCGAGGCCACCGGCATCGACCTGGCCGGCGACCGCAGCCTGAAGCTGACCTATGTCTCCCGCCACCGGCAGCGCTTGCACGACACCTCAGCCCGGCTGACGCTGGCCCATTTGCAGGTGCTCTGGGGCTACAATGTCACGCTGCAGGAAACCGATGCGGAAAGCGGGCGGGTGCTTGGGGAGATGCGGGCGGAGGGCTAGAGCAACATCGGCCAGACCGGCGACCGCCGGCCGATAAAGTTGCTCGCCAAAACAAAGAGCTGGAGCGCGCTGACCGTTTACGGTCAGCGCGCTCTAGGTTCATCCGCGCGGGCCGGAGCGGGTCGATGCGACAACGGCCGGCCGCTTGCGGGGCCTGGCGTGAAGCTGACGCGGCGGCGAACACAGCGCCGCGACGAGTTCGGGGGGCGCCCATGCGCAAATCCTGGTCGCCGATACGATGACCTGGCGGGTCTGGGGGGTGGCTGCCGAGCACCAGGCCCAGAGCAGGACCGTCGCCACCACCAGCGGCTCGAACGGCGAACCGGAGCGGCACAAGGGCAGCGCCCAGGTTCCCTTGAGCGGCCACGCAAGCCGCAGGCCGCGCGGGGTGAGCAGGTCGCCGGCCAGATGCGACAGGTAGCCGACCAGGATCGGCGCCACGATCCCGCGGGAATAGCCGCCATGCAGCAGCAGCCAGCCGCAGCCGGCGACCGCCAGCAGCGAGTGCGTCGCGCCGCGATGACCGAGGGCGGCGGCGATCATGGTGGAGAGCGGCCGGAGCCGCTGGCCGACCCAGGATTTCGGGTGGTCGATGTCGGGCAGCAGCGCGCCCGCCACCGCCAAAGCGAGCGGGATCGGGTCCATGGCAGGCAGGCCAAGCCGGGGCGCTACGACGAACCAGGCGGCCGCTCCAAGCGCCACATGCGAGCCCGCCATCATGGCGAAGGCATCTCCGAGACAACAAAGGTCACCCTATGTGCGAGGACTCACGCATACAAGGCTGTTTTCCTTGAGTGTGCTTGCCTGCGGGATTCGTTGAGGAGTCTGGGGGTTGGCGGCGACGACCATCCGCGCCCGGACGGCGCGGTTTCGCTCAACCGCGGCCGGAAATCCAACCTCGATGGCCGCATCAATGGGGCCGGATTGCCCGCGGTGCCAAACCAGACTCCGGGCCTGCACTGTTTGGCAATGGCGGGCAGCGCGGAGTCTCAGGAGACCCGGGTATCTCTCAACAAATCGCCGGCACCGCTGCCAACGGCGAGGTGCGCAGGATGCGGCGCTGGCCGAGTTGCAGGCCGAGCGGGTCCTCCTTGTTCGTCTCGATCGAGGCGTCCGCGCTGGCGACATTTCCCGCGCCGGGGACATTGCCGGTACGTGAATGGAGGTGCCCGGGCAGGATTTCCACCGCGAGTACGCTCAACGGCGCATTGCCAGGCAGGCCGAGCAGGCGCAGCACGCTCTTCACAACGTCGGCGGAGAACATCGCCGTGCCGCGTGGCTCGCGGCCGATGCCGAGCGGCGCTGGCGCCGCCGCCTTCTGCAACTGCGGCAACAAGCGGGCCTGCTGGCGTCCGAGCAGCACGTTGCGCTGCGACGCGCCGTCGGTCTGGGTTACCTGGGTGTAGAGCATGAACCACAACGTGGTCTGCGGATCGCCGTAGCGCCAGTCGAGTGCGGTCTGCCCGTTCAGCAGCGTGGCCGCATACGGCGCGGTCACGGTGATGCCGCTGGCGTTGCGCCACACCGTGCAGGTCAACCGCGGCGGCGGGTGCTGCACGCCGGCCAGCCGCAGCGGCCGGCCGAACCGGCCCTGCGCGGTGGACCATTCCTGCGCGTGGCCGACGCGGAATTCATAGGTCCAGAAGCCGAACAGCTCGAGCGCGTCGGCGGTCAGGCCGGGTGGCAGCGGCAGCAGGAAATGCACGCCGTCCGGCCCCGGGCTGCCGGGGCTGGCCGGTATCAGCGGCGTCATCGCGTCGAGCCCGCTCTCGTCGGTGTCTTCGCCGGCGAAGACGACGCGCACCGGCTCAGGATCGACCGGCAGCGAAGGCTCGGGATCGGTGTCGGGGGCGTGATGCGGCGGCAGCAAATGTCCGGCCAGGAGCGGATCGGGGCCATAAGCGAGCACCCGGCCGAAATACAAATCGTCCTTCGTGTCGGCGATCGGCGCGTCGAACTCGATCCACAGGAAGCGGTCGCGCAGTTCCGTGCTCGAATAGTCCGCCGCGGCGATAAACGGACTCTCGGCGATGCCGGTCGAGACGACCTTCGGCGTCTGCGCCGGTGGCGTCGTGATCGGCAGCTTCAGCGTGGTCGCGGGCAGCGTCAGGCTGGGCGCCGCCGGGAAGCTGGCAACCACGGCGTAGCTCGGGGTCAGCACCTCGGGAAACGTTCCCGGTGGCGGATGAGCGGTGATCGCATCAAGGAAGACCAGCCGTGTTGTTGACCGGTCTGCCGGGGTGGCGGCGTCGCCAAGTGCGGACGGCGCGACGACGCCGGGATACAGCAGCGTCCCGATGATCGTACCGTCGCGCGACACGGTCAGCGCCGGAGCGCCGAATCCTTCCCAGGTCCAGTCGCGGGCAATGTCGATGGTGACGGCGACGATCCAGTGGTCCAGCAGTTCATTGGCATTGGCCAGGGTGAGGGTGCTGCGGTCGGGCGTCAGCGTGCAGCGCAGCGCCCCGGAATGGGCAAACACGGTGCGCAGGCCGGGCGTTCCGGCGAGCGTCAGCCCGTTCGAGGTCAGGCCAAAGGATTGTGCCACCCGTGACGTCAGGTCGCCGCCCGGCTGCAGGTAGCAGGCGCGCAGTTGCCTGGCCGGCACGACGGGGAACAGGCCCGCCTCGCTGGCGGCCTCCTTGCGGACGATGAAATCGGTGGTCAGGCCGGCCGGCGGCGTCGGCGTGCCATAATAGTTGCTCCTGTTGGCGCAGAGCGGCGTCAGCCGGATGCGAATGTCGCGAGCGGTCGGAATTGGCAGTGTGGTCGCATTGTTCGGCGGCGGCACCATGCTGCTGATGTCCGGCACGTCGGTATAGGCCAGCGCCAGCGTGACGATCGGGTCGGTGCCGGCCGGAAACGCCACGGTGATCGAATAGACGATGCGCCACTTGGTACCGTCGATGCAGCCGGCCGTGCTGCCCGCGATGCCGGTGTCGTGGTCCGGGATGGCCGCTTCCACCGTGACGGCGAAGCTGTCCACATCGGGATCGGGAACGCCGAGGGCACGGCCGCTCGCCTTCGCCGCTGCGATCAGCGCATTGAGCGAGGCGCCATGGAAGGTGGCCTGATCAACCCCGGCAAAGATCGCCTCGGGGTAGCCGATGCGCGGCCGTTTGACCGCCAGCTTGGTGATGGTGCGCAGCTTGGCCGGTTTGGCCGGCAGCGGCGGCACCGGCTGCGGTGGCGGTGGCGGCGGTGGCGGCCAGGCATGGGTTTCGAGGGATTTCGGCGGGATATGGCGGCGGAACGGCGCGGTCGCGATCGGCGCCAGACCGGGATGCACCGGGGCATCGTCGACGCCCGGTCCGCCGCCGGTCAGGTCGGCGAAACGCACGCGGAAATCATATTCGTGGCCGTAAAGCGGCGGCGGCACCGCCACCGGCTGCAGCGCATTGGCCGGCATCGGCGTAGTGCCGGGGCTGAGCTTGCTGATCGTGGTGTCGTGCACCACCAGGCTCGCGCCGCGCCAGGCGCTGAAGTAGAGCGGCAGCCAGCCGGGATCCGCGCCCGGCCCCGGTCCGCTCGGATTCGCCCGCACCGGCGAGGGGGTGACGAACAACTCATCGGGCCCGATCGCCGTGGTGCCGGTGCCGTCCGGGTTCGCGCCGGAGAATGGCAGGCTGCCGGTGACCGCACACAGGGAGTTCCAGGTGGTGGTGCCGGTTTCGCGCACGTCGATGCGATAGCCGAGCACGCCGAGCGGCGCCTCCGGATTGGTTGTCGTGCCATTGGCACGATCGCGCAGCAGGCCGACCTGGCGGTCCAGCCAGATGGTGACCTGCTCGTCATCCCAGGCGAGCTGGATGCCGGGTTCGGCGCCGGGCGCCATGCCGTCCGTCGTGCCGGTTGCGGTATCCACCGTGGGCGGCTGATGCGAATGCACGACCTGGGCGAACCCGTCGTCGTAGATCCCGGCTTCCTGGTCCGGCTCCGCGAGCGAGGCGGGTGGTATGGGCACCAGCGGGAACAGCGCGGCGGCGAACAGCCGGCGGTCCTGGCTGAGCGCCGGCAGCCGCGCCGCGTAGCTGCGCACGGTATCCGGATGGAGGCCGATATCGGCTGCGAAAGGATTGCTGGCGACGCTGGTGTCGATGGTGAAGCAGAGCCAGGACGTGTCCTTGAGCAGGTCCGGCGGAATCGTCAGCGTCGTCCGGTAGATGAAGCCGCAGGCCTGGGCGAGCTTCGGCTGGCGCAGGATATGGGAGATGATCTGCCCCCAGGCGATGGTCGGCGGCGGCGGCGGCGGCAACGGGGGCGTCGGTTTCGGCACCGTGATCAGCGGCGCCTGCGCGGCGACCGCGCAGGCGTAGCAGTCGCAGCCCTCGGTGGTCACGAAAAGCTCGGCGTCGCGTGGCCGTGTGAACGGGAAGGCCTGCGTATAACTCGGCGGCAGGGCTTTCTTCACCCGCACCGATGGCGGCGGCGCGGTCGCCGGAGTTACCTTGCCGGTGGTGATGGTGGTGCCGGGCGGCAGATTCGAGGCGATCGATTTCAGCAGCGCCACCGCGCCGGGCGGCGGCACGGCGCTGAACGGCACGCTGAGCGCCGGCGCGGTGCCGGTCGCGGGCAGCGCCGCGCCGGTGATCAACCCGGCCTTCAGCTTCAGCGTCGTGCCGGCGAACGCCGCCACGCTGCCGACCTTGCCGAGCGGATTGCCGACCGGGAGGACCAGCAGGTTGACCACCAGGGTCTGCGTCGCCGCCGTCCAGGACTGCGGGAATGCCAGCAGGCTCAGTTCGAGTTCGTCCAGCATCTTACAAGCTCACCGACAGCTGCGGAGTAGAGATCGTTTGCGAAAACTGCCACGATCCGTCGAAGCTGATGCTGACTATCCAACAGATCGAGATGTGGATGCCGACCGCCACCTCCGCCAGGAAGGTGATTTGCTCGGACGGGAAGACGAGGGTTGGCGGCAAGGCCTGGACGGTCGGCACCGGGAACGGATCGATGGCAACGCCGACCCCGGCGGTGAGCGACAGTGACGCCGAGGCCAGACCGCCGAGCACATCGACCGAGGCCTGGCCGTTCAGGATGATCAGCAGCGTGATCTTCGCGCCGTCGACCGAGATCTGCACCGCCAGGGTGATCGAGGCGGACCCCTGGGCAATGCCGATATCGATGGTCAGGCCAAGCCCGATGCCGCCCTGGATCATGAAATACGGCGCACTGTCCTGCACGCCGATATCGATCGCGCCGTTGCCGGCAAGCGGCGAGAGCACCCAGTTGAACGGATTGCCCGGATTGCCGATGCCAATGATGAAGTCGGCCGAGAATGGCGAGAGGGTGATGCTCAGCCCGAGGTCGAGGCTGATGTCGGAAAGCTCGCCGAGGCCGAGCGGCAGGGTCGGCAGGGCGAACGTGTCGCGCACCGTCAGCTTGCCGCCGGACAGCGACACATCGAGTGTGGCGCCGGCCCCGCCCGGCAGGAAGGCCGCGAGCGCCTGCAGCTTGCTGAAGATCGATTTCAGCGTATCGAGCGCCGGGCCGTAATCGAGGGTGAGCCCGGTGAGCGTCGGCTTGGTCCGGTCGTCCGCTGCGAACCCGCCGATGATGGTGAGCAGCGGATCGGCGCCGAATTCCGGCACGCTGACGGCGAAGGAAATCCGGCCGATGGTCAGCCACCAGTTGCGGCCATCCGAGTCCGGCTGGGTGTGCGCCGGATCGAGTTTGAAAATGACCTTGGTCGGCGCGTTCCAGTTGCCCGCGCCATTCTTTGCCTTGCTGGTATCGGCGTAGATCAGGTCGATCTTCAGAATGCCGATGTCGAGCAGCGTGGTCGGCTCTTCGTTGCCTTTGAAATCATACGCCTTGGTGTAGAACAGCCCTTGCGAAACCGTTTTCAGCTCGTCCGCGGGGGCGGTGACAAGCGAAATTGCCTTCGAGATATCGGGGAACAATCCGGTGGCGTTCAGCAGCGAGCCGACATCGGCAAGCGCCGGCGCCACGCCGGGCGGCAGACGGATCGACGGCACCTTGCCCGGCGGCGCACCGCCCAGTTCGGGGACGAAGGGCTGCTCGAACAGGATGCGCTGCGTGCCGGTGTCCTGCAGCAGCCCATAGATGGTCGCCGGATTGGCGAGTTGCAGCACATCGCCGATATCGGCGATGTGCCAGTTGCCGGGATCGGATTTCGCCTGCACCAGCGGCACCGGGAAATTGCCCGCCAGCGCGACCGGTGCCGCATCGGAACGTGCGCGCTTGCCAAAACCCCAGGCGCCGTCGCGCGGCAGCACCGGCGCGGCCCGCAGCGCGACGCCGAGCGCCGGCGCGGATGGCCCGGCCGTCGCCATGTCGATCTCGATTGCGGAACAGCGCAACGACGTGCCGATGGCGCCCGCCGTGTGGCCGATCTCTGCGACGCAGGCGAAGGAATTGGTGATCGCCCCGACCTTCTGGAACAGTTGCACCAGATCGCCCGGCTCCGGCGTCAGCTTCGGCGGCTGCGGCCCGGATGCGGCTTCGTCAGGTGCGATCTGCACATACCCGGTCAGATCGCGGGCCGGAACCAGCGTGACCGGTTTGCCGTCGGCATCGGTCAGCGTCGAAACGGTTCCGCCGGCGGTGACCTTGATGCGATGGTCAAGTCCGATATCGGCGTCGAACAGCGCGCGGCGATAGGTGAAGACGCCGACCGTGACCGATTCGAACTCACGCAGGTTGCGCACGTTGTAGACGCCGGCGATGGCGCCGCGATTGACCAGGTTCTGGGTGAACTTGGCGTTCGGAAATTTGAAGATGCCCGGCCCCGCGGCGACCCAGCCGGTATCCGTGCGCCGCACCCAGCCACCGTTCTGCCGCGCGATGGTGATCGTGCGCACCAGCGGCGCGCAGTGCGGATACAGCATGGTCTTCGCCTTCACCACCTCGTAGGCGGTGCGGCCAACAACCACGTCGAACTGTACCTTGATGATCGCGGGGCCCTTGGCGGTGTCGTCGCGCCACTCGCTGAACATGCTCGCGCCATAGCCGGCGAGGTCGATCCGGCTCACCGGCACCGCGCCGCCGGTGCTGCCGGCGAATTCGTTCTGGAAAATCGTGCCGACATCGTTGCCGAGGACGTTGTAGCCATAGCCCGGCGCCGCGCCATCGGTGGAAACGGTGGTGGTGCCGGAGAACTGCGCCTTCGGGTGAGTCGGGAAGGGCGGCTTCAAGGTCAGCTGGAAGGCGCCCTCGAGATGCGACGGGAAGGTCGGCTGCACCAGCGCGAAGACGCCGCCGTCCCTGGCGAATACCGACGGGCTTTGCGGCCCCCGCGGCCGGTTCATCTGGGCGATGCGCGCGATCAGCCCGAACGGCAGGCTGAACTCCGCCGTAAACGAGCACCCGGCGGCGACGTTGTCGATGTTGCGCAGCAGCACGGGTTCCGGTGCGAACGGAACCAGGGTTTGCTGCGGGTCCTGCGTCTGCACCAGGGTTGCCACGCCATCGGTCGCCGGCGAGGCCAGAACCGGGCCGAGTGGCGGCGCCGGCCCGGTGCTGAGCATCGGCTCCCAGGAAAGCTGCGGCAATGCGAAGGTGGCGACATTGGTGTCGGGCAGCGCCAGGCTGAGGCCGACGAAACCTATGCCGCTCGCAGCCGTGCCAGCCGCGCCGGCGACCGGTCCGCCTCTCGCGGCGGCGCCGGCGAACGCCACGCCGAACAGATCCACCCGGGTCGAAAGGTCGAGCAGCGCCAGGCCGCGATTCCGCTGCAGCGAAGCCATTTGCTGCGTAGCCGGCTGCGCGGCGGCGGGGGAGAGCTGGAAGCCGAAGGTGAGGCCGGCGGAGCCGCTCCAGGCAATGCCCACGCCAAGCACGCCGGCGGCCTGCGACATCTCCTGCCGGACCAGTTCCGGCAGATCGAAATTCGCCGCGTACGGATCGGGCAGCGTGGGCAGCAGCCAAAGCGAATCGTGCAGCAGCACGACGGTTGCGCGGGTAAACGCTGTGCCTTTGGTCGGCCCGGTGATCAGGAACAGCTTCGGCGCCCGAACGCCGATCAGCGCGTTCTCAAGGGCGAGCCCGAAGGTGCCGAGCGTTGCCGGCGCGGCGGGGGCACCGAGGATGGTGGTGTGCGTGCTGACGGCAGTCACGGCCTGGCTGAGCACCGCATTCCCGGCGATCGGGAAAGCCGCGCCGTCGGCGGCAAGCGGGCGGTCGAGACAGGCGGTCGCCTGGCCACCGAACGTCAGGAGCTCGTGCCCCGCCGTGGCGAGGAAGCTGGCGATGAACGACGCGGGGTTCCGCCAGGTCACCGAGGCGTGCCGCTTCGCCGGCGGCACGCCGGGCCAAAGCGTGAAGTTTGTCTGGCTGGCGCTGCCCTGCGCTCCCAGAAGCACGAAGAGTTGCGTCGGATCGACGCCGATGAGCCAGCCGGCGACCGCCGCCTGGCCGGACGCTGCGGTCGTGACGCTCGCTTTCGCGCCAAGCGCCAGAACAATCGAGCCGGCGCCGCTGGCCTCGCCGAGCGCGGTGATTGCGGTCGTGGCGATCGGCAACGCCCAGCCGGCGGTGGTGAGCGGCGCGCTGCCGGACGGGACGAACGCGGTCGAATGCACGCTGGCAAAGGTGAACGAACTCACGCTCGGCTTCGCCGGCACCAGAATCAGCGGCAGTTCCGGCACGAGTTGCGCGGTGTGCTGCGGCCAGCTCAGGTCGAGCTTCGTGCCGTACAGATCGAGATGGGCGTCGCCGAGCGCCACGATCGTCGCCGCGGTCTGGATGAAGCTGATCGTCAGCGTCGCCGGCAGCGCGATCGATGCGGCGGTCAGATCGGCGCCGGGCGTGCCGTTGCCCGGCGCCGGCGGCGCGAGGGTCGCCTGCAGGGTCAGCGTCGCGCCGGCGGGCGCGACATAGCCGCCACTCTGCAGCTTCACCGCCGCAGTCGAGGTCAGGGTGCCGCCGCTGATGCGGAACCCGCAGAA
This sequence comes from uncultured Acetobacteraceae bacterium, assembly GCA_903907955.1. Lineage (GTDB taxonomy): Bacteria > Pseudomonadota > Alphaproteobacteria > Acetobacterales > Acetobacteraceae > Rhodovastum. The sequence goes on along the minus strand of CAIVPZ010000098.1, from coordinate 6,662 downwards.
GCTTCCGGCCGGCGCGCCGGGAACAAGCAGCTTTGCCGCGAACCACACGCTCCCGGTGCCGAGGGTCAGCGACGTCGCGGAACCCGGCGCGCCGGTCACCGGCAACACCGCGAAACCGTCCGCGGCCGTGCCGAACGTGAAGATACGGGATTTCGTTATGGGAATTGTAACGACGACGTTGCCGATGCCGATCGTATCGATGAATGGGCCGAGACGTTCCGCCTGCGCCATGCCATTGGCCCAGGACGGCACGCCGTTCGGATTCTGCACCGTCAGGCCGAGCGCGCTCTGGGTGAAACCGAGCACCTGCGACACGGATTGAACCGGCGCTGCCACCGGCGCGGGGCTTGCCGGCCGCATTGCGTGCGCCAGGTCAAGCTGCTCAGGCGTCTTTCCGCCAGCCAGGGCGGCGGCAAGCACTGCGCGCGCTTTGTCGAGATCACCGGATGGAACCGAAGGGGCGACCTGCCACCCGGAGGTTAGCGCAGCCAGGGCCGCATCGGATTCGTTTCTCACTCCCATCCCCCTTTTCTGGAGACGCAGCTATCGTATCGAGCGACCGAACTGATGTCCATTGAAAATTGAATTTCAACGTTGTGCAACAGCGCTGCGACATGGTTCGTAAGTGCCCGCGACAGTCCTAAGATACTGAAATAATTTTGCGCCGCACTTGCGATGTCTTTGAATAAATATAGATTCTTTTTTGCAATGAGTCGCAATTTGCGGCCCGTTCGTAGCGGATTGAATTCAGAACAAATTTATTGTCTTTTCATGAGAGATGCAGGCGGCCGCAATTGCGGGAATGCCGCACGGTTGTTCAATGCTGCGGAATATGGATGTACTTCCGCAATTCGCCGGCCCCTCTGAGCGCTGCGGGTTCTGTCGCAAAGCTCGGGAGTTGCCTGAGCGCCTCGAGGAGAAGGGTTCAGGTGGCAGCCTGGAACAGACCGGCGATATGACTGACCTGTCCGTGGCGCGGCCCCGGACCCATGTCCTGGCATATGATGGCCGCGTTTGAGCCGCCGCTGGTCGCCTGCGTTGTCAGCAGCGCCGGTCACAGCTTTGCCGCGTTGCGGGCAACCCGCGAATGCGTCATTGCCGTGCCGGCAGTGGAACTGGCGCCCAAAGTCGTGCAGGTCGGCAACTGCTCCGGCCGCGATCGCGACAAGTTTGCGGCGTTCGGATTGACGCCGGTGCCAGCCGAGCGCGTGGCGCCGCCCCTGGTGGGCGAATGTTTCGCCAATCTGGAATGCAAAGTCGCCGACACGCGCCTGGTCAACCGATACAACCTGTTTGTTCGCGAGGTGCTCAAGGCCTGGACGGACCCGGCGCAGAAGAATCCCAGGACCATCCACCATCACGGCTACGGCACGTTCATCGTTGACGGCGAGACGATCAGGCTGCCCGCGAAGATGCCGTAGGCCGCGCCGCGCAGGCCAGCCCCCCGCTCAGCCGGGGACGGCAATCCGTTCCAGCGCCGCGCGGATGAAATCCGGGATTTCGACCGGCCGCATGCTGGCCCGGTCCACATAGACATGGACGAAATGCCCCTCGGCCGAAGCAACGTCCGCCGCCGCGCGGAAGATGCCCGCCGCATAGCGCACCGACGAACGGCCGAGCTTCGTCACCCGGATGCCCACCGCGACATCGTCGGGATAGGTGATCTGCGCGATGTAGCGGCACCCGGTCTCGGCAACGATGCCCACCACCGGGCTGGCGGCCAGGTCGAGCAGCCCGCGGTCGAGCAGGAAACGGTTCACCGCGGTGTCGATCCAGGAATAGTACACCACGTTGTTGACGTGCCCGAAGGCGTCGTTGTCCATCCAGCGCGTGGTGATGGCGTGGAACCAGCGGTAGTCGGCGCGGGTGGAGGGGGACGGACGGCTCATGCGGGGATCAGACCGCATCTGCGGTTGCGAGGCAAGCAAGGCCAGGCGCTGCCCGCAAGGGGGCAGTGGCCACATCGCCCCCCATCCTCACGAAAGAGGCTCCAGGGGCAAAGCCCTGGTGGGGGTCGGGGCAACGCCCCATAGGCACTAAGTTACCCTTTGACGCGGCTCGAATCGGTACGATTGATAGCGGGGATGCAAGCAGCATCATCCGCTTCGATCGACCATTTCCCCGCCGTTCTGGCCGGTCTGCCGCCTGACCTGGACCTGGAGGCCCCAAGCACGAGATCGTGGTGCGGTTCCAATCGGGCAAACGGCAGAGGCCGATGCCGATCCGCCTCGTGCTCCGGCGCAACACCCCGGGGGCGATCGAGGCGGGGCATAAGTGGCTGCGCCAGCAGGCGAGCAACCCCCAGACCAAGCTCGACGACCGCAGCCTGATTGCCGCCAACTTCCTGATCCTGGCCACCTCGCTGCCCGGCGCGGTGTTTCCGGCGGACCAGGCGCCTGATCGAGCCCACCGTTCCGCCGATCACGCCGGCGGTCCTCAACAACGCCGCCGCCAGCTTGCGCAAGCGCCTCGCAAACCCAGAACGAAAGCGAAAACAGGCAGTCAGTTACCCGGGACGGCGCCTATCTCAGTGCCAATGGCGCAGCGCCCTGGAACCCGCCAGGGGCTTTGCCCTTGGAACCCGTTGGTTCAGGCGCGGCCGGCGGCGTGCGACAGCAGCAGCGGGTCGATGTGCATGGTAGCGAGAGCGCGGCGCCACTTGGTTTCATGCTCGGCGTCGAACACCACGGCCGGATCGGCCGGGGCGGACAGCCAGGCGTTCTGCTGCATCTCGACGTCGAGCTGGCCGGGTCCCCAGCCGGCATAGCCCAGCGCCAGCACGCCCTGCTTCGGCCCGCCGCCGCCGGCAATGGCCTTGAGGATGTCCAGGCTGGCGGTCAGGGCAAAACCGTCATCCACCCGCAGGCTGCCCTCCCCGGTCCAGTCGGCGCTGTGCAGCACGAAGCCGCGGGCATTGTCGACCGGGCCGCCATTGCACAAACGAATGCTGCGGGCGGGCGGAATCGGGTCGATGTTGAGCTGGCGCAGCAGGTCCTCGAAGCTGGGGTTTTCCAGCGGACGATTGACCACGATGCCCATGGCGCCCTTGGCGGAGTGGTCGCACAGGTAAATGACCGCCTGCACGAAGCGCGGGTCGCCCATCGCCGGCATGGCGATCAGGATCTGGCCGGTCAGCCAGGAGGCGGAAGCATCCGGGTCGGGGAATTGACTTGCCATGCACCCTATCTTGGCCACTCCGCGGCGCGACGCAAGCACAGCTTGCGGCCCTGGCAGTGACTTGGCCGGCATTGGCGGCTAGGTATCGGCACCGAAGTGCTGGCGGAGGGGCCGCCGGCACCAACGAGGAGCGCAAGCGCTGATGAGCACGATCAAGGTCGGCGACAGTATTCCGTCGTTCGAGCTGACGCTGGCGACGGCCGAGGGGCCGAAGGAAGTCTCCACCGACGCGCTTTTCAAGGGCAGGAAGGTAGTGCTGTTTGCCGTGCCGGGCGCCTTCACGCCGACCTGCAGCGCCAGGCACCTGCCCGGCTTCGTGCAGCATGCCGAGGCGCTGACCGCCAAGGGCGTGGACACCATCGTCTGCCTGGCGGTGAACGACCCGTTCGTTCTCGGTGCCTGGGCGAAGGATCAGGCGGTGGGCGACAAGGTCCTGATGCTGGCGGACGGCTCCGGCCTGTTCACCCGCGCGCTCGGGCTGGAATGGGACCTGGTGGCGCGCGGCCTCGGCGTGCGCAGCCAGCGCTTTGCCCTGGTGGCCGAGGACGGCAAGGTAACGCAGTTGGCCATCGAGGCCCCCGGCGGCTTCGAGGTCAGCAGCGCCGAGGCGATCCTGGCGGCGCTGTAGGTCCGGGTTGAGCGGGGGCGATGCGCGCCGGTTGCCGGATCGCCCCCGACGCGGACGAAACGATGCCCTGTTGTCTTTCGGCTACAGCCCCCTGCCCCGCCGCACCGCCCTGACACCGAACCGCGCCCGCAACGCGTCGATGGCGGCCTGCGCGGCCACCCGCCGCGGCGCCGACGGATCGGCGAGGTCGGGCTGGTCGGCCAGATGGCCGGGCAGCAGCGGCTGGGCGCCGATGCCGATCAGGCGGAACGCGGTGCCGTCGGCCTCGCGGATCAGCATCGCGCGGGCCGCCTCGAACAACAGGTCGGGCAGACGCGTCGGCGCGGCGAACTGACGTGAGCGGGTGCGCTGGACGAACGACGCCGTCTTGAGCTTCAGCACCACCCCGCCGGCGGCGAAATCCTCGCCGCGCAGCCGTCCCGCCAGCTTCTCGGCCATGCGCCAGAGCTGCCGCTCCAGCGCCGCGCGCTCGCAGATGTCGGCCTCGAAGGTGGTCTCGGCGCTGATCGATTTGGTCTCGCGGATCGGATCGACCCGGCGGCAATCCTCGCCGCGGGCGCGGCGGACCAAAGGCGGCCCGTCATCGCCCAGCCGGGCCCGCGCCGTGCGGTCGTCCAGCGCCTGCAGATGGGCCAGTCTGGTGATGCCCAGCCCCGCCAGTTTTCGGGCGAGCGCCGGGCCGATCCCGGGCAGCAGCCGCACCGGCTCGGGGGCAAGCAGCGCCGCCGCCTCGGCGCCGATGACACAGAATCCGCGCGGCTTGTCGCGGCCGGCGGCGATCTTCGCCAGCAGGCGGTTGCCGGCCAGGCCAACGGAAACCGTAACGCCAACCTCGCGCTCGACATCACGGGCGAAGCGGGCGAGCACGGCGGCCGGCGGCGCGCCGTGCAACGCCTCGGTGCCGGCGAGGTCAAGCGCCGCCTCGTCGATCGACAAGGGCTGCACCAGCGGCGTGAGCCGCTCCATCATGCTGCGTATCTGCCGCCCGACGGCGGCGTATTTCGCCAGATCAGGGCGGATCACCACGGCGTCCGGGCACGCGGCCAGCGCCTTGAACATCGGCATGGCGCTGCGCACGCCATGGATGCGGGCGACATAGCAGGCCGCGGTCACCACGCCGCGCACGCCACCCCCCACGATCACCGGACGGGCGGCAAGCTCCGGACGGTCGCGCTTTTCCACGCTGGCAAAGAACGCGTCGCAATCGATGTGGGCGATATGGAGTGCGAACAGCTCGGGATGGCGAATGATGCGCCGCCCGCGGCAGTCCGGGCAGGCCGGCACCTCGCCCGGCTCCGCCCCGCAATCGCGGCAGAGCGCGGGCATGGCGGCTATGCCGGCGGGGCCGGCCACAGCCAGGCGGCGCCGCGCACGCCCGACGAGTCGCCATGCACGTTCCGCACCACCGGCGTATGGACGAAGTCGGAAAACACGTAGCCGCTCAGCCGGCCGGGCAACTCGGAATACAGATGGTCCATGTTGGACAGGCCGCCGCCGAGCACGATCACATCAGGGTCGATCAGGTTGATCACCACCGCCAGGCCGCGGGCGAGACGGTCGGCGTGGCGCGCCAGGGCCGCCCGGGCGGCGGCCTCGCCGGCAGCGGCGCGGGCGGGGAGACTGCGCGCGTCCTGCGCCTGCGGACCGTCGCAGTCGCGCGCCAGGCCGGGGCCGGAAATGCGCGTCTCCAGGCAGTTGCGATGGCCGCACCAGCAGGGGATGCCGGGGCTTTCCTCGGCCGTGGGCCAGGGCAGCGGGGTGTGGCCCCATTCGCCGGCGATGCGGTGGCGGCCTTGCAGCACCTGGCCGCCAATGACGATGCCGCCGCCGCAGCCGGTGCCGAGGATGACCCCGAAGACGCAATGCTGGCCGGTGCCGGCCCCGTCGGCGGCTTCCGAGAGGGCAAAACAATTGGCGTCGTTCTCCACCCGCACCGCGCGGCCGAGCGCCTCGGCCAGGTCGCGGTCGAAGGGATGCCCGTTGAGCGCGATGGAGTTGGCGTTCTTCACCAGGCCGGTGGCGGGACTGATGACGCCCGGGATGCCGACGCCCACGCTGCCGCTGCCGCCGAGCTGGGATTCGACACCGCGCACCAGATCGACCATGGCGGCGAGCGAGGCGTCGTAGCCCTGCGGCGTGGCGATGCGGCGGCGCAGGCGCAGGCTGCCGTCAGGCGCCAGCGCGGCAACCTCGATCTTGGTGCCGCCGAGGTCGATGCCGATGCGGTAGTCACAGGAAGCGGTCATGCGGGAAGATTGCCTCGGACCAGCGAGGCACTCAAGCGTCGCAGGCGCGGGCGGTTGCTGGCGATACCCGGCGGCGCGGCGGCGGCCACCGGCCCGCAAGCCGGCACCAGGGCCGCCATGCCCGGAACGGACCCGGGCATGGCGCGTGCGACGATGCGGCTACTTGTTGCGCGACTTCTGCTTGCCGCCGCCGCCGGACGGACGCTGGCCGCCGGGCGGCGGCGCTGGCGGACGCGGCGCCGGCGGGGGCTGCTTGGCCGCTGGCGACGCGACGGGGGGCGCCGCAGGCTTCGGTGCCGGTGCCGGTGCAGGTGCCGCCGGTGCCGCCTTGGCAACGGGTGCGGCCGGCGCAGGAGGTGGTGGCGCCTTCGCAGCGGGAGCGGCCGGAGCCGCCGGCTTCGGCGCCGGGGCCTGCAGGCTCGGCGCGGCGGCAGCGGCTGCCGGCACTGCGGGAGGGGCCTTGGCGGGAGCCGGCGGGGCTGCTGGCAGTGTGGGCGCGGCCGGCGGCGGCGGTGCCTTGGCGGCCGGCGGCGCGGCAGGGGCCGGTGCAGGTGGCGGCGCTTTCGGCGCGGCAGCCGGCGGCGGAGGCGGCGCGGCTGGCGCAGGCTTCG
>CAIVPZ010000097.1 GCA_903907955.1 uncultured Acetobacteraceae bacterium | reverse complement strand
GCCTCGGCATCGCCGGCCGCACCAGCACCAGCGCCGAGCTGGCCGCGGCGCACCTGGTGCGCGTGCCGGCGATCGCCGCAACATCGCCAGTGCCGAGCTGGCCGCAGCGCACCTGGTGCGCGTGCCGGCGATCGCCGCAGCATCGCCAGCGCCGGGCTGGTGCCCTGGTCCGGCGGCTGCATCCATCGCCTCGGCATCGCCGGCCGCAACATCGCCAGTGCCGAGCTGGCCGCAGCGCACCTGGTGCGCGTGTCGACGGGCGCCACGGCATCGCTGCGGCCTGATCGATCGCGCCAGCGCCGGGCTGGTGCCCTGGTCCGGCGGCTGCATCCATCGCCTCGGCCGGATCGATCGCGCCAGCACCAGCCCCGAGTTGGCCGCGGCGGACCGGGTGCGCGTGTCGACGGGCGTCACTGCCTCACCAGCGCCGAGCTGCTGCACGGTGCCGGCGGCTGCATCCATCGCCTCGGCCTGATCGATCGCGCCAGCACCAGCCCCGCGCCGGCCGCGGCAGACCCGGTGCGCATGCCGGCGATCGCCTCGGCATCGCCAGTGCCGGGCCGGTGCCCTGGGTCCGGCGGCTGCATCCATCGCCTGGCATCGCCGGCCGCGCCAGCAACAGCCCCGCGCCGGCCGCGGCAGACCCGGTGCGCGTGCCGGCGATCGCCGCGGCATCGCCAGCGCCGAGCCGGTGCCGTGGGGTGGTGAAACACCACCCCATCCCCTCGGCCTCACTGGCCGGGCTGGTGCATGGGCAGCATCGCCCCGGCACACACAAGAAACCCCGCCGGGCTTGTCGGTGCCTGGCAGGGTTCGCCGCGCGGGGGCGGGTTTGAGGATCAGCGGGCTTTCACGCTCGCACGCAACCCGCCTGAAACGCCGGTTTCAGGCGGGATTCTTCAAGGGTTGGACGGGCCGGTTATGGCTTCAACGGTGAATGCGCCCGGTCCACCAGTAGGCAACGAGGCCCAGCCCAACGAGCGCGACGGGGACCAGCAGAAGATACAGTTGCAGGTCGGTCATGGTTGCAGCCTTCCAAGGATGCCGCGTGCCAGAAGATGTAGGACGATACCCGCCGCGCACCAGCCCAGCGCAATCAGAAGCCACCAGCCATGCGGGCCGGGGACGAACGCGCCATAGAGGAAGCTTACGGCCGGCGCAACGAACGCGGTGACGAACGTCGCAACGCCGATGTTGTTAAGTGCCGTTGCAGTCAGTTTGGTGCGTTCGTTCTCAATCAGGCTCATGGTCCTGCCTTCCGCAGCCGGACGCCGGGGCCGCCGCCGTTTTCTTCGATGAACTCGATGCCGGCCGACTCCAGCGCGGCGCGGATTGCTGACAGGTTCGCTGGATGGGGTATTCGGCGTCCCTTCTCGAAATCTCGCACGGTGCTGATGCCGACACCTGCCGCATCGGCAAGGGCCTGTTGCGACCAATCCATTAAGCCCCGCGCGGCGCGGCTTTGTCCGGGTTTCAGCATGGAATGATCTTGGCAACAGCCCACCCGGCAGTCAACGAATTACGTTGACATGCGATCACGTCAACGAATAGCGTTGACATGCGTCAACAGGGCAAACGGCTGCAAGCCGCCCGTCCGGCCTGACCACAACCCAAGCTTCTGAGGAGCTTCGAACCATGGCTGGTTCCGAGAATACCCCAACTTTGCCCGGCGCGCGCCGGCCGCCCAAGCCGCCCGCCCCCGAGCCGAACCCTGACGCTGAGTTGATTCGCCTGTGCGATGAGTTCATCGCCCTGGAACAGGCGGCAATCGCCGGTTGGAATGCCTTGGGCGCCGAGTCGGAGCAGGCCGAAGCGAACGCTGAAGCGGTCACAAAACAGCAGGAGCCGCTGGTTACGGCGATTGGTGGAACGCCGGCCCATACCGACGCCGGGATCGTCGCCAAACTGCGGGCCATTGCCGTCTATGGGCCGTCGCTGCTGAAGCCTGATGTGGCGCTGGTAGAGGACTTGTTGCTGGCATCTGCCCTGCGCGACGCGGTCGGGATAGCGGTGGCGCGGCCCGGTCCGGAACAGTTCCAATCCGCGCGGGTGCGCAACCGCGCCATGGTTGAGGCGTGCGCCACGTCATTGGAGGCACAATGGAAGGCCCGCGGCTACCAGACGGAAGCCGACCGGCTGCGGGAGCATGCATACAACATCTATAGGGGCGGCCCGTTGACGCCCCCGGAAGCCGCCGCCCGCACCGGGGGCAAGCCATGAGCGCGCATCCCAAGGCGGCGCGGCGGCCGTCGACGCTTCCCCCTGTTCCGTCGCTCGCTGCCAAGAACCTGGCCGATACCGCAGCGCTGGCGCTTCTTGCGCCGGCCGGAGATGCGGCATGAGTACGCGCAAGAAGCCCGGCAAACCACGGGCCGCCGCAGCGGAGCAGCATAAGGCGCCCCCCGCGGCGGACGATGGCGAGCGATTTCAGGCAGTGATTGACCGGATTCGCCGCTACGCCCACGATGCCATCTACAGCCCGATCTATGGCGGCATAGAGTTTCCGCCGCTGCCCCATGACGATGCGGATTTGATGGAACTGTGCAGTACCATCCTGCATCTGCATCGCCAGGAAACCGAAGCGCGGAAACAAATGCAACCGATCTACGACGAAGGGGGCCGGGAATTTATCCGCGACGAACAGAAGTCGGCAGAACGGCGCGAACGCTTGTCAGTGCTTTCTGATGAAGCGAGGAAGAACAATCGCAGAGTCGCGACGCTTAGCAAGCAGGCATCGAAGCTTGCTGCCACCACGCCGGAAGGCATCTTTGCAAAGGCATTGATTGTCCGAAAATCAAGGACGGGGGCAACAGTGCTTGCGATGTCGCTGGCGCGCGACCTGATCGAAGCGCCGAATCTGCGGGCGATTCTTTGGCCGAGGTAGGCGCTATGATCGCCGCGGCGATGCCCTTGCGGCGACTCGGGCCGGTGCGCTTGGGTGTGGCAGGCGCGGCACGGTTGGCCGCCGCATGTGGGGACCTCATGCCCCACTTGCCGCGCCGCTTCCTTCACCATGGGGGCGGACATGAGGCCGCGCACATGCCAGCATCGAAGGCGCCGGACCCGGCGCCCTTTACCGGCGAGTTGCCGGACGGGATTGATCCGGCCGCGCATGGCGTGCCGTGGGAGTGGTGGCGGGCGCGGCTGCTTGGCGATCCGGTCGCTTGGCAAGCGGTGCAGAATGCTGAGCGTGATTATGAGAGAGAAACCGGAAATAAAAGCTGGCGCGCACCAAGGCAAAATCCGCCTGTCGGGTGGTGTGAACCAAAGGAAAAAGATAAGAACGCATGGACAACGGTGGTAGAAAAACGAAAATGCTTGCATAATGCATGGCAAGATCGAATAAAATTCGGAAATCTGCGGCTGTTTGCGTGTGAACTTTCGGATGGGCGTTACCGATGGCTGACGCCGCCGCTGGCCGTTTATTTTGCTCCCCTTATTATGGTGCAACCCTTCTCTAACAGACGGCCGGCGGTACTGGCCGCCCGGCAACGCTGGTGCGACCCGCATGTGCATGTGGTTGATGGGCTTCCGCTGTCGTTGGCGGTGCTGGTGCTGTCACGCCCTGGTGCATTGGCGAAGTTGGCGCAGCTCAAGAACGAGGACAACGAAGGCATGCGCGAGCTCGGGACCGAGCCGCCCGCATGGCTGATTAGCCGCCTGATGGATGAGCTTCGTGCCGACCTTAAGGCGCGGCTTGCGGCGGGCGGGTTGGAGGCGATCGGTGATCGCGGCGCCGGACCTGAGCCGATCCCCCCGGCGGCTTGGAGCGGCGATGCGCCGGACTTCGACGCCTCGACCGTGGGGCAGTTCTCTGCGGTGCTGGTGCACCAGCCGTTGCCGGCCGGGGCCGGCGAAAGAACGCAGCCTAATGCCGGTGCGGACGCGGCCCACAATCCCGAGAAACGCGCGAAGGATTGGATTCTTGGCCAACTTAAGGCGGGGCGGCGTGAGCGCAATAAAGGAGCTTGGAATGCGGCTGTCCTCTCGCAGTTTCCAACCCTGAGCGGCGAGGCTTGGAAGCGGATTTGGGCAGTTGCGTCAAAGGCTTTCCCGGAGTTGGGGAAGCCTGGAAGGCGGCCGGACTGAAATCAAACGGGGTAGCGATTAAATGCCCTACCTATTTTCCCCTCCTATTTTCGCTGGCCGCGCCGGTCTTTGTGTGTCGCCGAGCCGCAACCCCGCGGCATGCGGAGGCACCTTTGAGACAAATCGACACCCACCTTCCCATTGCTGGGCCGCTCCCCTCCTGCCAGCCGGTCTTGATTGTGACCGAAGCCGAGGCCGCCAAGCTGCTGCGCCTCTCATCGCGCACGCTGCAACGCCTGCGCCTGGACGGCAACGGGCCGCCCTTCGTCCGTCTGACCCCATCTGGAAGCCGCATCGGCTATGCGCTCGAGGACCTGCATGCCTTCATTCGCCGCCGCAGCGTTGCCAGCACCAGCGCGGCAACCGTCGCGGCGCAGTCGGTTGCCGCCTGATGGTACCGGCGAGCAGCAACCGACTGCCCGGCGCTGGCGGCGGGTACGAACGGATGACGGCGACGGAAGCCCTGGGGCGCACGCGGAGCCGCGCGGAGGCTTTGGAAAAATGCAGGTGCAGGCGGAAGAATGGGCGTCGTTGCTGGCCTTGCTGGCGACGGATGCTAGGGCATCCGTGCGCTTGCAGGAGGCTGAAGCCCTGGCGCTGTTGGAGGTGGACGCGGGGGCGGTTCCATCATCGGGCACCAGTGAAGCGGCCGGGTGCGCGATGACAGAGTATCCGGTCCTCTATTGCCCGCCCGGCCAGGAAAGCACGGCGCTGGGGCAGATCTTCGGCGGTGTGGCCGGAGCGATCGAAGAGACGGACGCCCGGATTGTTATTTGGTTCCCATCCGTTGATGAACAATCCCCGATGGATGCAGCATTTCAGGTATTGTTCGCACTGGAAAATTCTTTCTTGGATGCCGAGAAACAACTTGATTCAGGAATATCAACGCCGCTTGACGATGCTATGTGCGCTGATCTGGTGCCAGGAATCTGGAATACCGCGCGTGAGCTTTGCAAGCTTGCCGGCGAGATAGAATCGGAGAGGGGTCGATTTGAGACGTTCTTGTATGGCGAGGGGCGGGATTATGGAAGCCCGACCAACTACGTTGGCTTAGTTCTCAAGATGCGCGGGTTAGTTTCGGCGATTGCCGCGCTGGTCAACGTTTTCGGGGACGGACTCGAAAGCGAAGCACTTCGCCGGGACCGCGCGACCGCTGCGCTATGGGTCAACGCGGCATTCGTTGATGGTCGCGGCCGGGTTATCGCCCGGACTGGCGCCGGCAACACGGCTGAAAAGTAAAACCGCCCCCGCTGGCAGGCGGAGGCGGTGAAGAACTCAACCCGGCGGTGCCCGGATCGGCAAACCCAATCGACACTATGGGACATAGCCGATTCAGGCCGCCGCCTCAAGGATCAAGAGGCAGCTATGAATTTCGTTCCCCTCGCAACCTCCGCCGGACCTCGGCGCGCCCTGCCTCCGCCGCCGCTGGTGTTGGTGCACATGACCGCGGAGGACCGTCGCCTGTTCGCCGCTTGGCTCGACTCCAGGGCGAAGGGAGCCGAGCAAGCCGGCGACTTCGCCGAAGCGGATCGGCTGGCAACCCGCGCGGCGGCGGTGCGGCCATGAACGGCCCGGCCGCTGGCGAGATTGCCGGAATGTTGGCACGCCAAGCGCCCGCGCTGGCGGCCGAGCTGCTGCCGGCGGGCAAGCGTGAGGGTTCGGAATGGCGCGTCGGTTCGTTGGCTGGTGAGCCTGGCCGTAGCCTGAGCATCCATTTGTTCGGCACCCGTGCCGGGGTGTGGAGCGACTTCGCCAGCGGCGATGCCGGCGACGCACTCGACCTTGTCGCCGCGGTCCTGTTCTGCGGCGACAAGCGGCTGGCGCTGGCATGGGCGCGGCGGTGGTTGGGCTTGGGCGATGGTCCGGCGCCTGTACCCCAGCGGCAGGCGCCACCCGCCCCGGCACCGGCTGTGATCGATGCCGAGGCCGAGGCGCGCCGAGGCGCCGCCCTTCGCATCTTTCTGGCAGCACAGACAACACTCTCCGGCACGCCAGCCGCTTCCTATCTGGCGGCACGGGGGATTGACTTGGCCGAGCTTGGCCGGCAACCGCGGAGCTTGCGCTTCGCGCCATCACTTTCGAATCGCGAGAGTGGGCAGCACTGGCCGGCGATGGTGGCGGCGGTGACGAACGGCGCGGGCGAACACGTCGCGACGCATCGCACATGGCTGGCGAAAGATGCAGGCGGTATCTGGCGAAAAGCGCCGCTGCGCGACCCTAAGATGAGCCTTGGCAAGGTTTCTGGCGGCTGCATCCGGCTATGGCGCGGCGGCACCGGCAAGCCGCTGGCGCTGGCACCGGATGGCGAGTCGGTGGTGATTGCCGAGGGCATTGAAACCGCATTGTCAGTGGTGATTGCGTGCCCAGAATTGCGGGTGTTGTCTGCCGTTTCCCTGCCGAACATGGCGCGCGTGGTGCTGCCGCAGACGGTGCGCACCGTGATCCTGTGCGCAGACAATGACGGCCCGAACGAGAGCGCAGCGCGCGGGCTGCAACGTGCGGTGGATCACTTCGCGGCCGAAGGTAGGATTGTCAAAGTTGCCGTTCCACCTTGCGGAAAGGACTTCAACGATACGTTGCGACAGGTGGACCAATGAGCGGCAAGGGCGGCAAGCGCGGGGTGCGCGGCGCGATTGAAGCCGCGGAGCCGGTGCAGAAAGCGGCCCCCTCGGCGGGTGGCGCGCCGGCTTATCTGGCAGCGCTATTTTCTATCCGTGCTGATGGGCTGCATCGGAATAACAACGATCCTACCAAGAGCTTTTGGGTTTGTGGTCCTTTCGCTATCGAAGCCGAATTGCGGGACAACGAGGGCGGCGGGTGGGGGTTGCTGCTGTCCTGGCAGGACCGCGACGGTAAGCGGCATGAGGAATCCTTTGGCCGGTCCCTCTTTACCGGAGAGTGCGCCGAGCTACGCGGCCGGCTGGCGGATGGCGGGTTGTCGATGAACGGCACCCAGGCGGGCCGGCAGGCTCTTGCGGAATACCTCAACATTGTATCGTGCACGCACCGTGCGCGGAGCGTCACACAGGTCGGCTGGCACCAGATCGGCGGGCGGCCGGTTTTCGTGCTCCCTGATGTCACCTTCGGAGATCCCGGCGAGCGCGTAGTATTGCAGGCAGAAGCGCGTGAGCCGTCACTATTCAATACGTCTGGCACTGTCGCGCAATGGCGCGATAGCATCGGCTTGTTGTGCTGCGGAAATTCGCGGTTGATATTCGGCGCATCGTGCGGCTTTGCCGCCCCTGTGCTGGGAATGCTTGGCGAAGATGGCGGCGGGTTCAATCTGTTGGGCAAGTCGCAATCGGGTAAGTCAACGGTGCTCCGCGTGGCCGCAAGCGTGTGCGGTGGCACTCCCGACAAGGGGGCGCGGGGGTTTATCCGATCCTGGAGGGCGACCGGCAACGGGTTGGAAGCAGTGGCGAGCGCGCACAATGATACCCTGCTGTTGCTTGATGAAATGGGCGAAGTTGATGGCCGGGTGATTGGTGAAATTGCCTATATGTTGAGTAATGGGCAAGGCAAGGCGCGCGCCGGACGATCGGGACTTGCTAGGCCGGCGATGCGGTGGAAGGTGTTGCTGCTGTCGTCAACCGAAGTAAGCCTTGCCGGAAAGATGGCCGAGGCAGGCGGCAGCGATCCGAAGGCGGGCCAGGAGGTAAGGCTTCCTGATGTGCCATCTGATGCGGGGGTTGGACTTGGCGCATTTGAAGAACTTCACGAGGCAGAAAGCCCTGATGCATTTGTTCGAGACTTGCGGGAATTTTCACAACAATTCTACGGTGCGCCGCTGCATGCTTTTCTAGCGATGCTTGCAGATCGCAGGCGCCGCGATCCTGTCGGTTTTCCTGATGCTGTCCGTGATCGTATTCGGAAGTCGTTGCAGACATGGCTTATTGATCTTCCTGACGCGGGCGGACAGGTGCGGAGCGTCGGCTTTCGATTCGCCTTGGTTGGGGTGGCGGGTGAGATGGCAAGCGATGCCGGTCTAACCGGCTGGCCTTCCGGTGCTGCATCCGAAGCCGCCCAGACATGCTTTCGCGCTTGGCTTAGCGAACGAGGAACGTTGGGTGCACGGGAGGACGCCCAGGCGGTTTCGTTGTTGCGCTCTTTCATCTTGGCGAACGGATCGGCGCGGTTTGATATTTGGGCAGATGCGCCACTTCCGGACGCAGCACAGGTTGAGCCGGACCCATGCCCGCCGGCCGAGCGGTTTCGTACCCAAAAGCGGGCCGGCTGGCGTCGGTGGGAAGTCTGCGAGGGCGGGCGGCTGGCCTGGTGCTACTATCTCACGGGAGACGGAATGAAAGAGGCGCTGACCGGCCTTGCGTTCCGTGAAGCCCGCAAGACACTGGTGAAGCTGAATTACTTGATGCCATCAAAGAACGCAACCGATGTGAAGAACGGCGTTCTTGCAGCATCATACTCAGTTCCGGGGCACTCTAAGACGAGGCTATACCAGATCAATCCGTCTATTCTTGCCACTACGGAAGGGAGTGATTGAATTGCAAGGCTTTCCCGCGGGCAGCGGCAAGAGAACAAAACTAACTTCGACTGAACAATACCACCTATAAAGGATAACGCTATGAAAGAAGAGCCAAAAACGCGCATATGGAGCCAAGGCCCCGCTTTAACGTCGCCAACTGTTGCTCTATACAACGTCGGCCGGGAACTCTGTGTTGCGCTATTGCATTGCGGAATTGAACGGGCATTAGGCACCAGCGCCCACGGGCCAACGCTCTGTAAAGAGATCGGGGAATTGGCCAACAAGTTGCGCGATCTCGGAGCGCGTTTGAATGTTGGAGAGGCCGCGCTTAAGGCAATACACGATGGCGATGCAACAAAATTGCGCGCCGCGCATCCTCTGGACAACCAGCATGCTGTAGCCGAAGTTGGCCGTGCCGTCCGAGCAATTGGCGCCACGCTGGCAATGATTGGAGCTGATGCTCTGGCGGATGCTGGTATGTTGGATGCGGGCTTAAACGCCTTGGTCTGGAACGAAGCGACTATTGTTTGCTCGAATGAAGATATAGAGATTGTGACCCGGAAAAATCCGGAGCGGGAAGGTTTGGTGGGGCGCGCATGATCGAACTAGATTTCTCGGACGGCTTTGCCCAGATGGAAAAAGCTGTGCTCAAGATCGCTGAGGCAAGCCCCACCGCGATTGCAAAAGCCCTGACGCGAACTGCGGTTGGCGTGATGGGGGAAGTGCGAAGGGAATTGCCCACCATCCTGGATCGGCCGATTCCCTTCACTGTCAGCTCAATTCGCTACGGCAAGGCTACGCGCAGCGATCTGAACAGCCGGGTTTATATCAGCGACGATGCGCCGAAAGGACTTTCGCCGCGAAAATACCTGAAAGCCGAAATCGAAGGCGGCCCGCGCGGCGACAAACGTAGCGAGAAGTCGATGAAGGCTATGGGCGTATTGGGCGGTGGCCAGCAATGGGTCGCGGGAAGGGGGGCGGATCTGGATGCGTTCGGCAACGTGCCGGGGTCGCAGATGGTCCAGATCATGAGCCGGGTCGCCGGCTTCCGAGAAGGCGGATACCGCGCCAACGCTACGGCAAGTACCCGTAATCGCCTGATCCGGCAAGGCGTCGCGGTGACTGCTAACGGCTTTGACTTCTTCGTTAAGCGTGGCAAAGGCGGGCGGCCGTTAGGCATCTACAAGATTGTCTCCGCCGGCACTAAGGCTACGCCCGGAGTAAGGGGCACCAGCGTGCGAGCCGCGATCCAACCCGCGCTGATCTTCGTAAATAAGCGGCCGGATTATAAGCCAAGATTTCACTTCGAAGAGATAGTTGGCAAAGCCGCCCGCGTGCTGTTTCCACAGGAAATGATGCGCGCGCTTACCGAGGAAATTGCACGCCGCAAGTGATGGATTTATCCAGGCTGACCGCGGAAGCACCAACCCCGAGTTGGCCGCGGCAGACCCGGTGCGCGTGTCGACGGGCGCCACTGCTTCACCAGCGCCGAGCTGGCCGCGGCGCACCTGGTGCGCGTGCCGGCGATCGCCGCAGCATCGCCAGCGCCGAGCTGCTGCACGGTGCCGGCGGCTGCATCCATCGCCTCGGCCTGATTGATCGCGCCAGTGCCGGGCTGGTGCCCTGGTCCGGCGGCTGCATCCATCGCCTCGGCATCGCCGGCCGCGCCAGCACCAGCCCCGAGCTGGCCGCGGCGCACCTGGTGCGCGTGCCGGCGATCGCCGCAACATCGCCAGTGCCGAGCTGGCCGCAGCGCACCTGGTGCTCGTTTCGACGGGCGCCACGGCATCGCCGCGGCCTGATCGATCGCGCCAGGGCCGGGCTGGTGCCCTGGTCCGGCGGCTGCATCCATCGCCTCGGCATCGCCGGCCGCACCAGCACCAGCG
>CAIVPZ010000096.1 GCA_903907955.1 uncultured Acetobacteraceae bacterium | reverse complement strand
AGCTCGGCACCGGCCAGGACGCGGAGGAGCTGCTGCACCAGCTCGGCACCGGCCAGGACGCGGAGGAGCTGCTGCATCAGCTCGGCACCGGCCAGGACGCGGAGGAGCTGCTGCACCAGCTCGGCACCGGCCAGGACGCGGAGGAGCTGCTGCGCCAGCTCGGCACCGGCGGCCCGTCAATCGCAGCAGATCAGGCCATACCGAAAACCCATCCGCAGCGGCACCCCGCAAGGCAAGCATTTCCGCGGGGTCGTCACCAGCCAAAAACCACATACCGAAAACATTTGTTTTCGGCACGGCATACCGGTATCATTCCGCCCGCAACCGGAGGGTCAGAACATGGCTGGCAAGGCAAAGCGGGTGGCGCTCTATCTCCGCGTCTCGACTGACGGGCAGACCACCGATAACCAGCGCCTGGCACTCGAAGCGGTTTGTGCGCAGCGCGGATGGATCGTTGCGCACGTCTATGAGGATGCCGGTATCAGCGGCGCCAAGGGTCGCAAGGACCGGCCGCAGCTTGACGCCATGCTGAACGATGCCAGCCGCGCCCGCTTCGATGTGGCGATGGCATGGGCAATGGATCGGCTCGGCCGGTCTCTGTCCGATTTGCTCGATACGCTGGCCGTGCTGGAAGCGGCTGGCGTCGGCTTGGTGCTGCACCAACAGGCGATCGACACCACCACACCGGCCGGCCGCATGTTCTTTCAGGTCACCGGGGCTTTCGCGGAGTTCGAACGCGGCATGATCCGAAGCCGGGTCCTGGCGGGGCTAGAGCGGGCGCGTAGCCGGGGGGCGCAACTTGGGCGGCCGAAGGTTCCGGCCGCCACGGAACGAGCCATCCGCGCCCGCCTCGCTGCCGGAACGGGCATTGGCAAGGTTGCGCGGGAACTGGGCGTCGGGGTTTCCACCGTCCAGCGGGTGAAGGCTGAAGCCACCGCCGCCGCCAGCACGTCCGCCTGACGCTACACGCCCGGCAGGCGCGGCGCGGTGTCGTCCGGCGCCGCGTCCGGCCTACCCTGGCGTGGCGCTGGCGCTGCCTCGCGTGCGGCTTCCTCGCGCCACCGCGTCAGGTCCTCGACCCGATACCACGCGCGGTTGCCGTGCAGGTGATAGGCCGGGCCGTGCCCGGTGCGCGCCCATGCGGCCAGCGTCGCCGGCTTCCCACGCTGCTGCTGTCGTCACAATGAGGCGCGGCCTCTTCTGCTGGCCTGGGATGCGGCGCGGCCTGTAGGCCCACCGCATCGCCTCCCGGCCGTCCGCGTCCTTCTCCTTCCCGGCGCGGATCAGACCGGCTTTGCCGAGGCGCGCCCGAGCGTCGCGGGTCTCCATGCCGAGGGGCGCGGCAATCTCCGCGTCGAACACTTCCGGCACGATGCCGTAAACCCACACTGGCTCATCGATCGGCCCGGCCAAGTTCTGCAAGCTGCTGCCATCATCTTCCAACCGTGCCGCGCGTTCCTGCCACATCCAGCCCGCGCGGTTGATCGTCTTCGTGCCGTCCCGCAAGTCGCCTTCGTCCTGCTGGCCGGGATCGGGGTCGCGCACCCGCTCAAAGCGGGAATTCCCATGCAGCGCCATGAAGCGCCGGAAGGCGGCGAACAGGTGGTGATCCTCCCGGCTGCCAGTGCCCCCGCGCTCGTCCTGCCAGGCGCGGAACACGACGGCGGCGGCGTCGCTGGCGTCGCCCTCCGACCAGCCGGTGATGCCGGCGGCGGTCGCCAGCTCGCCCGCCAGCGCGATCGTTGCGAAACGCCGGGCTGCCCGGTGCACCTGGCCATCGGCGCCGGGCCTCACCTCCGCGCGGCACCAGCTCGCCACCACCGGCAACAGGGATTGCGCCACGAAGTCGGGCACGCGCACCAGCTCGGCGGCCAGCCATTCCAGGAAGGCGGGTCCGGCCGTGCCATGGTGCGCGACCATGCCGGCGCGGACGGCCTGGGCAAAGGCAGAGCCACCCGCAGCGCCGTGCAGGTCCTCGAACACCCCATGCCCGCCCGGCACCTCCGCCGGGATGTCGAGCATGCGCACTTCCTGCCCGGCCTTCACCCGGCGCCGTGCCTGCTCCATCAGCCGCCCTACGCTCTCCTCTGAACTGGACAGCACCAGCGTGAGCCAGGTCACCGCCGGCCGGTTGCCGCCGCCGGCACGCGCCCGGCCTTTCCCGGCACCATGGGCGAGCATGTACAGCGTCTCGGGCAGCGTCGCCGGATCGGCCTGCCCCAGCTCGTCCAGCGGCAGCACCACGTGATTGTGCGCCGCGGCTGTGGACTCGAGCGCATTGTCGGTGTGCCGCCATGTGCGCGTGAAGGCGTCCGGCCCGGTCTTGCTGGGCGCGCCCCACACGCTCGCGGCGGCATCGATCACGGTTGTCTTGCCCTTGGACGATGCCCCACGAAAGTTGATGCCCCCGCCTTCATCTTCGGCCAGCGGCAGCAGCGGCCCGGCAAAGGCGCACGCCACACCGAACAGCAGCCGCGTGTTGCCGATGCACCGCGCCGCAACCTCGGCCTGCCAGCCCGCCAGCGTTCCGCGCTCGCGATAGACGGTTGGCGCCGGGTCAAGGTCCAGCCGCACCACTTCGCCCGCGGCGCTGCCGATCGTGCGCCCCGGCAGCACGAACGCCGCACCGCCGGCCGGCGGCCGATACCAGCCGGTGCGCGGAACCGTGCGCACCCGAAGCGGCACCTTCACCGACGACAGGAATTCTACCAGCGCCTGCCGCGCGCCCTGGTGTGCCCCCACGTCCAGGCCGCACGCGGCGAACCTGGCGCGAACCTCGATGGCCTCGCCGGCAAGCAGACGGCGTGGCATCAACCAGTCATGCTTGCGGTTGTCGCGGTCATTCCAGCGGAGGAGCAAGCCCCATTCGTCGCCGCCTTCCGGCCGGCTCTCGGCCAATACTTCGAAGGGACCGCACACCCGGAACGGTGTCTTGTCGCCGCCCGGAACACGATACAGCCCGGTGGGGCAGGGCCGTCCGATTCTCTGAAACCGCAGTGAATGACAGGGAAAAGTGATTCTCGGCTTGGAGCCGCAAGGGACTGGATATCGGGGGTATGGTGGGGTACCACGACCTCAGCCAAATATGAGATTGCGACCGTGTCAGT
>CAIVPZ010000095.1 GCA_903907955.1 uncultured Acetobacteraceae bacterium | reverse complement strand
GGGTGAGTAGGCCGAAGGAGTTTCACCTTCGGCCCCTCTCAGAACCGGACGGGAACCTCTCGGCTCATCCGGCTCCCATCACCCAGCCTACGACTGATATCCCAGCGACCAATGAACGAACGCACCCGGCTGTCGTTGCGCCATCTGCCTGAGCGTCTCGGCAGCCCGTGATTTACGGCCTGCCAGCCTCTTGTGCTTGCGCATCAACCACCGAATCAGGAACAGGTTCACGTTCCGCCACACCGGCTTGAGCGCCGATCCATGGAAATGGCCGTAGTATTGCTGCCACCCCTTCAGGATCGGAGCGAACATGGCCGATAGGTCGGCCAAGTCCTTGTCACTCTTCAGTTGCAGGTGCCATCCCCTGATCGTCTGCCGCATGGCCTTGAGAGCTTCACGGCTGACGGCTGGAGAGAAGTTCACGTAGACCCGGCCATACTTGTCCACCGCCTTGCGGGGGCGGAAGGTGTAGCCGAGGAACGTGAACTGGATATCGGGGTGATCACCGGTCCGATTGACATCTTTGCAGTACACGATCCGTGTCTTGCTCGGATGCAGTTCGAGCTTGCAAGCCAGGAACCGCTCCCGGACGCGATCAAGCACATACTCCGCCTGTCGCTTGCTCTTGCAGTGAAGTACGGCATCGTCGGCATACCGGGCAAACCGGATGCCGGGCAAATGCCGTTTTACCCACAGATCAAAAGCATAGTGCAGGAAGAGATTGGCCAGGAGCGGCGACACGACACCTCCTTGCGGCGTGCCTCTGTCACGTTCCAGCTTCTGCCCGTCTGCGGTTTGCATTGGCGCTTTCAGCCAACGGTCCACGTAGAGCAGGATCCAGCGCTCCTGGCAGTGCTTGCGCAGAGCCTTCATCAGGAGGTCATGATCGAGATTGTCGAACAGCCCCCGGATGTCGAACTCCACCACCCAGTCATGGTCCCAGCAACGGCGTCTGGTCACGGCAATTGCTCCCAGCGCCGATTTCCCCGGCCGATAGCCGTAGGAGTCCTCGCAGAAGATCGGGTCAAGGCGTGGCTCCAGCCACATCTTCACCGCCGTCTGCGCGACTCTGTCGGCGACCGTCGGGATGCCCAATATCCGGACGCCACCTGACTTCTTCGGGATGGGCACGGCCTTGACCGGCGGCGGAAAGTAGCTGCCGGAGCCCATGCGGTTCCAGATGAGGTACAGGTTGTCGCCCAGCTTCTGCTCGAACCGCTCGATCGTCTCGGTGTCGATCCCCGCGGCTCCCTGGTTGGCTTTCACGCGTAACCAGGCTTCCCAGATCAAGGTCTTGGGAATGTCGTAAGGCTTGCAGGTCATGCGGGATTCCTCCTGGTTGCCCAGTTGATCCCGTCTGCCTGCCGGATGACGCCGCCCCTTCGCTCCACCGCCGTTACAGCGGCCTCGACGCTACTACGAGCGGCTCCGTCCCTTGGTGGCGCATCGCTATTGTCGGCCTCGCCTTTCGGGCTTGCGCCTTTCGCTTGGCATCGCCACCGAAGGTTCCCGCAGTTCAACGTAAGAGCCTGAAACAGGATCGCGCTGCCTCTATGCCGGACGCCGCCTGGCCCGTAAGCAGGTATCGGCCAGACTGATCCCGGCGCAACCGCACTCGCCGGTTTCGACGTCATCTGAGTAATTTCGACACTTGTACGGCAGTTCACGGGTGTTCGCCTTCCTGTCTCCTACCTGACGCCTCGCGACGCCTTTTCCGTAACGCTCACGACCCGGGCTTTTGACCCACGCCGCTTACGGTGGTTTGCAACCTGCTCCTGCAAGCCGGTTGCGGGGGGCCGACCCCCATCTCTCACGCCGCTTGCTGCGGCACACTGCGG
>CAIVPZ010000094.1 GCA_903907955.1 uncultured Acetobacteraceae bacterium | reverse complement strand
TCATCCTCCCTGTTCTTCGGGAAGACCCATTCCGCGCGGCGCATCCCGATCCGGCGGGGCAAGGGCGCGCGCAGCGCGAGGCCGAAGGCCGGTCCCTTGCGGCGGCGGACGGCGATGCGGCAGCCGTTTTGTTCCCAGTCCGTCCTCCGTCGTTTTCTGGCTTGGTCCATTCCTCAGCTCCGGCTTTCCTGCTGTTGCAATCAGGGCAGACGGGCAGGGCATGGCGGCCGGAATTGCGGAGGTGGTCAAAGGACGCGGACGACTCGTGCGGTTCGGGGAATGTGCTCCGGGATCGGATAACCGCCACAGACGCATGTCGGGCAGATCCGGGTAACCGCACGGCCCGATCGACAGGCCGTGCTCCTCGTGCAGAATGAGCGTGCGCACGGCAATCTGACGGCGGCGGCCGTCGCGCAGCGAACGGACGAGCGCCATGTCGGAACGCCCGGCGGCATAGACGTCATCCCACAGACCGGTCTCGCGGTTGCGGCGCGCGGCGCTGATGGTGCCGTTCAGATAGGCCTCGACGATCCACGGATTGCGACAGACTGGCGCGCCGCGGTAGCGGTCGCGCCACCACCCATCGTCCTGAATATAGAAGAGGGCGCCGACCGGGATGACGCCGACGCCGAGCGGGTTCGGCCCGCCGCGCCGGCGATGCGCGCGATACTGGCGGATCAAGGTTGGCTCACGGCGAGTTCCGGCAGCACCAGGGCAGCCGTCTCCTCGTGGTGGAGCGTTTCGACGACCTCATGCTGCTGGATGATCCAGCGCCAGGGGCTGCCGGATTCTCCCGTGGGTCGATGTCGCAGGGACACGATGGCCCAGGACCGGAAGTCCTCGACGACGATTTCGTAGCTGTCGTCGGCGTCCGTGCTTCGCAGGAAAGCGCTGTCGGAACGCCGCAGATCAGCCGCGTGCGCCTCGGCAGCGTTGCGGGCGGCAGTGAGGGCGTCATCGCGTTTGCGATAGGCATAGCTGACGGTGGCGTCGTCGGCCGTGTAATGCAGCAAGGTGTGAATGACCGCCGGCATGTCACGCGCAAGCATCAGCGCTTCCAGTTCGGTCACAGCGCAGCCTCCAACCGGGACAACTCCACGCAGGAGTCTTCGATCGAGGCGCCGGGCGGTGACATCCGGTCATCGAGCAGGGTCAGCAGGTCAGCCTCGATGCCGCCCACACGCCGGCGAAACTCGGCATGGTCCCTTGCCGTCGAGCAGCTTTCCTTGGCCCGCTTCCATGCGGCGCGGCGCAGGGCATGCTGATCATGAATGGTAACGCTGAAGGTGATCTTCGCGTCGATACAACCGGTCATACCCTTGTCTCCCGCAGCAGGTGTTCCGGCGGGTTCCAGCCATGCTCGAACAGGAAGTCGAGCTGCGTGCCGGTGCCGCCATTGTTGGCGTCAGAGGCGAGGGAGGAAGCGATGTCATGCACGACGTCGTCGAGATCGGTATCTTCAAGCTCAACATCGGGCTTGAGTTTGAGCCGTGCGGTTTCGGTTTTGACCGTCTGTTCCAGGAGGGCTCCGGTGTCGAACCAGATTACATTCCGTCGCGAGATAACCACGGCGCCACCGCCGAAGGCGTCCACACGGGGACGACTACAGGTGTTGGCCCACTGAAAGCCGATGACCAGATCAAGTTCAAATCGCTTCAGCAACACCTGCACCAGATCGACGGTGTAATCCACGTCACCGGAATCCTCGGAGCGCACCCAGACCGTCCCCTCATTCTCATCATGGGTGACCTCGATGCAGGGGACTCCATCGCGCTTCTCGGCCAGATCCAGGGCGGCCAGCACCACGTCCTGCGGCCCTTCGATGCCTTCCTGCGCCGCGCCGTCCTCGGCGTGCCCGATCAGTTCCGTGGCAAGCCTGTGCACCTGCGCGAACCAGTTTCCCTGCTCAGGCGTCACCGTGATGACGAAGCTGAATTTCGTAAAATAGTCGGCCATGGCTGGCTCCATTTGGTTCGGGTTTCATCCTCCCCTGTTCTTCGGGAAGCCCCCTCCCGCGCGGCGCATCCCGATCCGGCGGGGCAAGGGCGCGCGCAGCGCGAGGCCGGAGGCCGGTCCCTTGCGGCGGCGGTCGGTGATGCGGCAGCCATTTTCTGCCTCTCGTTCTCTTGTTCCGGCTTTCGGCGGCTGCAAACAGCGGGATATCTGGCTGGCTGGGCGGACTATCGCGCGGGCGGAGCCGCCCGCGTGGTTGGGCCGGCGGTTTCAGCATTCCAAATCGCTTGGGTTTTTGCTACACGACACCATGCCCACGATTCTGCGCATTGGCGGCCTGCGGGTCACGATCTACCCCAACGACCACCCGCCGCCGCATGTGCATGTCATCGGCGCGAAAGGTGAAGCTGTGTTCTTGCTCAACTGCCCAGGCGGCCCGGCGGAGCTGCGTGAAAGCTACGGGTTCAACGCACCCGAGATACGCCAGATAGGCGCCGATCTGCTGGCCCACATCCCAGTTCTTTGCACCGAATGGGAGACGATCCGTGGAAATCTCTGACACCGCGATCCAGGAGGCCGAAGAGCGCATGCGCATGCGCCGCGAGAGCGGCCCGCACGCGGTCGCGGCGCGCTATGACCGCCGCGTGGGACGCATCATGGTCACGCTGAGCAACGGCCTTGAACTGGCCTTTCCTCCGCATCTGGCGGAAGGCCTGGCCGATGCGAAGCCGGCCGACCTGGCCGTCATCGAAATCACGCCTGCCGGCCTGGGCCTGCATTGGCCCAAACTCGATGCGGATTTGTACCTCCCGGCGCTGCTGGAAGGTGTCTTCGGATCGCCGCGCTGGATGGCAGGACTGCTCGGCAAGAGCGGTGGTCTGGCACGCACCGCCGCGAAGGTTGCCGCCGCGCGCAAGAATGGCCGCAAAGGTGGCCGGCCGCGCAAGCTGGCCACCAAATAGAGGCATGCCAGGAGACCGCCTGCCGCGGGTTTGATGCCCGGCAGCGCACGGGCATCCTTCGGGTCCGGGCTGGCCCGGTTGCCGGTTTGGGGTTGGAAGACCACGGATTTTCAGGCCGCCTTCCCAGGCTGCACCGGACGCTTCTCGCTGACCACGCCCTCCGTGGCGGCAAGGTCCACCTCGATGTCGGCAAGCTGGGCGAGCTTGGCATCGAGTTCACCCTGCAACGGGAATGCCTCGCCGAGACGCGGCTCGTAGCCGGCCAGCCGCACCTGTGCGTCGGTGACGCGGCGGCGATGTTCTTCGAGGTCGGTTTCCATCCGGTCGAGCGCGTGCTCCAGCCGGGCGAGGAGGCCGGCCGCCGTGGTTTCGCCGTCGATGGCGATCGGCTGCGCGAAGTCGGTCCGTTCCAGCACGAGGTCGGGTTCCAGCCGCGCGTCCTGGCGGGCGGCCTGGATGTCGCAGGTCAGGTCGAAGCCGCCGATGCGGCCGACCGTCCAGCAGCGGGGATCGCGCGCCCGCGCAGCGAGACGGATCTTTGTCAGCAGCGAGGCGCCGGCGACCCTGCGCTGTTTGATCGTCCGCCCCTCGATCTCCATGGTGAACTGATCGCCGCGAGTTGGCAGGCGCCGGGCCAGGTCGGTCGTGATCGCCTTGATCCGTCGCTCGGCATGGGCCTGGTCACGCGTCGCGTCGCGGATCTGCCGCCGGATGGCGTGCTGGTCGTCCACATGCGCGGCGCGCTGGCGTTGCAGCCGGGCAATCTCGCTTTCGAGTCCGGCCTTCTGCATCAGCCGGCTGTCGCCTGACGCGATCGCCTTGGCCATGGCGAACTGGTTGGCCTGGCTGCCCACATCCTCCAGCCGGCGGATGGCCCGATCGCCGGACAGCGCCGCCTCGATGAAGCGGGCCTTGCGCTCGTTGTTCTGCCACATCGTGGCGTCCATCGAGCCGAGCGTGGCGTAGGCGCAGATGTCGATCTCGTCGTGCTGGTTGCCCTGGCGCTCGATCCGGCCCTCACGCTGCTCGATCTGGCTCGGCAGCCACGGCACGTCGAGATGGTGCAGGGCCTTCAGCCGCTGCTGCACATTGACGCCGGTGCCCATCGTGTCCGACGAGCCGATCAGCACCCGGACGCGCCCGGCCCGGAAATCGGCGAACAGCCGCTGCTTATCTGCCGAGCGTTTGTAGTCCTGCATGAACGCTATCTCGCCGGCGGGAACGCCGCGGGCGATGAGCTGCTGCCTGATCCAGCGATAGGCCGAGAAGCCGCGCGTGGCTTCAACGTTGATCGTGCCGAGATCGGAGAAGATCATCTGCCCGCCACCGGGGATCGGATACGGCGTGCCGTCCGGCCGAAGGTAGGTCGCGTCCGCGGTTTCGGTCCAGATGCGATGCACGTTGTCGATCAGCTTGTTGAGCTTGTTCGCCGGTTCGTCGCCGCTGGCAGGCCAGACCAGCCGCATGTCGATGGCGGCGTGCCGTCCGTCGGTGATGACGGCCAGCAAGATGTCGTCACCCTTCTGCACCCGGCCGGTGCGCGACTCGATCGCCGCGATCCGGCCCGCGAGGTGGCGCTGATGGTCCTTGAAGGCCGGGCTTGCTTCCGCCGTGACCAGCAGGCGCTGGCCGCCGCGGATGCGCGGCAGCGTCAGATGGCCGCGCAGGTCGGCCTTCTGCACCACGTCGGCGATCGAGCGGAACATCATCATCAGGTCGGCGACGTTGATGAAGGCGGCGAAGCGGGTCACCGGCTTGTAGGTGCCGCTGGGCTGCAATTCCAGTTCGGTGGTGGTGTCGCCGAACGCCGACGCCCAGGCGTCGAACTCATGCACGCCGCGTTCCAGCAGCGCCTCCGGCGCCTGGAACCGCAGCAGCGTGAACATCTCGCCCAGCGTGTTGGTGATCGGCGTCCCGGAGGCCTGGATCAGCGCGCGGCCGGGGCGCTTGCGGTCGAGGTAGCGCGCCTTGACGAACAAATCCCACGCCCGCTGCGAGCCGTCCGGATCGACGCCCTTCAGGTTCACCTGGTTGGTGGCGAAGCTCAACTTCCGAAATTCCTGAGATTCGTCAACGATGATCTGGTCGATTCCTATCTCCTCCAGCGTGACCATGTCGTCGCGCCTTCCCTTCATCCCCGCCAGCTTCTCGGCCAGTTTCTCCTTCATGGCCTCCAGGCGCTTGCGGGTGATGCGGTCGTCGGACTCGACGCGTAGCGCGATGCCGACGCAGGCGGCGATCTGCTCCTCGATCATCGACCGCTCGAAGGCGGTCGGCACCGGAATGAAGCGGAAGGCGGCGTGCGTTATGATGACGGCGTCCCAGTTGGCCGTCGCCGCGCGGGCGAGGAACCGGGAGCGCTTCTCCTTCACGAAGTTGGTCTCATCAGCAACCAGAATGCGGGCGGTCGGATAGAGCTGCAGGAATTCCCGGGATACCTGCGCCAGGCAGTGCCCGGGCACGACCAGCAGGGCCTTGCTGATCAGGCCGAGCCGCTTCTGCTCCATGATGGCGCCGGCGATGGCGTAGGATTTCCCGGCGCCGACCGCGTGGGCGATG
>CAIVPZ010000093.1 GCA_903907955.1 uncultured Acetobacteraceae bacterium | reverse complement strand
TCGCGGACGAATTCGACAGTCTCTGATGTCCGAGCAGTTCGACGTCCATCGCAACCCCGGCCGGAGTCAGCGGGTCATCCCGTTTGTCCTCATGGTCCAGTCCGACCGCTTTCGCCGCTCGAAGCGGCGGGTCGTCGTGCCCCTTGTCGCCGCAGAAGAGTTCGGCGTCGCCGACAGCGACGTTGGGCCGCACTTTGTGATCGATGACCGGCCGGTTGTCCTTGATCCGCTTCAGATCACGAATGTTCCAGGCGACGCTCTCGGCCCTGCCATCGCCTCGCTTGCGCCCGAGGATCACCGGATTATCAACGCCATGGATGCTCTCCTGAGCCGTGCCTGGCGATAGGGCGTCCGGCAGCCAACGAATTTCTGCGTTCTGCGGCGCGAACCCGCCGCCAATGCAAGTGGATGGCGAAATTGACAATTGCCGACGTGGTGGCGGTTACGTGGCGTGACGGATCCGCAGGACATGGACGTCGGCGGCCGCTTCCACACGCTCATCCCAGTGTCGCTCCGCGGTGATGACCGTGGCGCGCCGTTCCCGGCCGAGGGCGAGGCAGGCCCGGTCTCCCAGCGACAGCCCGAACGCCTTGGTCAGCGGCCGCAACTCGCCGGCACGGAGCGCAAGCCCCGGCGAATGGGGGACAATGTCGACGCCGAGGCATTGGACCGCCTCCATCGCGGCGTCCGCTGGCACGCCTCGCTCGCAGAGCTTGGAGATAACCTCCGTCAGGTTGACCGTGCCGATCAGCGCCGCCGGGAGGATGGCCGCGACCTTTTCATGGCCCGGCTCACGGTTCAGCAGCGCGAGGACCGCCGAGGCGTCGAGGACAGGATCACTCACCCTCGCTCTCGCGTCGCCGGTCTTCTGTAAGTTCGTCCACGAGGCTGACGTCCTCCGGCACGTAACGGCGGACGATGGCCTGTGCGCGGGCGACCGCCGACTGGATTGGCTCCAGGCGGATGTGTCCGTCCTCCACGTGGACGATGAAGTTTCCGCCGTCCGGCATCCCGAGCTCGGATCTGACATTCGCGGGGATGACGAGCCGGCCATTCGAGGCCATGGCAACATGTTGGGGCATGGCAGACTTTCTAGTATGGCGCACGTGTATAATGTGCCACACGATCCCTAGTGTCAATCCTTGGCTCGGGTTGGAGAGCGTCAGGAGGCGTGGGGGGCAGGTTGCGGCGGCATGAGCGGCGGCTGACACGTTGTCGTTGGCGAAGCTGGATATCAGGGTGGCCGAAGCGTGCCATCGAGCGCCCGGGTTCGAATCTGCAGCAGCACCCTGACGCTCCCCACACCTCCTGCTGCTCTTCATGATCGGGGATCAGGAACATGGATTTCTGCGCCCCGCCGACGAATAAGGCGCAACTGACTAAGGCGCGATAAGGGTTTTCCGCCCGGAATCGGTTCGGCTGCGATATGGCCGAGACTCAGAGATTTCCGGACAGATAAAATATTCCCGGACAGAGTAGAAATTTCCGGACAAAATACGCGCGGCGGACGATGCTGCGGCGGTTTCACGCGCCGGCGGGCGAGGCAGGGACGGCAGCGGGGGAGGGGAGAGATGGACGACATCGTGCCGGTCACGGAGGGCGGCGCCCCGGCGGCGTTGGGCCAGGAGGCGGACGCCGTGCGCGGCTATGCCGCCGCCAGCCGCGCCGCTTCCACCCGGCTGATCTACGACGCCGACTGGCACCGGTTTCAAATCTGGTGCGCCGCATGCGGCGTGCCGCCGCTCCCCGCCAATCCGGGGGTGGTGGCGCGGTTCTGCGCCACCGAGGCCGAGGCTGGGCTCGCCCCGTCCACCATCACCCGCCGGCTGGCCGCCATCGGCTGGGCGCACAAGCGCGCCGGGCACACGCCGCCGCAGCACGCCGACGGGAGCGGGGCTATCGCCGAGGTCATGGCCGGCATCCGGCGATCGCGCGCCGCAGCGCCGGCGCAGAAGGCCGCGGCCGACGCCGATGTGCTGCGCGACATGCTGCGCGCCTGCGCCGGTGAGAAGCTGCGCGCCGTGCGGGCGCGCGCGCTGCTCGCCATCGGGTTTGCCGGCGCGTTCCGGCGCTCGGAGTTGGTCGCCCTCCGCGTCGAGGATATCCGCCGCGATGCCGAAGGTATCCGGATGGTGATCCGGCGATCGAAGGCCGACCAGGAAGGCGAGGGGGCGATGGTAGCTATTCCCAACGGCGACCGTCTGCGTCCGGTGGCCGCTCTCGACGCCTGGCTCGCGGCCGCCCGGGTGGCAGAGGGCTACGTGTTCCGCCGGATCGGGCGGGTAGGTCAGGTGACGGACGAGCCGATGAGCGACCGCGCCGTCGCCAGGCTGGTCCAGGCCGTCGCCAAGCTCGCCGGCTACGATCCGGCGCTGTTCGGCGGCCATTCGCTGCGGGCGGGCTTCATTACCAGCGCGGCGCGGACGGGCGCCAGCATATTCAAAATCCAGGAGGTCTCGCGCCACCGCAGCCTGCAGGTGCTCGCTGGCTACGTGCGCGACGCTCAAATCTACCGCGACCATGCGGGGAGCGGGTTCCTGTAGCCCGTACAGCTTGATCGAATAGCGGACGCTCAACGGGAAGGCCAAGGTGGCTCCGACGCGCCAGTTCCGCTGCAGGTCGTGGTCCGGCTCGCCATCAACCGATGTCCGCCCGCCGGTGAGGTAGGTCGCGTCCAGCGATCCCCAGATTCCCGAACCGAAGCTGTAAATTGCATGGCCCTGGACCAGGAAAATCAGGTCCTGCGACCGGGTGTGGCCGCCATAGAAATTCGTGTTGTCCGTGTAGAATGTCGGTCCCGCCGCAAGTTCGAGCGTGAGCGGATCGAGAGCCTTTGAAAGTCCCAGTTCCGGTGTGAAGGTCCATCGGTTGGTGCCAAGGTTAACGACCTTGCTGGAGTCGTACTGCCCGACGGGTGCTGTAACCGCAAAGCTGGTCCCAATGATAAGGTCCTGTTTGTACTCCTTGTACTCGGGCAGCGCGAGTGCCGGCGCACCGTACCAGTTGACCGACACGCGAAACCGGGCGTCGCCAAGCCCGTTCACCGTTCGCTCCACCGGCTGGCCCCTGAATTCGGCGGTTCCGGAGAGCCAGGTGTAGGGCGCTGATACATCGAACTTTGCCGACTTGCCCCATAAATCGAAAACGCGGGCGTAGCCCAGAATGGCGTTCGATGTGGTAAGCCGCGCGTTCGTGACCGGGACCGCAGGGTCAAACGACAGGCTCCCTCGCGTAAAAGCATAGCCGCCGACCAGGAAGTTCACGCCGACCGGCGCATTGGAAAAGGCCCGCGGCTCGACGTCCTGCGCCCGCGCTGCCGATGCGACGGCCAGGAGCGGCGCCACGGGCAGCAACCAGCATGTCAGCGCCGTCGTCACCGGCGCCGCGAGCGGACGTGGCTTCTCGTAAGGCAAAGAAATCATTTCCTGGTTTCGCCGCCCGCTCGTTCCGAAGATGCCCCCTCTCACCCTATCTCTGCGAAGTTTTGACGGTTCGGCCGCTCGGCGCCGGCTTGGTCTGGGGCGGCAGGACAAAGTAGGGCGGCAGTTCGCTCCACAGGTTGCCACGCTGGAATTCGTGACCGCCGAGGTCGAACATGCAGCGCATGTAGACGGGGTCGAAATCTTCCTTCGAGACGCAGGGGATGCTCCGCGGTATCCAGGCGACGTGATAGGCGACCTCGTCGCGCTGGGAGATCAGGTACAGCTTGTAGGCATCGCCGATGCCGCTGCCGCGGATGAGGGAGCTTACCGCCGCGCCGCCGACCGGCCCGATCCGTGGCTCGATGGTCTGGGGCTCGGTCAGGACGCGGTTGTTGATGATGACCCAGAGCCGACGATCGAGGTTACGGCCGAGGTGCTGGCGCGTCAGCTCGGCGATCGGAATCTGCGGCGACACAAGCACCACCTGTGAGGTCGCGCCGCCGTCAACGTGCATTTCGTCGAAGACGCGACCGTCAGGCGTCTGCACCTTGATGAACACGGGTGGGAAGGCGATGGGTATTGCGGCCGAGGCCCGGATCACGTCGCGGAACAGCTGCAGCGCTCCCGGGTGGCCCGATGCAGCGATGGCGCCCATGTTCCAGATCATCGGGCGGCCGGCGTCGAGGTTCGTGGTGCCCACGAACAGCAGCCGTCCGCGCCGGTACTCGGCGGCGATCTTCTCCAGCAGCTCCGGCGTGATGTAGTGGGCGATCTTGTTCGCGAGCCCGGTGGTGTCGCTCAGGGCCACCCCCGACAGCAGGCCGCTGAGGATCGTCGGCTCCACGACGTCTTCAGTGCGGAGCGTGGTGTAGATCTCCTCAAGCTGCGGGTCGTACTCAGATCCCAGGAATGCAAACGGGGCGATGATGGAGCCGGTGCTGACGCCGGAGACGGCCTGGAACTGCGGCCTGGTGCCGGACTGGCTCCAGGCTTTCAGTACGCCCGCTCCGAAGGCACCGTCAGGTCCGCCGCCGGAGATCGCCAGATAGTCCAGCGTTGGCGTTCGCCCAGCGGCGATCTCCGGGCCGAATCGGTCCTTTAGGATGCGCGCCTGCCGGTCCACGAATTTGTCGAGTTGGTCCTGTTCGATGATGTCACCCCAGGCCCTGAGGCCGGGGATCCCGAGCGGCTGGGCTTGCTGGGCCAGGTCCGTGGGAACTCCGTTGCGCGTCACCGCGGCACCGCAGGCGCTTAGGGTCAGTGCAAGAAGGAGCAGCGTCAGCCAGCGCGAGGAAAGGCTGGCAAGTCGTCGGCAGTCACATGGCATAGAGGTATCCCCAATTTGGCGCACCGCACTTGGCCGGCACTGAAATCGATCGAATTGGCAGGGAGCCGGCACCGTCAGGTAAGACCCGTTCCTGGGACGACACGCGCTTGCGTGGGGTCGGAGCCGGATACGGCTGCCTCGGCGCCGTTTTTTGGACGAAGTGTGACCGCCGTGCCGCACACCATCCTGCAGATCCCTCTGACCAAGATCGGTGCTCGGATCACCGAAGCCGCCACCCAGTCAGCATCGGATTCACGATCGCCTCCCCTGAGGCCGTCTGCTCAGATCAGTGGTCCGCAATCTCATCATGGCGGGGCGTCGCCCCGGACGCCGCCACGACCGCTGAACGAAGCTCGCCGCAGATCGCTGCGCGGGGATGCCATCAAAGCTCCGTTGCCGTGAGACAGGCCACCCTAGGCCGGTCGCACTGGTGCGACTATGCACTTTGCGCGAATCTAACGGTCCACTGTCGAACTTCCGCCGAAAATGCATAGCCGTTGGCTGCCGTCATGCGCCAAGCTCAGGCGAACCCGGCAATGACATCCACAATCCTTTCCAACTTTGGCGACCCGACTGCTTTTGCGGCAGCGCTGAATGACATTGGTAACATTGCGATTGTGACGCGTGCCCCCGCGCCCTTCCGCGCGAAGCTCACGCACATCGTCCTGCCTAAGCTGTCGTTGCTCGCCGCGGAGGAAAATCAGGCGCGCATCGCCTTCATCTGCCCGACAGCAGGTCGCATCGTGATCATGCTGCCATCCGACACTGGCGATCAGGCCATGTGGAACGGTGCGCCGATACCGCAGCACGAAATGCTCACGATCGGCGCCGGGGCGCGTCCGCACTGGTGCACGCGTGGGGCGGCGCGCTGGATAGCGGTATGCCTGTCAGCCGAGGCGCTCGCCATGAGCGGCCAGGTCCTGACGGGTAAGGCGTTCCGCGTCCCTCAGGGCTTGCGGCATTGGTTCCCGTCCCGCCGGACGCTGCGGCCACTGATGGATCTCTGCCGCGCCGCCGTGAAGCTGACGGAACAGCACCCTGCCTTGCCCCTCGATGCCGGCGCTTCGCGGGGATTGGAGCAGGAATTGCTGGAAATGCTTGTTGAATGCCTGGAAACGGGCCGACCGGAACCCGATCCGCCCCTCCGCCAACAAGAAGCGGCCTTGCTTGAGCGGCTGGAAGACCTGCTCCGGGATCCGGCCCGGCAGGACGCGAGCCCCGCGGACCTCTTTGCTGCGCTCGGCGCCTCCGAGCCGGGCCTCCGTGCGTGCTTTCGAGCGCATCTTGGCATTGGGCCGCGGATGTACATCCAACTGTGGCGCGCTAGGTCCAGGCCCGAGGCGGCGCCTGTTGACGGGAATCTTGGAAAGTTCACGCCCCAGCGCGTATGAAGGCGCAACAGAAACAGTTGCCAGCCAGGGGGGAAGGGCGATGCCATCCGGCGCGACGATGACCTGCACGGACATCGGCGCGTTCAGCGCAGTGTTCCGATCGCCCAGT
The DNA here is from genome assembly GCA_903907955.1 of uncultured Acetobacteraceae bacterium. GTDB lineage: Bacteria > Pseudomonadota > Alphaproteobacteria > Acetobacterales > Acetobacteraceae > Rhodovastum. The sequence continues at coordinate 4,367 of CAIVPZ010000093.1, read as the reverse complement.
TGCGAGTTCACGGCGGACTCGCCGGACCGGTTTGCAGCTCGGTATTCCTTGCTCGACTTCAACCGGGTCGGCATGTTGCGGGCCTCGGAAAATCTGGCCCGCGTTGCCCATTTCGTGATCCCGGACACGCACGTGGCTCTCTCGTTCCAGTCGCGCTCAGGCCCATCCATCCGCATTTCGGGCAGGGAACTCGGCGCGACACAGGTCGGGGTGCACGCCCCTGGGGGATATGTATTCCAGCGGCTCACCGGGCCGTCGACATGGGGCACCGTCTTCCTTCCCGCCGACGCCCTGATGGATTTTGGTGCGACGGCGGCCAGCCTGGAATTTTTGCTGTCTCCCTTCGCGCTGGTCGCGACAGTTCCAGCTTTGGCGCTGGACCGTCTTCGTGACCTGCACGCCGAGTTGGCGGCGCTGGCGGAGACGGCCCCGGCCGTCGTTGCCAACCCTGGCACGGCCCGCGGTCTGGAAGATGCGTTGGCCGAGAGATTGCTGGATTGCGTTGACACACCCGAGCGCAGTGACGTCTCGCCGACCCGTTATCGCCATACCGTGACCCTGCGCAAACTTCAGGAACTGGCCGAGGCGTACAGCGATCAGCCCCTCTTTATGCTGGATCTATGTAGCGTCCTCGGCACGAGCCGCCGACGCCTCCAGGAGATCTGCAACGAGTTCTTTGGCATGGGGCCCAAACGCTTCCTCCTGCTTCGACGCATGCATCTCGTAAACCGGGCACTCAGGCAGGCTGACCCGGCCGGGGCGAGCGTAACCGAGATTGCCATGCGCTACGGGTTCTGGGAGCTCGGCCGGTTTGCCGTTGCTTACCGCAGGTTGTTCGGCGAGCCCCCCTCGAAGACCCTGCGCCGGCCCGCCGGTTCGGAGACCAGCCGCCCACGGTGAAACTGAAGGCGTCGCGCAAAATGCATAGTCAGTCCCGCCGGTAGGGTGCTTAGTTGGCGCGTGATTCTACCCGCCGTGTGCGGCGTTTCGGGCGACCGCACCGCGCGTGCCGGACACATCAGAAGCTCGTGCCTTTCGGTGTTCTCCGCCACCGGTTCGAAGAACATTTGCTACGGGGGGCACGGTTCGATGCGATGCCATTGCCATGATCGTTCAAGGGGTGCCAAGTGACCGGAGGAGGGGTTACCTGCCTCAGCGGGCACGTCTCCGTTTCCTGAGTCGGTTCTTCGCAACATCTCCCAAGGGATGGTCCAGATGCTCAAGCTTGCCACCATTGCTCTTGCCATCATGCTCCTCGCGGCGGTCGGCCCTGCCCGTGCGCAGCACCCGATCCTGGACAAGGTCGCCGAGAAGGTCATCCAGAAGTACCAGAGTTCGACCTGCGAGCAGCTTTGGGCGAGCCGCGGCAAGCACAACGAGGAGGAAAAGCGTGCCGTCGCCTTCCTGAGGAGCGATCCGCAAATGCGCGAAGAGTTCTTCAACAGGATCGCAGGCCCGATCATGAACAAGATGTTCGAATGCGGGATGGTTCCGTGATCACGCAATGCCTTGCTCAGGCAAGGCGAAGCTTCGGGGACGAAGATCAATGATGATACGTGTTTCGCGGACGCTGGCGCTCGCCGTCGGCTTGCTGGTCACAGGCGGAGCGATGGCTCAGACGCCGCCTGCGAGCAAGCCCGAGGCGGGGGAGTTCAAGCTGATTCTTGAGCCGCGGGCCCTGGACCTGCTGAAGGCAACCAGCGCCCGTCTCGCGGCGGCCAACGCCATGACGTTTACCGCTGTCGCGGGCTACGAGTACCCGAGCAAGCTGGGTCCGCCGATTGTCTATTCGGTGCGCTACGACGTGGCGATGCAGCGGCCGAACAAGCTCAGGATCGTCACGCCGGGCGACGGGCCGGCCTCCGAGTTCATCTACGACGGCAAGACGATGATGGCGTACTCGCCGGCCGAGGACCTGGTCGCGGTCGCCGACGCGCCGCCGACGATCGATGCGGCCCTGAAGCACGCGTATGACACGGCGGCAATCTTCTATCCGTTCACCGATCTGCTCCTCGACGACCCCTACGCCGCGTTGGCGCACAAGGCGAACCTGGCATTCACGATCGGGCCTTCGGCAGTGGTGGGCGGCGTCAGGACGGACATGGTCGCCTGGGCCAATGACGACGTGTTCCTGCAGATATGGATCGGCACCGAGGACAAGCTCCCGCGTCGGATCCGGGCGGTCTACAGCGCCGACCCCCTGCTGCTGCGCCACGAGCTGGAGCTTTCCAACTGGCAGCTCGATCCGGCCACCATGCCGGACCTTTCCGCCTCCGAGAAGGTGAAGGCGGGCAAGCGCATACCCTTCGCGAACCCGACGTCGCCGCTCCCCCCGGGCGTCAAGCCGCTGTTCGACAAGCGTTGAAGATCGGAGCACAGTGATGAACGGACGTATTGCCATCACCGCCACGCTGATGATCGGCGCGGCTTCCCTGTGGTCTGGCCAGGCGGCGGCCTGGGGCTCGGCAAACCGCTATGGCGGCAGCACCGAGCATAGCGCAGGCTCGACCAGCCACGAGAACCGCTGGGGGGGGAAGCAGTTCGCACGAGGCCGGCGAGGGCACCGAGCACACGAACACCTACGGGGGCAGCACGGGCCACGAATACGGCGGCGGCACCGAGCACACGAACACGTACGGCGGCAGCACGTCCGGCGCCTATGGCGAGGGCGCCACGCACACCACCGCGTCGGGCGCGTCGGCCTACCACCCACCAGGGTACCCGGCCTATGGAGGCTATCCGGCCTACCACCCACCGGTGGCAGTCTCGTCCTATTCCTCCGGGTGTTACGGCTGTGCGGCGGCGGCTGGTGCGGTTGCCGGCGTGGCGGTGGGGGCGGCAGCAGCCTCCGCTAACAGCGGGGCGGCCTACTCGTCCGGATATGCCGCGGGCGCCGCGGCGTCCGGCTATGCGATGGGTGTGAATTACGCCACCCTTCCGCCTGGATCGATGCCGATCAACCGGGAAGGCGCGACGTACTACCTGAACGGTAACACCTGGTTCCAGCCCATGTACGGCGCCAATGGCGTCTATTACCAGGTCGTCCCGACGCCATGAGGCCGGCGATGGCGGGAGGCGTGACGGCCCTGCTCCGATGCTTCGTCATGGCCGCATGCCTCGCCGTCCTCGCCGGAATGCCCGGCCGTGCCTCTGCGGACGACCTGCCCTGGATCGGGCCCGTGGAGGCGGTCAGGATCGCTGTCGACGCGTATATCTACGGCTATCCGCTGGTGACCTTCGACATGGTCCGTCAGCAGCAGACCAATGTCGTCCGCCCGGATGGTGAGCACGCCCCGATGGGGCAGTTCATCAAAATGCGGACCTATCCGGCGGTGGATAACCACTGCTGCGCCGCGCCCAACGCCGACACACTGTATACCGAGGCTTGGCTCGACGTCTCGCAGGAGCCGTGGATCGTCGGCATCCCCGACATGGGCGACCGTTACTACATCCTGCCCATGCTGGACGGCTACTCGAACGTGTTCATGGTCGCCAGCCCGCCGACGACCGGCAGCAAGCCGCAGACCTACGCTATCACCGGTCCGAACTGGTCCGGCGCGCTCCCCGATGGCGTGGTCCAGGTGAAGGCGCCGACGGGCATGGTCTGGATCCTCGGCCGCATCTACTGCACCGGCACGGCGGAGGATTACCGCGCGGTGCATGTGCTGCAGGACCGCTTCACCGCTGTTCCCCTCAGCGCCTACGGCAAGCCCTATGAACCCAAGGTGGAGGCCGTCGATCCAACGGTGGACATGACCACCGCGGTGCGCAAGCAGGTCGGGGTGCTCGACGTGACGGCGTACTTCACCCGCCTGGCCCGGTTGATGAAGGCCAATCCGCCGGCCGAGGCAGATGCGCCCATCGTCGCGCGGATGGCGCAGATTGGCCTGGTGCCGGGCCAGGAATTCGACCCTGCGCGGCTCGGCGTGCTCGATGACGAGGCTCTGCGGCTGGTGCCGAAGCTGGCGATGCTGGAGATCGGCCTGCACCTGAAGCGCCAGCCGACGACGAATGGCTGGCTGTATTTCAGGTCCGGCGTCGGCGCGTTCGGCACCGACTACACGCTCCGCGCCATGGCGAATGCCATCGGCCCTGGCTGGAACCGTCCGCAGGACGCCGTGTACCCGCTGTCCGAGAAGGATGCGAACGGCGACACCTACGACGGCGCCGGCCGCAAATACATCATGCATGTCGCCAAGGGGCAGTTGCCGCCGGTGAAGGCCTTCTGGGCCGGAACTAACCAACAGGCCTTCTGGTACGCATAAGGGGACGGAACGTGAACATCATGCCGCCTTCCTGAGCGCCTCGGGAGCGGCGCGCAGCGGCCGCAATCCGTCATGGTTTTCCGACAGGTCTTTTGAGGGCGA
>CAIVPZ010000092.1 GCA_903907955.1 uncultured Acetobacteraceae bacterium | reverse complement strand
GGGATGCATGCTCTATGAGCTGATCCCAAACATGCCGGAGCACCGCCTTCTGCCGCTGATGCAGAGGTTCGCCGAAATGCTGGCGCAAAGCGGGCTGTTTTGCGGTTCACTCTCGGAAACGAAATGAGGGGATGAGTGAGGGGTCAATCCAATGCCACGAGACACCAGCACTCGATCACGAGCGTCAGCGTAATCTCGAGCGGATTTTTTTACTTCCTGCAAATCGCGCTGGATTGTCATGGGGAACGTCAGGAAGGATGTAGTTGGTGTATAGCGCAAATTATTGTCCATAGATGACGAAGAAAACCATCTGACCCAAACCTCATGAGTTCTTGCCGAAATAAGCCCAAAAAAGCTCCAATCGTTTTGAGAGAATATCACAACATCGTCGTTAAAAATGCCGGTATTTGGAAAGTGCCTAAAAGAAAAAGTGTTGCTCGTTCTGGACTTCACTATCACGAATTCAAGAGAGCGCGTAGCTTGTTGCATGTCAAGCGCACGGTGTCCGTATTTCCACCAAAGCGTCTTCAGTGATCCGGCCTTCTTACGCCTCTCTGGCAGAACGTATTGAGCAAGAATCCTATAAATATTTGGTAATTTTCTTAGATCTTCCTCGGATTCAATTTCACACACGCCGATGCAAGTTCGCGGAAAAGATGTGCTTGGTATTGTATTAAGCTCTTGGCCGCCAATGTAGGCGCGCAGAAACCTTCGCTCTTCGGTTTTTTGGAGTGTAGCAATTTCTTCCATCGGCGGCTGCCTAGATTCCTTTCCAAATATGAACCCTGCGCCATAAATTTTTATGCCAAGAAAGCACAAATTCGCATTCTGATGCAATCTAACGGGGTCTTCTATCTCTATGGTCGGCAAAAGGAATGATGATATACATGGGGTAAATATTCCATTATATTCAGTCAGATTGCGGCTTCCATTCACAATATGCACGGATGAAACGAAGACGGCGGCTTCGCCTGGCCATTTCACCTGTGTCCTTGTGTTATAGATCTGTCCACCATTCTTCAAAATCCATACAAGGCCCATCCTTCGCGAGTCGCCCTCGGCAATGGCTTTGGTTGCTAATAGTCCAAGGCTCGCACCTCTTGCCAAAAACTCGAAGGCTCTCCGAAAGAAAAATGCACATAGATCGCTCTTGCCGCCGGATTGAGCTACAACTAAACGTAAATATTCAGAATATAAAGATTCTCCTCCGCCGCCTAGTTCGGTTACGCCTAAGAAGGGAGGGTTTCCAATTATTGCGGAAAAGCCGGGATTCTTTCCAAGAAAAACTTCTGGAAACTCGATCTCCCAGTGGAAAGGTCGTAGCCGACGTGCCGTTTGGCGCAAAGCGGCCGCCCGCTTCCGCACTTCCGGCCAGAGAGATTCGGGGGCACGCCCACCCAAATCTTGTAAACCATGCAGCGCAGCAAGGCGGGCGCGCGGCTTCTCCGAGCCGAAGAAAGCGGCCAGCACCGCATCGCCAAGCGCCCGCACGTCCGCCATCCGGCTTTCCAACAAAGCATGTCGGGCTTCCTGAATTGCGCGCGTTACGTCGTCGGGCGCATCGCGGATCTCGGCGCGCGCCCGCATGGCTTCCTCCAAACGCCCGGAGACGAATCGACCGAACAGGCTGCCCTGCCGATCGTCGCCCCAGGTCAGTGCGCCGATCTGTGCCCGAGTCAGCCCGACAAGGCTGTCCCCGGATTTCAGTGCATGATCGAGGAAGGTGAACTCGTGGTCGCGGGCGAGCGTTGCCAGCCAGAGGGACAACCGTGCCAGATCGACAGCGAGCGGGTTCCTATCCACGCCATACAGGCAGCGTTGCGCGACAAGGCGGCGGGCCAGTAATTCCTCGTCCTCGTCGGGCGGGATTGAGGGACGGCTGCCTGGATGCTTTGCCCACGCCGCGACCAGCAGGCTCGCGATCTGGCGGCATGCCTCCACCAGGAAGGCGCCGGACCCCATGGAAGGGTCGCAGACATTCAGCGCCAGCACATCTTCGGCAGTCGCATCTGCACCGATCCGCTCGAAGGCCGGTTCCAGTGCGTGGAGGACAATCGGGTGCGTCAGATCGCGCGGGGTGTAGTGGCTGCCAGTGCGCCGACGCTCATCGGTCGGCTGCAACAGCGGCGTGCCGGATGGGCTGATGGTAGCACCCGGCGACCCGCGTTCATCCACCAGCGGACGCAGTGCGTCCGCCAACGCCGCCTCGTCCTGCGCCGCCTCGATGGCGGCGGTCTGCTTCGCGGACAATTGGGCCCGCGAATATTCCTCCTTCAGCGCTCGCACACGATCCTTGCCCCGTAGCGCCGCCACCGCCTGGAGATCGACGAAAACCGGCGTACGATTGTTCTTGCCCGCGGCAATGGCGAGCGACGGGCCGGGCGCCGGGAAGACGGAAAACCCCATGACGGTTTCGTAGACGCTGCCGATCTGCTCGACATCGAGGGTGCGGTAGGAAAGCCGCTCGCCGCCCAGCACCAGCAGCCGGTCGAGCACGTGCAGCACGATGCCGTCGGAAAGGCGGGGAATGACGACGGGCGCGTTCGGCGCGTCCTGGCCTTGCAGGAACGGGAACTTTTCCGGGTCGAACAGCGCGCCGCCGCGGCCGCGTATCCAGCCCGTGCCGTCGCCGGTATGCACCAGCCGGAACAGCGCCAGCAGGCGGCCCCAGGCGCCGGTGCGCTCGTTCATCGTGTCCGGGTTCTTTGCGGCATCGTCCAGCAGCCGCGCATGCAGCCCGCGCACGTCGTAGCCGCGGGCGTAGAGACCGCGGGCGGCGGCGTCGTTGCGGGACGGAATAAGGTCGCGGTCCTCGGCGTAGAGCAAAAAAACCAGCCGCAGCAGGACGGTGAGCAGTCCTTCGTAGACATGGTCCGGCCGGGTGCGGGCGAGTGCCGCCATGCGCTCGGGATCCGCAGCGTTGAAGCCGCGCAGCAGGTCGTGCAGCGCGCCGAGCACCTGGCTCGCCAGCGTGGCGGAGACGGCGGCCTGGGCAGCTCGGCTCTCCTGCAACAGCGCGGGAAGACGACGCGGCTCGGCATCGTTGAACAGGCGGAAGCGGGCGAGCAGCAATTTCAGCCCGCCCAGCATCGGCCGTCCCGCGACCAGGCGCAGCGGGGCGAGCGGAAACCGCAGCCAGCCGGACGTTTCGCCGCGCGGGGCATAGACGAGGCGCCAGGCATCGCCGCTGATCAGCAGGCCGATGGGAATGCCGACCTCCCGCAGCAGGCGTTCCAGCCGCTGGTGCGGCGTGGCCTCCCACCCGGCCAGGGCGCCGCGCCCGTCCGGGTCCTTGCCCGGCGGAAGCACCTGCACCAGGAGTTGCCAGCCGCCGCCGGGTTTCTGCACCGCCCAGTCGGGCGCCAGCCGGGTTTCGGCTTCCGGCACCCAGGCCGAGAGATCGTCGGGAAGCTCCGGGCCGCCGGGGGCGCCGGCCACCAGCGCCGGTTGCCAGCCCAGCAGGGTGGTGGCGATGGCCCATGGATCGGCGGGGGCGCCGTCCTCGGGGATGACGGTCTCGGCTTCCTCGGTGTCGGCGCGGGTCTGCTCGGCCGGTACCAGACCGCGCTCGGTGAGGACGCGGGGGGCGACGACAAGGCCGACCGGCTGCACATGGCCGAGCCATTCAAGATTGGGATCGTCCGCCATGGCTCAGTTCGTCGCCGGCCAGAGATAGACGAGGCCAACCGGCTCGACCCGGGCGGCGCGGACACGATAGGCCTCCCGCACGCGGGCCGGCTCGGTGGCGATTTCGGCGTCGAGGGACCGCAGGCGGGTGTCCCAGTGCCGGCGATCGGCGCGAAGCTGCGCCAGTTCCTTGTCGACGATTCCGGGCAATGACATCTGCCGATCCTCGGGCACCGAAGCGGCATCGGCAATGCGGGCGCGCTGGTCTTGCAGCAGGCGCTGGAGGGAGGCGGCCTCGTCCTCACCGCGGGCGGCCAGATCGGCCTCGACCTTCTCCCGGCGGGCGGCGGCGCGGGCTTGCAGTTCCGCGGCCAGATCGGTCGCATCGCCGGCAGCGGCCTGGGCGAGACGGGCGCGGATTGCGGCCGGAACCATCCGCGGGTCCCGCAGCGCCATGTCGAGCTGCGCCATGGTGGTGCCCTCGCCGCTTGTGCCCAGGGGGCGGAGCGGCTGCTTGCCGTGCGCGGCTTCGGACCAGATTGCGGTGACGGTGACGATCTCCTCATGCAGGCGGGACGCACCCGGGCCGTAGAGCGCCAGCCGTCCGAGCAGCAGAACGCGCGGCTGTGCACCGGGGCCGGCGACGACGCAGCAGCGGGACAGGCTGTTCTGGAAGCCCTGGCTGGTGAACCGGGTGAGCAGGCGGCGGATAAGCCGGTGTTCGAGATGCAGTTGCACGACGTCCGCGGCGTCGGCGCCGTTCGGCAGGATGGCCGGGCGAAAGGCGACGGCCCGCAGGGGGGCGGCGGCGCGATAGTCCTTCAGCCGCTCGCGTCGTTCCCGGCGACGGACGCGCAGGTCGTCGAATGCTTCCGCCCAGGTGCCGCCGGCAAAGGCGGGATCGTTGGGGTCGAGCTTGAACAGGGTGACACCCTGGACATCGCCGGTGGCGGTGCCGGACAGCGGCGCGCCCATGCGGGCGAGTGCCGTGCCGGCCACCCGCATCAGTTCCTCTGGCTCGACGCCGACGGTGGTGCGGGACTGTTCGAGCAGACGTCGCAGGTCATCGAGGTTGCGCGCCTCGCGGGCCAGGCGCCGTTCGGTGGCGTCGTCCATTTCCTCCTGGGCGGTCGCGAGTCCTTCGTCGTCGGCGATTTCGGCGATGGATTTCGCCTGCGCCTCGGGCCGGAAGATGCCGTCGCGGTCGAGATCGTCGGAAATGCGGTTGGCCAGAACCTGTCCGGCCGAGCCGAGCTGGGTGCGGATCAGTTCGGTTTTCCGCACCAGGGCTTCCAGGACGATGTCCTCGGGGCGCTGGCGGTAGAGGAAATAGCTACAGAAGACCTTCGAGGCGGGCTGCAACTTCCGGTCGATGCGGCCGTTGCGCTGTTCCAGGCGGGCGGGGTTCCAGGGCAGGTCGAAATGCATCAGGTCGTAGCACCGGGCCTGAAGGTTGATGCCCTCACGGGCGGCGTCGGTGCAGATCAGGATGCGCAGCGGCTCAACGGCAGGGTCGGCGTTGAAGGCACGCTTCAGCGCCTCGCGGCGGTCGAGCGGGGTGGCGCCGATGATGTGATCGATGCGGCCCTCGGGATCGAAGTCATACAGGGCTTCGGCGAGCCGCCGTTCCAGCCAGATGCGCGTGGCATCCCATTCGGTGAAGATGACGAGGCGGCGCTCGTTCCACGTGCCCGCCATGGTCATGTTGGCGCGGACCCAGTCGGCCAGCCAGCGCACGCGGGCATCCGGCCGCGCCCGGTGTGCTTCCGCGATGGCGAGCATGGCATCGACCGCGGCGAGGTCGGCGGCACGTTCAGCCTGGGTGGCATCGAGTTCCGCGAGCACGGTGGCGGCGGTGGTGGCCGCGTCCTCGTCCGGTTCGGCGGCATCGTCGTCCTGGCCCGGTGACTGGATCAGGTCCCGCGCCAGCGCCGGCGATGCGGAAAGGTTCCGCGCCAGGCTGTCCCGGTGTTTGGTGAGCGTGCGGGCAAACGCCTCGATCGAGGAAAGCAGGCGCTTCTGCAGCCCGACGAAGATCAACCGGGCCTGCATGGCGCGCTGCGGGCCGCGCCTGGCGGCACGGGAGAGCAAGGTGTCGCCGTAGGCCGCCAGCAGGCGGGGAAGGACCAGTTCGGGACTGTCGGAGGGGAGCTTGTCGATCACCATCGGGGCGACGACACGTTCCGCGAACGCTTCGCCGAAGTGACGGAGGTCCGGCTTGAGGCGCCGCACCATGACCGGTTCGAGGTCGCGCGGCCGGACCTTCACCCCACGCGTGAACCGCTGCGGGTCGAGCATTTCGAGCAGCGCCGAGAACGAGTTGGAATGGCCGTTGTGCGGCGTGGCGGTGAGGAAAAGACGATGCTCGAAGCGGGATGCCAGGGCGCGCATCGCCTTGGTGAACTGGCTGTCCACGGCGTATCGGGCGCCATGGGCCGGCGCCGCGTGGTGAGCTTCGTCCAGGATCAGCAGCGCGCGCGGGCGGAACTCGCCGAGCAGGTCGCGCAGCCCGGCCATGTAGGTTTCGTCCGCCAACAAGCTGTGGGAGACGATGAACCGGGACCCCATCTCCCAAGGATTGGCCCCGAACCCGCGCTCGCGGCGCAGGTCGGCGAGGTAGTCCCGGTCGACGATCGTAAACGCCAACCCGAACTTGGCCTCCAGTTCGTCCTGCCACTGGCGCACCATGCCGGCCGGGGCCGCCACGACAACGAAGTCGATCCGCCGGCGCAGCAGCAGTTCGCGCAGGACAAGGCCCGCTTCGATCGTCTTGCCAAGCCCGACATCGTCGGCGATCAGCAGGTTGACCCGGGGAAGCCGCAGCGCCTTGCGCAGCGGGAGAAGCTGGTAGGCATCCAGCCGGATGCCGGCGCGGAACGGCGCCTGGAGCAGGTCCCGGTCCGCCGCGGTGGCGGTATTCCACTTGATGGTGCGCAGATAGGCGGAGAAGACCTCCGGGTCCTCGGCGGTGCCTTCCAGCAAGCTGGGCCAGTCGTCCTGGCTGAGCCGCTGGGCGTCCAGTTCCGCACCCCAGACGATTTCGGTCACTTCTCCCTGGGTGTCGTCGTCGATCCCGGCCAAGGTGAGGGTGTGCAGGCTATCCCCGAGGTCGGCAACGTCCTCCACCAGCCACCGCCGGTTGCGAACCTGGACGAAATCACCGAGTTGAGGATGCATGCGGAACGTCCTGCCACGGCAGTCATTGGTAGCGCGCTATGATCGCATGCCGTGGACATTTGCAACATCATTGGATTGCTCGTTGGTGCGCCGTGGGACGATGGAGGTTTTGCCAGTTGCGAGCGGCGGCCCCACTTACCGCGCGGCCTTCGCCTTCAAAGGGCAGACCAAAGCGAAAGTGACGCACCTGTCTATTTTGCTTCTAAATATACCCACAAATGCATATGAATATAAGCCTATTGCACGCAGTGTAAAATCTTGCTAAAGTAATATGCGGCCACATACCGCCGTACAGCATCAGTTTGTGCCCAGGAGAGCGCAGATTCACTAGCGCAATACAACACACAGCAACCAGAGCCTCTCCAGGGACCCTTTCAGGGTCCCTTCTTATTTGTAAAGGACCACACCGGATGAACGACGAACCTTACGAACCACCAGCAACACCCGCCGTGCTGGTCTACACCAAGCCCGCCGACAGCCGCGTGCCACGGGCCGCCTGGTTCGGCCTCACCGTCAAGGCAACCGCCACACTGGGGGCACAGAGACAGGGCTACACGGCCGTCGAGTTTGCCCCCACCCACATCGACCTGGTCAAGGCCGCGGTGCCTGAGGGCGAGATCACCTCGGCCGGCAAGCTTACCCTGTCCGGGGTGAAGCGCGACGTCCTGCAACGCCTGTTGGCCAACCTGGCCGGCTCGCCGGTGGAGGCGCCGGACGGATCGGGCAAGCTGCCGCCCGGCACCCTGCCCACCTTCGTCGGGCTGTCGGACGACATCCCCGCCCACGCCATGCCGGTTGACCCACTCTGGGCGGCGCTGGCCGTCAACATGGTGGTGCTGGTCCCCGAGTGCACCGACCAGGGTGCCCCCGATGGCTGGTGGGAGGCCGTCATCGTGGCCATCCACGGCGACGTGTACACCCTGCGCTTCCGGGACTACCCCAACCAGTCCCTGGTGAAACGCAAACGCGACCAGATCGCCATCATGTATCCCCCGCCCGTGCGGGTCTGACCACCAGGGGCGGCCTTCGGGCCGCCTTACCTGTTTGAACCGGCCGGCAGCGCGCATCCCTGCGCCGGCCACCCAATCCCAAGAGGCACATCATGACCAAGAAAACAGAGCGCATTCGCGCCCTGAATGACGCCCTGCGTACCATCGGCAACACCGGCCGGGTCATGCTGACCCGCAGCATCCTCGCGTTGCCCAGCAACCAGATCGACGAAATACTCACGGCGGTGGCAAACTTCACCGACTTCAACGCGGACAACGACCCGTACGGCGAACATGACTGCGCCCTGCTGACCGCGGCCGGGCAAAAGATTATGTTCAAGATCGACTATTACGACCCAACTATGACCTGTGGCTCGGAAGACCCGTCTGACCCCAGCAAGACCGCCCGCGTCATGACCATCATGCTCGCCAGCGATTACTGACGCACTCGCCGCCGGCGGCTACGCGGAGCCGATCCCGACCGTGTCGGCCGCCGGCGCACACCCCCACGCCATCCCCAACACCGCCCCCCATCAGGAGAACCAGAGCCATGCCAGGTCGGCAGGCCAAACTGATCAGCGCGCCCATGCTGCGGCGCATGCTCGCCTATGCCCGCCAGTCAGAGGACCCCGCCCGCAACCGCGTCATCATCCTGCTGTCGGTGAAAGCCGGGCTGCGCGCCATGGAGATCGCCCGGCTGCAATGGCCGATGGTGCTCGACGCCGCCGGCCAGGTCGGCACCGTGCTGGCGGTGCAGGACGCCATCGCCAAACGCCGCTCCGGCCGCCGCGTGCCCCTGCACTCCGATCTGCGGCAGGCCCTGACGGACCTGCGGCGTGAGACCTCGGGCGACGGCCCGGTGATCGTCTCCCACAGAGGCGGTGCGCTGAAGCCAAACAGCATCGTCAACTGGTTTGTCGCCATGTTCGCCGAGCTCGACCTGGAGGGCTGCTCGTCGCACTCCGGCCGGCGCACCTTCATCACCATGGCGGCGCGCAACCTGCACCGCGCCGGATGCAGCTTGCGCGACGTGCAGCTGCTCGCCGGCCACAGCTCCATCGAGACCACCCAGGGCTACATCGACGGCGACACCAACGGCCAGCGCAAGCTCGTCGGGCTGCTGTAGCCGCCGGCGTCCGGCATCGGCCCCCGGCCAGCCGCGCGGGGGCGGAGGCGTCACGTGCCAGGCCGGCACGGGCGCCATTTTCATGTCGCGGCAGCAAGACAACGGAGGACCCATGGACACGATTCGCATTCGGCTGAAGCGCGTCGCCGACTTCGGCCGCATCGTCTGCATGAGCGGCGTTGAACTCGGCACCGGGCAACCGATGACCGTCACCATCGAACGTCGCGCGTCTGCGACCTTGCTGGATGCCTGGGCAGAGACGGGATTGGCCCCGCCGGTGATGTTCGATGCCGAGCATCGCGTGCTGACGGTCGAACTCGGCGAGGAAGGTGCCGCCAACGATGCATGACCCACACGAACAGGACGGAATGACCAAGGGAACGTCCGCCCCGCCGTCGGCCGAACAAGCCGCGGTCCAGACGCCACCGCCCGCCGAAGGCAACCGCCGGGCGCCATCCAAGCGGTTCGCCGATGCCCTGCTGATCGTAAACCCCGGAGCATGCAACCCCAGCGGCATCGCCTATGCCATCATTGACGCCTGCAAGGAGGCCCGCGAGGAGGGCGTCGGCACAAAGGACGATGCCGCGGTGCGGTTGATGGTCACCCAACTGGCGTGGGTGTGCCGCGCCGACAGCGATACCGAGGACTATAGCGAACTGCTGGCGGAGTGCCGGCGAAGGGTTGCTGAGAATTAGCCTTGCCTTGATTCGTTCCGGAAGTCGCGTTAGGAACCGCGTCCAAGGGCAGCAACCCGACGGCTTCTGAGGAAAAGCAAGATGGGGCACCTTTGAGTGGCGGCCGCCTAGGTCGGCTGTCGTCGCTCATCAGATCCGGCTGGGGCAACGGCGGGATGGGCGCCTATGACCACCCGACGCCCTCAGCCATCCCCTCATTTTTCCAAGCTAGATTTCAACAGGTTACGGACGATCCCGCGGATTGACTGCCATGTCAGCTTTGATCGTCGCGCTTGGCGCGACCAAGGTTCACGCGGCTTTCGCATGCGCGGAAGCAGTTGATGAGTCGCCGTTCGCCCACCCAAAGTTCC
>CAIVPZ010000091.1 GCA_903907955.1 uncultured Acetobacteraceae bacterium | reverse complement strand
GCCCCCGGCGCCGCCGCCGCCCACGCGCACGCCGCCACGGCCGCAGCCGCCGCCACCGGTGCCGCCGCCGCCGGCCCCGCCGAGCCATACCAGCCAGCCGAACCCGACCCGCAACCCCGCACCCGACAGCAGCGAGCTGAACAACACGCTGGAACGGCTGCGCGCGTTGCAGCGGCAGACCCAGCCGCCGACCGCCCACGCCAACCCCGCCCAGGGCAGCAGCGGCGGCAGCCCGAACGGCACGCTCACCGACAAGCTGACCAGCGAGCAGCGCGGCGCCATCGGCGACCGGGTGCGCGAATGCTGGACCAAGGACGCCGGCGCGCTGGACCTGGAGAAGATGCAGGCCTTTCTTCTCGTTACCATCGATGGCGCGGGCGTCGCGCACCAGGTGGACATCGCGCCGGAGGATGCGGGGCGAATGAGCGATCCGCGTTTTCGGGCATTTGCCGAACGTGCCCGGCGCGCCGTGCTGAACCCGCGCTGCGCCAACCTGCCGGTGCCTGCGACGCTGATCGCCGGCGGGCGCGGCACCCTGAAATTCCGCTTCACCCCATGAGAGTCGCCCGTCAGCATGTTCCGCCGGCCCGCCGGATTTCTCGTGGAGTGCCTCCGCCGCCCCGATTGTCACAGGTGACCACATGACGGATGACCTGACCCCCTCCCGCCGCCGGCTGATCGCCGGCACCGCCGCGACGCTGTTCATGCCGGCGATCGCCCGGGCCCAGCAGCCGCCCCCCGGCGGCGCGGGCGGCGGCAGCGCCGTGATCGACGTGAACCGCGCCCGCACCGAGCCGATCCCGCTCGCCGTGCCGGCGCTGACCGGCAGCGGCGGCGACGCCGCCCGGATCGGCCAGGAGATGGCCAACGTCATCACCAACAACCTGGCGCATTCCGGACTGTTCCGGCCGATCGACCCGGCGGCGTTCATCAACACCCCGACCGGCGACACGCCGAACTTCCAGAACTGGAAGGTCATCGGCGCGCAGGCGCTGGTCACCGGCCGGGTGGAAAGCCAGGGCGGCGACAAGGTCCGGGTGGAATTCCGGCTGTGGGACGTGCTGCCCGGGCAGCAGATCCAGGGCACCGCCTACACCACCACGGTGAGCAACTGGCGGCGCATCGCCCACATCATCAGCGACGTGATCTACGAGCGGCTGCTGGGCGAGAAGGGCTATTTCGACACCCGCATCGTCTACATCGCCGGCAGCGGCCCGCGCGACCGGCGGGTCAAGCGGCTGGCGATCATGGACCAGGACGGCGCCAACAACCGCTTCCTGACCGACGGCAGCTTCATGGCGCTGACCCCGCGCTTCCACCCGACGCGCGACGAAATCGCCTTCATGAGCTACCTGAACAACAAGCCGCGGGTTTACCTGTTCAACCTCGGCTCGGGGCGGCAGGAACTGCTCGGCAATTTCGACGGCATCACCTTGTCGCCGCGGTTTGCCCCGGACGGGTCCAGCATCATCATGGCGCAGACCACCAGTGCCGGCGGGTCGGTGATCCTGTCGGTGGGCCTTGGCGGCGGCGGGGCGCGGCGGCTGACCGACAGCGGCTCGATCGACGTCTCGCCCTGCTACAGCCCGGACGGCACGCAGATCGTGTTCAACTCCGACCGTGGCGGCGACCAGCAACTCTACGTGATGAGCGCCAGCGGCGGCGGCGTGCGGCGGATCAGCTTCGGCCAGGGCCGCTACGCCACCCCGGTGTGGTCGCCGCGCGGCGACCTGATCGCCTTCACCCGGTTCGGCGGCGGCAGCTTCGCGATCGGCGTCATGCGGCCGGACGGGTCGGGCGAGCGCATCCTGTCGGAAAGCTATTATTGCGAAGGCCCGACCTTCGCGCCGAACGGCCGCGTGATCATGTTCTGGCGCGAAACCGCGGCACGTGATTCCCGCGGCAACGGGTTCTCGGCCCGGCTGCATTCGATCGACATCACCGGATTCAACGAGCGCGCGGTCGGCACGCCGACCGATGCCTCCGATCCGGCATGGTCGCCGCTGGGCGCATGAATACGGCGTGAATGCGGACGATGTGTGGCTCGGAAGGACGGGAAACCAGGCAATATAGGGGCGTGGATGATACCGGTTGTTGACCCCATTCGTTGCGGTGGGCTAATCGGATCATGCCTTTCGCATGGTGCTTCGTCTGGAACCGACTCTCCTTCGATACGGTCGACGCGCACCTGAATCGCCCCTTCGGGCACCATCTGTTCCGCACCTTTTCAGGGATGCACCACGAATGAACATCAAAATGCTGGGCGCATTTGCCGCCGTCGCGCTGCTGGCGGCCTGCGCTTCGCCGCCCGAAACCGCGGCAACCACCGGCGCCGGCACCGTGGCCACCGCCGGCCCGGCGCCGGGCAGCCAGGAAGACCTGGTCAAGAATGTCGGCGACCGCGTGTTCTTCGGGTTCGACCGGTCGGTGCTGGAGGCGGAGGCCCACGCCACGCTCGACCGCCAGGCCGGCTGGCTCAGGCAGTTCCAGCAGAACAACGTGCAGGTCGCCGGCAACTGCGACGAGCGTGGCACCGAGGAATACAACATCGCCCTCGGCCAGCGCCGGGCCAACGCCGCCCGCGACTACCTGGTGGCCGCCGGCGTCCCCGGCAGCCGCATCACCACCATCAGCTACGGCAAGGATCGCCCGTCGTCGCTCGGCTCGGATGAGCAGTCCTGGGCGCAGAACCGCAACGCGATCACCTCGGTCCAGTGATCCCCGCACGCTTGCAGTGTTCCTGCGCACGGAGTCCGGCATGAGGCAGTTGCTGATCGTTGTTCTGCTCGGCGCCCTGGCGGTTCTGCCGGGCACGCCGGCGCGGGCGCAGTACGACACCCGCGAGGCGATCGCGCTGAACAACCAGATCGCCGAATTGCGCCACGACCTGCAGGAACTGCGCGAGCAGATCTCGCGCGGCGGCGGCTCGTCGTCACTCGGCGGCTACCGCTCCGGCCCGGCGCCGGCTTCCACCGCCGGGTCGGACCTGACGCCACAACTGCTGCAGCGGGTGAGCCAGCTGGAGGACGAGGTCCGCCGGCTGCACGGGCGCGTCGATGAGGCGGATAACGCCCGCCAGCGCCAGGGCGAGGAACTGCAGAAGCAGATCGCCGACCTCAACTTCAGGCTCGACGGCCTGACCGGCGGCGGCGCCAGGCCGCCGGCCGTGGCGCCGCCCGCGGCCCAGGTTCCCACCGCCCTGCCGACCGCGCCACCCGGCGTGGCGCACCGCACCCCGGAGCTGGCGCTGCAGGAAGGCAACGCCGCCCTCGCCCGCCGCGACTACGTGGCCGCCGAGAAGGCCGCCCGCGAGGTGCTGACCGGGCCGCCGACGCCGCACACCGCCGACGCCAATTTCCTGCTGGCGCAGTCGCTGGCGGGACGCAGGGACTGGCCGCGCGCCGCGGTGGCCTATGACGACACCTACAGCCGGGCGAAGACGGGCGCGCGGGCGCCGGACGCGCTGATCGGGCTGGCGGTGGCGTTGACCAACCTCAACGAGAAAATCGCCGCCTGCCAGACGCTGGACAAGCTGCGGGTGCAGTTTCAGAGTCCCCGTCCGGACCTGCGCGACACGATTGCCATGGCCCGCCAGCGCGCCGGTTGCCGCTGAGCCGGCGGAATGGGGTCAAGGGGGGCAGCGCCTGGCCTTGCTTCCTCTGGACAGCCCCACCTTCGCCGCCCTGATGGCCCCGCTCGGCCCGTACGAACCCGCCCCGCATCTCGCCGTGGCGGTCTCCGGCGGCGCCGACAGCATGGCGCTGGCGTTGCTGGCGCACGACTGGGCGCGGGCGCGCGGCGGGCAGGTGACGGCGCTGGTGGTTGACCACGGCCTCCGGCCGGATTCAGCCGCGGAGGCCGCCGCCACGCTGTCCCGGCTGGACTCATTGGGCCTCATGGCAAAGGGACTGGCCCTGCACGGCCTGACACGCGGGCCGGGGCTGGCGGCACGTGCCCGGGCGGCCCGCCACGCCGCGCTGGCCGAGGCGGCGCGCCGGCTGGGCGTGCTGCACCTGCTGTTCGGCCATCACGCCGGCGACCAGGCGGAAACAATTGCCATGCGCCTGCTCTCGGCCAGCGGCCCGGCCGGGCTGGCCGGCATGGCCGCGCTGGTCGAAACCGCTTTGCTGCGCCTGTTGCGCCCGCTGCTGGCCATCCCGCCGGGGCGGCTGCGGGCGACGCTGCTGGCGGCGGGCGTCGGCTGGATCGAAGACCCGTCCAACGCCGACCCCTCGGCGCTGCGGGCGCGGCTGCGCCGGGCGCGCGGTGATGCGGCCGGGGACGGCATACTGACCCGCGCCGCGGTGGAAGCCGCCATCGCCCGCGGTCAGGCGCGCGCAGCCACGGCGTGCACGGTGGCGCGCGAACTGGCGGCACGGGTGCGGCTGCACCCGGAAGGCTACGCCGTGCTGGCACCCGGGGTGCTGTCCGCCGCGGCACTGGCGGCGCTGCTGCGCGGCCTGGCCGGGGCGGCGCACGCGCCGGCGTCAGCTCAGGTAGCGGCGCTGGCCGCCTGCCTGCGCCCGGCCACGCTGGGCGGCGTTCGGGTGCAGCCGGCCGGCCGGCTCGGCCCGGGCTGGCTGCTCACCCGCGAGGTTGCCGCCCTGGCACCGCCGGTGCCGGCGCAGCCGGGCGTGGTGTGGGACGGGCGGTTCCGCCTGGCGGATGGGACAGACCCGCCGGCCGGCGCCGAAATCGGCCCGCTCGGACCGCCCGGGCCGGCGCTGCGCGCCCTGCCGGCCGCCCGGGCGTTGCCCGCCGCGGTGCTGCAAACCCTGCCCGCGCTGCGGCATGGCACGGACCTGTTGGCGGTTCCCCATCTGTGCTATCCGGATTCCCTTGCCTCCAACCGCATGCGGCTCGACTTCGCCCCGTCCGTGCCGCCCGGTGGGGCACCTTTCGTGCCGACGGCCCCAGGGTAAGCGCCCAGGTGCCGCGGGTGCGCAGGCCGGGGATGTGAAACGCCGGCCGGCACCCTATGTTCTGGCGTCGGGACCGGTTCGGGGCATTTTCCCCACCGGAAGACGGCCCGTCATCCGGCGGGCTCGCGAAAGGACTGAGTGGCCCACGGGCCAGGGAAACGAATGAGCAATTTCGGTCGCAACCTCGCGCTCTGGGTCATCATCGCATTGCTGCTGGTGGTCCTGTTCAACCTGTTCCAGCCGGGCGCCACGCACACGGCCTCGGCGCCGGTTGCCTATTCCGATTTCGTCACCGAAGTGAACGGCGGCCGGGTCCGCGACGTGGTCATCCAGGGCCGCATGGTGACCGGCCAGCTCACCGACGGACGCAACTTCCAGACCTACATCCCCGAGGACCCGACCCTGGTCGGGCGCCTGACCGACAAGGGCGTGCGGGTGCTGGCCAAGCCGGAGGACAGCGACGTCAACCCGTTGCTGCACTACCTGCTGTCCTGGTTCCCGATGCTGCTGCTGATCGGCGTGTGGATTTTCTTCATGCGGCAGATGCAGTCGGGCGGCGGGCGCGCCATGGGCTTCGGCAAAAGCCGGGCAAGGCTGCTCACCGAAAAACAGGGCCGCGTCACCTTCGAGGACGTCGCCGGCATCGACGAAGCCAAAAGCGAGCTGCAGGAGATCGTCGAGTTCCTCAAGGACCCGCAGAAGTTCCAGCGCCTGGGCGGCAAGATCCCCAAGGGCGTGCTGCTGGTCGGCCCCCCCGGCACCGGCAAGACGCTGCTGGCGCGCGCCATTGCCGGCGAGGCCAACGTGCCGTTCTTCACCATCTCCGGCTCGGACTTCGTCGAGATGTTCGTCGGCGTCGGCGCCAGCCGGGTGCGCGACATGTTCGAGCAGGGCAAGAAGAACGCCCCCTGCATCATCTTCATCGACGAAATCGACGCGGTCGGCCGCCATCGCGGCGCCGGCCTGGGCGGCGGCAATGACGAGCGCGAGCAGACCCTCAACCAGATGCTGGTGGAGATGGACGGCTTCGAATCCAACGAAGGCGTCATCCTGATCGCCGCCACCAACCGCCCCGACGTGCTCGACCCGGCGCTGCTGCGGCCGGGCCGGTTCGACCGCCAGGTGGTGGTGCCGAACCCGGACGTGAACGGGCGGGAAAAGATCCTGCGCGTGCACATGCGCAAGGTGCCGCTCGCCTCCGACGTGGAGCCGAAGACCATTGCCCGCGGCACCCCCGGTTTCTCCGGCGCCGACCTCGCCAACCTGGTCAACGAAGCGGCGCTGCTGGCCGCCCGCATCGGCAAGCGGGTGGTGGCGATGGCCGAGTTCGAGCACGCCAAGGACAAGGTGATGATGGGCGCCGAGCGGCGCAGCCTGGTGATGAGCGAGGACGAAAAGCGGATGACGGCCTATCATGAGGCCGGCCATGCGCTGTGCGCCCTGAACCAGCCGGAATGCGATCCGGTGCACAAGGCCACCATCATTCCGCGCGGCCGGGCGCTCGGCATGGTGATGAGCCTGCCGGAGGGCGACCGCTACTCCAAGAGCAAGTCGAAGCTGCTGGCTGAACTGACCATGGCGATGGGCGGACGCGCCGCGGAAGAGATCATCTTCGGCGCCGACCATGTCTCCAACGGCGCCGCCGGCGACATCAAGATGGCCACCGACCAGACCCGCCGCATGGTCACCGCCTGGGGCATGAGCGAGAAGCTCGGCATGATCTCCTACGGCGACAACAGCCAGGAAGTGTTCCTCGGCCATTCGGTGACGCAGAACAAGAACGTCTCGGAAGCGACGGCGCGCGAGATCGATTCCGAGATCAAGACGATCATCGACAGCGCCTACGGCCACGCCAGGCAGATCCTTACCGACAACCTGGACGCGCTGCACCGGGTGGCGCGCGGCCTGCTGGAATACGAGACGCTGTCCGGCGACGAAATCCGCATGGTGCTGCGCGGCGAGCCGGTGGTCCGAAAGGTGATCGACGAACCGGCGCCGGAGAGCCGGCGCGCTTCGGTGCCGCAGGCCGGCCGGCCGACGCCGGTGCCGCCGCCGGGACTCGCACCACAGCCGGGGTGATGATGGGGCGCTTTGGGTAATCCATCGGGGCATTGCCCCGATCCCCACCAGGGCTTTGCCCCGGACCCACCCAAGGTTTTCTTGAGGAATGGGGTCAAGGGGGCCACCGCCCCCTTGGCGGGTCCAGGGCAGCGCCCTGGCCTTGCTTTCTTCTGATCCCGGACCGCCGGCACACCGTGCAAGGGCCACGGATTGCACGCCTCCGGCAGACCGACTATGACCGATTCGAAGGCGTCGGGAGACAGCATGGTGGCCCCTGTTCGAATCTGCGTTGCAACCCATGACGGTCATTCGGAGCGCATCGGCCAGCATGTTTGCCGGCGGCTCACCGAACACGGCGTGGCTGCCGAGTTGCACGTGTTGCCGTCGGCCACACTGACGCCCGCGGTGTTGGCGGACTCGCCGATGGTCGCGGTGATTGCCGCCGTGCGCTACGGTCATCATTTGCCCCAGGCGATGGAATTTCTTTCCCGTTACAACGAAATCAGCCCGACGCCGCCGCTTGCCTTCGTCTCCGTCAATCTGACCGCCCGCAAGCCGAACCGGCAGACCGCCGAGGACAGCCCCTATGTCCGCAAGACCATTGCGAAGTTCAAACTGCGTCCGGTGATCGCCTGCGCCATTGCCGGCCGTCTCGACTATCCGCGCTATGGCTGGTTCGATCGCCAGATCATCCGGTTTATCATGGCGCTGACGGGTGGTCCCACCGACGGGGTCAGCACCATCGAATATACGCAGTGGGACCGGGTGGACGGCTTCGCCGACGCGATTGCCGCGACGCTGTTGTCGCCGGGCGCGCCCCCCCGATAACCGGCGGGGCCGGGGGAGAACTGGACCTGATCGAACCGCTGGGCTGGTTGCACGGCGCCGCGGCAAGCGATGCGGTTGCCGCCGGGCTGGCCTCGCCACTGGCCGGCGGTCCGGCGGCTTTTTCCCTGGCGCGCCTGCTGCCCGGCGGCGCGGTGGTTCCCGTGGCTGCCGTGCCGCCGCGCTGGCGGCCCGTGCTTAACCGCATCGCCGCGCCGCGCCCCTGGGCGGGGCTGGCCGGGCGTCCGGCCATCATGGGCATCCTGAACGTCACCCCCGACAGTTTCAGCGATGGCGGAAACCATGCCGACCCGGCGCACGCCATCGAAGCGGGGCTGGCGCTGGCGGCCGAGGGCGCCGATCTGGTCGATGTCGGCGGCGAAAGCACCCGCCCGGGCGCCCGCGCGGCGCCGCCGGATGAGGAACGCGCCCGGGTGGTGCCGGTGGTGCGGGCACTGGCGGCGCAGGGGGTGGCGGTTTCGGTGGACACCCGCAACGCCGCCACCATGGCGGCGGCGCTCGATGCCGGCGCGCGCATCGTCAACGATGTTTCCGCCCTGTCGCACGATCCGGCGGCGGCCGCGCTGGTGGCGGCGCGCGGCTGCCCGGTGGTGCTGATGCACATGCGCGGCCAGCCCGACAGCATGGCCAAGCTCGACCAGTACGGCGACGTGGCGGCCGAGGTGGCAGGCGAACTGGCATTGCGGGTCGCCGCGGCCGAAGCCGCCGGGGTGCGGCGTGAAGCGATCGCGATCGATCCGGGCATCGGCTTCGCCAAAGGGCTGGACGCCAACCTGGACCTGCTGGCGCGGCTGGGCGCGCTGCTCGGCCTCGGCCTGCCGCTGGTCATCGGCGTCTCGCGCAAAAGCTTCATCGGCCGGATCAGCGGCGAAGCCGCGCCGCGGCAGCGTTTACCGGGGTCGCTGGCGGCCGGGCTGGCAGCCTGCCTCGCGGGGGCCGCGGTGCTGCGCGTGCACGACGTGGCGGCGACACGCCAGGCGCTGCAGGTGTGGCAGGCCATTATGCGATAAGGTTAAATAACGTCATGCCCGCCCGCGATTCCGTGGGCGCAGCGGTTCGGGATATGCTCTCCATGACCAGCAAACGCCGCCTGTTCGGCACCGATGGAATCCGCGGCAAGGCCAATACCGATCCGATGACCGCCGGCCTCGGCCTGCGGCTGGGCCAGGCGGCCGGGCTTTGGTTCACCCGCGGCGCGCACCGCCACCGCGTGGTGATCGGCAAGGACACGCGGCTGTCCGGCTACATGATCGAGCCGGCGCTGACCGCCGGCTTCGTCGGCGCCGGCATGGACGTGGTGCTGGTCGGCCCGCTGCCGACGCCGGCCATCGCGCTGCTGACGCGCAGCCTGCGCGCCGATCTGGGGGTGATGATCTCGGCCAGCCACAACGCCTACGAGGATAACGGCATCAAGCTGTTCGGCCCGGACGGCTGCAAGCTGTCGGACGAGACCGAAATCGCGATCGAGGCGCTGATGGACAGCGACCTCTCGCCGCAACTGGCGGCCCCCGCGAAACTCGGCCGCGCCTCGCGGCTGGAGGATGCGCCCGGGCGCTACATCGAGGTCACCAAAGCGAGCTTCCCGCGCGGGCTGCGGCTGGACGGGCTGAAGATCGTGGTGGATTGCGCCAACGGCGCCGCCTACCGCGTGGCCCCCACGGTGCTGTGGGAGCTGGGCGCCGAGGTGATCGCGGTCGGGGTGGCGCCGGACGGGTTCAACATCAACCGCGGCTGCGGCTCCACGGTGCCGCAATTCCTGTGCGGCGAGGTGACGCGCACCGGCGCCCATCTGGGCCTCGCGCTCGACGGCGATGCCGACCGGCTGATTGTCGCCGACGAGCGCGGCGCCATCATCGACGGCGACCAGATCCTGGCGCTGATCGCCCATTCTTGGAACCGGGCGGGACGGCTCGCCGGCGGCGGCGTGGCCGCGACCGTGATGTCCAATCTCGGGTTCGAGCGGTTCCTCGGCGGACAGGGGATCGCGCTGCACCGCACCCAGGTCGGCGACCGCTACGTCATGGAATGCATGCGCGAACGCGGGCTGAACGTCGGCGGCGAGCAATCCGGCCACGTGATCCTGACCGACTACGCCACCACCGGCGACGGGCTGCTGGCGGCGCTGCAACTGCTCGCCGTGCTGGTGGAGGACGGGCGGCCGGCCAGCCAGGTGCTGCGGCTGTTCGAGCCGCTGCCGCAGGTGCTCAAGAACGTGCGCTACAGCGGCCCCTCGCCGCTGAACGCACCGTCAGTGCAGCGCGCCATCGCGGCGGCCGAGGCAACCCTTGCCGCCAGCGGGCGCCTGCTGATCCGCCGCAGCGGCACCGAGCCGCTGGTGCGGGTGATGGCGGAGGGCGAGGACGCGGCGGTGGTGCTGCGCGTGGTGGATGATCTCTGCGCCGAAATCGCCGCGGCGGCGGCCGTGGCCTGACCGCGCCATGCGTGGGCGTGTGCTGGTGGTCGCCGGGTCGGATTCCGGCGGCGGGGCCGGCATCCAGGCCGACATCAAGACGATCACCGCGCTCGATGCCTATGCAATGACCGCGATCACCGCGATCACCGTGCAGGACACGCGCGGCGTCCACTTCGTGCATCCGGTGCCGCCGGCGACCGTGGCGGCGCAGATGGCCTGCGTGCTGGACGATATCGGCGCCGACGCCATCAAGACCGGCATGCTGGGCGGCCCGGCCGTGGTCGAGGCGATCTGCGGCGTGCTGGAGATGAAGGCGCGCGGCGTGACACTGGTGGTCGATCCGGTGATGGTGGCCAAGGGAGGCGCCGCGCTGCTGGACGAAACCGCTTTGGAACACCTGAGGCACCGCCTGCTGCCGCTCGCCGCGCTGATCACCCCCAACCTGGTGGAGGCCGCGGCATTGACCGGCATCGCAATCACCGACGAAGCGGCGATGCACCGCGCCGCCCAAGCATTGCGCCGGCTCGGCGTGCCGGCGGTGCTGCTGACCGGCGGCCACTTGGAAGGGGCAGAAGTGATCGATGTGCTGGCAACCAAGGCGGGGATAACGGCGTTCCGCGCCCCCCGGATCGTCACAAGGCATACCCACGGCACCGGCTGCACGCTGGCCAGCGCGGTGGCGGCGGGGCTGGCGCAGGGCATGGCGCTGCACCCGGCGGTAGCGCGGGCGCACGCCTATGTGCGGGCGGCGATTGCCGCGGCGCCGGGCTTCGGCAGCGGGCACGGGCCGCTGAACCATGCGGTGACGGTCGATCCCGCCCGGGTTGCGGCGCTGCTGTGACCAAACCGCGCAATCCCGATTTCGCCGCCGACGTCGCCGCCAGCTTCGCCAGCCAGGGCGCGCTGCGCGGCATCGGCGCCGTGCTGGAGACGGTCGAGCCCGGACGCTGCGTCGTCCGCGTGCCCTATGCCGACGCGGTGACGCAGCACCATGGCTTCTTCCACGGCGGCGTCATCGGCATGGTGGCGGACGTGGCCGGCGGCTATGCCGCCATGACCCTGTGCGAGCCGGGCTGGCAGGTGCTGACGGTGGAATACAAGATCAACTTCATCGCCCCGGCCGCCGGCAGCGCCATCGTGGCGACCGGCCATGTGGTGCGGGCCGGTCGCGCGCTGATCGTGACCCGCATGGAAGTGGCGGCACTCGATGCGCAGGGACGGGCGCGGGTATGCGCGGTGGCGCAGCAGACCATCATGGCGCTGCCGGCGGAGCGGTTTGCCGGATGACGGGCCGCGCGGCTTACCGCCCCAGTTCCTTCAGCCCCTCGCGAATCAGCGCGTCCAGCGTCGCCCCCTCGCCCAGGCGCCTGACCACCCGATCCACCGCCGCCGCCGCGTCCGGACGGCGATAGCCCAGGTTCACCAGCGCCGACAGCGCATCCGCCTCCACCCCGCCCACCGGCGGCGGCAGCACCGGCGAGAACCCGATTCCCGACGGCATCGCTCCGGCCTTCTCGCGCAACTCGGTCAACAGCCGCACCGCCAGCTTCGCGCCCACCCCGGAAGCCCGCGTCAGCGCGCCCCGATCACCCGCCTGGATCGCCGCCACCAGTTCCCGCGGCGACAGCGCGGACAGAATGTTCAGCGCCACCCGCGCCCCCACCCCCTGCACCGTGGTGAGCAGCCGGAACCACTCCCGCTCGGCCGACTCGGCAAAGCCGAACAGCGAAATCGCGTCCTCGCGCACCTGCATCTCGACCAGCACGGTCGCCACCTGGCCCGCCGGCAACGCCGCCAGCGTGCGGGTCGAGGCCTGCACCAGATAGCCCACCCCGTTCACGTCAATCACGCAGCGGTCGGCCTCGATCTGCTCGACCCTGCCGGTCAGCCGGGCAATCACGCCATGCGCGCCCCGGCCGCCCAGCGCCGGGCGCTGGCCCGGTGATGCGCGTGGCAGATCGCCACCGCCAGCGCATCCGACGCATCGGCCCGGCGGAGCGTCGCCCCGGGCAGCAGACGCCGCACCATCATCGCCACCTGCTCCTTCGCTGCCCCACCCGTGCCCACCACCGCCAGCTTCACCGCCTTGGCAGCATACTCCGCCACCGGAATCCCCAGCAGCGCCGGCGCCAGCAAAGCCACCCCGCGGGCATAGCCCAGCTTCAGCGTCGCCGTGCCGTTGCGGTTGACGTAGGTTTCCTCGACCGCCGCCTCGTCCGGCCGCCACTCCGCCAGCAGCGCCGCCAGACCGGCATGCAGCACGCAAAGCCGCTCCGGCACGCTGGCATCCGAGTCGGTGGCGATCACCCCGTCGGCCAGATGCCGCAGCCGGTTGCCGTCCGACTCCAGCACCCCCCAGCCGGTGAACCGCAACCCGGGGTCGATGCCCAGCAGCCGGACCAGCACGCCCCCCTTCCCTACGCCGACAGTTTCGCCATCACCGCGTCCGGGATGTCGAAATTGGCGTAGACGTTCTGCACGTCATCGTTGTCCTCCAGCGCATCCAGCAGTTTCAGCACCGAAGCCGCCCGCTCCTCGTCCAGCGTCACCGTGGTGCCCGGCCGCCAGTCCAGCTTGGCCTCCTCCGGCGCGCCGAACCGAGCCTCCAGCGCATCGCGCACGGCGAAGAAACTCTCCGGCGAGGTGGTCACCTCATGCCCCTCCGGGCCGCTCTCGACATTGTCGGCCCCGGCCTCGATCGCCGCCTCCAGCATCGCATCCTCGTCCGCCACCGATACGGGATAGCGCACCACCCCGAGCCGGGAGAACAGAAAAGAAACACTGTTGGTTTCGCCCAGCACCCCGCCATGCTTGGAAAACGCGTTCCGCACGTCGCTGGCGGTGCGGTTGCGGTTGTCGGTCAGCCCCTCGACGATCACCGCCACGCCCGCCGGCCCGTAGCCCTCGTAGCGCACCTCGCTGTAGTCGTCGCCGGCCGCGCCGCCGGCCGCCTTCTTGATGGCGCGCTCCACCGTGTCCTTCGACATGTTCGCCTGCCGCGCCGCGGTCACCGCCGCCCGCAGCCGCGGATTGGACGCCGGGTCCGGCAAACCCTGCCGCGCCGAAACGGTGATCTCGCGAATCAACCTGGCGAACTGCCTGGCCCGCTTGGCGTCCTGCGCGCCCTTGCGGTGCATGATGTTCTTGAACTGCGAATGCCCGGCCATGGCCGCTCCTCGGATGTCGAACGCCTGCATGGCGAAGCAAAGGAAGGCCAGGGGCTTTGCCCCTGGACCCCACCAAGGGGCAGTGGCCCCTTGGAACCCATTCGTTTAGAGGGTTGTCTTGAGAGGGGGGGTAAGGAGATGTCGATACCCCTCCTCCCCCCCTCTCAAGACAACCCTCCAAGTGATGGGGTCCAGGGGTCCACTGACCCCTGGCGGGTCCAGGGCAGAGCCCTGGCCTTCCTTTGCTTCGCCGCGCGGGCTTCTACACCGATGGCAGTATCTGTGACAGTCGTCCGCCCTGTCGGATCGGTTCGATGCGGATTGCCAGTCCGGTGGCATCGTCGGTTTCCACGAACACGCCGCACAGCGTCGCCGCCCCTTCGGCCGGTTGCAGTCGTTCGCCCGGCATTTTCCGCCAGAACCGTGCCGCCGCGATTTCCTTCTGCATGCCGATGACGCTGTCGTAGTCGCCGCACATGCCGGCGTCCGACTGGAAGGCGGTGCCGCCCGGCAGCACCTGGTGGTCGGCCGAGGGGCAGTGGGTATGGGTGCCCACCACCAGGCTCACCTGGCCGTCGAAGGACTGCCCGAAGGCCATTTTTTCGCTGGTGGCCTCGGCATGGAAGTCGATCACGATGGCGGCGACCGAGGCGCCCAGCCGGTATTTCGCCAGTTCGACGGCGGTGGCGCGGAACGGGCAATCGATGGAATCCATGAACAACCGCCCCATGGCGGTGACCACCAGGGCGCGGCGCCCGTCGCGCAGGTCCACCAGCACGCTGCCGGCGCCCGGGGTGCCCGGCGGATAATTCAGCGGGCGGAGCAGACGCGGCGTCTCGGCGATGAAGGGAATGACTTCCTTGCGGTCCCAGGCGTGGTTGCCGAGCGTGATGACATCGGTGCCGGCGGCGAACAGGGTGCGCGCCATGTCGGGCGCCAGCCCGAACCCGTGCGAGGCGTTCTCGGCGTTGACCACGGCGAGGTCGATGCGCAGCCTGGCCCGCAGGGCCGGCAGGGCGGCGGCGACGGTATCGCGGCCGGTGCGACCGACCACGTCGCCCAGGAACAGGATGCGCATTCAGTCTCCGTTGCAGGGTATCACGCCGCGCTCGGTCGCCACGGCAAGCAGTCGGATGTCGTACTCCGCGGCCGGCACGGCGTCCACCTCCTGGCACGCATAGGCGCAGCCGACGGCGACGGCACCGGGCAGTGCGGCCAGTGTGCGGTCATAGAAGCCGCCGCCATAGCCAAGCCGGCAGCCGGCGCGGTCGAAGGCGAGCAGCGGCACGAACAGCCAGTCCGGCCGCACCATTTCGCCGCTGGGCCGGGCAGTGCCGAAGCGTTCCGGCAGCATGACCATGCCGGGGTGCCAAAGCCGGAAGATCAAGGGGTTGCCGCGCGGCGGGGTCTCCGGCAGGGCAACCGGGTGGCCGGCGGCATGCAGCGCTTCGAGCAGCGGCCGGATGTCGATTTCGCGCCCGACCGGCCAGAACCCGGCCACCACGGCCCCCGCCGGCGGCGGCATCGCGCGCAGCACGTGGGCGGTCAGGGCCGCCCCCTGCGCCGGGTCGCAGCCGTCGCGCAGGGCGAGCATTCGCGCCCGCAGGACCTTCTTGGCGGACAGCAGATCGGGGGCGGAGAAGTGCGGAGCCGCCATGGCCGTTGGCGTGTACATCCTCCCAAGGCCCGCGTGAGCAGGTGGGCACCGGGTATCGTGACCACGGCCACGACAGAGCCAGCTCCCGGGAGATGCTTATCGGCCCTGGGGATGATAAGCCTGTCGCACCGGGCAGCCCCGCAGGAACCTACTTAGGGATGCTCGAGGGTCGCTGCAATCTCTTCCGCGCGGGCGGCCAGCTTGCCGAGGCGCTGGCCGAGTTCCGAAGCGGCCGCTGCGTCCGCCGCACCGGCGGGCCGCGCCGGGCGCAGGGGGTCGGCGCGCAGCGCATCCACCTCGGCCCGCAGGTCGTGCACCTCGTCGGCCATCAGCAGCGCCACCAGCAGCAGCAGCCGCGACTCGCCGGAATTGCCGCCAAGCGCCTTGATGCTGTCGACACGGCTGTCCACCTGCGCGGCCATCGCCTGCAGGTGCGCTTCCTGGCCGTCCTCGCAGCCGACGGTGTAGGTGTAGCCGTTGACCTTCACGGTAACCTGCGCCATCCCAGCCTCCTTGCTGTTGCGGCCTGTTCCTGTTGGTGCCCGTTGCTGTCCTGGGCGGACGCCATCACCCAGGCCGGCCCGCCAGCGTGGCGCGCAGCTTCGCGATCAGCGCATCCAGACGTTCCGCCACCTCAACAGCGTCTTCGGCCCCAGCCGGGACGGATTCGAACGCCCGGTCCGCGGCGACCTGATCGGCCAGGGCCGCGATCCGGTCCAGCGCCTGTTCCAGCCGCGTCGCCGCATCGGCCGGGCTGTCGGTGTCTGCCAAATCGAATCCTCCGACCACTCGGGTACAACTTGTGTTTCAAGCGCCGAAGGGCTTGAACGTCAAGCATGATCCTGCATCACACCTTGGTGGTCCATGGGCTTGATCATGTCCGGGCGGCGTTGCGCCCGGGCCGGCCGGTCATTCTGCTGTCGGCGCCGGGGGCGGCGGGGTTCGCCGGCTGCCTGTGGTGGCGCGGCCTGATCGAACTGGGACGCACGGAATTCCCCGGCGCGGTGCTCGACGATGTGCTGGATTGTGCCGATTCGCCAGGGCATTGCATGGCCGCGCTGCGGGCAGGCCAGCTTCGGCTGGTGCTCCACCCCGCCTGCCCCGCCTTCGGGGCCGTCACAGCCGCCGCCGCCACGCGCGGTGCGACGGTGCTGCCGGCCCGGCCGCCCGCGCTCGACCTCGCCGCCCCCGGCGCCGGCCGGAAGCTGGCGGACTGGCTGCAGCGTGACAGCGCCGGCCCACTGGTCTAGGACCGGCCGATTGAAAATGGTCAGGTCGCAAGGAACCGCAACATGCGCATCACGGAGCCCGTCAAACGCATTCTCAGCTGGTATGAGAGCGACAATCCCGGCACCAAAGGGAACCTCGCACGCATCCTGATGGAGGGCCGACTCGGCGGCACCGGCAAGCTGGTGATACTGCCGGTTGACCAGGGCTTCGAGCACGGCCCCGCCCGCTCCTTCGCGCCCAACCCGGCGGCCTACGACCCGCATTACCATTTCGAACTCGCCATCGAAGCGGGCCTGTCCGCCTATGCGGCGCCGCTCGGCATGATCGAGGCCGGTGCGGCCAGTTTCGCCGGCGCCATCCCGACCATCCTGAAAGTGAACAGCGCCAACAGCCTCGCCACCAGCAAGGACCAGGCGGTCACCGCCGGGGTGGACGACGCGCTGCGGCTGGGCTGCGCGGCGATCGGCTTCACCATCTACCCGGGCAGCGAATATGCCTTCGACCAGATGGAGGAGTTGCGCGAACTCGCCGCCGAAGCCAAGGCGGCCGGGCTGGCGGTGGTGGTGTGGAGCTATCCGCGCGGCCCCGACCTGGACAAGGCGGCCGAGACGGCAGTCGATATCTGCGCCTACGCCGCCCACATGGCGGCGCTGATGGGGGCGCACATCATCAAGGTGAAGCCGCCGACTGACGTGGTCAGCCTGGAGGCAGCGAAAAAGACCTACCAGACCCGCAACATCGACCGCTCCACCCTGGCCAAGCGGGTCGAGCACGTGGTGCAGGCCTGCTTCGCCGGCAAGCGCATCGTGGTGTTCTCCGGTGGCGAGGCGAAGGATCTGGAGGGGCTGTACCAGGAAGTCCGCGGCCTGCGCGACGGTGGCGCCAACGGCTCGATCATCGGCCGCAACACCTTCCAGCGCCCCAAGGCCGAGGCGCTGGCAATGCTGAACACGATCATCGAAATCTACCAGGGCAAGGCATGATCGCGATGGCGGACGGGGCGAAGTGCCGGCTGTATCTGATCACCCCGCCCGCCATCACCCCGGCCTTCCCCGACCTGCTGGCGCGCGCGCTGGATGCGGGCGAAGTGGCGGCATTCCAGATCCGGCTGAAGGACCTGGAGGATGACGCGCTGAAGCGGGCGGTGGAGGCGCTGCGGCCGGTGGCGCAGACGCGCGGGGTGGCGGTGATCCTGAACGACCGGCCCGATCTGGCGCTGGCGCTGGGCTGCGACGGCGCCCATGTCGGCCAGGACGACACCCCGGCGGTGATCGCCCGCAAGGTGCTGGGCGAACTCACCTTGGGCGTCACCTGCCACGCCAGCCGCGACCTCGCCATGGACGCGGGCGATGCCGGCGCCGACTACGTCGCCTTCGGCGCCTTCTTCCCCACCGACACCAAACCGGGCGTCACCCACGCCGCCCCCGAAATCCTGAGCTGGTGGTCGGAGCTGATGGAACTGCCCTGCGTGGCGATCGGCGGCATCACGGCGGCGAATTGCGCGCCGCTGGTGCAGGCCGGGGCGGATTTCCTCGCGGTGATGGGCGCGGTGTGGAACCACCCCGACGGGCCGGAAGCCGGGGTGCGGGCGATGAACGCGGCGATCGCGGCGGCGTAGGTTCAGACCCGCTCGCTGACCGCGATCGCCACCCGGCAGCCGGATTTGATGATGTTATATAACAACCGGTAGCCCGGCGCTTCCTCGGCGCCGTTGGCCAGCCCGATGTCGCGGTGCTCCAGTTCCTCGGCGCGGAAGGTTTCGATGCTGGCGCGCAGGTCGGCCTCGTCATCGCCGAGTTCGGCGGCCTGGCCGGCATAGTGCTCGTCGATCGCCTCCTCCACCGCCACGGTGCAGGCCATCGCCGCCTTCTCGCCCAGCGCCGCAGTGACCGCGCCGAGCGCGAAACCGGCGACATGCCACAGCGGCAGCAGCGCCGTCGGACGCACCCGGCGAGTCACCACGAGATCGGAAAAACGGTCCAGATGTGCCTGTTCCTGCTGCTTCATGTGCCGCAGCAGATCGCCCTTCGGGCCGCCGCCGAGCACCGCCAACTGGCCCTGGTAGATGCGTCTGGCGCCGTATTCGCCGGCGTGATCAACGCGGATGAAGCGCTCGATGGTCTCGCGCGCGGTAAGGTCGCCGGGCAGGCGCCCGGCAGCGGTTTCGCTCATGCGGCACTCCTGCGGCTGCGTGCGAGGAACATGGCAACGCCGGCGGCGAAAACCAGACTCACCAGCAGGTTCAGCGCCGCGGTTGAGACCGGCAGTCCGGGCACGATGAAGGTCGGCTCGTCACAGGGCTTGGCCGGACGCTCCGGCATGCTGGCCAGGCGCTCGGCGATGGTGTCGCCGGTGAGGTGCGGCGCCGCGCATTCCGGCAGCGGGCTGGGCCACAGCTTTGCTTCAACGCCGACATGCAGCGCGGCGATCCCGGCGCCGCCGAGCACCAACAGCCCGGCCAGCGCCAGCGCGGCGCGCGCCGGGCCGCGCGGCAGCAACAGCCCGGCCAGGGCGACCCCCAGGGCGATGCGCCAGGGCCAGCGCTCCAGCAGACAAAGCGCGCAGGGCACGACGCCGAGGAAGGTTTCGGCGCCAAGCGCCGCGCCGAGGGCCGCGCCGGCGGCCAGTGCCGCCAGCGCCAGGGCAAGCCGGGTGCGGGTGATGCTCATGGCCCGCCATATGACCCGGCGGCGCCGCGCCGGCAACCGGGCTGAACGTGCCGGAGGGCCAGCGGGTCGAAATCGCCATCGCCATCGACCGCCCCGGCGACAAGGCGATCCTGCCCGAGGGCCTGCAGGCGCGCGAACAGCCGAGCGGGCGCAAGCCGGTGGCGGCGTTCGCCTTCGAGGGCGGGTTCGCGGCCGCCGGTTAAAGCCGCTCGTCCAGGAAGCGCCCCTCCGCGACCGCCTGCGCGTCGTCGCGGACCCGGTCGAGCAGCGTTGCCGCCCCCTCGCCGCCGCCCCAGCGGTCGAAGTGCAGCACCTGCTCGACCGGCAGCCGCTGCCGCCAGCCGGCCGCCGCCAGTTCCGGCTGGCGGTGGTAGCCCTCCACCCAGCCGAGGCACAGATAGGCCACCGGCACGATCGGTTCGGGAATGCCCAGCGTGCGGCGCAGCGCGTCGCGATCCAGGATGCTGACCCAGCCGACGCCCAACCCCTCGGCGCGCGCCGCCAGCCAAAGATTCTGCACCGCGCAGACCGTGCTGTATTCGTCCATTTCGCGGATATGGGTGCGCCCGATCACCACCGGCCCGGCGCGGTCGGGATCGCAGGTGACGCACAGATTGATCGGCGCCTCCATGATCCCTTCCAGCTTGAGCGACCGGTAGAGCGCCTGCTGCTCCGCCGGAAACATCGCCGCCGCCTCGGCATTCGCGGTAAGGAACAGGTCGTGCACGCGCCGCTTCACCGCGGCGTCGCGCAGCAGCAGGAAGCTCCAGGGCTGCATGAACCCCACCGACGGCGCGTGATGCGCGGCGATCAGCACCCGGCTGAGCACCGCGTCCGGCACCGGATCGGGGCGGAACTGGCCGCGCACATCGCGCCGGGTCAGGATCGCCCGGTAGACTCCTTCGCGCTCCGCCGGGCTGAGCGGTTCGGCGGGCAGCAGGGCGTTGTCGGGGGTGACCATGGTGGATTCTCCTTCGGCCGCGAACCGCCCATCCAAGGCAGGCGGCGGCGCGGCGGGCCAGAGGTGATTCTGCATGGCCCCCTCTGCATGCCCCCCCCTGCCGCCGCGCGCATGGACCCCGGTCGGCAACACCGCTATCCCGCAGGCTGAAAAGCTCCCCATTGCGCCGGAAGTACCCCGCATGACCGACCGACCCTGGCAGACACCGGCGATCCCGCCGCTGGCGCAGCATCTGGCCGCCGCGCTGCTTGCGCGCATCGACGCCAAGACCAAGCCGCCCGGCTCGCTCGGCCGGCTGGAGGAAATCGCGCTGCAGCTCGGGCTGATGCAGGCCACCACCGAGCCGGTGCTGCGCGCCCCCACGGTGCTGGTGTTCGCCGGCGACCACGGCTTCGCCGCCGAGGGAGTCAGCCCCTACCCGCCAGAGGTCACGCCGCAGATGGTGGCCAACTTCCTGGCCGGCGGCGCCGGCATCAACGTGTTCGCCCGCGCTGCCGGCCTGCCGGTGAAGGTGGTGGATGCCGGAATCGCCACCGAAATGCCGGCGCATCCCGATCTGCTGGCGCTGAAGGTCCGCGCCGGCACCCGCAACGCGCTGCACGAGCCGGCGCTGACCGCGGCGGAAGTGGCGCTCTGCCTCACCCGCGGCGCGCAGGTGGTGGCGGCGCTGGCGGCACAGGGCTGCAACGCCATCCTGCCCGGCGAGATGGGCATCGGCAATTCCTCCGCCGCGGCGCTGCTGACCAGCGCGCTGGCGCCGGCGCCGCTCGATCACTGCGTCGGCATCGGCGCCGGCCACGACTCCGCGGGGCTGACCCGCAAGCGCGATGTGCTGCTGCGGGTGCAGCAGCGCCACCCGGATGTGCGCGAGCCGCTGGCGGCGCTGGCGGCGTTTGGCGGCTGCGAAATCGCCATGATGGCCGGCGCGATCCTGGAAGCGGCTTCGCGGCGCATGCTGGTGGTGGTGGACGGGCTGATCGCCACCTCGGCCGCACTCGTCGCCGCCCGCATCGCCCCCGCCGCTGCCGGCTACATGGTGTTCGCCCATGCCTCCGGCGACCGCTCGCATGCCACGGCGCTGGCGGCGCTCGGTGGCCGGCCGTTGCTCGATCTCGGCCTGCGACTCGGCGAGGGCAGTGGTGCGGCACTCGCCTGGCCGCTGATCGCCGCCGCCGCCGCCTTCCTGGCGGAGATGGCGACCTTCGACTCGGCCGGCGTCAGCGGACGCGCGGTGGAGGCATGAGCGGACTCGCCGCCCGCGAGGCGCGCGCCCTGTGGGCGGCGGCGATCTTCTTCACCCGCCTGCCGCTGCCCTCGCTGCCGCTGCTGCTGCCCGCGGATGAGCGGCGCGCCACCGCCTGGTGGCCGCTGGTGGGGATTGGCGTCGGCGCCGCGGTGGCCGGCGTCTGGTGGCTCGCTGCCCTGACCTTGCCGGGCAGCGTGGCGGCCGGGCTGGCGATCGCCGCCGGCCTGTTGTTGACCGGCGGGCTGCACGAGGACGGGTTCGCCGATGTCTGCGACGGACTCGGCGGCGGGCGCACCCGCGAACGGGCGCTGGAAATCATGCGCGATTCCCGCCTTGGTGCCTTCGGGGTGACCGGCCTTGTTCTGCTGCTCGGGTTGAAATGGCAGGCGATGGCATCGCTGCCGCCAGCCGTGCTGCCCGCCGCCCTGATCGCCGCCGCTGCGGCGAGCCGCGGCGGCGCCCTGGCGATCACGCTCGCCTTGCCCTACGCGCGCAGCGATGGCCGCGCCGCCCAGCGCATGACCGGCCGGCCCGGCGCGCGGTTCGCCGGCGCGGCGGTGGTTTCGCTGCTGCCGCTGCTGCTGCTGGCGCCGATCGCCCGGGCTGCCTGCCTCGCGGTGGCGGTGGGCGCCGCGGCCGGCTGCCTGCTGTGGTTCCGCCGCCGCCTCGGCGGCTATACCGGCGACTGCCTCGGCTTCACCCAGCAACTTGGCGAGGTCACCATCCTCATCGCCGCCCTGGCCGTCGCATGAGGCTCATCCTGGTTCGCCACACCGCGGTCAGCGGCACCGAGGGGCTGTGCTACGGTCGCACCGAAGTCGCCCTGGCCGACAGTTTCCCCGCCGAGGCGGCCGGCGTGCGTGCCGCCCTGCCGCCCGGCCCCTGGTCGGTGCATGCCAGCCCGTCGCTGCGCTGCCGGCGGCTGGCCGACAGCTTCGGCCTGCCGGTGGCGATCGATGCACGGCTGCACGAGCTTGACTTCGGCGAATGGGACGGCCGCGCCTGGAACGACCTGCCGCGCTTCGCCATCGACCGCTGGTGCGACGACTATGTCAGCACACGCCCGCCGCACGGCGAGACGTTTGCCGAACTGGCCATCCGCGCCGAGGCTTTCGTCGCCGAGCTTGCCGCCCGCGATCCGTCCGGCACGGCGGTGGCGGTGACGCATGCCGGCCTCATCCGCGCCCTGCTGGCGCCGCGGCGCGGCCTGGCCATCACCGAGGCGTTCAGCATCGCGGTGCCGCCGGGCAGCGTGCACAGCCTGGAGGTTCCGGGGGATTCGCCGGCATGAGCCTGATCTATCTGATCGGCATCGGGCCGGGCGCCCCCGAATACCTGACCATGCAGGCCGTCGAGACGCTGCGCAAAGTGGATGTGTTCTTCATCCTGGAGAAGGAAGGGCGCGGCAAGGAAGCCCTGGCCGAGGCCCGGCTGCGCATCCTGGACACCTACTGCACGCCCGGCAGCTACCGGATCGTCACCGCGCCCAGCCCGCCGCGCGCGCCGGCCGGGGATGACTATCGCGGCGTCGTCGCCGACTGGCACGCCCGGAAAAACCAATTGTTCGCCGGGCTGATCAGCGAACATCTGGCGCCGGGGCAGATCGGCGGCGTGCTGGCCTGGGGCGATCCTGCCCTGTACGACAGCAGCATCGCCATTTTCCGCAGCATCCAGCAGGGCATTCTGCCGGACCTGCGGTTCGAGGTGATCCCCGGCATCACCAGCGCGCAACTGCTGGCGGCGCGGCACCGGATCACGCTCAACACGGTGGGCGAGGACGTGCTGATCACCACCGCACGGCGGATGGAGGAAGGCAGCTGCGCGGGGCATTCCACCGCGGTGGTGATGCTCGATTCCAACGCCGCCTTCCGCCGCATCCCGCCGGAGGATTTCGACATCTACTGGGGCAGTCATCTCGGCAGCGCCGACGAGGTGCTGATGTCCGGGGCGCTGGCGGAGGTTGGCGACGCGATCGCGGCGACGGTGGCGCGGGAGAAGCGGCGGCTGGGGTGGATTTTTGATATCTATCTGTTGCGGCGGAAGAAGAAGAAAGGCCAGGGCGCTGCCCTGGACCCGCCAGGGGGCAGTGGCCCCCTGGACCCCATTCTTTAAAAACCATTTATTTCCAAGCGACTAGCCGGGGAAACCAAATCGGACCGCAACGAGGGCTACCGCCCTGCGAGAACTGCCCGCAATCCCTCCCGATACGTCGGATACGACCACGCGATCTCCAGCGCCGCCTTCGTCGTCGCGTTCGCCACTTTCCGGTTCTCCGCCCAGAAACTGCGCGCCATCGGACTCATGCCCTGCACCGCCTGCTCGTACGGCACCGCCGGCGGCGGCTCCA
Source organism: uncultured Acetobacteraceae bacterium (assembly GCA_903907955.1). Classification (GTDB taxonomy): domain Bacteria; phylum Pseudomonadota; class Alphaproteobacteria; order Acetobacterales; family Acetobacteraceae; genus Rhodovastum. The sequence continues at coordinate 68,616 of CAIVPZ010000091.1, read as the reverse complement.
CCCCCAGCAGCCGGGCCGCCTCCTCGATCACCGCGGAACTCTCCGCCGGCTCGTCGTCCACCAGGTGCAGCACGCGCAGCCCCGTCCGATGCCCCTGCCCCGCCGCCGCCAGCACCGCCCGCGCGATGTCGTCACGATGGATACGGCCGAACAGGTGCCCCGGCCGGAGCACGCGCCGCGCCGTGCCGGCGCGCACATCCTCCAGCGCCGACCGCCCCGGCCCGTAAATACCGGCCACCCGGAACACATCCACCGCCATACGGCCGGCGAACCGCGCCCAGCCCTGCTCGGCCGCCAGCCGCCGCAGGCTGCGCTCCGAGTCCGGGGCGGGCGGCGTCGCCTCATCCACCCAGGCACCGCCGCGGTCGCCGTAGACGCCGGTGGTGGAGAGATAGCCCGCCCAGTGCAGCCGCGGCGCCTGGGCAATGGCATCCCGATGCGCCGCCAGCACCGGGTCCCCCCGGTCACCCGGCGGGGCGGTGGCGACCAGATGAGTGGCCTCCGCCAGCACGCTGGCGGCAAGGTCAAAAGCCACTATCCGCACGCCGGCCGGCGCGCGAATGCCGGCCGGGTCGCGGCTGGTGGCCGACACCTGCCAGCCCTCGGCCAGCGCGCGGGCGGCAATGGCGGCACCGGCATAACCGAGACCAAAAACCACCAGATGATGCAGTTCGCTCATGTGCCGGATTTGCCCCTGTTCGGTCCCGTGGACTAGACTGCCATGATCATGAAAACGCGCACCGCTGCAATCGCCGGGGCGGCCCTGCTTCTGCTTGCCGCCGGCGGGCTGGGGTGGCGGTTGCTCGACCATGCTTCCCCCGCCCTCTCCCCCCCTCCCGAACCCGACGCATCCGCCGCCCCGCTGCCGGTGCCGCCGGTGCCGCCGCGGCTGACCGAGGGACCGCGCTACGAACAATGCCTCGCCATGCTGCCGGATGATCCACGCGGTGCCGCCAGCTTCGCCGCCGGCTGGACCGACGGCGGCGATGGCGCCGCCCATTGCCAGGCGATGGCCGAGGTGGCGCTGGGCAACATGGAGACCGGCGCCGCGCACCTGCAAGGTCTGGCCGCCGCCAGCCACGCGCCCCCGGCGGCGCGGGCCGCGGTGTTCGGACAAGCCGCCCAGGCATGGCTGATGGCCGGCAACGCCGCGCAGGCTTTCTCCGCCGGCTCCGCCGCGCTGGCGCTCGCGCCCGACGACACCGACCTGCTGGTGGACCACGCCGTCGCCGCCGGGGCGCTGAACCGCTTCGAGGACGCGCTGGACGACCTGACGCGGGCGCTCGACGGCGACCCGCGGCGGACCGAAGCGCTGGTGCTGCGCGCCGCCGCCTGGCGCCATCTGGGCCTGCTCGACCTGGCGCAGGATGACGTCGACCGGGCGATCGCCATCGACGCCGAGAATGCCGAAGCGCTGCTGGAGCGCGGCATCCTGCGGCAGCGCCGCAACGACTGGCTGGGCGCGCGCGACGACTGGCAGCGGGCGATCGAACTGGCGCCCGATTCGGCGACGGCGGATCTGGCGGAGCAGAATCTGGCGCTGCTGGAGGCCGGGCCGGTCAGTAAGTAAGGCCAGGGCGCTGCCCTTGACCCCATTCCTTAGAAATCCAGGTCCGCGTAGTGCATGGGCGGTGCCATGCCCGGCACCCGGTCCATCAGCAACGCCCGGAAACTCGGCCGCGACTTGATGCGCGCATACCATTCGCGGGCGGGCGGGCTGACCACCCAGTCCACGTCGGACTGGAAATCCAGCACCGACAGATGCGCCGCGGCAGCGAAGTCGGCCAGCGATACGTTGTTGCCGGCCAGCCATTTGCGGGTTTCCGCCAGCCAGCCGAGATAGCGCAGGTGCTCGCGCAGGTTGGCATAGCCGGCCCGCAGCGCGGCGGCGTCCGGGTGGCCGGCCCCGGAAATCCGCTTGAGGTACTTCTCGCCGTTGAGGTTGCGCGTGACGTCCTCGGCGAACTTGCCGTCGAACCAGGCGAGCAGCCGGCGCACCTCGACCCGCTCGCCCAGCGTGTGACCGAGCAGCGGGGTGTCGGGATAGGCTTCCTCGAGATACTCGCAGATCACCCCGGAATCGGGCACCGCAAGGCCGTTGTCCTCCACCAGGGTCGGCACGGTCGCGGCGGGGTTGAGCTCCAGGTACTCCGGGCGCCGCTCCCATACTTTCTCGATCTGCAGTTCGAAGGGCAGGCGCTTTTCCGCCAGCACCAGTCGGACCTTGCGGCAATAGGGACAGAGCGGGAGATGAAACAGCGTGCGCATCGCGCCGCTACTACCACATGGCCGGGCGGGCGCGCCATCGCCGCGCCGGCGTATCGATCATCGGCGTCAGAGCTTGTGAAGCAATCGAACCTGCGAATGAAAGCCCGCTGATATCATTGGGCGTTTTTGGCCGGATCGGAGCGTCGCGGGCATTCGTTCACAAACTCTCAGTCCGGCAGGCTTACGGCGTGCTCCGCGAGCTGGCGTTCCGCGATGGCGATCTCGCGGGCGAGGAAGAAGTTCAGCATCGTCCGCAGCACGATGATTGCCGCAACCTTGCCGACATCATCCCAGGTCGGCGCCACCGCGGTCTTCAGGATGTCGGCGGCAAGCTGAAACTCCAGCGCCAGGGCGAGCCAGCGGCCCAGCTTCAGGCGGATGGTCTCACGCGGGTCAAGGCCGCGAACGGGGCCGTTCCGCATCGCCGGAATGACCAGCGCGACGGTCAGCCCGGCGGCATGCGCCACACCGACGCCAATGATGAAAGCCGAGATCGCCTCGGTTGCCGAGGACAACCATCCTACGGCCTCGACAAGCAGGGTTTCCAAGCGCCGTGATCTCCGCTGCCGCGCGACCGCGATGCCGGGCGCGCCGGGCGGGCAAACATAGCGCCTTTGCGGATGGCGGTCACGGGCCGGGCGCGCCGCTACGGTGCCTGCTGCCGCTCCAGTTGGTCGATCAGCCGACGAAGCTGCGGGTCGCCCGGCGCCTGGGCAGCCAGTTCGCGCGCATACCGCAGGGCGGTGGGCGTATCGCCGCTGTCGCGGGCAATCGCGACCAGGCCGAGCAGCACGTCGTGGTCGGCCGGGTGCTGGCGATGCGCGGCCTCCAGCACGGCAACCGCCTGCCTGGCCGCGCCGGCCGAATTCAGCGCGACGGCATAGACATAGGCGTAGCGGGCATTGGCCGGGGCCAGTTCGCTGGCGCGGCGCAACGCCGGCAGTGCTGCGCCCGCGTTGTGCAGGCGCACCAGCGCCAGGCCGAGCGCGTGCCAGGCATCCGCGCTGCCCGGCTCGATGCCGACCGCCTGTTGCAGCAGGTCCGCGCTCTCCTGGTTCCGCCCGCGCATGCGATCGAGATCGGCGAGGTTCACCAGCGCGGGCACGAAGCGGGGATCGAGCCGCAAGGCGGTCCGATAGGCCGTCCCGGCCGCGTCCGGCTGTCCGCCGCGCAGTTGCAGCAGGCCGATGTTGAGATGCGATTCGGGCCGGTCGGCATCGACCAGCTCCGCCGCCAGCAGCTCGCGCCGGGCGCGCGCCAGCGCAACAAGCTGCGGTGGCGACAATTGGGTGCCGGCGCCGGCCAGCGCGCGCGCCGCTTCCACCCGCACCGCCCGAACCGGATCGTCCAGCAACGGCGCCACCGCCTGCACCATGCTGCGCCCGGCGCCGGCGGGCAGCGCCCGCGGCGCCGCTGAGCGGACCAGCGGACTCGGATCAACCACCGCCGCCTTCACCGCTGCCTCGGACGCAGCGGTGGCCTGGTCGCGCAGGAACGCCAGCGCGGTCGCCCGCGCGATCGGCGGCTGCCCGGCGGCCAGGATCAGCGCGTCGAGCAGCCGCTCGGAATCGGGGAGGCCGGTGCGGCCGGCCTGCAGGGCGGTGCCGAATTGCGGCGTGGTCTGCCGGCCCGCCGGATACCAGCCGGCGACCGCGTGCGCCGCCCAGTCGGCGGAGCGCCCGGTATGGCACTGGGTGCAGGCGTTCGGCGTGCCGAGCGCGGCCGACAGATCGGGACGCGGCACCCGGATGCTGTGGTCGTGCCGCTGATGGACGATCATGTATGTGCGGGTCGGCATGTGGCAGGCGATGCACTGCGCGCCGGCACTGCCCGCTTCGTGGTGATGATGTCCGCCGGTGTCGAAGCGGGCCGGCAGGTGGCACTGCAGGCAGACCGCGTTGCCCTCGGCGCGCAGTTTCAGGCTGTGCGGCGCATGGCAGTCCGAGCAGGTGACGCCGGCCAGATGCATGCGGCTCTGCACGAACGAGCCATATTCGAACACCTCGCCGTCGATCTGCCCGTCCGGGAAATACCGGCCGGGATCAAGCAGCGCGGGAAGGTAGGCGTCGAGGAACGGCGCGCCGGCCGCGGGCGTGTCCACCAGCGGCTTGCGGCGCGCATGGCAGGGCGCACAGGTGTCGAGCTCGGCCGAGGCGAGCGGCGCGGTGCGATGGGCGATGCCGGTCGCCGGGTCCATCGCCCACCGGCCGGCATCGGTCGGGCGCAGCCAGTTGGTCAGGCCCATGCGGTCGCCGGGCGGCACGGCGCCGGCGGACACCGGCCGGGAAGCGGCCCAGGCGACATGGTTCGATCCGGCGCCATGGCACGCCTCGCAGGCGACATCGATGTCGGCATAGGTGGTGGCGTAGCTGTTGGTGGCGAGGTCGAAACCCTTGTGCAGGTCGGTGGAGTGGCAGGCGGCGCACTGGTAGTTCCAGGTCTGGTCGCGCCCGGTCCAGTGCAGCGGTTCGCCGGCGCGCAATTGCTGATCCGGGTACAGGTTGAACCAGCGCTGGCCGCCCTGCTCCTTCGGGCGCGTGTCCCAGGCGATGCCGAACGCCTGCAGCCGGCCGCCGGGAAGGCGGATCAGGTATTGCTGCAGTGGATCGACGCCGAAGGTGTAGGCAATATCGTATTCATGCGGAAAGGCGTCCGCTCCCTCGGTGCGCACGACGAAACGGTCGCCGGCGCGGGAGAAGATCGTCGGCACGCCGAACGCGGTCAGCCGCGCCCCGGAGAAATCGCCGAGCACGGTTTCCGGCGTCGCTTCCTGCATGGCGCGGGCGTGGTGCGAGGTCTTCCACTGCTCGGCCTGCGCGGCATGGCAGGCGGTGCAGGCCGTGACGCCGACGAACCGCGCCGGTTCCTGCGCCCGGACCGGCGACAGCCATGCGAGGCCGAGCAAGGCCAGGGCAATGGCGGCCGCGCGGCGTGGCAGGCTCATGCGGTCATCCCGCGATGCGGAGGGTGCGTGCTATGGGCGCACCGTGAACGGGATGTCGCCGTCCGCGACATCGCCGCCGAAGGCGGAGCCGACATGCCAGTGCAAGGTATAGCGTCCGGGCGGCAGCGCCGTTCCCGAGGCGAACAGCACGGTGGGGGCGCTGTCGAACAGCGGATGCAGCGATTGGACGACATAGCCGGACTGCCTGACCTCCATCCGGGAGGCCGCATGGTCGATCGGCGCATCGAACCGGACGACATATTGCTGATTGCGGCCATCCACGAATTCCTCGGCCGCAGGCCTGGAGTCGCGCAGTTGTGGCGGGCTCGCGGCGGCGATGCCGCCGGTCAGCGCCAGTGCCACCGGAACCAGCACGAAAATAACCTGTCGCATGTCTCTGCTCCCTGCCTGTGCAATGGGGTGAGGAATCCACCGCCTGTCCCGCGAAGGCGCGCTGCGCGCCGGGGCGGGTCCAGCAGCGCCCTTGCCTCCCTGACCTTCCTTCATATCACTCGAAAACAAACACCCGCTTCCAGTCGTTCTTCATGCTGATCATCGTCCATCCCGCTTTGCGCGCCTCATCGTACAGCCCCCGGCTGAACGTGCCGATCCGGGTATCGGGCAGTCCCTGCGCCGGTCCGTAAGCATACTCGCGTTTCGCATCGTCGTGCAGCACGAGCATGGCCAGCCGCGCGCCGTCGCCGGTCCGGGAATATTCCAGCATCTCGCGATCGCCGGTGGAGTTGCCGAAGGCGGCGTGCGGCCGGCGGCCGATCATCAGGTGGATACCTTCGGGCTTGCCGGCGTTGTTGTCGTTCAGCAGCAGCTTCGGCTGCTTGATCAGGAACGCTTCGCCGGTCTTGCTGTAGGTGTATTTCGTCATCCCGGCGCTGCCGATCACCTGCTCGGGCGGAATCCCATAGAGGCGTTCGGAATAGACGCGCACGAAATCCTGCCCGCCGCCGGTGACGATGAAGGTCTTGAAGCCGTTGGCGCGCAGATGGCTGAGCAGCTCCAGCATGGGCTGGTAGACCAGATCGGTGTACGGCCGGTCGTAGCGGGGATGCCTGGCGGTGGCGAGCCACTTCGCCACGTCGGCGTTGAACGCCTCCACCGTCATGCCGGTGAGCGTCGCGGCGGCGATCTTTTCGAGATCCCGCAACGACAGTCTGGCGATCGCTTCGCGGTTGCCGGAGAGAACCGTCCGGAACGGTTCGACCTGGGTGAACTCGGGTTTCTGCTCCGCCACCACCGGCAGGCGGTCCAGGCAGTACATCACCTGGGTATAGATCGGATGCTCGACCCAGAGCGTGCCGTCCTGGTCGAAGGTGGCGATGCGGTCCTCGGGCGGCAGGTGGTTCGGGCTGGCCGGATCGGTGGTGGCGCGCACGAAGTCGAGGATCGCCTGTTTCGCCGGCCGGTCGTTCCATGACGGCAGGGGGGAGCCGGCGGCCTGCGCACGCGCGACCGTGGGTAGGGCCGACAGCACGGCAATGGTTGAGAGCACACGCCGCCGGCTCAACCCGGGCGGAGGGGGCGTTGCGTTCATGGTGTCGTCCTCACTGGCCTGGAGAGCGGGACATCAGCCGAAACCCGCCGCGCCCGCAGCGGCCGGCGGCATCCTAGAGCGCTTTCAGGCTGACCGTAAACGGTCAGCGCGCTCTAGCTCTTTGTTTTGGCGAGCAACTTTATCGGCCGGCGGTCGCCGGTCTGGCCGATGCTGCTCTAGCGCCATGGGCGGCCAAACGCGCGACCCGTCCGTGCGTCCTCGGATTGCCCCGGGCCGCCGCGCGGACTAGCTTTCGCGCGCAGGCGCGGCCCGGAAGCCGCCCACGGCTTCAGGGAGGCGACAAATCATGGCCGAGGCGTTCATCTGCGACTTCGCGCGCACGCCGTTCGGCCGCTACGGCGGCAGCCTGAAGGACGTCCGCACCGACGACCTGGCCGCCCATCCGCTGCGCGTGCTGCGCGAACGCAACCTGCATGTGGACTGGGCGGCGCTGGACGACGTGGTGCTCGGCTGCGCCAACCAGGCCGGCGAGGACAACCGCAACGTCGCCCGCATGGCCAGCCTGCTGGCCGGCTTCCCGGTGGAAGTGCCGGGCGTCACCGTGAACCGGCTGTGCGGCTCCGGGCTGGATGCGCTTGGCACTGCCGCGCGCGCCATCCGCGCCGGCGAGGCGGCGCTGCTGCTGGCCGGCGGCGTCGAGAGCATGACCCGCGCCCCGTTCGCCATGGCCAAGGCCACCGAGGCATTCAGCCGCAGCAGCGAAATCCACGACACCACGATCGGCTGGCGCTTCGTCAACCCGGCGATGAGGGCGAAGCATGGCGTCGATTCGATGCCGGAAACCGCCGAGAACGTCGCCGAGGAGTTCCAGATCGCGCGCGCCGACCAGGACGCCTTTGCCTGGCGCAGCCAGCAGCGCGCCGGCAGCGCCCAACAGGCCGGCTTCTTCGCCCGCGAGATCGCCCCGGTGACCATCAAGGGCCGCAAGGACGACACGGTGGTGGACACCGACGAGCATCCCCGCCCGGACACCACGCTGGAAGAACTGGCGCGGCTGCGGCCGTTGTTCCGCACCCCGGGCACGGTAACCGCCGGCAATGCCTCCGGCCTGAACGACGGCGCGGCGGCGCTGTTGCTGGCCAGCGAGGAGGCGGCGAAGCGGCACGGGCTGACACCGCGCGCCCGGGTGGTGGCGATGGCGACCGCCGGGGTGGCGCCGCGCATCATGGGCATCGGCCCGGTGCCCGCGTTGCGCCGGCTGCTGGAGCGCACCGGGGTGCGCCTCAGCCAGATCGACATCATCGAGCTGAACGAGGCTTTTGCCGCCCAGTCGCTGGCGGTGCTGCGTCAGCTCGGCCTGCCCGACGACGCGGAGCAGGTAAACCCGAACGGCGGCGCGATCGCGCTCGGCCATCCGCTGGGCGCCTCCGGGGCGCGCCTGGCCATGACCGCGGTAAACGCGCTGGAGAGCAGCGGCGGCAAACGCGCCATCGCCACGATGTGCATCGGCGTCGGCCAGGGAATCGCAGTGCTGATCGAACGCGTTTAGGAAACGGGGTGCAGGGGGCCACCGCCCCCTGCCGGGCAGCGCCCTGGCCTTCCTGCCCTTGCTGAATCAAAGCCCCTCAAAAAGAGCCGTGGTGTAATACCGCTCGGCAAAGCTGGGGATGATCGCCACGATCAGCTTGCCGGCGTTCTCCGGCCGCTTCGCCAGTTTCAGGGTTGCCGCCAGCGCCGCGCCGGAGGAAATGCCGCCAGGAATGCCCTCGGTCCTGGCCAGCCGGCGGGCCTGGGCGAAGGTTTCCTCATTGGTCACCTGCACGATCTCGTCGATCAGCGCGGTATCCAGCACCGCCGGCACGAAGCCGGCGCCGATGCCCTGGATCGGGTGCGGCGACGGCGCGCCGCCGGACAGCACCGGGCTTGCGGCCGGCTCCACCGCCACGAGTTGCAGCCCCGGCTTGCGCGGCTTCAGCGCCTGGCCGATGCCGGTCAGGGTGCCGCCGGTGCCGACGCCGGACACCACGATGTCGACCTTGCCATCGGTGTCGAACCAGATTTCCTCGGCGGTGGTGATGCGGTGAATTTCCGGGTTCGCCGGATTGGTGAACTGGCCGACGATCACCGCGCCCGGGGTCGATTCCAGCAGTTCCTGGGCACGCGCCACGGCACCCTTCATGCCCTTCTCCTTCGGCGTCAGCTCCAGTTCGGCGCCGAGATAGGCCAGCAGCTTGCGCCGCTCGATGGAGACCGACTCGGGCAGCGTGACGATCAGCCGGTAGCCGCGCGAGGCGGCGAAGAACGCCAGGCCGATGCCGGTGTTGCCGGAAGTCGGCTCGATCAGCACCGAGCCCGGGCCGATCTTGCCCGCGCGCTCCAGCGACAGGATCAGGTTCACCCCGATGCGATCCTTCACGCTGGCGATCGGGTTGAAGAACTCCAGCTTGAGGGCGACATCGGCGACCAGCCCTTCCTCGGCGGCGATGCGCGGAATGCGCACCAGCGGGGTGTTGCCGATGGTTTCCGCGATGCTGTCGTAGATCCGTCCGCGCAGCGGGCGGTCGAAGGTCAGCGGCTTATGGGCGGGCTGGCTCATGGGTAGCTCCTGCAAATTATACAATCAATTATCGTAGTTATAGGATTGTACATCGCTCTGCGGAGAACTCAACCGCTTCACGTTTCCGGCTGCACCACCGAAACCCGCCTCACCGTCGCCTGTCAGCCTGATGCCAGCGCTTCCGAGAAGGACATCAAGGTTTCTCCGCCGCATGCCGCATCGGCGCGGCGGCGTCCCGGCCCCGCAGGGTCAGGCGTCGCGCGCCGCGCCGGCCTCGGTCAGCCGCGCCACCACCGCCCGCCGGAACGGCGCCAGCCGGCTGCCCAGCCGCAGCGCAGCGGCGCGCAGCACCCGGGTGGGGAAACGGTCGTCGGTGTAGAACAGGGCGGTGGCGTTGGTGGCCAGGTAAAGCGGCCGGCTGGCCCGCATGTGGTCGGTCTGGTAGCGCGCCAGCGCCCGGCGGTCGGCCACGTCGCGCCCGCGCCCGATCGCCTCGCGAATCTCGCGCGCCAGTGAATCCGCCCCGCGCAGGCCCAGGTTGAAGCCGTGCGCGGTCACCGGGTGCATGCCGACCGCGGCATCGCCGACCAGCGCGAACCTGGTCGCCACGAAGCGCTGCGCGAACACGCCCACCAGCGGATAGACATGCCGGGTCGAAACCAGCCGCATCGCGCCCAGCCGGTGGCGATAGCGGCGGGTGATCTCGGCGTCGAACGCCGGCCCCTCCAGCGCCATCACCGTTTCCATCTCCCGCGCCGGCAGGGTGAGCACCACGCCCGAGACGTCGCCTTCCATGCCATCGCCGTTCAGCGGCAGGATCGCAAAGGTCTGGCCATAGCCGAACCATTCGGTGGCGATGGCGTGATGCGGCCGGTCATGCGCCATGCGGCAGACCAGCATGCTCTTGCCGAAATCCTGCATGGTCGCCGGAATGCCCATGCGCCGCCGGGTCTCCGAGAACCGTGTGTCGGCCCCGACCACCAGGCGCGCCGCGATGGTCCGCCCATCCGCCAGCCCCACCGTCGCGCCCTGCGCCGAAGTCTGCACCGAGGCGACCATCTGCCCGGCCAGCAGCGTGACCTCCGGCAGCCCCTGCACCACCTCGTACAGGCTGCGCCGGATGAGGTGGTTGGGCACCAGTACGCCGAGCGGGCCGTCGTCCTTGCCCTCGTCGTCGAAGCGCAGGGCAAAGGAGGAAATGCCGTTCAGCACCTGCGCCTCGCGCAGCGGCGAGATATCGGCGGGGGGGATGCGCTCCCAGGCGCCCAGCCGGCGCAGCAGGCGCATCGACAGATGGGTCAGCGCGATCTCGCGCCCGTCGAAGCCCGGATCGGCCAGCGTCGCTTCCGGCAGCTTCTCGATCAGCGCCAGCCGCAGGCCGGAGCCGGCAAGCGACGCCGCGAACGCCAGACCCGCGGGTCCTGCTCCCACCACGACGATATCGAACTGCATGGACCATCCCTCCGGGCCGGCGCACAGGGTTGACGCCGGGGCGGTGATCTAGCGCCGCTCAGCAGGGAAGGCCAGGGGCGCGGCCGCCGGACCGCGTGCCTCCGCACTGCGCCTACTCCGCCGTGTTCGCCTCCGGCGTCCGCCGCGCATCGCGCAGCCGGCGTCGTCCGAGCGGGCGAATATCCGCCTGCGGCGCCGCCGACCTGATCGCCGCCTGAAATGCCGCCCGCTGCTCGTGGATCGAGACAATCACCGGCCCCATCGGAATGCCGATATCCACCAGCACCGCCTCGGAAAGCTGCAGGCTGGCCTCCATGGTCTCGGGCACCGCATCGGAGACGCCGATGTGGTACAGGTGCGCGGCATGGGCGGCGTCGCGGGCACGGGCGACGATCAGCAGATCGGGCCGCTGGGCGCGCGCGGCGGCCACCAGCTCGTCCACCGCGCGGCGGTTGTCGAAGGTCACCACCAGCGCCCGCGCGCTGTCCACGCCAAGCTGGCGCAGCAGCGCCGGCATGGCGATGTTGCCCCAATAGACCGGCCGGCCGGCACGGCGCTTGCGCGCCACCCGGTCGGCATCGCGGTCGATCGCCACATAGGGAATCGCGTGCACCTCCAGCATGTCGGCCACGGTCTGCCCGACCCGGCCAAACCCGGCCAGGATCACCCGCGCGTCCCCGGCCCCCTCCTCCGGCGGCAGCAGCGCCGGGTCCACCACCGGGGCGGGGGCAAGCCGGGGCGCGTGGCGGCGGCCGATCAATGACAGCAGCGGAATCGCCGCCATGCTCAGCGCCACCGCGATCAGCGCGGTGTCGGCCACCGCGCGCGGCAGCAGCCCCTCCTGCGAGGCCACCGACAGCACCACGAAGCCGAACTCGCCGCCCGGCCCCAGCAGCAGACCGGCCTGCACCGCGGTCGGCCAGGGCAGGCCGAAAAAGCGCGCCGCCGGGGCGATCAGCACCGCCTTCACCACCACCAGCAGCACCGCCCCGCCCAGCGTGGTCCACGGCGCCGCCATCACCCGCAGCGGGTCGAAACCGAGGCCGACGGCGATCAGGAACACCCCCAGCAGCAGCCCCTTGAACGGCTCGATGGTCACCTCGACCTGGCGGCGGAATTCCGTGCCCGCCAGCAACAGGCCGCCGATCAGCGCGCCGAGCGCCATCGACAGCCCGGCCGCCGCGGTGGCGACGGCGGAGGCCAGCACCACCAGCAGGGAGGCAGCCATGAACAGCTCCGAGCTGCCGGTGCGGGCGACGCCGCGGAACAGCGGGCGCAGCCCCAGCCGGCCAAGCGCGACGATGGCGCCCACCGCCAGCACCGCCTTCACCGCCGCCAGCGCCACCAGCACACCGCCACCGGCGGCGCTGGCCTCGCGCTGCAGGCCGATCGCCAGCAGCACCGGCACGATGGCGAGGTCCTGGAACAGCAGCACGGCGAAGCACACCCGCCCGAGTGCGGTGCCCAGCCGCTTTTCCTCCGACAGCACCTGGATCACCACCGCGGTGGACGACATCGCCCCGGCGATTCCCGCCACCAGCGCCGCCGCCGGCGGCAACCCGACCAGCAGGGCGAGCCCGGCCAGCACCGCCGCGCTGCCCGCCACCTGCAACGCGCCCAGGCCGAACACCAGGCGGCGCATCACCCATAGCCGCTCGAAGGACAGTTCCAGCCCGATCATGAACAGCAGCATGACCACGCCGAGCTCGGCGATCGGCGCGATCGAGGCCGGGTCGCCAAAGGTGACGACACCGAGCCAGGGCGCCACGGCGGCGGCGCGCCCCAGTCCGAACGGACCCACCACAATGCCAACCAGCATGAAGCCCAGCACGGGGGAAACCCGCAGCCGGTGAAACAGCGGAATCACCACGCCGGCCGCAGCCAGCACGATCAGCGCCTCCTTGAAGGCGAAGGGATCGACATGCGCTTCCATCAGCGGGCCGTCACCGAAGCGGCGATCCAGTCCAGGTACTCGGGCAGACCGGTATCGACGGTCCAGGCGACGATGCACGGAACCGAACAGGAATGCAGCGCCCGCACCCGCGCCTCCAGCGCCGGGTACGCCGCGCGCGTGGTTTTCGCCAGCAGCGCCGCCTCCGGCCCCTGCTCGATCGCGCCCTGCCAGCGATGGATGGTTTCATGGGTGCGCAGGTTGACGCAGGCCGCCAGCCCTTCCTCCACCAGCGCGCGACCGATCCGCCGCGCCTCGTCGAGGTCGGGGCAGGTGACGTACACCAGCATGGCCTCGTCCGGCCGGGTTGCTCTGCGGTCCTGATCGGTCATGCCGCAGATATCGCCGCCGCAGCCGGCCGCTGCAAGGCTGATGCGAACATCGGCACGTCCCGCCGGAGCAGGTCGCCCTGCGCCGAAGCAAGAACGATCCTACCCCGCAGTGCCGCCGTTCCGCACGGCAAGGAACGCCCTGCCGGCCTCGGTTTCGGCCAGTTCGCCGTGCCGTAACGACAGGGATTCCAGATGTGTCATCAGCGCTGCCACGGCCCGCATTGCATGATCAACCGGAGGGGTAAAGCGGAGCGGGGCGCCGAGATACGGCAGCGGATCGGACGTCAATCCGGTCACGTCATCCCGGAACGCCATGCAGGAGGCATTGCGCAGGATTTGCGCCGGTGCCGCCTTCAATATGCGGAACGGCTCCCGATAATGGTCGCTGTAGCCGCGGGCGACCGTGCCCGACCCGGCCGCCAGCACCTTCGACCACCCGATGACGAACTTGGTGATCCACTGCCACGGCGAGCGAACGGCGTAATGGGCATAGACCACCCTCTCCAGCACCAGCCACGGAACTTCCTCGCCCCTCACCTGGATGCCATGCCCGCCAGGCTGCAGGTCCGCGCCACGGTCCAGCAGGCTGCCGCGGGCAATGACCTTCATGTTGTCGGTGGGCGCGCGCGCCCGGGTGATGCGCGACAGGACCAGCGCTTCGGCCGCATCATCCTGCGGAGTAGCAATGTATTCGCGCACGCGGACCTTGAATGCGTCCGGCGCATCCGCATGCAGCGCCGCCCGCAGCCCGCCAGCCTCGCCACGCGCATCGATGAACTCGTCCGTATCCAACGGCAGCACCCAATCCGCGCCGCGCGCTCCGGCAGCCAGGCGGAAGAGGATATTGTTCTGCGCCGACTCGGCGAAGGCGACCTCGGCACTGTGATGGACTTCCAGACTCAGACCTTCGGTGCGCAGCGCCTCCAGGATATCGAGCGTGCCGTCAGTGCTGCCATTGTCGAGCAGAATATGATGGTCCACCAGCGCGGCGGTATGGCGGACGAATGCCTCCACGATGTCCGCCTCGTTGAGGATGCGGGTGATGGCGACCAGTCTCCCATTGCCCCCCGAAACCTGGCAACGGCCACGGCTCTGATCGGGCAGCGTCCCGTCGCGCCGATACAGCCTGATCCTGAACGCCTCCAGCGGCGCAAGGCCGGCGCTGCGGCAGACCGCCGGTTGGCGAACCAGCCCCACGCTGACGCCGTCAGCGAAGATGCCGTCATAACTGCAGTCGAATTCGTCAGCGGTGCCGCCCAGGAGTTCAATACAGAATCCATGGATGGGTCGGTTCTGTCCGCGGGTTCCACAAAAACGCCCGCGGTCGGACCAGTCCGAAAGCGATCCATCACCCTGGATGACGCGATATCGCAGTTCGATTGCTCCGATGTCTCCGCGCCTGCCGATCGCAAACCCCTCGATGCACCGGTTCGATCCCGCCTTCCCGACCCATCCGCCGGCAGCGAACCATTCGTCGCCCACGTTCTGGATGTGCGCCAGGATGTCCGGATCACGCCGCGTCGTCGCGCCAGAGCTCGTCATGTGGTCACCCCCCGGGAACGGCAAAGGCACCCGGGAGGTCCCGGTTGCAAGGGGCGGAACGGCCGCGGTCGCGACCGTCCGCTCCGGTGTCGGCGCATCCGCCCGCGCCGCGCGCCATTGCTCGGCAAAGCGCAGGAAGGCAGGCAACGCGCGCGCCAGTTCGGCGCAATCGACGCGCAAGCGGAATATTCCCGGCTCCCGCTGCGCCGGCGGATAGATCAGGTCGCTGCCGCCGGGCTTCAGGTAGGCCAGCGGCTGGCCGCGCAACGCCGCGATACCGGACTGGCAGCGGTTCATCCAGCCGAAGCAGAACACCGGGGTTCCGCGCGGCGCGAACAGCGCGTTGTGCGCCGCCGAACTGAACTGCGAGACGATGCAGTCCGCACCGGCGTATATCGCCAGTTGCGTGCGCAACGGCAGCTCCTGGGGATGCAGGATGGTGAAGCCGAGATCGGCCAATACAGCTTCCACCTCGGGCTCGTTGGCGATCGCGTGCGATCCGCAGGCATGCCGGCTGCGCGACAGATAGATGCGCCGCGGCCGGTCCGCCGGGAGCCTGCCTGGGCCAACAATCCGCGCCAGCAACTCGTCCACCATCGGGTTCAGTGCCGGGTGGAAATGATAGTGATGCATCATCATGCCGGGCAGCACGAAGCAGGGCGCACGCACCCGCTGTCGCTGGGAATCGTAGGCCAGCGTTTCGCCCTCGGCGAAATACAGCGATATGAACGCCCGTATCCAGGCGGGGCTGTCGCTCGGGACGGCGATCGGAACCGGATGGCCGAGCGCGCGCATCTGCGCGAGCAGATGCACGCGCGCCAGCATCTCCAGCAGGAAGTGCCCCCACACCAGGTGGGCGTTCAGCGCCACCCCCACCGGCGTGTCGGTCTCGATGATCTCGGCAGCCGGTGAGCAGATGCTGCCGGCCCAGTGGGCGGGCATCGTGTGCGGCTCGATCAGCCGGTTGAAGCCTTCCGGCTGCACCCGGTCGTCGACGAACACGCGCCCTCCCTGCTGCAACAGGCCAAAGCCGCCGAGTTCGTGCCCGGTGACGCCGCAGAACTCCGGCCCCGGCACCAGACGGCGGCTGACGTGGTCGGCGATGACACGCTCCGGCAGCGCCGCGGCGTTGAACAGCGGCGCCGGCGGGTGGCTGCGCATGGGCAACCCCAGAAGCAGCCGGTGCGGTTCGGCGATCGCCCCAAGCAGATCCAGATCGGCGATGTCGCGGAAATTGATGGTGGCGTTGGGACCGGCATAGGCCAATGGCGTGCCGGCAACGATATCCTGGCGGCCGAGGCGCGCGGGAGGTCCCGGCCACGCCGGCGCCACGTCGGGAGACCCTGATGACGTCAAATGACCAGCCATTCCCCTAATCCGGACATTCCCTGGCGGACACAGCCCGTCGAACGGCAAACTACAGCGTCTGCGCGGCGACCGCCGATCGACCGCCAGGCAAGAAAAGCCGTGTCATGAGGATTTTTCCGAAAGGTCCGTCAGGGTCATTCGCGTAATTGTTTGGGGTGTGGTAGAGGTAGCTGAAGCTTGGCACCGTACGATCGATCGGGTTTATCGGGATCACGTATCTGCTGAAAAACCCGTTTGGCACATTCTCGAAGCACAAACCCATCGCGGCCCGTTCGCGGACGTCCCAGCGATGCACATCGCTGCTTGTTTCCATGCCAAACGAGCGGCTGGTAACGTACTCGCGTGCCAGCTCGTCATCGAGCATGAACATTGCATTGTACGGATTATCCACGTTGACGAACCAGAGCCCATCCAGTTTGACAACCGGCCGGTTATCCGTCCTTACGATCCCAACCTGATCTGTACAATATAACTGGTCATCCGCAAAGCCGTATTCGACCCGCAGAAAAGATGGCAACAGACCAAGCCGGCGAAGCGGCGGTCTGTATTTCAGAAAATAAAGAAAGTTCGTGAACGAAAACTCAATGTCGCCCTCCAAGTATAAATAATGCGTATATTCGCCACCGGCATTCAGAAATTGATCAAGTATCAGGTGCTTGTGTGCCCATGGCAAATGGAGTGGGTTGATCAAACCGGGAAAGCTGCGCACCTCAATGCTCTTGAAACAAGTCGATGATTCCATCGCAAAGCCGACCAACGGCCCGCACATCCGTTTGATCGACTCGATTTCCTCAGCCTGAATCGTGTTCGTCGCCACGACGATGTCGAGGGCAGCGATCGGAAAGCAGCTGAGCGACTTGATGACCTGAAACAGGTATTGCAGACGCTGCTTGCGATAATGAAAT
Source organism: uncultured Acetobacteraceae bacterium (assembly GCA_903907955.1). GTDB lineage: Bacteria > Pseudomonadota > Alphaproteobacteria > Acetobacterales > Acetobacteraceae > Rhodovastum. The sequence continues at coordinate 51,787 of CAIVPZ010000091.1, read as the reverse complement.
GTTATCGCAACGAGCAGTCTGGCTTGGTGCGCCTGGCTGGGATTGATCAACATATTAACGCAATCCTCAAGTTCGAAAGGAACGCGAAAGACGGGGTGCAAACGTGGGCAGCGCCTGCAATCCGGCGGCGATAGTGGGAGCAAGGATTTGCGAACCGGGACCGTCGCGCTCCAGCACGAGCGGCAGCACAGGCGTTGCGGTACGCACCCAGCTTGCGTCTGCCTGTTCGCGCGCCCCTTCCGTGCAGGACATGCCACCGTATTGTTACCAACCGAAGCGGCGCCGGACAAGCGCCATCCCGGAGTCCCGCTCGCCGCGCAGATACTGTAGGATTCCCGCCGGCCGCCAACCCACGCGGCCCGCCATCCCGGCTATGCCCAGCCCCGCATGCAAGGTCCTGTCCCGATGCCCGTCACCGTCCCGCCCGAGGAAACCGCCTGGCTGCTGCATCACGTCGTCGGCTTCGACGCGATCAGCCAGGACGACACCGCCGCCATCCTGGAGGAGGCCACCCGCTTCGCCGAGGGCGTGCTGGCGCCGCTGGAGCGCAGCGGCGACACCGTCGGATCGAAACTGGTCGACGGCACCGTCGTCACCCCGCCCGGCTTCGAGGAAGCCTTCCGCGCCTATGCCGAGGGCGGCTGGATCGGCATCGCCGCCCCCGAGGCACATGGTGGCCAGGGCCTGCCGGACGTGATCGCGCTCGCCGCCTTCGAGCCGGTTTCATCAGCCAACATGGGGTTTGGCCTCTGTCCGCTGCTCACCCAGGACGCCATCCACCTGCTGGAAACCCACGGCAGCGACGACCAGAAGGCCCGGCTGCTGCCGCCCATGGTGGATGGCCGCTGGACCGGCACGATGTGCCTGACCGAGTCCTCCGCCGGCTCCGACCTGGCCGGCGTGCGCACCCGCGCCCAGCCGGACGGCGCCGGCTACCGCATCACCGGGGAAAAGATCTTCATCACCTACGGCGACCATGAGTGGACCGAGAACATCCTCCACATGGTGCTGGCGCGCCTGCCGGACGCACCGCCGGGCAGCGCCGGCATCAGCCTGTTCGCGGTGCCGAAATTCCTGCCCGACGGCAGCCGCAACCCGGCGCGCGCCGTCTCGCTGGAACACAAGCTCGGCATCCATGCCAGCCCGACCGCGGTGATGGCCTTCGAGGGCGCCTGGGGTGAAATGGTCGGCCCGGTCAATCGCGGCCTGCCCAGCATGTTCGCCATGATGAACGCCGCCCGCCTCGGGGTGGCGATGCAGGGCGTGGCGGTGGCCGAGCGCGCCTTCCGCCGCGCCGCCCCCTTCGCGGTCGACCGCCAGCAGGGCGGCGGGCCGATCGTCAACCACCCCGATGTGCGCCGCAACCTGTGGACCATGCGCGCGCTTGCCCTCGCCGCCCGGCTGCTCACCCTGTATGCCGCCGACCAGCAGGCGCGCGACCCCGCCCGCGCCGCGCTGCTGATTCCGGTGGCCAAGGCATGGGCCGCCGATGCCGGCATCGAGGCCGCCTCGCTCGGCGTGCAGGTGCATGGCGGCATGGGCTACATCGAGGAAACCGGCGCCGCCCAGCACCTGCGCGACTCCCGCATCGCCGCGATCTACGAGGGCACCAACGGCATCCAGGCGCTCACCCTGTTGCGCCGCGGCCTGCTGCGCGACCAGGGCGCGGCCCTCGGCGCGCTGCTGGACGAAGCGGCGGCGGCCGATTTCGCCTCCCCCGCTTTGCTGCACGCCGTGCAGCACGCGCGCACCGCGGCGGCGTGGCTGCGCCAGGCCGGCGATCGTGATGCCGAGGCCGGCGCCACCCCGTTCCTCGGCCTGGTCGGCAGCGTCGTGGCCGGCTGGCTGTGCGCCCGCGCGCTCGCCCATGCCGATGCGCCGCCTGCAATCCGCCGTGCCGCCGCCGTATTCATCGACCAGCTTCTGCCGCGCACGGCCTGGCTGCAGGCCGCCGCGACCACCCCCACGCCGGCGCTGACCGGAACCGATCTGATCGCCTGATCCAGCGTCGCGCGCACACGGAGGCAACCAACGATGCACCTGGGTCGATCCCGCCGCCTGTTCTTCCCCGCCCTGGCCGGTGGCATGCTGCTGCTGGCGGGCTGCGCCGTCCCGGCCGTCAACGGCCCCGGGCCGCCGCCCGCCGGCCCGCCGCCAGCCCCCGCCGAGACCATCCCCTTGCCGCCGGTCACCGAGGACGAACTGATCTGGCAGCCCGGCCATTGGGACTGGAACGGGCTGCGCTATACTTGGCGGGAGGGGCGCTATGTGCCCCGCGGCCAGCACGGCAACCAGTGGCAGCCTGGGTTCTGGGCGCTTGAGAACGGGGGGTGGATCTGGTTGCCGGCGCATTGGCTTTGACGTGAGGCAAGGCCAGGGCGCTGCCCTGGACCCGGCAGGGGGCGGTCGCCCCCTGCACCCCGTTCATTAAGAAAATCAAGGGGGTTACAATGCCGTTTGATGATACCGGTGAAGGTGGCGGGGGCGGGCGGCGGGCGTCCCGCAATGTGCTGGGCGGGCCGTTGGCACCGTGTTCGCTGGCGCCGGTCACCGGGTTTTTCCGCAACGGGTGCTGCGACACCAGCCCCGAGGACCTCGGCAGCCATACCGTATGCGTGGTGATGACCGCCGGCTTCCTGGCCTTCAGCAAGCGCGCCGGCAACGACCTGTCCACCCCCTACCCGGCCGCCGGCTTCCCGGGCCTGCGGCCGGGCGACCGCTGGTGCCTGTGCGCGCCGCGCTGGCAGGAAGCGCTGGAAGCCGGCCAGGCACCGAAGGTGGTACTGGAAGCAACCCATGAGGGGGCGCTGCGCCATTGCAGCCTGGAGGACCTCAGGCGTCACGCCACGCCACCGCCGTGACGGCCAACCTGTTCGCGGCGGTGCCGACCGGCCTGCCGGAGGAAGAAACCCTTGAGCTGGCCGCCGGCGCCGGGGTGCGCATCGAACGCATCGTCTCCTGCGGCCATGCCAGCCCGCCCGGGTTCTGGTACGACCAGGACCGGCCGGAATGGGTGGCCCTGCTGCAGGGCGACGCGACGCTGGAGTTCGCCGACTTGCGCCGCGTGCGGTTGCGCGCCGGCGATCACCTCACCATCCCCGCCCACGCCCGCCACCGGGTGGCCTGCGCATCGTCCGACCCGCCGGCGGTGTGGCTGGCGGTGCACTACCCCGGCTGATGCCCACGCCGCGCCCCCTTCTGCGCCTCCTCGTCACCGGCTTCGAGCCGTTCGGCGGCGAGGTCGTGAACCCCTCGATGCAGGCCGTGCTGGGCCTGGCCGCCGAGCCGCCGCCGGGCATTGTGCTGCACACCGGGATCCTGCCGGTTTCGCACCGCCGCGCACCGCCGGCGCTGCGGGACATGGTGGCGCGCCACCGGCCGGACGTGGTGATCGCCACCGGCCAGGCCGGCGGACGGGCGGAGGTCTCGGTCGAGCGTATCGGCATCAACGTCAACGACTTCGCCATTCCCGACAACGACGGCGCGCAGCCCGCGGAGGTGCCGGTGATCGCGGGCGGGCCGGCGGCCTATTTTTCCGGCCTCCCGGTCAAGGCGATGGCCGCCGCGCTGCGGCAGGCGGGCGTGCCGGCGCATGTCTCCAACACCGCCGGCACCCATCTGTGCAACCACACGCTGTACCTGCTCTGCCATCTGGCCGCGACCGCCTATCCGGGCATGCGCTGCGGCTTCCTGCACATGCCGTTTCTGCCCGGGCAGGTCGTCCGTCATCCCGGCCAGCCCAGCATGCCGGCGGCAACGCTGGTGGCGGCGCTGCGCACGGCAATCCGTGCGATCGCCGGGGATCAGACCGTGCGCGCCGCCGCGCCCAATCCGCCATAGAGCGCGCCCACCCGCGCGAACCAGCCCGCCACCGGGTCGTCCGCCGCCAGCAGCGCAAACGAACTGACGCAGCGGGGCCATTGCAGGCTGCCGAACAGGATGTGGTCGGCATAGCCCGGCCCCTGCCCTCCCAGGAACGGCTGCGCCCGCAGCACCAGCCGCACCGGCGCCAGCACCGCCCGCCACGCCTCCAGCCGGTCCGCCCGCCCCTCCACCACCGCTTCCAGGGTGGTGCCGAACGCGCGCTCGCGGCTGCTGCGGAAATAGTCGCGGTCCTGCGGCGCCACCACGTCGAGGATATCGCGCACCACCAGACGGGCGATGCCCGGATGGACGATCGCATCCGCCCAGGCGTTGATGAACCGCGCCTGCGCCCGGCCGCCGGCGCCGCCGAACAGGCTGGCGCGATCCGGATAGGAATCCTCCAGATATTCGGCGATCGCCCAGGAATCCGCCACCACACGGCCGCCGTCGATGATCACCGGCACCCGGCCCTGGCCGGAGAATTTCAGCCGGTCCTTCTCGGTGAAGCGCCAGGGCACGGTTTCGACGGTCAGCCCCTTGTGCGCCAGCGCCAGCCGCGCGCGCCAGCAATACGGGCTGAACCGCAGCGCCGGGTCGGCGCCGGCGAGGTCATACAGCGTGACGGTCATGTCTTTGCGGCCTCCGGCTTGCAGCCCAGGATAGCGCCCACGTCCCGGCGCGTCAGCCGCAACCGGGACGCTTGCACCCGGGTGCGCCGCATCCGATACTTTCCGGATGGTTGTATTGCGTCCAGCCCGTTGAACGTTCTCGCGCGCCCGCGCTCCCGCCTCGGCATCGAGGTGGTGCATGATCTGGTGTGCCCCTGGTGCTATCTGGGGCTGCGCCGGCTGATGCGCACGCTGCGGCGCCGGCCGGACGTGCTGACCGAAATCGTCTGGCGGCCGTTCCTGCTCAACCCGGACATGCCGCGCGCCGGCCTGCCGCGCGCCGATTACGTGGTGCGCAAGTTCGGCGGCGAGGAACGGGCACGGCGTCTGTATGCCTCGATCACCGATATCGGCCGGGCGGAGGTGCTGCAATTCCGCTTCGACCGCATCCGCCGCACCCCGTCCTCGGTGGATGCGCACCGGCTGGTGCGCTGGGCCGCCGCCTACGGGCGCGGGACGGAATTGGTGGAGGCGCTGTTCGCGGCGCATTTCACCGACGGGCGCGATATCGGCGACGCCCAGGTGCTGGCCGAAGTGGCGGTGGCCTGCGGGCTGGACGGCAGGGCGGCAGGCAGCTTCCTGGCCAGCGACGCCGAAACCGACGCGGTGCATGCCGAGAACCTGCGGGCGCACCGGCTGGGCATCAACGGCGTGCCATGCTTCGTCATCGGCGGCCGGCACGCCATCGCCGGGGCGCAGGAGCCGGAGGTGCTCGAGCGCCTGCTGGACGTGGCACTGGTGGAAGCGGCCGAGGGATAATCCGCCGGCCTGAAAGACGAAACCATCCCCGACCCGGGCCGGAGCCGCAAGGCTCCTGCACCAGAGGCCTGCAACAGCAATCAATGCCGGGCGGGCGTGAACACGGTCATTTGATGATTGTTGTCGCCACGCTCTTCACCAGCGCCTCCGGCACCTGGTCCACCGTCGCTTCGACCGTCTCGGGACCATTCGGCCCTTCCCGTGTCAGGCGGTAGCCCATGTTCGCATTCACCGGCCGGCGCGCGGCGAACAGGGCGTCCAGCTTTGCCTGGTCCACCGGCGAGAGGCTGGACCAGGCGACGCGCCCCTCCTTCCGCAGATGGGGGCCGGCAGGGGCGAAGCCTCCGAATTCCTCAACGACGACATCGCCCATGATCCGTTCCCCACCGGCACCGGCATGGCCGCCTGATGACAGGACCTCACAGACCAACAGCGGTCCAAGCACCATCAACCGCAGTATGAACCGAAGCATCCGTCGGGAACAGGCTTTGCGCAAGGGACCGGGTCCGGCTGGCGAAATCGTGCATGGTCATATTCGGGCTCGGGCCGAAGCCCGTGAGGGCCTGGTACCAGACCTGTCCGGCCTTCTCCCAGCTGTTTCCGCCAATTGCCATGGACGCCTTGCAGAAGGCAAGGTTGGGCGGGCCGCTGGAATAATGCGGATCGAGATTGCCAATCCCCGGATAGTAGTGATCCGGCTGCGCCGCGAGCGCGTGGGTGGATTTGGGCGCCGCCATGTCGCGAAGACACTTGTAGCCCTTCTGCTGTGCCGTCGGCCCCATGATATCCGCGCCGATCAACCAGTCCGCCTGCGCGACGGTCTGGCCTTTCTCCCATTGGCGGAACATCGAACCGAACACGTCCGAAAGACTTTCGTTGAGCCCCCCGGCTTCGCCCGAATAGTTGAGCCCAAGACTATGCTGCGTAACGCCGTGGGTCAGTTCGTGCCCGATCACATCATCGCCGAGCGTGAAGTCCACGAAGAGCTGGTCGTCGCCGTCGCCGTAGGTCATCTGGGCGCCGTTCCAGAAGGCGTTGTTGAAATGCGTGGAATAGTGAACCGATGAAACCAGGGTCATGTGGTTATTGTCGATGGAATCGCGCTTGAAATTATCCCAGTAGAATTTTGCCACGGACAGTGAACGGTCGAAAGCGCGTTTGGCTTTGGCATCGGCGGAACTTCCCGGATTGTCCACAGGCGCGCCCGGCGTTGACGCCGTTTGATGGCAATCAAAGACGTTATCCGCCGGCAACAAATGGAGTCGCGGAAACGGCATCCGCGGCACCGGCAACGGCAGGACAATGGCGAGCTGCGTCAGCGCGGTGTGTTGATCGCGCAATGTGCGGAAGAAACTGCTGATCTGGGCGGAATGCAGCAGATTCTGACGAATTGTATTCGACAGCGACAGATCTGCGGCAAGGCGGGTCAGCACGTCGTGTGGAACGATGAAACAGGCACGACACATTTTGCCATCCTCCCGGTTGAACGCGATGAACCGAGGGAGCGTCAGGGAATGACCACGCTCCCGACATGTTGGCAACCCGCGCTGCCGCCTCCCTGTGACTGGACTATTTCCTGACGGGGCGGCGCGCTCCGGGCCTCCGCGACCCAGACAGGAATGGTACCGCCTGAAAGTTCACCGTTCAAGGGTTATTCACCGGGTTCCTGTGCAGATCGGTGTTCGATTGTCACCGCATGGGGTTGGTTGCACGGACCAGGCTTCCTCCCGCCGACTACTCCTCCGCCAGCTTCTCCCGGCTCGCCCGCACCCGGTCCACCCGCCGCCCATCCATCTCCATCACCTCGAACAGCCAGCCGCCGAACACGATCCGGTCGCCCTGCCGCGGCACCCGGCGCAGCAGCGCCAGCAGCAGCCCGGCAACCGTGTGATAGCTGCCCTCCGCCGGCAGGTCGGGCAGCGCCAGCCGCACCTTCGCCTCATCCACCGGCATCATGCCGTCCAGCACGAACTCGCCTTCCGCCGGCTCGGCGCCCGCGCCGGGTGAGGCGATGCTGTCGCCGGAATCGCCGATGATCGCCTCCAGTACATCCGCCGCGGTCACCACGCCCTCGAAGCTGCCGTATTCGTCCAGCACCAGAGCCAGCCCCAGCGGGTCGGATTTCAGCCGCTCCAGCGCATCCAGCGCGGTCACCGTGTCCGGCATGTATACCGGCTGGCGCAGCGCCGGGCCGATCGACAATTCCTTGCCGTCCAGGATGGCGTCCAGGATGTCCTTGGCCTGCACCACCCCCACCACGTTGTCCACGCTGCCGTCGCACACCACGAAGCGGCTGTGCGGCGCCGATTTCAGGGTGGCGGCGATTTCGCGCGGCGGGTCGGTGCGGTCGATCCAGGTCAGCCCGGTGCGCGGCGTCATGATGGCGCGCACCGGCTTGTCGGCCAGCCGCAGCACCCGCTCGATCATGTCGCGCTCGCCGGTCTCCAGCACCCCGGTCTGCTCGCCCTCGGCCAGCAGCGCCTTCAGCTCCTCCTCGGTGATGGTCTTCGGCGCCGCGCGATAGGCACCGAACAGCGCCAGCACGGCGGCGGAGGACTTGCCGAGCACCCACACCACCGGCCGGGTCGCCCGCGCCACCGCCGCCAGCGGCCGGGCCACCCGGGTGGCGGTGCGCTCGGGGGCGCGCAGCGCCAGTTGCTTGGGCACCAGCTCGCCCAGCACGAGCGTAAAATAGGTGATGCCAACCACCACGATCGCCAGCGACAGGCTGGAGGCAAACGGCGCGAGCAGCGGCACATCCTCCAGCACCGGAGTCAGGAACGCCGCCACATGGGCGCCGCCGAACACCCCCGACAGCACCGCCACCACGGTGATGCCGACCTGCACGGTGGGCAGGAACAGTTGCGGGTCCTCCGCCATGCGCCGCGCCAGCACCGCGCCGGGCACGCCCTTGCGCACCATCACGTCCAGGCGCGCCCGGTTGGCCGAAACCAGGGCCAGCTCGCTGAGGGCGAACAGGCCGTTCAGACCGATCAGCAACAGGATGACGGCGATGTCGAGTGCGGCTTCCATGGTCCCGATCGCAGTGAAGGAACCGACAGCATACAGGTCCTGCCGCCCGCCGGCATCCTCCCGCCCGGCCGCGCCGATCCACGACTTTTCTCTCGCACGCTGATCCGATTCATGGTTTGTTAACTATCGTCCCGTCTGCGGAGATGCGTCGCATGCCCCCGTCGAGCACCGCCATCGTCATCCCCTTCCCCACCCGCCCGGCCGCGGCTGCGCCGCCGCGCGAAGACCCGCAGGAGCGGCTGCGCCGGGCACTGGCGGCGCTGCAGCTGGCGCTGGCGGCGCAGCGCGAGGCGGTCGAGGGCTGGCGCGGCGCGCTCGGCACGCTGCGCGGCAGCGTGCAGGCGTTGAACGGGTCGCTGCAATCGTACAACGCCAATCTCGGCGCTCTCGGCGCGCGCGTCGGCACCCTGAACACCGAGGCAAAGCGGCTCGAAGCCTGGGCCGACCGCGTGCTTCAGCAGCGCGGCCAATGACCAGGGCCAGCGGCCGGGCCGCATTGGCAGTATAAGCAGAGCGCCGGCCGGGCGCCGCTTAACCTGACAGCCCGCGCACCCAGCCCAGCAGCGGCCGCCACAGCGCCGCCTCGGCCGCCGAGCCCGCCGCCATGCCGATATGCCCCGCCGCCGGCTCGTGCAGCACCGCGCCACGGATCGCCGCGGCGAGCGGGCGGGCGCTCTCCGGCGGCACGATGCGGTCGCGCCCCGGCACGGCGACGAAGCACGGCAGGTCGAGCGCCGCCGGCGCAACCGCCAGCCCGGCCACCGTCCAGGTGCCGCGCCCCGGGGTGTTGGCGCCGTACCAGCCGGTCAGGCATTCGCGCGCCACCGGGGCGGCCAGCGGCACGCCGTCGTTCAACCAGTCCTCCAGCGCCACGAACAGCCGGGCGCGCGCGCCGTCCTGATCCAACCGGGCGAAAGCGCGGTATTTGGCGGCGACACCGAACGGGTCGAGCATGGCGAACAGCATCTGCAGCATGTCGACCGGCAGCGTGCCGGCGAAGGCCATGGCCGGCTCCAGCAGCGGCACCAGCCGGGCCATCTCGCCGGCGCGCCCGGGATCGGCGGCGTGAAAGTCCCACGGGGTGGCCAGCAGCGCCAGCGCCGCCACCAGGTCCGGCCGGCGCTGCGCCGCCGCGACGGCCAGCAACCCGCCCATGCAATAGCCGGCCAGCACCACCCGCCCGCCCACCGCCATCAGCGCCCGTTCCAGCCGCCCGGCGATGTAGTCGGTAAGGGAAAACCGCCGCTCCAGCTCGCCCGGCCAGCCCCAGTCCAGCAGCAGCACCCGCAGCCCCTGCCCGGCCAGGAAGCGCACCATCGACCGCCCCGGCGCGAGATCGAGCACGCTGGCGCGGTTGACCAGGCTCGGCACCAGCAGCAGCGTCGGCCCCGCGGCGGCGTCGCCGCCGAAATCCAGCAGGCGGCTGCCGCCCTCGCGCCACAGCGCCGGCGGATCGTCCAGTTCGCGCCGCCAGGGATGGCGCCGATAGGCGGCGATGCCGGCGATCAGATCGCGGTCCTGACGCAAGGCTTCCATCATAACCGCGTGAGGAAACGCGGCAGGCTGACCGGTGGCAGGCTGGCCGGCAGCGTGCTGCACCGCCTCGGCGATACGGCGCGCCTGCTCAGCCCCGGCTTCGCTCCAGCCCGGCCAGGCGCCGTTCAAGGTCTGCGACGCGCTGACGGAGCTGCTCGACTTCAGCATCGCGAGCATCAGGTGCAGCAGCAGCGGGCGCGGGCCGCGCCGCAGCAGCGGACCCGGCGCCGCGCTGCCCGGCTGGCTCATCCGGCATCCCCCGGGGCAGGCCGCTGATCATCGCCCCCCGCCGCCCCCGCCCACAGCGACAGCAGCACATGCCAGGTCTCCTGCGCCTCGCGATCCACCGCCAGCGCGGCCAGTTCGCTCTGCCACAGGGTGATCCAGTCGCGCGCCAGCCCCTGCAGATCCTCGCCAGCCGGATCGCCTGGGGGCGGGTCGGACCGATCGCCGGGCGTCATCTGTCATCCACCCTCCTGCGATGGGCCGACAGCCCGGCCAGGGCGCACCATAGCAGGGCGGACAGAGTTTTGGATGTTGCGGCGCCGCATGCTACCATCCGGTCCCAACCATTTTCATCATCGTCCAGCGCCCCGGGGGCACGAATGTCGCAGGCAGCCCAGACCAACGGCGGTGCGTCTTCCACCGAGAAGCCACCCGTCGTCGTCAAGAAATACGCTAACCGGCGCTTGTACAATACCGAAAGCTCCAGCTATATCACGCTCGACAACCTTGCCGAGATGGTACATGCGGGCCGCGATTTCGTGGTCTACGACGCCAAGACCGGCGACGACATCACCCGCAGCGTGCTGACCCAGATCATCGTCGAGGAGGAAAACAAGGGCCGCAACCTGCTGCCCACCGGCTTCCTCCGCCAGCTCATCGGCTTCTACGGCAACTCGGTGCAGACGCTGGTGCCGCGCTACCTGGAACAGGCGCTGACCACCTTCGCGCATCAGCAGGAGCAGATGCGCACCGCGGTGAAGCAGACCATGGGCAATTTCTTTCCTTTCGGCATCGATGAAGTGAGCCGGCAGAACATGGCGATGGTCGAGCGTGCCATGAGCCTGTTCACGCCGTTCTATCATCCCCCGGAGGGCGGCGAACCGCGCCCGGCGGAAAACATCGAGGAGGAAGTCTCGGCACTGCGCGACGAGGTGGACAATCTGCGCCGCCAGTTGGCCGAAGCGCAGCGGAACGCACCCCCGGCACCGGGCGGCACGGACAAGAAATAGGGCAGGCCGGACGGTCGAAGGCAGCCGTGCAATCCCCGGGTCACGCCCGGGAAAAAGGCGGCGTTCGGGCGGAGCGCATCGCCGCCTGAACTGGTCACCCGGTTTCCCCCGGCGGCACGTCCCGGTAGGATCGCGGCGTATACACCCAGGACGAGCCGTCCGCCCGCGCCACCGTGCGCGTCTGCGACGACCCGACGATCACCACCGTGCGCATGTCCACCGCCGCCGCCCGCATTGCGCCGATGCTGGTGACGGTCAGCGACTCGCCGGGCCGGCCGACATCGCGGCCCAGCACCACCGGCGTGGCCGCTGCACGGTGGCGGCGCAGCAGATCGAGCGCGCGGTCGAACTGCCAGGGCCGCGCCAGCGACACGGGATTGTACAGTGCCAGCACGAAATCCGCCGCCGCCGCCGCCTCCAGCCGCCGCTCGATCACCTCCCACGGCTTGAGGTTGTCCGACAGGGAAACCACGCAGAAATCATGCCCGAGCGGCGCGCCAGCCAGCGCCGCCGCCGCCTGGGCGGCCGAAATGCCGGGCAGGATCGCCAGTTCCACCGCCCGCCACCCCGGATCGTCCGTCGTGTCCAGCACTTCCAGCACCGCCGCCGCCATGGCGAACACGCCGGGGTCGCCGGAGGACACCACCGCCACCCGTCGCCCCTGCGCCGCCAGCGCGAACGCCGCGCGCGCCCGCTGCAACTCGTGGCGGTTGTCCGATTCGTGCACGATCTGGCCGGGCGCGAACGGACCGGCCAGCCGCACATAGGTGGTGTAGCCGACGATGTCCTGGGCGCGGTCCAGCTCCGCCCGCGCGGCCGGGGCCATCAGCGCGGCATCGCCGGGGCCGAGGCCCACCACCGCCAGCCGGCCTTGCGGCATCTATTCGTGCTCCATCGCCAGCGCGTTCACCGCCGCGCCCGCCATGGCGCTGCCGCCGCGCCGGCCGCGCACGGTGACGAACGGCACGCCGCGACTGTCCGCCGCCAGCGCCGCCTTCGATTCCGCCGCGCCGACGAAGCCCACCGGCACGCCGATGATCAGCGCCGGCTTCGGCGCGCCGGCGTCGAGCAGTTCGAGCAGCCGGTAAAGCGCGGTCGGCGCATTGCCGATCGCCACCACCGCGCCGGCGAGGTGCGGCTGCCACAAATCCACCGCCGCCGCCGAGCGGGTGTTGCCGATCCGCCTGGCCAGTTCGGGCACTTCGGGGTCGTTCAGCGTGCAGATCACCTGGTTGCCGGCGCGCAGGCGGGCGCGGGTGATGCCGACATCGACCATCCGGCAATCGCACAGCACCGGCGCGCCGGCGGCCAGCGCCGCCCGGCCGGCGGTGCCGGCGCCGGGCGAGAACAGCAGGTCGTCGATCACGTCCGGCATGCCGCTGGCATGCGCCAGCCGCACCGCGAGCTTCTCCAGGTCGGGCGGAATGCGCGCCAGATCGGCCTCGGCACGGATGATGGCGAAGGAGCGGGCGTAGATATCGTGCGCGTCGCGGCGGTAGTCGATCATGGGACGGTCCGGAACTGGGGAGACGGACGCACCGGCTAGCACGGTTTCGCCGGCGGCGGCATTCCCCTATCACCGCCGGCAGCGGGCGGAGGGAGCAGCGACCATGACGGCATGGCTCACCGTGGTGGGCATCGGCGAGGACGGCATGGACGGCCTGGGCACCGCTGCGCGGGCGGCGATCGCCGACGCTGCGGTGCTGATCGGCGGGCCGCGCCACCTCGCCATGGTGCCCGGCGTGCCGGGACAGGAACGTCTGGCCTGGCCGAGTCCGTTCTCCGCCGAACCGGTGCTGGCGCGGCGCGGCCGGCCGGTATGCGTGCTGGCCAGCGGCGACCCGATGTTCTGGGGCGTCGGCGCGACGCTGGCGCGGCTGCTGCCGGCGGTGGAGATGCGGGTGCTGCCGGCCCCCTCCGCCGCCTCGCTGGCTGCCGCCCGGCTCGGCTGGCCGCTGCAGGAGGTGCTGGTGCTCAGCGCCACCGGCCGCCCGCTGGAGCAGGTGCACCGCCACCTGCATCCCGGCGCCCGGCTGCTGGTGCTGGCCGGCGGCGGCGGCGACCCGGCGCGGCTGGCGCGCCTGCTGCGCGATGGCGGCTTCGGCGCGAGCCGGCTGGTGGTGCTCGAACACATGGGCGGTGCGCGGGAGCGGCGGCTGGAGAGCAGCGCCGCCGACTGGCCGCACGCGCAATGCGCCGGGCTGCTGGTGATGGCGGTGGAATGCCAGGGTGGGCCTTGCCGGTCGGGGCTGGCCGGCCTGCCGGACGACGCCTACCGGCATGACGGGCAGCTCACCAAGCGCGACGTGCGCGCGGTGACGCTCGCCCTCCTGGCGCCGCTGCCGGGGGAGCTGCTGTGGGATGTCGGCGCCGGCAGCGGCTCGATCGGCATCGAATGGATGCGCTGCCATCCGTCCTGCCGCGCCATCGCCATCGAGGCCGACGAGTCGCGCCAGGCGCTGATCGCGCATAACCGCGACGCGCTGGGGGTGCCGGGCCTGCATCTGGTGGCCGGCAGCGCCCCCGAAGCGCTGGCCGGGCTGGCAACGCCGGACGCCGTGTTCATCGGCGGCGGCGTGACCGTCGCGGGGGTGCTGGAAACCTGCTGGCAGGCGCTGCGTCCCGGCGGCCGGCTGGTGGCCAACGCGGTGACCTTGCAAAGCGAGGCGCTGCTGACAACGTGGCAGGCGCGCATCGGCGGAACGCTGACCCGGCTGGCGGTGGCGCATGCCGGGCAACTGGGGCGGTTCGATGTGTGGCGAACGGCCATGCCGGTGACCATCCTGGCCGCCGGCAAGCCGGGTTAGGCGCTTGCGCACGCATGCCGCGGCGCGCATTCCGGCGCTCGGGCTGGCGCAGCTCGCCGGATCGGTGGTGCTGCTCAGCAGCGCCTGGCCGGTCACCAAGGCCGCCATCACCGCCGGGGCCTCGCCGCTGTGGTTCGCGGTGGGGCGGGCGGGCGGCTCGGCACTGACGGCGCTGCTGGTGCTGGGGGCGCTGGGCCGGCTGCGCCTGCCGGCGCGGCGCGATCTGCCGGCGGTGTTTGCCGTGGGGGTGTTTCAGCTCGCCGGGTTCTTTGCCCTGACCCATGCGGCGATGGCCTGGGTGCCGGCCGGTCGCAGCGCCATCCTGTCGAACGTCACCACCATCTGGATCGTGCCGCTCGCCATGCTGGTGCTGCACGAACCTATCCCGCCGCGGCGATGGCTGGCCACGGCGCTGGGACTGGCCGGGGTAGTGGTTCTGATGGGTCCCTGGGCGATCGACTGGTCGGCGCCGGGGGTGCTGACCGGGCATGTCCTGCTGCTTGGCGCCGGGCTGGGGTTTGCCGTCGCGCTGACGGTGGTGCGGCGTGCGCCGCCGCGGGGCGGGATGCTGGCGTTGCTGCCCTGGTGTTTCGGCATTGCCACGTTGCTGCTCGTACCGCTGGCGCTGCTGGAGGGCGGCGGCTTCGGCGCCTGGCCGGCGGCTTCGGTCGGGGCACTGGTCTATACCGGTGCGCTGGCCGGGCCGGGTGGCACCTGGTGCATCATGGCCGCGGCGGCGGCGCTGCCGGCCATGCTGGCATCGGTGGGGTTGCTGGCCACGCCGGCGCTGGGGCTGCTGCTGTCAACCTGGTGGCTGGCGGAGCCGCTCGACGCCGATCTGCTCGCCGGTTCGGCATTGATTCTCGGCGGCGTGGCCTGCGCGTCGTGGCCGGGGCGGCGGCGATGATCCTGCACGCGGTTGAATCGGGCACCGGGGCGCCTGTGGTCCTGCTGCACGGGCTGTTCGGGCAGGCCGGCAATTTCGCCACCCTCCAGCGGCGCCTGTCCGCCGCGCACCGGGTGATCGCCCTGGATCTGCGCAATCATGGCGCCAGTGGGCACGCACCGGTGATGGACTATCCCGCCCTGGCCGGCGATGTGCTGGAGACGCTGGACGCCCGCGGGGCGCTGCCATGCGCGCTGGCCGGGCATTCGATGGGTGGCAAGGTGGCGATGCTGGCGGCGCTGATGGCCCCGGATTCGGTGACGCGGCTGCTGGTCGGCGACATCGCGCCGGTGCGGTATCCGCCGGGGTTTCGCCAACTGGCGCAGGCGATGGCGGCGATTCCGCTGCATTCCGGGCTGACGCGGGCCGCGGCCGATGCGGCGCTGGCGGATTTGGCGGCGCCGGGCGTGCGCGGCTTCCTGCTGCAGAACCTGCGCTTCGGCGCCGCGCCGCACTGGCGCATCGACCTGCCGGCGATCGCCGCCGCGCTGCCGGTGCTGGAGGACTGGCCGGCCTGCACCGCCCCCCCCTATGCGGGGCCGGCGCTGTTCGTCGCCGGAGCGCGGTCGGACTACATCCGCCCGGAGCACCGCGCCGTCATCCGCTTATGGTTTCCCCGGGCGCGCTTCGTCACGGTGAAGGATGCCGGGCACTGGGTGCATGCGGACAATCCGGCCGGTTTCGCCGCGGTGGTGGAGGCGTTCCTGGCCGCCGGCTAAAGCAGAACCAGCACGTCGTCGCCATCCAGGCGGACCGGGTAGATGGTCAGGTCAGCCTCGATCGGTGCGCCCTGCCCTGCCCCGCTGCGCAGGTCGAAGCGCCCGCCGTGGAGCGGGCATTCGATGATATGGCCTTCCAGCCAGCCATCGGTGAGCAGGGCGTAGGCGTGGGAGCAGGTATTGTCGCTGGCATGCCAGGTGCCGTCGCTGAGGTGGTAGAGCGCCAGGCTATGGCCTGCCGCCTCGACCGGCGTCATGTCGCCAGGCCCGATGTCACCGGCCGAAGCCACCCGAACCCATCTTTCACCGTCGTCCATGAGTTGCGATCCTTAGCTTTTCCGAATGGGGTCAAGGGGGCCACTGCCACCTTGCGGGTCCAGCCCTGGCCTGGCTGCCTTATCAGACCGGGAAGGCTTCGTAGCGGATTGCAGGCGTTATGAACTCGTCCTGCGCCGCCACCAGCAGTATTTCCGGTGATTTTTTCGCGGCCGTGCATCTGAGCACCCCATGGATGGACGATCCGGCGGCCGAAAGCGCAGCGGCGGCGCTGCCGGTGGCAAGGCGGTGATAGAGGTAAAGTGCCGCCAATGCGTCGCCGGCGCCGTTGACCGAAAGCGGCAGCAGCGGCGTGCGCAACAGGTGGAAAGCGCCGCCCTCGCCCGCCAGCATGTCGATGGCATCGGCCGGTGTGGCGTCGGTGCGCAGGCTGGTCAGCAGCACGCTGCGCGGGCCACCGGCGCGCATGCCGGCCTGCAACCGGGCGACGGCCTGTTTCGCCGCCGCCAGCGTGCGCACCGGCCGGCCGGTGAGGTGTTCGAGTTCGAACAGGTTGGGGGTGGCCAGGTCGGCGGCGGGCACGGCGCGGTCGCGCATGAATTCGGGGATGCCGGGACGGACGAACACGCCGCGACCCGCGTCGCCGATCACCGGATCGCAGCAATACAGGGCCGCCGGATTGGCCGCCCGCACCCGCGCGACCGCGTCCAGGATGGCGGTGCCGATGCCGCAATCGCCCATGTAGCCGGACAGCACGGCATCGCAGCGCGGCAGGGCGCCGCGCGCGGCGATGCCGTCGATGAGGGCGGCAACCTGTTCGCCGGTGAACACCGATCCGGTCCAGGCGCCGTAGCCGGTGTGGTTGGAGAACTGCACGGTGTTCACGGCCCAGACCTCCGCGCCCAGGCGCTGGAGCGGAAAGGCGGCGGCGGCGTTGCCGACATGGCCGTAGGCGACCCAGGACTGGATGGAGAGGATGTTCATGCCGGAAACAGCAAACAGGCAAAAGGCCAGGGCTCTGCCCTGGACCCGGCAGGGGTCGGTGGACCCCTGCACCCCATTACCTGGGGAAAGGGCCGGGCGTTTAGCGCGGGGTCAGCACCATGATCATCTGGCGGTTTTCCATGCGCGGCATCTGCTCGACCTTGGTGGCACCGTCCATGTCGGCGCGGATGCGTTCCAGCACCTTGATGCCGATATCCTGGTGCGCCATCTCGCGACCGCGGAAGCGCAGCGTCACCTTGACCTTGTCGCCCTCCTCGATGAACGTCTTCATGGCCCGCAGCTTGACCTGATAGTCGTTCTCGTCGATGTTGGGGCGGACCTTGATCTCCTTGATCTCGATGACTTTTTGCTTCTTCTTGGCCTCGTTCTTCTTCTTCTGCTGTTCGTATTTATACTTGCCGTAGTCGAGGATCTTGACGACCGGCGGCTCGGCGTTCGGGCTGATCTCCAGCAGATCGAGGCCGACGGAAAAGGCACGGAGCAACGCGTCGCGGGCGGTCATTACGCCCTGCATCTCGCCGTCCTGGTCGATCAGTCGGACTTGGGGGACGCGGATCTCCTCGTTGACGCGGGGCCCGTCCCGGGTCGGCGGGGCAGGCATGGGTCCTCTGGCTATGATCGTCTCCTGTGGCTGTTACGGAAA
This sequence comes from uncultured Acetobacteraceae bacterium, assembly GCA_903907955.1. Lineage (GTDB taxonomy): Bacteria > Pseudomonadota > Alphaproteobacteria > Acetobacterales > Acetobacteraceae > Rhodovastum. Next base: position 34,296 of record CAIVPZ010000091.1, on the reverse strand, counting down.
AGCTCCGCGGCGGCTCCCTCCCGGGGCCGACGTGGCAAGGGGCGACAGTGTCGCCAAAGTAGCGCGTGCAATCAAGCGCCGGCTGGCGCGGGTCAGCCTGTACGCGCACGACTGAGATCGGGCGGCGTGGCCTCCGCTGCAAGACGGCCGATCAAATCCGCGAGCGCCAGCACCTCCTGCGCCTCGCCGCCGAGCCGGCGCAGCGCGACGGTGCGTTCCTCCGCCTCGCGGCGTCCGACCACGGCGATCGCCGGCACCCGCTGGAGGCTGTGGTCGCGCACCTTGGCGTTGATCTTCTGGTTCGACAGGTCGAGCTTCACCGCAAGCCCGACCGCCCGCAGCGCCGCCGCCACCTCGTTGGCGTAGTCGTCGGCGTCGGAGACGATGGTGGCCACCGCCACCTGCACCGGCGCCAGCCAGAGCGGGAAGCGGCCGGCATATTGCTCGATCAGAATGCCCAGGAAGCGCTCGAAACTGCCGAGGATGGCCCGGTGCAGCATCACCGGGCGATAGCGCGCCCCATCCTCGGCCACGTATTCGGCGTCCAGCCGCTCGGGAAGCACAAAATCCACCTGCAGCGTGCCGCACTGCCAGTCGCGGCCGATCGCGTCGCGCAGCACGAATTCCAGCTTGGGGCCGTAGAACGCCCCCTCCCCCGGGTTCAGCGTGTACTCCACCCCGGCGGTGGCGCAGGCCTGCTTCAGCGCGCCCTCCGCGCGGTCCCACACTTCGTCGCTGCCGGCGCGCACGGCGGGCCGGTCGGAGAATTTCACCCGGAACTCGGAGAAGCCGAAATCGCGATAAATTGAAGACAGCAATTCGACGAAGCGCACCGTCTCCCCGGTCACCTGCGCCTCGGTGCAGAAGATGTGCGCGTCGTCCTGCAGAAAGGCGCGCACCCGCATGATGCCGTGCAGGGCGCCGGACGGTTCATAGCGGTGACAGGCGCCGAATTCGGCCAGCCGCAGCGGCAGTTCGCGATACGACCGGATGCCCTGGCGGAAGATCATCACCGCGCCGGGGCAGTTCATCGGCTTCAGGGCGTAGGTGCGGTCCTCGTCCTCCACCTGGGCGATGAACATGTGCTCGCGGAATTTCTCCCAGTGGCCGGACTGCTCCCACAGGGCGCGGTCCACCAGTTGCGGCGTCTTGACCTCCTGATAGCCGGCGGCATCCAGGCGACGGCGCATGTAGTCCTCGGCGGTGCGGTAGAGCTTCCAGCCCTTCGGGTGCCAGAACACGCTGCCGACCGCCTCCTCCTGCAGGTGGAACAGCCCGAGTTCGCGGCCGATGCGGCGGTGATCGCGCTTCTCCGCCTCCTCCAGCATGGTCAGGTAGGCGGAGAGTTCCGCTGCGTCGCGCCAGGCGGTGCCGTAGATGCGACTGAGCATGGCGTTGCGGTGGTCGCCCCGCCAGTAGGCGCCGGCGACCTTGGTCAGCCTGAAGGCGGTGCCGACATCGCCGGTGCTGCGCAGATGCGGGCCGCGGCACAGATCGGCCCACTCGCCCTGGCGATAGAGCGAAATGACCTGGTCGCGCGGCAGGTCCTGGATCAGTTCGGCCTTGTACTTTTCCCCCTTGCCGGCAAAGTGGCTGATCGCCTCCTCGCGGTCCCATTCCTCGCGGACCAGGGGGCTGTTGCGCGCGACGATCTCGCGCATCTTCGCCTCGATGGCGGGGAAATCCTCGGGGGTGAACGGCTCGTTGCGGGCGAAGTCGTAGTAGAATCCATTCTCGATCGCCGGGCCGATGGTCACCTGGGTGCCGGGGAACAGCGCCTGCACCGCCTCGGCGAGCACATGGGCGGCGTCGTGGCGGATCAGTTCCAGCGCGTCGGGGTCGCGGCGGGTGACGAACACCACGCTGGCATCGTGCCCGATCGGGGTGGCGAGATCGACCAGCCGGCCGTCGAGCTTCATCGCCAGGGCAGCGCGGGCAAGCCCCGGCCCGATCGCCGCCGCCACGGTGGCGCCCGTCACCGCCCCGTCGAACCGGCGCACCGAACCGTCGGGCAGGGTAATGGCAGGCATCGTGGCGGTCTCCGAATCTGGCTGACGGATGTTTGGATTGCGGACCCGGTTCTATGGCGATGCACCGCCGGGGGCGCAACCCCCGTGCGCGGAGGGCTGGCGAGCGATTGGCTTTGCGGCGCATTGACGCCATGTTGGGGAGACCGGACCGGGGAACGCCGCCGCGGCGGCCCTGCCCTGTTCCGGCTGTCCGACCTGCGAGGCCCGATGTTCCGCCTGCCCGCCTGCCTGCTGGCGATGCTGCTTCTGCTGCTGTGCGCGCCAGTTGCGTCCGGCGCGGCCGAACCGGCCGCCGGGGTCGCCGCACCGGCGCCGGCCGACGCCGCCAGCGAAGACCTGCTCAACAGCTACAACCGCATCATCTTCGCCATCAACCGCACGGTCTATTCGTTCCTCGGCAGCATCACCGGGGACGACAACACGGCCGCGCCGGATTCGTCCCCCTCGCCGGCCCCCGGGCCGGGCCGGGTGATCTCCAACCTGATCAACGAGCCGCTGACGGCGCTGTCCAGCCTGGTGGTCGGCGACCTGCCGACCGCCTGGAATGCGGTGCAGCGCTTCGGCATCAACTCCACCGCCGGCGTGCTGGGCTGGTGGGACGAGGCCAGCACCCTGGGCTACGAGCCGCAGCCGGCGGATGTCGGCCTCGCTCTGTGCCGCTGGGGGGTTGGGGAAGGCGGCTATGTGATGCTCCCCTTCATCGGCCCGCGCACCTGGCGCGATGGTTTCGCCGACGTGGTGCTGGTGAACGCGCTGCTGTGGACCGCCACGGCGGCGGTATTCAGCAGCGGCATGTCGTTGCAGACGATCGTCATCGCCGAGACCATCGAGGTGGCCGCCGACATCGTCGCCACCCGCCAGATCGACCCGCGCGCCAAGGAACTGAGCTTCGACAACTACGATAAGCAGCGCGCCGACTACCTGGTGGAGCGCCGGGTGCGCTGCGGCATCCCCCGCGAGGTGGCGGCGGCGGAGTTGCCGGCCGCGCACTGAAGCCGGCCCCGCTGCCAGTGTCCCGGCTGCCAATAGCGCGGCTGCCGCACTGGCGCGCAGGCCACCCGGGCGCTACGAGAAGCGGCGCTCCCGCGACGAAGCCGGACCATTCACTTTGTTCCGTCAGACGGATGCGCCGGACGGATCAACAGGGCGGCGAGGCGATGGCGATGATCGGCAAGCGGCAGTTGCAAATCAGGATCGCCGCGATCGCGACGACGTGCATGCTCGCCGGGTGCGCCGCAACGCCGCCCGCGTCGGAGCCAACCGTTGGCGGCCTGCCGCCGATTGCGGCGGGGGTGGCGTATCGGCTGCCGGATTATCTGCGCGTCCCCTATGAACCGTTCACCCGCGCCGATGCGGTGGGCATCGCGCTGCGCGAATGGCGCGCGTTCGGCCAGCTTGTCGATGATGACCCGCCGGACACCCGCCCGCCGCTGCCGGCCGAACTGAAGCCCGAGCGCATGGCCGGACAGTGGCAGCGGGTTGGCGAGTACTGGTGGCTGGGGATGAACAGCGACCGCGCCGAGTCCGCCTGGACCGGCATGCACGACGCCGCCGGAACCGAGTTCGATGCCCGGCGGGACGGCGATTTCGCCTGGTCGGCCGCGTTCATATCCTATGTGATGCGCACCGCCGGCGCGGGCGACCGCTTCCCGTATTACCCTTCGCACTATGTGTATATCAACGCCGCCGCCCGTCAGGCGCTGGGGCGGGAGAACGGCTGGGTGATCACCGCGCGGCGCCCGGGCGAATACGGGCCGGCGCTGGGCGACATCATCTGCACCGGCCGCGACCGCAACCGGCACATGAATTTCGACCGGCTGCCGGCCGGCGCGTTCGCGGCGCATTGCGACATCGTGGTCGGCGGCAGCCCCGGCCTCATCAACGTCGTCGGCGGCAACGTGGACGACGCGGTCACCATGAAGCACATCCCGGCAGGAACCGACGGCCGCCTGGTCGGCCCGGACGGCACCTTGCTGGACAGCCGCTACGACTGGTTCGTCGTGCTCCAGGTGTTGTACCGCCGCTAGCAGGCCGGCGACGGGGTTCCTTGCCCCGGATGGCCCCGCACCGCTAGAGTCGGCCGATGCAGGACAGCGACGCGGCGAGATGGTGTCCCCGCATTGCCCCGGGCCTCGCCCGCCCGGCACTGCTGGCATGCCTGCTGCTGCCGCTGGCCGCCGCGGCGCCGCCGCCGGCCTGGGATGTCACTCAGAGCGCGCTGTGCACCGAAGCGGTGCAGCAGGCCGAGCGCGGCCATCACTTTCCGCCCGGCCTGCTCGCCACCATCGCCAAGGTGGAAAGCGGCCGGCCGATCGCCTCCACCCGCGACATCCGCGCCTGGCCCTGGACCATCAACGCCGACGGCACCGGCCTGTTCTTCGACAGCCGCGCCGCAGCCATCGCCTGGGCGAAACACGGCCTCGCCAACGGCGTGCACCTGCTCGATGCCGGCTGCATGCAGGTGAACCTGCAGTACCACCCGGACGCCTTCCGCTCGCTGGAGGAAGCCTTCGACCCGGTCGCCAACGCCGCCTACGCCGCCCGCTTCCTCGAACAACTCGGCACCGAGGCCAACGGCGACTGGAACGTCGCCACCGGGATGTACCACTCGCGCACCCCCGACCTCGCCGCCGGCTACCGCGCCCGGGTGGCCGAAATGGGTGCCGGCATCCTCACCGGCATCGGCGGGCCGGAGCCGCTGTATCAGCGGGCACTCCGCCAGGGCACCCTGCATTTGGCGCTGGCCGGCGGCGGCATGCTGACGGTCAACACCCGCCGCCAGCCCACCGCACGCCCGATTCGCCTCCGCTCATCCTGCGAGGTCGCGATCATCCTGGCGCCGCTGCTGCACACACCGCCGCGGGTGAAGGGCTGCGACATCGCGGCGCGGTGAGGGAGCCGGGGCGATGGCAAATGACTGGGTCGGTTGGAAAGCGGCGGTTCGGATTGTAGGGCGGATAAGCGAAGCGCCATCCGCCATCGCAAGCCGCTCCTGGCAGACCAACAACGCACCTTCCCCCGCGCGGCCGGGCGCGGAAAACTGCCATCCATGCCGGATTATCGTCGCAACCGTGTGCCCGGAGGGACCTTCTTTTTCACGGTCAACCTGCTCGACCGCAGCAGCGGACTCTTGGTGACGCACGTGGATGCACTCCGGGATGCCGTGCGCGATGTTCGGCGGCGGTCGCCGTTTCATATCGACGCGTGGGTGGTCTTGCCGGACCATATGCATTGCATATGGACGCTCCCGCTGGACGATGACGACTATTCCGGTCGATGGCGTGCGGTAAAGAAGTCGTTTTCAAAAGCCATTCCGCCGACCGAACGGCGGTCGCCGGTCCGCCAGCAAAGGGGCGAGCGCGGGATATGGCAGCGACGGTTTTGGGAGCACACGATCCGCGATGACGCCGACTATGCCAGCCACATGGATTATGTGCATTTCAACCCGGTGAAGCATCGGTTGGCCGAACATGCCGCGGATTGGCCGTTTTCATCATTCCACCGCGCCGTGGCACATGGGCTCTATCCCGCCGATTGGAGCGTCGGTATGGTCGAGCCATCCGATCGAGGCGAGCGGCGTTGAGGTTTGCGTTGGCGGATGGCGCTACGCTTATCCGCCCTACGCGGGCTGTTCGGCTAATGACCGTTTCGCTCCGCGTGGATTACCCTGCTAACGGATTGACAAATGATGAGCGGCAACGAACCGAAACGGCATCACTATGTCCCAAAATTTTATCTCAGACGCTTCGTCTGTTCCGACGACGTCAACAAGGTAATGGTGATAGAGCGGCATCGTGACGTTCTTGTCGCAGATCGCAAGTCGATCGATCGCATTGGCTACCAGGAAGCGCTATACGACTACGTCGACAAAGGCGAGCCAGCCTCGATCGAAAGCGACTTGAACCGGATGTTTGAGTCGCCATTTTCTCGCAGCTCCACTTGGTTGAAGATTAGCATCGGTGCTTGCGCCACGCTGGGCGAGCAGGACAAGCTACCGATATATATGTTCGCACGGCATCTCCAGCGCCGCAATATTAAAACCTTGCGCTTCATCGAACGCGAGAATGCGCGGGTACTGTCCGGAGGGTTCGGTGTTGATTTCAGCGAGGAAGAGCGTGACATGCATCGATGCATCGCCGCGAATGCCGATGTTACGAGCACCTTCTTTCGCGAAGGCGCACTCGATAGGACATTGCCTGTTGACGCAAGCCAGATCAACGTGATGGTTTGCCAGTCTCCGATCGCCTTGCGCAGTTCGACGAATCCAACCCTGATTATTTCCCATCCCGGAGTGAAATCGGTTTTCGGATCAGTCTTTAACTCGCTTCGGACCTGGTGGCTCACGCTCAATCGCTACTGGGGCGCATTCATCATCGCTGGGGGGCCGCATGGCTTCTCTAACACCGCGATGCCTCTCGACGCTGCGCGAGTAATCAACCGGCAATATATCGTTCAGCACCAAAACAGCTCAACGGTCCGGTACCTTATCGCCGATGACGAGCACCTCGAAGAAGATCTGGAGTGGGCAGGATATCGCTTCGAGCAACGCATCAAGCACGGCTTCCGGTATCGCAAAATGGCAGAAAAATCGTAGCCACTGATACTCACCGACGTCTGCTTCTTCCAGGCTCTTCATCGGAAGCGGACGTTCCGCTCACGGCCAGATCCGGCCAACAGCCTAGGGGCGTTGTGGAGCCTAGGATTGACCGCTTCGGGAGAACGAGCGGTCGGGCGCCGGCAAGCGGTTGACCGCCGCTTCCCACCCATTGCGACCCGAGCGATCGGCCGATGCAATGCCTGCTTCGGAGGAACAGCCACATTCGGCCCAATGGCCATCACGGGCGCAATACCGACATCGGAACCGCCAGCCACCCACCCCGCCCCCATCCATCCCGAAGGCCCGCACCGAGGCACGATCCCCTTGCCACCAGCCGCCGCCCGTGTTAGGAATTTATTCCATGAACGCCCAGCCCCACCCCGCCACCCCCAACCTCGCCCAATCCTGCGGCGTGGCCAGCCTCGGCGTCATCCTGCGCAACCTCGCCGCCCTCATCGCCGGCCGCTTCCTCCGCCACAAGCTGCACGCCGCCCTCATTGTCCCGCTGTGGCGGCACCTCACCCAGGCCGCGCTCCGCCTGGACCGCCTGCGCGCCCGCCTCGCCGCCGGCAAGCTGCCGCCGCCGCGGCCCCGCGCCAGCAACCACAGCGGCCCCCACCAAAAGCCCCTTTTTCCCACCACCCATGCCTGGCTGATCAATGCCCTCGGCGCCGAGGCCGCAATCGTCGCCGCCCAGCTCGATTCCCTGCTGGCCGACCCCGCCACCGCCGACCTGTTCGCCTGCACCGCCGCCCGCCGCACCCTCGCCCCCATCCGCCGCATGCTCGGCCTGACCCCCGCCCGCCCCCGCCACCCCGCCGCAGCGCCCGCGCCGGCGCGTAAGCAGCCGCCCCGGTCGGAGCCGATCCCGCCCCACCCCACCATCGACCCGCCGCCCAGGCGCCCGGATCACCTTTGGTGGCTCCCGCCACCCCGCCTGCGCTCCGGCTGATCCGCCCCGCCCAAGCCGCGGCGCGTTGACAGCGCCCGGCCCGATCTGCAACCAAGCCGCCGACCGGGCATCGGCTCCGGGCTTCGGCAAAGGCAGGTCATGCAACGGGACGAGGCACGCGCGCCGGCTGGCGACACCCTGTTCACCGGTGTCCGCCTGCTCGACCCCGCCTCCGGCCTCGACCAGCCGGGCGAACTGCTGATCCGCCACGGCAGGATCGCCGACCTCGGCAACAAACTCGGCCGCCCGGACGGCGCCACGGTGCTGGATGGCGACGGCGCCGTGCTGTGCCCCGGCCTCGTCGATATGCGCGCCGCCCTCGGCGAACCCGGCTTCGAATACCGCGAAACCATCGCCTCCGCCGCCGCCGCCGCCGCCGCCGGCGGCATCACCACCCTGGCCGCCCTGCCCGACACCGCCCCCGCGGTGGACGACCCCGCCATCGCCCGCCTGCTGGTGGCCCGCGGCCTGGAAACCGGCAGCCTGGACATATTGCCCTACGGCGCCGTCACCCGCGGCTGCCGCGGCGAGGAAATGGCCGAACTCGGCCTGCTGCGCGAAGCCGGCGCGGTCGCCTTCACCGACGGCGCGCGGGCGATCGGCCCGTCACGGCTGATGGCGCTGGCGCTGTCCTACGCCCGCGGCTTCGGCTGCCGCATCGTCCAGCACCCGGAGGAGCCGAGCCTCGCCAATGGCGGCGCCGCCACCAGCGGCGAACTGGCCACCCGGCTCGGCCTGCCCGGCATCCCGGCGGCGGCCGAGGCGATCATGGTGGCGCGCGACATCAGGCTGGCAAAGCTCACCGGCGGGGCGATACATTTCGCCCACGTCTCGACGGCGGAGGCGCTGGAGCTGATCCGCCGCGCCAGGCACGAAGGCCTGTCCGTAACCTGCGACACCGCCCCGCCCTATTTCGACCTCAACGAAACGGCAATCGGCAATTTCCGCACCTACGCCAAGCTGTCGCCGCCGCTGCGCTGCGAGGCCGACCGCCAGGCGGTGGCGGCGGCGCTGGCCGACGGCACCATCGATGCGGTGGCCAGCGACCACACCCCGCGCGACGCCGACGACAAGCGCCTGCCGTTCGCCCAGGCCTCCCCCGGCGGCAGCGGACTGGCAACCTTGCTGGCAGTGACGCTGGCGCAGGTGCATGGTGGCGGCATCGGCATCGCCGCGGCGATGGCGTTGCTGACGGTACGTCCGGCGCGGCTGCTGGGCAGTGCCGCCGGCACGCTGGCCCGGGGGGCGGCAGCCGATCTCTGCCTGTTCCACCCGGAGCGCGCCTGGCAGGTCCAGGCCGGCGAACTGCCGGGCAAGGCACAGAATACGCCGTTCGACGGCAGGGCATTGGAAGGGCGCGTGCTGGGCACCTGGAAGAACGGACGCCAGGTGTTCGGCGCAGCAGAGGGCAGGATATGACCGAGACGCACGACGCTGATCACGGCCACGCGCACGACGCTGGTCACGGCCATGGGCATGGCCATGATGCCCACGGGGCCGGCCACGGCCAAGAGTCCGGGCACGACGATCACGGCCCGAAGCGCCACGGCGGCACCCGCCACAGCAGCGCCCACACCGCCGCGCACGAGACGCCGGCGGCCCCCTATGGCGGCCCGACGCTGGGCAACCTGCTGCGCGGCACCGCCACGGTGCTGGTCCTGGCGCTGGTGCTGCTGCCGTTCTTCCTGGTGATCTACCGTCTGGCGCTGTTCGAGACCGGGCCGCACGAAGGCTATGCCCGGTTCCTGCTTCATCTGCTCGGCCTGCCGGGCGGCGTCGTGCCGGGGGCGCCGTATGGCTACCGGGGCCTCTCCGTGCTGGCCGCCGTGCCGTTCTTTTTCGCCCTGCCGCCGGCGTTGCTGGCGCATGCGCCGACCGACCTGCCGCCGGAGCTGGTCCGCGCCACCGCGTCGCTGGTCGTGCTGTCCCACCTGAGCCTGGCCGGCACGCTGTACGGAACCTACCGGCTGGCCCGCGACCGCGCCGGCCAGGATGCCGCAACCGGCCTGATGGCCGCGGCGCTGATGTTCGTGCTGTTCTGGTACACCGATTATTTCGCGCTCGACCCGCTGGCGATCATGCTGATCACGCTCGGCCTGTATGTGCTGCCGAGCCGGCAGGGCTTCACGGTGCTGCTGCTGGCGACGCCGGTCATCAACGAGCAGATCGCCGTGGTCTTTGCCCTGTGGCTGAGCTTTCGCTGCCTGACCGCGCAGGCCGACCGCGAGGCGCTGGGGCTGCAATGGGCAACCTCGATCGTCGCGCTGCTGATCTATGCCGCGCTGATCGTCGTCGTCCAGTTGCCCGGCGGCGGCCACCAGTTCGATCCGGCCACCTATCTGGAAACCCTGCGCACCACCCTCGCCGCCCAGGCGACCCCGGGCGCCCTGCTGGTGGCCCTGCCGCCGGTCGTGCTGCTGCTCGCCGTGGGGCTGCTCGGCCATTTCGGCTGGCCGCGCCGGGACGCGCCCCGGCCGACCTGGGAAGCCAGGTTCCGCCGGGTTGACCTGCTGGTGATCCCGGCCCTCGCAGGCGTGGCGCTGGCGCAGATGTTCGAGGCCGGACGGCTGGTGATGCTCGCCGCGCCGCTGTTCGTGGTGCCGGCCGCCGCGGTGCTGCTGCACCGGCTCGCCGGCAAGCCGGCGGGGGAGGCTCATCCGCAATGATTGCGCTGCTCGCACTGGCCGGGCTTGGCTACCTGCTCGGCTCCATCCCGTTCGGGCTGCTGCTGACGCTCACGGCCGGCCTGGGCGACATCCGCAAGATCGGCTCGGGCAATATCGGCGCCACCAACGTGCTGCGCACCGGGCGCAAGGGGCTGGCCGCCGCCACCCTGCTGCTGGACGCGGTGAAGGGCGCCGCGGCGGTGCTGACCGGCGCCCATGTCGCCGGTGATGACGGCGTGCTGGTGGCCGGACTGGCCGCCATCGTCGGCCACCTGTTCCCGGTCTGGCTCAGCTTCAAGGGCGGCAAGGGGGTGGCGACCGGCCTGGGCGTGCTGCTGGCCGCCGCCCCGCTGGCCGGGCTGGGCGCCGCCTTGGTCTGGCTCGCCACCGCGCTGCTCACCCGCATCTCGTCCGCCAGCGCGCTTGCCGCCTGCGTCTCGGCGCCGGTGATCGCCATCCTGGTTGGCACGCCCCTGCCGGTCGAGGCGCTGGTGATGGCCACCGCGGCGCTGATCGTCGGCCGCCACCACGCCAACATCCGCCGCCTGCTGACCGGCACCGAGCCCCGCATCGGCGGGAGTAGATGAGCGCGGACATCGACCGCCTTCGCCTCGCCCGCACCGAAGGGGTCGGCCCGATCACCTACCGGCGCCTGCTGCGCCGCTTCGAAAGCGCCGCCGCGGCGCTCGACGCCCTGCCGGGCCTGGCCCGCGCCGGCGGGCGCGCCACCGCCCCCGCCATCCCCGGCCGCGACGACGCCGAGCGTGAATTCGAACACGCCGGCCGCGCCCGTGCCGCCCTGCTGTTCGTCGACCGGCCAGGCTACCCGAAGCTGCTCGCCCTGCTGGAGGACGCGCCCTCGGTGCTGTCCGTGCAGGGACGCCCGGAGGTGCTGGACGCCCGGGCGGTGGCCATGGTCGGCAGCCGCAACGCCTCGGCCAACGGCCAGCGGCTGGCCGAGGCGATGGCCGAGGACCTGGCCGCCGCCGGGCTGGTGGTGGTCTCCGGCCTCGCCCGCGGCATCGACGCGGCGGCGCATGAGGGGGCGCTGCGGGCCGGCCTGACGGTCGCCTGCGTGGCCGGCGGCATCGATGTGCCCTACCCGCCCGAGCACGCCGATCTGCAGGCGCGCATCGCCCGCGGCGGCGCGGTGGTGGCGGAGGCACCGCCCGGCACCGCGCCGCAGGCCCGCCATTTCCCCCGCCGCAACCGCATCATCGCCGGCCTGTCGCTCGGCGTGGTGGTGGTGGAGGCGGCGCTGCGCTCCGGCAGCCTGATCACCGCCCGGCAGGCGCAGGAGGCCGGGCGGGAAGTCTATGCGGTGCCGGGCTCGCCGCTCGACCCGCGCTGCCGCGGCGCCAACGACCTGATCCGCCAGGGCGCCCGGCTGGCCGAAACCGCGGCCGACGTGCTGGAGGACCTGCCCGAACATCCCGGCGCCGGGATTGGCCGCGGGCCGCAATTCCACCGCCGCCGCGGCCTGCTGGAAAACCCCGCACCGCCGCCCGCCTCGCCCGCGGACCCCACCGATACCGGCCGCATGCGCGACCGGGTAATTGCCCTTCTGGGGCCGTCCGCCACCGCGGTTGACGAACTGATCCGCCGCTCCCACCTCACGCCCGGCGACTTGATGGCCGTGCTGCTGATGCTGGAAGTGGCCGGCCGCGTGGAGATGCAGCCCGGGAACATGGTTGCATTGCTCGCCGATCCCGGTCATTAGGCGCGACCCGACCGCCGCCGCCCCCCGGGAACAGGACCGCATGACGGACGTCGTCGTCGTCGAATCGCCTGCCAAGGCGAAGACCATCAACAAGTATCTGGGCAGCAAGTTCACTGTGCTGGCCAGCTTCGGACACGTGCGCGACCTGCCGCCCAAGGATGGCAGCGTCCGCCCGGAGCAGGACTTCGAGATGGACTGGGAATCCGACGACCGCGGCAGCCGCCAGGTCGCCGCCATCGCCAAGGCACTCAAAGGCGCGCACACCCTTTATCTCGCCACCGACCCCGACCGCGAGGGCGAAGCGATCAGCTGGCACGTCCGCGCCATGCTGGAAGCGCAGCGCGCCCTCAAGGGCGTGGTCGTGCGGCGGATCACCTTCAACGAGATCACCCGCTCCGCCATCCGCTACGCCGTGGAGCATCCGCGCGACCTCGACCAGCCGCTGATCGAGGCCTATCTGGCGCGCCGCGCGCTCGACTACCTGGTCGGGTTCACCCTGTCGCCGGTGCTCTGGCGCAAACTGCCGGGCAGCCGCAGTGCCGGGCGGGTGCAGTCGGTGGCGCTGCGGCTGATCTGCGAGCGCGAAGCCGAAATCGAGGCGTTCCGGGCACGCGAATACTGGACCGTCGAGGCGGCATTCCTCACCCCGGCCGGCGCCCCGTTCACCGCCCGGCTGACCCATCTGGATGGAAAAAAGCTCGAACAGTTCGACCTGCCCAGCGAAGCGGCGGCATTGCGCGCCAGGGCCGCGGTCGAGGCAGGGCAATTCAGCGTCGCCACCGTCGAGCGCAAACGGGTCAAGCGCAATCCGCCGGCGCCGTTCACCACCTCGACGTTGCAGCAGGAAGCTTCGCGCAAGCTCGGCTTCGGCGCCCAGCAGACCATGCGGCTGGCGCAGCAGCTCTACGAAGGCGCCGACATCGACGGCGACACCGTCGGCCTGATCACCTACATGCGCACCGACGGCGTGCAGATGGCCAACGAAGCGGTGACGGCGATCCGCGCGCATGTGCAGGACAGCTACGGGCCGAAATACCTGCCGGCCGCCCCGCGCGAATACATCAGCCGCGCCAAGAACGCCCAGGAGGCGCACGAGGCGATCCGCCCCACCGACGTGGCGCGCACGCCCGACAGCGTCGCCCACCACCTCAACCCTGACCAGCGCCGGCTGTATGAACTGGTCTGGAAGCGGGCGGTGGCCAGCCAGATGCAGTCGGCCGAGTTCGACCAGGTGGCGGTGGATGTGGCCGACGCCAAACCGGCCGGGCCGCAGTTGCGCGCCACCGGCTCGATCATGGCCTTCGACGGGTTCCTCAAGCTGTATCGTGAGGATCTCGACGACGCGGCCGACGACGACACCGACCGCATGCTGCCGCCGATGCGCGAGCGCGACCCGTTGCGGCACGCGCCGGACGGCAGCTGGGTCACCGCCGACCAGCATTTCACCCAGCCGCCGCCGCGCTACTCGGAAGCCAGCCTGGTGAAGAAGATGGAGGAGCTGGGCATCGGCCGCCCCTCCACCTACGCCTCCATCCTGTCGGTGCTGCAGGACCGCAACTACGTGCGGCTGGACCGCAAGCGGTTCGTGCCGGAGGACCGCGGCCGGCTGGTCACCGCCTTCCTGGTCAGCTTCTTCAACCGCTACGTCGATACCGGGTTCACCGCCAACCTGGAGGAGCAGCTCGACGACATCTCCGACGGCCGGGCCGACTGGCGGGCGGTGATGCGCGCCTTCTGGGAGGAGTTTTCCCGCGCCGTCGAGCAGACCCGCGACCTCAAGATCAGCGACGTCATCACCGCCCTCGACCAGGATCTCGGCGCGCATTTCTTTCCGCCGCGCGAAGCTGGCACCGAAGAGGGGGGCACCGACCCGCGCACCTGCCCGGCCTGCGGCGCCGGCCGGCTCGGGCTGAAACTCGGCCGGCACGGCAGCTTCATCGGCTGCTCGAACTATCCGGGCTGCCAGTACACCCGCCGCCTGGCGGTGGAAGGCGGCGAGGAAAGCGGCGACACGCTGAAGGAAGGCATGCGCGTGCTGGGTCACCACCCCGAAACCGGGGAGGAGATCACGGTGCGGCGCGGGCCGTACGGCGTGTATGCGCAGCAGGGCGAGCAGATCGAGGGCAGCAAGACCAAGCCGAAACGCACCAGCCTGCCGAAGGGCATGGACGGCGACAGCATCACGCTCGAACAGGCGCTGGCGCTGCTGTCGCTGCCGCGCCTCGTCGGCATCCACCCGGAGGCGAAGGAGCCGATCGAAGCCGGGCTGGGCCGGTTCGGGCCGTTCGTGAAGATGGGCGGCGTGTTCGCCTCGCTGGACCGCGACGACGACGTGCTGGTGGTCGGGCTGAACCGGGCGGTGGACCTGCTGGCGAAGAAGCTGGCCAGCGTGCGCACGCTGGGCGGGCACCCGTCGGGCGGCGAGCCGGTGCTGGTGCGCAAGGGCCGGTTCGGCCCGTACGCGCAGCACGGCAGCCGGATCGCCAACCTGCCGCGCGACCTCGGCATGGATGACATCACCCTGGCGCAGGCGGTGGCGCTGCTCGCCGAGAAGGGCAAGCCGATGAAGCCGCGCGGCGCCAAGGGGGCCGCGAAGAAAGCCGCGGCGAAGAAGGACTCCGCAGCCGCGGCACCGGCACCGGCCGCGCCGGCGAAGCAGGCCGCGCTGGCGAAGAAACCCGCGGCGAAGCCGCCGGCCGCGAAAAAGCCAGCCGTCAGAAAAGCGCCGGCACGCAAGGCGGGGTAAGCAACCGCGGCGGCGTCAGGCTAGTATAGGCCCATGCCCCGCAAGCCCCGTAATCCCCCGGATATGCCCAGCCGCGACGCCATCCGCCGCTTCGTGCGCGAGTCGCCCGGCCGGGTCGGAAAACGCGAAATCGCCCGCGAATTCGGCCTCACCGCCGACCAGCGCCTGGACCTGCGCGACGTGCTCCGCGCCATGGCCGCCGAAGGCGAACTGGCCCCCGCCGGCCGCCGCCGGGTCGCCGCCCCCGGCCGGCTGCCCGACGCCATGGTGGTGCAGATCACCGGCACCGACCCGGACGGCGACGCCATCGCCCGTCCGGTCGGCTGGGAGGGCGAAGGCCCGCCGCCGCTGGTGCTGATGGCGCCGGAACCGCGTGGCCGCCCGGCGCTGGCGCCGGGCGAGCGGGTGCTGGCGCGGCTGTCGCCAATCGGTCCCGGCCGCTACGAAGGCCGCACGCTGAAGCGCCTGACCGACGCCCCCGGCCGCGTGCTGGGCGTATTCCACCCCTCGCCCCGCGGCGGCGGGCGCATCGTGCCCACCGACCGCCGCTCGAAGGCTGAATGGGCGGTGCCACCCGGCGAGGAAGGCGGCGCCAAACCCGGCGAGATCGTGCTGGCCGCCCCCCTGCCCGCCACCAGCTTCGGGCTGAAACCGGCGCGCGTGCTCGAGCGCCTCGGCAGCATGGGCGACGCCCGTTCGGTCAGCCTGATCGTCATCCACACCCACGACATCCCGGTGGAATTCCCCGCCGCCGCGGTCACCGAGGCGGAGCGTGCCGGCGGCGTCGGCCCGCAGGGGCGCACCGACCTGCGCGACATCCCGCTGGTCACCATCGACGGCGAGGACGCGCGCGACTTCGACGACGCGGTGTTCGCCGCCCCCGACGGCGACGGGTTCCGCCTGACCGTGGCGATCGCCGACGTGGCCCACTACGTCCAGCCCGACTCGGCGCTCGACCGCGCGGCGCGCACCCGCGGCAATTCCTGTTACTTTCCCGACCGCGTCGTGCCCATGCTGCCGGAGGCGCTGTCGAACGGCTGGTGCAGCCTGCGCCCGGGCGAGGATCGCGGCTGTCTGTTCGTCGAGATGCGCGTCGATGCCGCCGGCCGGAAAACCGCGCACCGTTTCGGCCGCGGCCTGATGCGCAGCGCCGCCCGGCTGACCTACGAGCAGGTGCAGGCGGCGCAGGACTCCGGCGACGATCTCGGCCTGCCGCTGCCCGCTTTGTATGCCGCCTTCCGCGTATTGCTCGCCGCCCGCGATGCCCGCGGCACCCTCGACCTCGACCTGCCCGAGCGGCGGGTCGTGCTGGACGATTCCGGGCGGGTGGCCGCCGTCAGCCCGCGGCCGCGACTCGACAGCCACCGGCTGATCGAGGAGTTCATGGTGCTGGCCAATGTCTGCGCCGCCGAGGAGCTGGAGCGGCTGCACCAGCCCTGCGTCTACCGCGTGCACGCGCCGCCGTCGGACCAGAAGCTGGACGCGCTGCGCGGCTTCCTGCGCACCCTCGACATCAGCCTGCCGCCAGGCAACCAGCTGCATCCGCGCGATCTCGACCGCGTGCTCAAGCTGGTCGCCGGCGGCGAGCAGGCGCCGCTGGTGAACGAGGTCATGCTGCGCAGCCAGTCGCAGGCCGCCTATGCGGTGGAAAATATCGGCCATTTCGGCCTGTCACTGGCGCGCTACGCCCATTTCACCAGCCCGATCCGCCGCTACGCCGACCTGCTGGTGCACCGTGCCCTGGTCCGCGGCCTGAGGCTCGGCGCAGGCGGGCTGGTCGAGGCCGAGGCGCCGCATCTGGCCGACTGGGCCGAACACATCACCGCCACCGAACGCCGCGCGGCCCTGGCCGAGCGCGACGCGATCGACCGGTACCTCGCTGCGTTCATGGCAGACAAGGTGGGATCGCTGTTCGCCGCGCGCATTTCCGGCGTGACCCGGTTCGGTCTTTTCGTCACAGTTACGGGAAGCGGCGCGAGCGGACTTGTCCCGGTGTCTTCCCTGCAAGACGATTTCTGGTTTCATGACGAAGCAACCCAGACTCTGTCCGGCCGCCGCACCCGCCTTACCTTCGGTCTGACCCAGGAAGTCGAGGTCCTGCTCGCCGAGGCGAGTCCGGTGACCGGCGGGCTGGTGTTCCACATCGTGGATGGCACGCGCGGGGGCACGGCAGCGGGTTCGCCGGGCACCGGCCCCGCACGCGGGAGGGGCCGGCCCCGGCAAAGGTGAGGATTCTCTCGTTCCTGCTGCTGCTGTTGCTTGAGCTGCCCGCCGCGGCCGAGCCGTTCCTTCCCGGCCAGGCGCTGGACCAGCGCCTGGTGGCACGGGTCACCGCCACCGCGCTGGCTTTCATGGTGCCGCGGGCACTGGACGCGGTGCCGGTATGGCAGCTCGCCTTGTGGGGGCTGCGCGGGCTGACCACGATCGACCCGCGGCTGGCCGTCGAGTTGCGCGACGGCACGCTGCGGCTGACCATCGATGCCCGCACCCTGGCCGCGCGCGCGCCGCCGGAGCCGGACGACGCCGAGGGCTGGGGGGACGTCACGGCGCAGTTCGTGCGCGTCGGCTGGGACGCCTCCGACGTGGTGCGCCGGGCCGGCACCCAGGGGGTGCTGCGCAGCTTCTTCGACGAGTTGTTCAACCACCTGGACCCGTACTCGCGCTATTCGCCGCCGGCCGAGGCCGCCGCCGACCGCATCCGCCGCGCCGGCCGGGCCGGCATCGGGGTGCAGGTTGCCCGCCGCAACGGCGGCTTCGCGGTGCAGGACGTGGCCGCCGACGGGCCGGCGGCACAGGCCGGCATCCATGAGGGCGACCGCATCCTGGCGGTGGACGGACAGGCCACCCAGGGCGCCGACCTCGAATCGGTGAACGCGCTGCTCGGCGGGCCGGAGGGAACCCGCGTCCAGGTGTCGCTGCGCGACCGCGACGGGCGCACCCGCAGCATCGATCTGGTGCGCGCCCTGGTGCCGCCGGAGACCGTGCTGCCGACCCGGGTCGGCGATCTGCTGCTGCTGCGGGTCACCAGCTTCGCCGGCGACACCGGCACCCGCCTCGCGCACGAGATCGAGCGCGGCCTGGGCGGCCCGCACCCGCCGCGGGGCCTGGTGCTGGACCTGCGCGGCAACCGTGGCGGGCTGCTGCGGCAGGCGGCGGTGGCCGCCGGCACCCTGATCCCGGAGGGGTTGGTGGCGATGACCGTGGGGCGGGACCCCGCCGCGGCGCATGATTTCCGCGCCATCGGCAGCGATCTCGCGCACGGCATGCCGGTGGTGGTGATGGTGGACGGCCGCTCGGCCAGTGCCGCCGAGATCCTGGCCGCCGCCCTGGCCGACCAGGGGCGGGCGGTGGTGGTGGGCAGTTCGACCCTCGGCAAGGGGCTGGTGCAGACCATCACCACCCTGCCGGACGGCGGCGAGTTGCTGATCACCTGGAGCCGCGTGCTGGCGCCGCTGGGCTGGCCGATCCAGGGCCTGGGGGTGCTGCCGCAGGTCTGCACCAGCCTGGGCGGCGAGTCGCTGGGGCGGCAACTGGCCGAACTGGCGCAGGGCCGTTCCATGATGGCGCGCGCGCTGGGGCGCCACCGCTCGGCGCGGGCACCGTTGCCGCCGGCGGAAATGCTGGAAATCCGCAACGCCTGCCCGGCCGCGGAAGGGCGTGACAGCGACCTGGCGGCGGCGCGGGCGCTGATTGAGGCGCCAGCGGCCTATGCGGCGGCGCTGCTGGGCGGGCAAAGGTAAAGCAAGGCCAGGGGTCCACCGACCCCTGGCCTTCCTTTCACCCTTGACGCCGCCCGCCCGCATGGGCGATGACCCCCCTCCTTCGAGGGATTTTCCGCCATGGCCAAGACGAACACGGTCCAGATCAAGCTCGTGTCCACCGCCGACACCGGCTATTTCTATGTGACCAAGAAGAACGCCCGCGCCCAGACCGGCAAGCTGGAGTTCCGGAAATACGATCCGGTGGCCCGCAAGCACGTCGCGTTCAAGGAAGCCAAGATCAAGTAGCGCCGGCCGCCGTCAGGCCGTCGGCGAGGCGGCCATTTCCACCCGGTTGCGGCCACTGCGCTTGGCCCGGTACATGGCCTGGTCAGCGGCCTGCAGCAGCAGTTCGGCGCTGTGGTTGCGGTCGCCGCTGAACGCCAGCCCGATGCTCACCGTCAGCGGATGCGTCACCCCGGGTTCCGGGACGAACGGCATGTGCTCGACGGCCGCGCGCAACCGCTCGGCCGCCGCCGACGCGTCCTGCGGGCTGGCGCCCGGCATCACCACCACGAATTCCTCGCCGCCGTAGCGGGCAATACTGTCGAACACGCGGATACGGCCGCGCAGCGTGTCCGCCACCACCTTCAGCGCCCGGTCGCCGACCGGATGGCCATAGCGGTCGTTGATGATCTTGAAGTGGTCCACGTCGACCATCATCACCGCGATGCCGGCGGTCTGCGCCGTGGCCATCAGCCCGCGCAGATGCCGCATCAGGTAGCGCTGGTTGTAGAACCCGGTGAGCGGGTCGGTCAGCGCCATCTCCAGCGCGCTGCCGAGATCGGCGCGCAGCCGGTCCTGGTAGAACTTGCGGCGGATCTGGTTGCGGGCGCGGGCGCGCAGTTCGTTCTCGTCGATCGGCCGCAGCAGCCAGTCATTGGCGCCGAGGTCGAAGCCGCGCAGGATGCGGTCCTTCTGCTCCGGCTCGGCGATCAGCAGCAGCGGGATGTCCTGGGTGGCATCGGCGGCGCGCAGCCGGGAGGCAAGGCGCAGCGGGTCCTCGGCGGTCATGGACAGGCTGAGCACCACCAGATCGAACGGAATCGCCGCCGCCAGCGCCAGCGCCTCGGCCTCGGAGGCGGCGCGGCCGGGCAGGATGCCCTCCCGCGACAAGGCGTCCTGCACGGTCTGCGCGCCGAGGTCCCAGTCGTCCACCACCAGCGCGCGGGCACCGGCGACCGAGGGGGGGGTCATCGAGTCGGCGGTCAGGCCGAGCGCCCGGGCGGTTTCGCCGCGCAGCCGCCATTCGTCCAGCAACCGCTTGAGCCGCACCAGCGACTTCACCCGCGCCAGCAGCGTGTCATACTCGACCGGCTTGGTCAGGAAGTCGTCCGCCCCTGCCTCCAGGCCGCGCAGCCGCTCGCCGGGCTCACCAAGGGCGGTGACCATCACCACCGGAATATGGATGGTGGCAACGTCATCCTTGAGCCGGCGGCAGGTCTCGTAACCATCCATCTCCGGCATCATGACGTCGAGCAGGATCAGGTCGGGCTGCCAGGAATGGGCCATCCGGATCGCCTCGAACCCGTCATGGACGGTCGCGACCTGGTAGTATTCGGCAGACAGCTTCGCCTCGAGCAGGCGGGTGTTCGCCGGCACGTCGTCGACGATGAGGATACGCGCGGTCATCGGCGCCGACCGTTGCCTTTCGTGTCCGGAGAACTCCGGACGGCACGATACAGCCGCGGCGTGAAACAAGATAGCCGCATGCATGTGGTGCATTGCCGGGGCGGGCGGGTCACCGCGCGGTGAACTGCGTCTTGCCGAACAGCACCTCGCGGGCGGTGTCGGTGATCGCCCCCTTGCGCTGGTGCTCGGCCAGCACGGCGCAGCCGCGCTGCACCGCCGGGCGGGCGTCGATCTCCTCGAACCAGCGCTTCACATTGGGGTAATCGGCGAAGTCCACGCCGCGGCGGTGCGGGTTGCGCAGCCAGGGATAGGTGGCGATGTCGGCGATCGAGTATGCGTCGCCGGCCAGCCACGCGGCCTGGGCGAGGCGTTTGTCCAGCACGCGGTGCAGGCGGAGCACCTCGTTCTGGTAGCGCTCGATGGCGTAGGGGATCTTCTCCGCCGCGTAGGTGCTGAAGTGGTTGAACTGGCCGAACATCGGCCCGACCCCGCCCATCTGGAACATCAGCCATTGCAGGCAGGCATAGCGGGCCTGCGGATCGGCCGGGATCAGCCGGCCGGCCTTCTCGGCCAGGTAGATCAGGATGGCGCCGGATTCGAACAGGCTGATCGGCCGGCCGCCCGGCCCGTCGGGATCGACGATGGCGGGGATGCGGTGGTTCGGGGTGATCGCCAGGAATTCCGGCCGGAACTGCTCGCCGGCGCTGATGTTGACCGGAATGACCTGGTAGGGAAGTTCCAGCTCCTCCAGGGCGATGTGCACCTTGTGCCCGTTCGGTGTCGGCCAGGTCCAGGCTTCGATCATCGGTTGGCTCCCCGCTGCGGTCTGCTCGCCTATACGCCAAGATGCCGGTGCATGAACCCGGCATCCTGCCGCAGCGCCTCGGGCGGGCCACTATAGACCACGCTGCCCTTCACCAGCACCGCCACGCTGTCGGCCACGGACAATACGGCGGAAACCGTGCGGTCCACCACGATCGTCGCGATGCCGTCAGCGCGCACGGCGCGGATCGTCCGCCAGATCTCGTCGCGCATCAGCGGCGCCAGCCCCTCGGTGGCCTCGTCCAGCACCAGCAGGCGCGGATTGGTCATCAGCGCCCGCCCCACCGCCAGCATCTGCTGCTCACCGCCGGACAGATGGGTGCCGCGATTGGCCAGCCGCTCGCGCAGGCGCGGGAACAACGCCAGCACCCGCGCCTCGGTCCAGTTCCGCCGCCCGTCCACCCCGGGCCGCGCGGCGAGGCGCAGATTCTCCAGCACGCTGAGCGCGCCGAACACCCCCCGCCCCTCCGGCACCACGGCAATGCCGCGGCGCACCCGGCGGAAGGTCGGCTCGGCGGTGATGTCCTGGCCATCGAACAGCACCTGCCCCTGCCCGGCCGGCACCAGGCCGAGCAGGCAGCGCAGCAGGGTGGTCTTGCCCATGCCGTTGCGGCCCATCAGGCCGACCGCCTCGCCGGGATGCACGACCAGGTCCACGCCGTGCAACACGCGGCTCGTGCCGTAACCGGCGACCAGGGCGCGGGCTTGCAGCAGGGGGGCACGCACCGGCAACCCGCGCCTCATACGTCATGCCCCAGATAGGCATCGCGCACCGCGACGGAATCGCGAATCCAATCCGGCGCCCCGCGTTCCAGCACCCGCCCGTCCACCATCACCGTGACGCTGTCGGCCACCGAAAACACCACATCCATGTCGTGCTCGATCAGCAGCACCGCATGGTCGCGCGCCAGATCCCGCAGCAGCGCCGCCAGCCGCTCGCTTTCCTCCGCGCCCATGCCGGCCAGCGGCTCGTCCAGCAGCAGCACGCGCGGCTGCACCGCCAGCGCCAGGGCGATCTCCAGCAAACGCTGCTGGCCATGGCTGAGCGTCGCCGCGACCAGATCGGCCACCTCCTCCAGCCCCACCCGCAGCAGCGCCGCGCGGGCCGCCCGCAGCGGGGCCGCTTCGCGCGCCGCCGGGCGCAGCAGCCGCCGGCCCGGCACCAGCACGGCCTGCGCCGCCAGCCGCACATTCTCCAGCACCGTCATGCCGGCCATCACATTGGTACGCTGGAAGGAACGGCCGATGCCGGCCCGCGCCAGCCGCCAGTTCGCCCAGCCGGTCACGTCGATGCCGTCCACCAGGATGCTGCCCGCATCGGGGGCAAGTTCGCCCGACAGCAGATTCACCAGCGTGCTCTTGCCGGCCCCGTTCGGGCCGATCACCGCGTGCAACGTGCCACGGTGCAGCGCCAGCGACACGTCGCTCACCGCACGCACCCCGCCGAACCGGCGCGACAGCCGCACCGCCTCCAGCACCAGGGTCATCGCCGCCCCAGCCCGGCAAGGCCGCGCGGCAGCGCCAGCACCACGGCGAGCACCACCACCCCCTCCACCAGCCCCTGCCGCTCGGTGATCGACTGGCTGGCCTCGGCCAGCGCGGTGAAGGCGAAGGCGCCAAGGATCGGGCCGTACAGCGTGCCGATGCCGCCCAGCAGCACCATCAGCAGCGCGCTGGCGGAGCGGTGCCAGCCCAGCAGGTCGGGATTGACGAAGGCATCGGTCACCGCCGCCATGTGACCGGCGACCCCGGCCAGCAGGCCCGCCAGCGCGAAGGCCGCGAGTTTCAGGGCGCGCACGTCGTGGCCGGTCGCCGCCATGCGATGCTCGTTGGCCTTGATGCCGAGCAGCGCCCGGCCGAACAGGGTGCGCATCAGCGCGTGCAGCCCGGCATACATCAGCGCAAGGAGACCAAGGTTCAGCGCCAGCAGCACCGCCGGCCGGTCGGCCCGCGACACCTGGAACACCAGACTGCCAACACCGAACACCGGCCGCTGGATGAACAAGCCGTCGCTGCCGCCGCCGAGCGGGCTGTCGTGGAAGACGAAATAGAACAACTGGCCGAAGGCGAGCGTGCTCATGAGGAAGAAGAACCCGCGCGTGCGCAGCGCCAGCGCCCCCACCCCCAGCGCCGCGCCGCCGGCGAGCATGCCGGCAGCCGTCAGAGTCACCAGGATGGAAGGCGGCGCGCCGAGAAACCGGGTCATCAGCGGCACCGCATAGGCACCCAGCCCGAAGAACGCCGCATGCGCCAGGCTGACCAGCCCGGCCCCGCCGACCAGCAATTGCAGGCTGAGCGCGAACATCGCCGCCACCAGCGCGGTGGAGGCAAGCTCCAGATAGTACGGCTGCGCATAGAGCGGCGCAGCAGCCAGCAGCCCCGCCAGCATGAGGAAAAACAGGTTCAGCCGCAGCGAGGCAAGGACCACCCGCTCAGCCCCGCGCGAACAGGCCGGCCGGCCGCCACAGCAGCACCGCCACCATCAGCACATACACCGAGGCGCCGGCCAGTTGCGGCACATAGGCGGTGCACAGGGTGTCGATCAGCCCCACCAGCAGCGCCCCCCAGAACGCGCCGGCCATCGAGCCGAGCCCGCCAATCACCACCACGACGAACGAGACAATCAGAAACCCCTGCCCCATGCCCGGATAGACGGACTGGATCGGCGCCGCCAGCGCCCCCGCCAGCATGGCGAGCGCGGTGCCGGCGGCGAACACGAACGCATACACCCGCCGCGCATCGATGCCGAGCAGGTCCACCATTTCGGCATTCTCGGCGGCGGCGCGCACCGCCGCGCCGATGCGGGTGCGCTCCAGCACCACGAACATCGCCAGCGCCACCAGCAGGCAGATCACCAGCACCGCCAGGCGATAGGCGGAATAGGCGAACCCGCCCATCACCGGCACCGGGAAATCGAGCAGCTCCGGCACCGCCACGCTGTGGAACTGGTTGTCGATCAGCGCCGCCCGCGCCTCCTCGAACAGCAGGATGAGCGCGAAGGTCAGCAGCACCTGGTCGAGATGCTCGCGCGTGCGAAACCGCCGGAACAGCAGGCGTTCAAGCACCACGCCGAACGCCGCCCCGCCCAGCACCGCCACCGCCAGCGCCACCCATAACGAGGCGCCGGCGCGCACCACCGCGAAGCACAGATAGGCGCCCAGCATGAACAGGCTGCCATGCGCCAGGTTGATGATGCCCATGACGCCGAACACCAGCGTCAGCCCGCTGCTGATCAGGAACAGCAGCAGCCCGTACTGCAGCCCGTTCAGCACCTGCACCAGCAACCCGGACAGCGCCATCGGCAGCCTTCAGGCCGGCATCCGGCACCCCGTGCCGGGATCGGCGAGGTCGGGCACGGCCACGCCGATCACCCGGTTCTGGCCGTGGCGCACCTCGCGCAGGTAGATGGTCTGCACCGGGTTGTGCTGCGGCGACAATTTGAACCGCCCGCGCGGGCTGTCGATCGAAGCCGCCTGCATGGCCGCGCATATCGGCCTGAGCGACTCGGCATCCCCCCGGGTGGCATCCAGCCCCACCGCCAGCAACTGCGCGGCATCGTAGCCGTGCACCGCGAACACGTCGGCTTCGCGCCCCGCCCGGGCCTTGAACGCCGGACGAAAGGCGTTGTTGCGCGGGTTGTCGAGTCCGTCGCCGTAGTGCAGCGCGGTCTGGATGCCCTCGGCGGCGTCGCCCTGGCCGGCCAGCGTGCCCTCGGTCAGGAAGCCGGGACCATACAGCGGCAGCTTCGCCCGCAACCCGGCGGCGGCATAGTCGCGCACGAACTGCACCGCCCCGCCGCCGGAGAAGAAGGCGCCGACCGCCTCGACGCCGAGGCCCGGCAGTTGCGCCAGCACCGGCTGGAAGTTGGTCTGCGGAAACGGCACGGTCAGCACCTGCGTCACCTCGCCGCCGCCCACCGCCAGCCCGTCGCGGAACCCCTCGGCGGCCTCGCGGCCGGCGGCGTAGTCCCAGGTGACGAAGGCGGCCTTCTTCACCCCCCGCTGGCCCAGCACCAGCCCCATGCCATAGGCCGGCTGCCAGTTGGTGAACGAGGTGCGGAAGATGGTCGGCGCACACAGCTCGCGCGTGGCCGCCGCGTTGCCGGCATTGGGAATGACCAGCAGCACCTCGCGCTCGCGCGCCGCCTGCACCAGCGCCATCACCACGCCGGAATGCACCGTGCCCACCAGCACATCCACCCGGTCGCGGCCAAGCAGCCGGCTGACGTTCTGCGGCGCCTTGGAGGGGTCGGATTCGTCGTCCACCTTCACCAGCGTCACCGCCCGCCCGCCCAGCTTGCCGCCCCGCTCGGCCAGCAGCATCTCGAACCCGGCGGTGACGTTCTCGCCCAGCGCCGCGTAGGTGCCGCTGTACGGCAGCATCAGCCCGAGCTTCAGCGGCGCATCCCCGGCGATCGCCGGACGCCCGAGGGCCGCGCCGGCAACGCCGGCAAGCACGGCGCGACGGCCGAGCGCGCTGTTTCCCTGGTTCAGAGCCTGCATGGATACCCTCCCTGGCGATGCCGTGGACCGGCAACTCATTTCAGCTATGCGGATTATCTGTTATCGTGCCGGTTGCCGCAATCGGGATGCCAGGGGAAAATCTGGTCATATTGCCTCGACATTGCCACTGCCAGCGCCGGGCCGCCGGTGCGGGTCCTGTCGTTGACGTGATCTTAAGAGCCGCCGCTCCAATTCTTGCTTGCTGTAAACCAACGATCGCCCCGTCCGTCTCGCTACAAAAACATGAAAATGCCATATGAAATATGCCGGGATGGCAATTGGTGCGGCCCCGCCGCCGCTGATATATATGCTTTAACGGAAAGGGAAAGATGCGATGCCGGAACTGACCACGCTGGCCCTGCTGGCCGGTCTCTTTATGGCAGTCTTCGCCGGGCAGGCCGTGATGTACAGCAACACGTTCCGGGTACAAATCTACGTGCCGGGCTTCCTGGCCGACAGGGGCCTGAACCAGGCCGTCGCCGAGAAGATCTTCACCTCCGAGGCGGCACAGATCATTCGTGGCGAGTCCATCGTCCCGGCGCCCGACATGCGGATCGAGTCGGAGCACGGCGTGCTCGCCGCGCTGCTCCAGCCACTCGATCTCGGCGAGGTCGTCCCCGCCCTGCAATCACAGTTCGGCATCGACAATCTCAGCGTCGTTGCCGGCGTCCTGCAGACCGCGACCAGACCCGCCGCAGGCGACCTGAAGCCGCTGGAAATGGTGCTGGTCGTCGCCCAGGCGCAACACGGTTCGCAGCAGACCCTCATCACCCAGGACGACGGCGACCCGGTGGCGCTGGTCCGGCGGTCCGCGGCCTGGACGATGGAGCACGTCGCCCCCTATCGCGTCGCGCTGCATCACTTTCTCCGCTTCATGGGCGGCGACGCAAACGGCCTCGCGCAGGCCAGGGAAACCGTCACCCGCACGCTGGCGACCCCGCTCCGGCCGGTAACCGACACCTGGGACAGCAGCGCGGCCTCCGAATACGCCATGCTGTACAACATGAATGGCCTCATCGCCGCCGCCGGCAACGACCTGCCGGCGGCACTGGCCGCCTACCACGCCATCGACCGGATTTCCCAGGTGCCACCTGCCGTGCGCGCCGAAGTCGCGCTCAACAAGGCCGTCATTTCGCTGGCGCTCAGGCAGCCCGGGCAGGCGGCGGAACTGCTGCTGCAGGCGCGCGCCAACCAGGACCATATCCACCTGCCCGGCTTTGCCATTGACCTGCAACTCGTCGAGGGGCTGATCGCCTGGGGCAATGGCGACCTGGAGAATGCCGAGCGCATCTTCATCGCCATCCGCAAAGTGGCGCCGCAGCGCGAGGCGGCGCACCGCTACCTCGGCCAGGTGCGGGCCGCGCGCGGCGACCGTGACGGCGCGGCCCGCGCCTTGAACGACGCGGCCATGGCCCATCATGTCGAACCGCCGCAGGAGGAGCTCGCGGTGCAACTGTTCTGGGTGGACCCGGTCGCCGGCGGACTCACGAAGCGGTTCTGATCGCCGCCATCCCCTGCAGCTATGCGTTGGAGCCGGCGCGCCGGCCTGCCTATGCTGGACCTACCGGGAAACCCAGGAGTGGACACCATGCTTCGCCGCGGACGCGCAACGCCCCAGCGCCGCCCCCCGTTCACCGGCGCGCTCGTCCTCGCCGCCGTCATGCTGCCGGTATCTGCCGCCAGGGCGGACCAGGGGGGCGCGAGTTTCTGGCTGCCCGGACAGTTCGCGAGCTTCGCCGCCATGGCCCCCGACCCGGGCTGGTCGCTGCCGGTTACGTTCTACACCTACGGCGGTTCCGCCGGGATCGGGGCTTCGCTGCCACGCGGCAGGTTGCTGGCGGCCGGCCTGAAATCGTCCCTGCAGGAGTTGTTCCTGCAGCCGACCTACACGCTGGACACCACCATCCTGGGCGCCCACCCGAGCTTCTCGGTGGCCATCGTGCCCGGCTATGCCAGCACATCGGCGAATGTCCGGCTTGGCCCGTTATCCGAATCCCGCGCAGACTCGGTTTTCAGCATTGGCAACCTCAGCCCGACCGCGAATCTTTTCTGGAGCGCCGATTCACACAACTTCATGGTCTACGTCACCGGCGCTGCCTGGAACGGCAACTACGATCCCAACCGGCTGTCCAATCTCGGCCTCGGCCACGCCGCCATCGACGGCGGCGGCGCCTATACCTACTACAACACCAAAAGCGGCACCGAGCTGTCGGCCACCCTCGGCTTCACGAAGAACTTCAAGAGCGCGTCAGCCAACTATACAAGCGGCGTCGATTCCCATCTCGATCTCGGCGCATCGCAATTCCTGTCGGAGAAGTTCTTCATCGGGGCGGTGGGGTATTACTATCAGCAGTTGACCGCCGATCGGGGGCAGCCGGCGATCCTCGGTTCCTTCGAATCGCGCGTGCGCGCCGCCGGGCCGCAGATCGGCTACAATTTCGACCTCGGCAACGGCGTGACGCTCTCCACCAACCTGCGCGGCTACACCGAGTTCGGCGCGCACGACCGAACCCAGGGCTACGCCATCTTCGCCACCGCCACCCTGCCGCTGTCGGGGCTGTTCAAGGCGCATTGACCGGCCGGGGCTGCGGCGCGCGCGCAGGCCAGGCCGAAGCCGAGCATGAGAAACAGGAATCCGATCAGTTCGGTGGAATAGAACCCGCTGGTCGAGGCGATCGGCCACAGCTCGATCAGCACGCCGACGAACAGGCCGACGCGCAGCGGGTCCGGGTCGCGGCCGATGCCACGCAGCAGGCCGCGCAACCAGGCCACCACCAGGGCGCAGAACAGCGCCAGCCCGGGCAGCCCGGCATCGGTGGCGGCCTGCAGGTAATGGTTGTGCGGGTGGATGTTGCAGATCGACGCGCCGCCGCCGTCCCAGAAATTCAGCTTCGCGGCCGGCCAGGACTCCCAGGTGCGGAGGTCCGGGCAGGCGTTGCGGAACCCGTCATAGCCCTGCCCGAACACCGGGTGCTGGGCGGCGATGACCACCGCGCGGGCACCGATCAGGCCGTAATCGCTGTCGGCGAAGGTCTGCATCTGATAGGTGAACCGGGTCACCAGCCGGTACCAGGTGGGCGGCGAGATCACCGGCGTGGCGGCCAGCAGGACGGCGCCGGCAACCAGACAGGCCAGCACCACCGGGCGCAGGCGGCGCAGCATCAGCCCGGACACCACCAGGCCGAGCACGGTCAGCAGCAGCGGCATGCGCTGGCCGATCAGCACCATGGTGCCGACACCGGCGATGGCAAGCGCGCCGGCCGCCAGCGTGGCCGGCCAGCGGTTGCGCGCCAGCAGGTGACAGGCGGGCGGCAGCAGGGCGGGGAACAGCAGGCGGGCGGCGGGCGGGCCGGCGCGCGGGTTGCCGAACGGGCCGGACAGCGAGCCGTCGTAATAGCGGGGCCAGCCCCACATGTTGGTGCCGGCCAGCAGCTGCAGCCAGCAGTTCAGGCCGATATACAGCGCCGCCGCGGTCAGCACCGCCTGCAGCCGCCGGCGCCACACCGCCTCGCGCAGCAGCCAGTGCTCCAGTGCCGCCACCAGCAGCAGGAAGCGCACTGCCGCCAGCGCCTGCCCGCAGGAATGCCAGCCGCCGATGCCGATGCCGGGCAGCGAGCACAGCACCAGCCACAGCCACCACGCGGCCCCGAACGGCGCCCAGCCCGCGCGCAGCCAGCGCCAGTCGCCCGCCCGGGCGCAGCGGAACAGGAAAACCAGGCCGAGCAGCGTGATCGCCAGTTCGGCCACCGCCCGGCCATGCATGAACAGCACCGGCAGCAGCAGAACGACAACCGGCGCGAAGCGATCGGTAAGAGCCGGCACGCATGCCTCCAGGTCAGTCGAGCAGCGCAGAAACGGAGCATCGGCGCGGCGATGGCAAGACCTAATTTATCGGTACACCCAAGGCGGGGGGCGGGTGGGCCGCATCACCCGCCGGAAACGGAGGAGCCTGCCATGAACACACCGGATTTCGCCCCGGACGCGGTGCGGGTCGCGCGCGGCCTGATCGAGCGGTATGGCCTGCGGGCCGCCGCCATTGCCGAGGAGCGCGCCGCCGAGGCGCAATCCGCCGGCGGGTCGGTGCAGGTCGATCACTGGCGCAGCGTGGCGATGGCGATCGCGGAACTGCGACGGACGCGCCCGACGGCGCATTGATGCGATATCAGGTGGACCGCCTTCCGGGCAAGGCCGGATTTCTGCCCTGAAACCAATGTCGTGCCGGACCCTGGGTGCGGATTGGTGGCTTCCGGTGGGCTGCGGGCGTGCATGTATTGCCCGGGCGGGGACCCTGCGGGTGCTGCCGGCGCAGGATGGTTGCCCGGTCGAATGACGCCGTGTTAGGAATTGTTTACCAATTCCATCCACACTGCCGGGCGCGGTCCGAAGGTTTGCTCGCCATGCCGCCTGCTGCCTCGCTGTCATCTGCTGCCTTGCCAACAACCGGGTTGCGGCGCCCGGTGGCAGGGGATGCTTGCCGCTTTCCGCACGCCGCCGCATTCGGTGCGATCGACCGGATACCGGCGGCGTGAAAAAGATATCGGCCGGGTGCAACACCTCCGGGGTGCAGCAGCGGGTCGTGCTGGCAACCGGCGCGCTGCTGGCGTTGCTGACAGTGGCGGGCGCCGCCACCCTGCTCTGGCACGACCGGCGGTCGGACATCGAGCAGTGGCAACAGACGGCGGTCACCCTGTCGATCACCATCACCGAGCACGCCGAGCAGACCATCCGCGCGGCCGACCTGGTGCTGCAGAGCATCGTGACGCCGCTGAACGAAGCGCACCTCGACAGCGCGGCGGACCTTTGGCGGGCGATGGACACGCCCGCCATCCACGAAGCGATCCGCAACAAGGTCGCGGCCGTGCCCCAGGTCGATGTCTCCAGCATCGTGGATTCGAACGGCGACATCATCAACTTCAACCGCTACTACCCGCCCTGGGCACCGAACACCCCGGGCAAGCGGGTGAACCTGGCCGACCGCGATTACTTCAAGGCGATGATGGAAGGCCCCTATGACGGGCCGTTCATCAGCCTGCCGGTGCAGAACCGGGTGACCGCGGAATGGACCTTCTACCTGGTCCGCCAGATCCGCGGCAAAGCCGGCAAGCCGATCGGGCTGGTGCTCACCGGCATCAACAGCAGCTTCTTCGAGGCATTTTTCCACACGGTGAACATCGGCAAAGGCAGCGCCATTGCCCTGTACCGCAGCGACGGCATCATGCTGGCCCGCGACCCCACGGCCGGCAGGTTCATCGGCCGCTCGTTCGCCAACCAGCCGCTGTTCACCACCGTGCTGAAGCCCGGCGTTGCCGCCAACGTGCAGGTGGCCACCGACCCTCCCCTGGTCGGCCAGGCCGGCGAACTGCGCATCGTCGCGCCGCGCCGGCTGCGCGACTTCCCGCTGGTCACCAACATCACGCTCTCCGAGGGCATCGTGCTGGCCCATTGGCGCGAGACGGCGCGCTGGGTGGGCACCCTGGCGGGGGCGCTGGCGGGGGTGGTGCTGGGGTTGTCCGGGCTGTTGGCGCGCGTGCTGGGCCGGCAGTTGCGCATGCTGGCCGACCTGGAACAGGCGCACGCGGCGGCGCATGCCGGGGCGGCGGAACTGCACGCGGCCAAGGAGGCGGCGGAGGCGGCGAGTCG
Source organism: uncultured Acetobacteraceae bacterium (assembly GCA_903907955.1). Lineage (GTDB taxonomy): Bacteria > Pseudomonadota > Alphaproteobacteria > Acetobacterales > Acetobacteraceae > Rhodovastum. The sequence goes on along the minus strand of CAIVPZ010000091.1, from coordinate 3,231 downwards.
CGCCAAATCCGAGTTCCTGGCCAACATGAGCCATGAAATCCGCACCCCGATGAACGGCATCATCGGCATGAACGGCCTGCTGCTGGATACCGAACTGACCGTCGAGCAGCGCAAATATGCCGCCATGACCCGCGACAGCGCCGAGGCGCTGCTGAGCGTGATCAACGACGTGCTGGACATCTCCAAGCTGGAGGCCGGCCGGGTCGAACTGGAATCGCTGGATTTCAGCCTGACCGATCTGGTCGAGGGCGCCACCGCGCTGCTGGCACCGCGCGCCGCCGAGAAGAAGATCGAACTGACCACCCATATCGACCCGGCACTGCCGCCGGCATTGCGCGGCGACCCCACCCGCATCCGCCAGGTACTGCTCAACCTGCTGAGCAACGCGGTGAAGTTCACCGAGCAGGGCAGCGTGGCGGTGCAGGTGACGAAAGCGCCGACCGGGGCCGGCCGTCCGGAGGCCGCGCCCCCCCAGGGCCGCATCCCGCCCCCCCTGGCGGTGCGCTTTGAGGTCACCGACACCGGCCCCGGAATCGCCGAGAGCCTGCAGCCACGGTTGTTCCGCAAGTTCAGCCAGGCCGACAGCTCGATCACCCGCCGCTACGGCGGCACCGGTCTGGGGCTGGCGATCTGCCGCGAACTGGTCGGGCTGATGGGCGGGGAGATCGGGATCAGCAGCCGGGCCGGGGCCGGCGCGGCCTTCTGGTTCGATGTGCCGCTGGTGCCGGCCACAACCGCGCCGGTTCTCAACCGCAGCCTGCTGCCGGAGCGGCTGCGCGGCATCCGCGCCCTCATCGTCGACGACATGCCGGTGAACATCGAAATCCTCACCCGCCAGTTGCGCGGCTTCGGCATGGAGATCAGCTCCGCCCATGACGGGTTCCAGGCGGTGGCGGAGATCGAGCGGGCCTGGTTCCAGGGACGGCCATACGATTTGGTGCTGCTGGACCAGATGATGCCGGGGCTGGCCGGCATCGCGCTTGCCGAACGGGTGCGGACGATCCCCAGGATCGCCGAGACGAAACTCGTGCTGGTCTCGTCGGCGGGCGATGCCGAGCCGAAGCAGGCGCTGGGCCGCGTGCTGGACGCGGTGCTGGAAAAGCCGATCCGCCGCACCGACCTGCTGGACTGCCTGGCCCGGCTGTTCGGTGCCGATGCCGGCGCGCCGCCGCCACCGGCCGGCGGCCTCGCCCCCCGCGCACCGGCGGAAGCGGGGGCTGACCAGGCGCCGCACCTGCGCGTGCTGCTGGCCGAGGACAACCGGGTCAACCAGCAGGTCGCGCTGGCGATGCTGCGCAAGGCGGGGCACCAGGTCCGGGTGGTCGGCAACGGGATGGAAGCGGTCGATGCGGCGCGCACGGAGACCTTCGACATCGTGCTGATGGACGTGCAGATGCCGCTGCTGGACGGCATTGAGGCAACCCGGCAGATCCGCGCCTGCCGGGGTCGCGCGCCCGGGTGCCGGTGGTGGCGCTGACCGCCGACGCGATGAGCGGAGCGAAGGAGTACTACCTGAAAGCCGGCATGGACGACTACCTGGCCAAGCCGATCCGGGCGGCGGCGCTGCTGGCCAAGCTGGCCGCGCTGGTGCCCCCCGCTCCACCCGGCGATGCCCCCGGGCACGGTGCCGCAAGCCAGGGAGCGGCATGACGATGCGCGGATCGCGCCGCCTGACCCGGCGGCGCATCCTGGCGGCAGCCGCGCTGACAGTGCCGGGCGGCACCTTGGCGGCGGCCCCATTGCGGGCGGCTCCGCTGGAATGGGAGCAGGCGGAGTGGCGCGCCTTCCGGCAGCGCTACCTGCTGCCCGAGGGCCGCGTGGTCGATACCGGCAACGACGGCGTGTCGCACAGCGAGGGCCAGGGGTGGGGGCTGTTCTTCGCCGTCACCGCCGGCGACCGGGTGGCGTTCGACCGCATGCTGGACTGGACCGGGCGGACGCTGCGGCGCCCGCGCGACGCGCTGCACGCCTGGCGCTACCAGCCGTATGCGAAGCTCAAGGTGGCCGACACCAACAACGCCACCGACGGCGACCTGTTCATCGCCGCCGCCCTCGGGCGGGCGGCGCGGCGGTGGAACGCGTCGGCCTACGCCGACGCCGGTGCGGCGATCGCCCGCGACGTGCTGCGCCTGCTGGTCCGCCAGAACGGCGGGCTGACGGCGCTGCTGCCGGGGACGTTCGGGTTCGAGAATGCCGGCGGGCTGGTGGTGAATCCATCCTATTACGCCTTCCCGGCCCTGGCGGAACTGGCGGTGCTGGCGCCCTCGCCGCGGTGGGATGAGGTGCGCCGCGACGGGGTGACGATGATCGAGGCCGGGCGATTCGGCCGCTGGATGCTGCCGCCGGACTGGCTGCACGTGCCGCATGATCCCTCGGCGCCGCTGGCCCCGGCGCCCCCCTGGCCGGCCCGGTTCTCCTATGACGCCATCCGGGTGCCGCTGTATGCGGCCTGGGCGCGCGCACCGTTGCCGGAGATGATGGCGGCGTTCGCCCGCTACTGGTCGGCCTTTCCGCCCGGGACGGCGCCGGCCTGGGTGGATCTGGCCACCGGCGCAACCGCGCCGTTCGCGGCCGGGCCGGGGATCGCGGCGGTGGCGCGCCTGGCCACCACGCCGGACCGGCTGGCCTATCCGGTGGCGGCGTTGCCGACGGTTGCTTCGGCGCCGGATTATTATCAGGCAGCGCTGATCCTGCTGTCGCACATCGCCTGGCAGGAAAGCGGCGCACCGTGATGCCCAGGCCGGGGAGACTTGCTGAAAGTTCAGCACATTCGCTTGCGACCCGACGGCGGCATACGGCACAGTTGTGTATGACAGCAGATGGATAAACCCGGGATGGCGTCGACCAGCACGGCGGTGACCACGCGGATTGGGCATCCTGCCGCTTGCCGTCGGCCGCGCAATTGGGGGCTTCGGGCATGAGTTCGCAAAACTCGGATATCGGGCGGGTGTTGGGGGCAATGGGGGCGCCGGACATGGCGTATCGCAGCTTCGCCGCGGAGCCGCTCGCGGCCAGGGAAAGCGAGGGGACGGGCGCGGCGGCCGCCGACCCGGCTGAACTGTTCCCGTTGCTGGCGGCGGCCCTGCCGGGCAGCCTGGGCGCGATGCCGGCGCCGCCGGCCCGGGCTGAGGCGGCGATTGCAACCGCGCCGATCGTCCCGGCGCCCGCCGCCCCCGTGGCGGCGGCCGTTGCCCCGCCGCCGCCCGCCCCGCCGCCTGCGCCGCCCGCTGC
>CAIVPZ010000090.1 GCA_903907955.1 uncultured Acetobacteraceae bacterium | reverse complement strand
GGCGGCGGCGGCGCGGCCGGTCGTGGCGGGTGAGGCGCCGGCGGCACGGGCGGCGGGACCGGCAACGCTTGCTCCTCGGGAACCGGTGGCGGTGGCGGCGGGACCGGGCGCGCCGGTGGTGCCGGCGGTGGTTCCGCCGGGGCCGGGGGAGGCTCGGGCAGCACCGCCTGGGCGGGCGGCGGCTCGGGCATGGACCGCTCGGGGGTGGTCGGATTCGGCACCGGCACCGGCGCGGGGGGAAGCTCCGGCGCGCCGGGCGGCAGCATCACCACGTCCACATCCGCGGCTTCCCCGACATTGCGCGCCACCGGGGGTTCCGGCGCATAGAGCAGCACCAGCAGAACAGCCAGGTGAACCAGCGCCGAAAGCGCCAGCAGCCACAGCAGCTGCGTGCGCCGGCGCGAACCGGACCGCCAGGGCCGGCCGTCCGCGCGCAGCGCCGGCGTCCGCGGGGAGCTCTGCTTCCCGCGCCACGCCGCTGCCCGCCACCCTCTCATCGCGCCCTTCGCCATCGGGCGAAACATGGGTCATGCGGCGGCGTGTGGCCAGCTTTCCGCGCAAATCTGCGGGAAGCGGCAGTCTGGAACCGGGGCATGCGGCGGACCGGTTCGCTCACGTCATCATCCGCGGGCGTTGCATTCAGCGGGCCAGGGCGGCGAGCAGGGCATCGAGTCGCTTGCGGCCCTCCGGCGTGGCGCGCAGCCGGACGGCGTCGCGCACCAGATAGCCTTCCTCCACCGCACGCGCGAGGGTGCCGGGGTCGAGCGCGTCGTCGAGCGCGATGCCGGTGCGGCTGGCAAATCGGGCGGCGTCGATGCCCTCGGACAGGCGCAGGCCCATCAGCAGCGCCTCACGCGCACGCTCCGGCGCGGTCACCGGCGTTTCCTCGGTGCTGCCGTGGCCGTGGCGTTCCACCAGCCCGGCCCAGGCTTCGGGGGCACGCTGCCGGCAGGTGGCGCGCAGCGTGCCGCCGAGCGTGAGCCGGCCGTGCGCGCCGGGGCCGATGCCGGCGTAGTCGCCGTAACGCCAGTACTGCAGGTTGTGGCGGCTTTCCGCGCCGGGCCGGGCGTAGTTGGACACCTCGTAGGCGAACAGGCCGGCGCGCGCCGCTTCCTCGCCGGTGGCGTCGTACAGCGCCGCGGCGGTGTCGTCGTCGGGCAGCACCAGCTGGCCCTTGCGGTGCAGCGCCGCGAAGCCGGTGCCGGGCTCGATGGTGAGCTGATACAGCGACAGATGATCGGCGGCGAGCGCCAGCGCCCGCCGCAGCTCCGCCCGCCAGTCCGGCACGGTCTGGCCCGGGCGGGCGGTGATGAGGTCGAACGACAGCCGCGGGAACAGCGCCCGCGCCGCTTCCAGCGCGGCGATCGCCTGGGCGGCCGAGTGCCTGCGGCCCAGCGCCGCGAGCGCCGCATCGTCCAGCGCCTGCACGCCGAGCGACAGCCGGTTTACCCCGGCGGCGCGGAAGCCGGCGAGGCGCCCGGCCTCGACGCTGGTGGGGTTGGCCTCCAGGGTGATTTCCAGGTCGGCGACGGGATCGAACAGCCGGATGGCGTCGGCGATCAGGGCGGCGACGGTGGCCGGTTCCATCAGCCCGGGGGTGCCGCCGCCGAAGAAGATCGATACCAACCGGCGCCGTCCGAGCCGTGCCGCCTCCCAGGCCAGTTCGGTGCGCAGGGCGGCGGCGAAGCGGGCCTGGTCGACAGGCGCGCGCACATGGCTGTTGAAGTCGCAATACGGGCACTTGGCCAGGCAGAACGGCCAGTGGATATAGAGGGCGAGCGGTTCCATCCGCACAGATATAGGACAGGCAGGCTGATGTCGGGGTCTGAGAGCGACACGTTGCGCGAGCGGCTGCGCAAGATCGAGGCGCTGTTCGCCGGCGCCGGCACGGCGGGCGAACGCGATGCGGCGGCGGCGGCGGCGGCGCGCATCCGCGCCCGGCTGGCGGCGGCGGCGCGCACCGCGCCGCCGGTGGAGATGCGGCTGTCGGTCAGCGATCCCTGGGCGCGGCAATTGCTGATCGCGCTGTGCCGCCGCTACGGTATCGAGCCCTACCGTCTGCGCCGCATGCACCGGCAGACGCTGCTGGTGCGCGCGCCGGCGCGTTTCATCGAGGAACTGCTCTGGCCGGAGTTCCAGCAATTATCGGCCGCGCTGACCGATTATCTGCAGGAGGTGACCGCCCGGGTGATCCGCGAGGAGGTGCATGGCGACACGCGCGACGCCGAGGAGCGGGACGAGACCAAGCTGATCGGCTAAGGCCGGAACCCTGAGAGTTTGAAAAAGAATGCCCGCAAGCCGCCGAAGGATGACGGAAAACTCAATGATGTCAGCGGGCGTTCTTTTTCAAGTTCGATTGTTTTTCAAGCTCTGACGGGAGATATGTGATGAGGCGACTGAACGCCGTTGCGGCGACCATGCTGGGCCTGCTGTGCGCCGTGCCGGCCTGGGCGGGCGACCCCGTGAAGGGCGAGCGGCTGTTCCGGGCGCAATGCGCGACCTGCCACAGCCCGCATCCCGGGCTGAACCTGATCGGGCCGAGTCTCGCCGGGGTGCATGGACGGGCCTACGGCGCCGCGCCGGGATACCGCTACACGGGCGCCACCCCCGATGCGGCCGTGGTGTGGGACGACGCGACGCTGGACAAGTACATCGCCGATCCGAAATCGGTGCTGCCGCACGGGACCATGCTCTATGCGGGGCTGCGCGACCCGGCGCAGCGGGCGGACATCGTGGCGTATCTGCAGACGCTGCCGTAGCGCCGCCGCTACAGCAGCCGTTTCCAGCGCAGCACGGCGAGCGTGCCCGCCATCGAGAGCACGCAGAGGCCGGCTGCGTACAGCGTTCCGAGTCCGTGCTCCGCCCACAGCATGCCGCCGGTGTTCATGCCGAAGAAACCGGCCACCAGGGCGGCGGGCATCACCACCGTGGTCACCACGGAGACGATGTAAAGCCGGCGGTTGGTCTCCTCCGCCTGGCGCGCGGCCAGTTCGTCCTGCAACGAGCGGGCGCGGTCGTGCAGGGCGCCGATATCGTCGAGCGCGCCAAGCACCTGGCTGTGGGCGGTGTCGTGCGAGGCCTGCATCGCCCAGTCCGGCAGTTCGTCGGCGTCCTCGGCCAGCAGCCGGGCAAGCGGCACGAGGGCGCGCTTGATGGCGGTGACCTCCCGTCGCGACTGGCCGAGTCGCGCCCCCAGTCCGCCGAGATCCAACGCGGGGTCGCGGTCGAGCAGCGTGTCCTCGGCGGCATCGAGTTCGTCGTCCAGCGTGGCCACGCGCCGGCGCGCCTCGCGCGCGAACTCGGCGATTGCGTTATCCATCAGCGCCACCGGACCTTCCGGCACCTGCCCGCCGCTGACCCCGTTCCACGCGGCGGTGAGCGAGCGGACCGGGCGCCGGCGACAGGTGACCAGGCGGTCCGGCAGCATGGCGAAGCGCCACCAGGCGATCGCGTCGCCATCGGGGCCGACTGACCGGACGAAGCTCGGCAGCACGCCGGCGACGGCGTTGCCGTCACTGACGATTCGCGGCGTCTCGTCGGCCCCGACCAGGAGCCGAAGGATGAATGGCGGGAAGCTGGTCTCCGCCTCGATGGCGGCGCGGGCGCCGCTGTGCACCAGATCGTAGTGCAGCCAGTCCCAGCCGGGTCCGCCCGGCGGACGCGGATCGCCGGCTGCCGGCGGGCTGCCAGGCACGAAGGCGAAAGCCCAGGCAAGGCTGTCGAGGCGCGGGGTGGCGGGCGGCAGTTCCATCGCGATGCTCCAAATTCGATGCGTCGCCTTGGGACGGCGCCACCCGATCGATCCTGCCGCTGCGGGGCGCCGCACGCCACCACCCTTCGGTGAAGACTGGCCGGCACGCAAGGGGCGGGCGATGGTGACGGGGCGGCCCGGCCATGCTTCAGTGGCCCGGGGCAGGGGAGCGCACCGGATGGCCAGGGGCCGGGCGACATGACCACCCGCCTGCGGGTGCGGGTGCGCGGCACGGTGCAGGGGGTGGGATTCCGCCCGCATGTCTGGCGCCTTGCCACCGCGCTCGGGCTGACCGGCACGGTGCGCAACGATGCCGAGGGCGTGCTGGCCGAGGTGCAGGGCGCGCGTGCCGCCGAATTCCTGCCCATGCTGCGCCGCGACCGGCCGGCGCTGTCGCGCATCACCGCCATCGAGGCACAGCCCTGCGCGCCGGTGACGGGGGAGGCCGGCTTCGTCATCCTCGGCAGCGCGGCGGGGCGGGTGGTGACCGCGGTGGCGCCGGATGCCTGCGTCTGCGCCGACTGCCTGGCCGAGATGTGCGACCCGGCCGACCGGCGCTGGCGCTATCCGTTCGTAAACTGCACGCAATGCGGGCCGCGCTTCACCATCACCCGGTTGCTGCCGTACGACCGCGCCAACACGGCGATGGCCGGCTTTCCGCTGTGCGACGATTGCCGGCGCGAATACGCGGACCCGGCGGACCGGCGGTTCCATGCCGAGCCGACCGCCTGCCCGGCCTGCGGGCCGCGCCTGTCGCACGATGCCGGCACAATCCTGGCGGCGCTGCGCCGCGGGCTGATCGTGGCGCTGAAGGGACTCGGCGGCTTTCACCTGCTGTGCGACGCCACCGACGGCGAGGCGGTGGCTCGGCTGCGCGACCGCAAGGCGCGGGGCGGCAAGCCGTTCGCGGTGCTGGCGCTGAATGCGGCCAGTGCGGCGCGCTGGTGCCATGTCGGGGGGGCGGAGCGGGCGGCGCTCGAGTCGGTGGAGCGGCCGGTGGTGCTGCTGAGGCACGTCATGGGGTCAAGGGGGCCACTGCCCCCTTGCGGGTCCAGGGCAGCGCCCTGGCCTTCCTTGCTTGCTCCCGGCCTGAACACGCTGGGCGTCATGCTCCCGGCCGCCCCGCAGCATTTCCTGCTGTTCCACGAAGCCGCCGGCCGCCCCGCCGGCACGGCCTGGCTGGAAGCGCCGCAGGACCTGCTGCTGGTTGCCACCAGCGCCAACCCCGGCGGCGAACCGCTGGTGATCGACGACGCCGAAGCCCGGGCAAGGCTCGCCGGCATCGCCGATCTGGTGGTGACGCATGACCGCCCGGTGGTGACACGCTGCGACGACAGCGTGGTGCGGGTGATCGACGGCGCGCCGCGCTTCCTCCGCCGCGCCCGCGGCTTCACCCCCCGCGCCATCGCCCTGCCGCAGGAATGCCCGCCGGTGCTTGCCCTGGGCGGCACGCTGAAAGCCACCGCCTGCGCCACCCGCGGCCGCGAGGCGGTGCTGTCACAGCATGTCGGCACGCTGGACAACGCCGCCACGCTGCGATTCCTGGACGAGGCGGTGCGCCACCTGCTGCACCTGCTGGACACCGCGCCGGTGCTGCTCGCGCACGACCTGCATCCGGACGTGCCCGGGCGCCGCCTCGCGGAACGGCTGGGCCTGCCGACGCTGGCCGTGCAGCATCACCACGCCCACGCCGCCGCCGTGCTGGCCGAGCACGGGGTGACCGGCCCGGCGCTCGCGGTGGTGCTCGATGGGTTTGGCTTCGGCAGCGACGGCGGCGCCTGGGGCGGCGAGCTGCTGCGGCTGGACGGCGCGGCGTTCCGGCGGCTCGGCCATCTGCGCCCGCTGGCGCTGCCCGGCGGCGATGCGGCTGCCCGCCAGCCCTGGCGCATGGCCGCCGCCGCGCTGCACGCGCTTGGTCGCGACGCGGAGATCGTGCCGCGTCTCGGCGCACCGGCGGCCGGGGTGGCGGGGCTGCTGGCGTCCGGCCGGGTGGCGTCCACCACCTCCTGTGGCCGGCTGTTCGATGCCGCGGCGGCGCTGCTGGGGGTGCTGCACACCAGCAGCTACGAGGGCGAGGCGGCGATGCGCCTGGAATCGCTGGCTACCGCGCCGCGTGTGCTGGAAGGCGGCTGGCGGCTGGACGGCGCGGTGCTCGATCTGCTGCCGTTGCTGGATGCGCTGCGCAGTTGCGCGCCGGAGGAGGGGGCGGGGCTGTTCCACGGCACGCTGGCCGCCGGCATCGTCGGCTGGGCGGTTGCGGCGGCCGGGCGGGAGGGGCTGGACACGGTGGCGCTGGGCGGCGGCTGTCTGGTCAATCGGTTGCTGGCCGGGGCCGTCGCCGGCGGGCTGCGCGCGGCGGGTCTGCGGCCCCTGCTGCCCGCCCTGGCACCCGCGGGCGATGGCGGGCTGAGTCTGGGGCAGGCATGGGTCGCCGCGCGCGTCGCCATGTGATCCGGCTTGCCGGGGGGCGGCAGGTATGCAACGTCCCGTTGCCTGCCGCCGGCATCGGAGACCGCATGCGACCCTGGCTGTTTATCCTGCTTGCCGCCGCGCTGCTGGCGGCGACGCCGCCGGCGGCGGCCCGCGTTACCCGCCTGGAGATCACCCGCGTTGAGCCGGCCTTCGGCGGACGCATTTTCGGCATGGCCGGTGCCTTTGAGCGGTTGACCGGCCGGGCACAGGGCGAAGTGGACCCGAAGGCGGCGGCCAATGCCGGCATCCAGGATATCGGCCTGGCGCCGAAGAACAGCCGCGGCCTGGTGGAATACAGCGCCGAAGTCGAGATCATCCGCCCGGCCGACTCGGCGCGGTCGAACCACGTGCTGCTGTTCGACGCCGTCAACCGCGGCAACAAGGATGCGGTGGCGCTCTACAATGCCGATGTGCCCGGGCCGCAGGCGCGGATCAACGCCTCCGACGATCCCGGCGACGGCTGGCTGCAGCGATCCGGCTATACGGTGGTGTATTTCGGCTGGCAGGCCGACCTGCTGCCTGGCGACAAACGCCTGACCCTGCAGGTGCCGGTCGCGCGCAACCCCGATGGATCGCCGCTGACCGCACTCATCCGCAGCGAACTCACCACGCTTGTGGCGACGAGCACGCTCAATCTGTCGAGCGGCTGGTTCACCGGCATGACCCATGCGTCCTACCCGGTTGCCGGCGTCGAGGCCGCGGGGCTGCTGTCCGAGGGGGTGCTGCCGATCGTCGATATCCGGCCGCGCGAAAACGCTCCCAGCATGCGCGCCATGGCCGGGCAGACAAGCTTCGCCGATTGTTCGTCCGGCACGCCGAAGCCGGACGCCACCAAGGTCTGCATGCCGACCGGGTTTCAGCCCGGGGTGCTCTATGATCTGTATTATCGCGCCAGCGATCCGCTGGTGCTGGGGCTGGGATTTGCCGTGGCGCGCGACCTCGGCGCTTTCCTCAAGGCGGCGGACAAGGACAGCGCCGGCACCTTGAACCCGGTGGTGCACGGCAAGCAGGTGAAGGCGATCATCAGCGGATCGTCGCAGGGCGGCCGCATGATCCGCACCCTGCTGCTGCTCGGCTTCAACAGGGACGAGGCGGGGCAACGTGTTTTCGACGGCGCGCTGACCCATGCCAGCACCGGGCTGCTGCCGCTGAACGTGCGCTTTGGCCAGCCCGGGCGGGCCTGGGCGCAGCAGGTCGAGCACTTCAATCCCGGCACCGACTTCCCGTTTGCCTTTGCCCACCAGACCGATCCGATCACCGGCCGGTCGCAGGGCATCCTGGACCGCTGCGCCGCCGACAACACCTGCCCGCGCATCTTCGATGTCCCGACCGCGCTGGAATTCTGGGAGGGGGGCGGGTCGCTCGCGCTCACCGACCCGGTTGGCCGCGAAGACCTGCACGAGCCGGCTGAGCTGCGCACCTTCCTGCTGGCGAGCACACAGCACACGCCGGCGGCGCTGCCGCTGCCGGCGGCGGCGCCGTTCGGCACCTGCGTGCAGCAGCCCAATCCGGCGCCGCATCTGTGGACGCTGCGCGCGCTGCTCGCCGACCTCACCGCCTGGGTGCGCGACGACCAGCCGCCGCCGCCCTCGGCGGTGCCAACGATCAAGGGGGGCACCCTGGTGGCGCCCGACCAGGTGCGCTTCCCCATCATCCCGGCCACCGCCTATGGCGGCGTGGAGCGGCCCGCAATGCGCTTCGTCGGCGCCTACAACGCGGTGCATGTGCTGGACCACGGCCCAGGCTTCAAGCCCGGCGAAGCCAGCGGCCTGCTCACCCTCGAGCCGCCCCGGCAGGGGGCAGCGGGTTATCCCGTTCTGGTGCCGCAGGTCGACGACGACGGCATCGATATCGCCGGCGTCCGGTCGGTCTATCAGTTGGCGCCGGTCGGCACCGCCACGGGATGGAACCTGTTCCGCCCCGGAATGTTCGCCGAGGACGGGCTCTGCACTTTCCAGGGCAGCTTCGTTCCCTTCGCCCCGACCAGGGCGGAGCGGCGAAAGGCCGGCGATCCCCGGCTGTCGATCGAGGAACGTTATTCCAGCGGCTACGCCTATGCGCTGGCGATGAAGCGCAGCGGGGAAATACTGGTGCGCAAACGCTTCATGCTGCCGGAAGATGCCGACCGCGTTTCCGCCGAGGCGGAACGGGCAGGCGGGCGGCCGGCGCCCTGAGAGTTTGAAAAGCCGGCGGCACTACCCCTCGACGCGCACGCCAGGATGGAAATGCGCATACACCAGCCGGGCGATCTGCCGGGAGATCCCCGGCGCCGCTTCCAGATCGTGCAGCCCGGCCTGCTTCACCCCGCGCGCCGAGCCGAAATGGTTCAGCAGCGCCCGCTTGCGGCCCGGACCGATGCCGGCGATCTCGTCCAGCTCGCTGGCGACGAACGCCTTCGACCGCCCGGCCCGATGGGTGGATATGGCGAAGCGGTGCGCCTCGTCGCGCAGCCGCTGCAGGAAATACAGCACCGGGTCGCGTGGCGGCAGTTGGAACGGCGGGCGCCCGCCGGTGTGGAACCACTCGCGCCCGGCATCGCGATCCGGCCCCTTGGCGATGCCCACCAGTTTCAGATCGTGCGCGCCCAGTTCGCTCATCACTGTCCGCGCGGCCGATAGCTGGCCGGCGCCGCCGTCGATGAGCACCAGATCGGGCCAGTCCGGCGGCGGCGCGGCGGGGTCCTTGTTCTCGCGGAGGGCGCGGCCGAAGCGGCGCTGGAACACCTCGCGCAGCATGGCGAAGTCATCACCGGGCGCCACCGGCCCGCGGATGGAAAACTTCCGGTAGGCCGCTTTCACGAACCCCTCCGGCCCGGCCACGATCATCACCCCATAGGGGCTGGCGCCCATGATGTGGCTGTTGTCGTAGACTTCGATCCGCGCCGGCGGGCCGGGCAGGCCGAACAGCTCCGCCACCCCGTCCAGCAGCTTCGCCTGCCCGGCGCTCTCGGCCAGCCGGCGCTCCAGCGCCTCGCGCGCGTTCAGTTCGGCATGCGCCATCACGGCGTGCTTCTCGCCGCGCCGCGGCACCACGATGTCCACCCGGCCGCGCCCGCCGAAGGTTTCCGCCTTCAGCCGCAGCGCCTCGGCGATGAGGTCCTGTTCGGCCAGGTCCTGGTTCAGCAGCAGCAGCGGCGGCGGCGGCTTGTCGTCGTAGAACTGGCCGATGAAGGCGGCCAGCACCTCGGGCACCTCTTCGCCCTTGGTGTGCACCGGGAAGAAGGCGCGGTTGCCGTTGTTGCGCCCCCCCCGGATGAAGAAAACCTGCACGCAGGTCTGCCCCGCCGCCTGCCAGGCGGCGATCACATCGGCATCGGTCAGGCTCGCCGGGTTGATGACGTCGGTGCCCTGCACATGGGTCAGCGCCCGGATCCGGTCGCGGATGGCGGCGGCGCGCTCGAATTCAAGCGCGGCGGCCGCCGCCTCCATCCCGGCGGCGAGTTCCTGCTGCACCGCGCCCTGGCGGCCGGACAGGAACGCCCGCGCCTGCGCCACCAGCGCGGCGTAGCCGGCGCGGTCGATGCGGCCCACACAGGGGGCCGAGCAGCGCCTGATCTGGTGGAGCAGGCAGGGCCGCGAGCGGTTGGCGAATACCGTGTCGGCGCAGGAGCGCAGCAGAAACACCCGCTGCATGGCGGTGACGGTCTGGTTGACCGCCCAGGCCGAGGCGAACGGTCCCCAATAGCTGGCCTTGCGGGTGCGCGCGCCGCGGTGCTTGGCGATCTGCGGGAAATCGTGGTCCTCGGTCAGCATCAGCCAGGGGTAGGACTTGTCGTCGCGCAGCAGGATGTTGAAGCGCGGCTTCAGCCGCTTGATCAGATTGGCCTCCAGCAGCAGCGCCTCGGCCTCGGTGTGGGTGGTGACGATTTCCATTGCCACCGTTTCCGACACCATCCGGCGCAGCCGCTCCGGCAGGCGCGCCAGCTGGGTGTAGGCGGTCACCCGCTTCTTCAGCACCCGCGCCTTGCCGACGTACAGCGCCTCGCCGCTGGCGTTGAGCATGCGATAGACGCCCGGCGAAAGCGGCATGGTGGCCAGCGCCGCCTCGATGGCGGCGACGCCGCGGGGGGACGCCGGGGGAACGGTTGGGGTCATCGGCAAGCCATTAGGTGACGCCGGCCGCCGCGCTCAAGCGTGCCCCGGCCACAATCACCGCGTGCCCCGGCGGGCGCGCCGCAGCGGCGGGAATGATCCACCGATGCTGTGGATAACATTGTGGGAAACCCATTGGGCAACATGGTCAACGCCGCGGAATCCCTGGCCTTCAACGGAATGCCCACTTTCAATGCAGACCAATTAGTCCTTTGATTTTATTGAAAAGAAATGTGTCAGTCGGGTGAATCTGTGAACTCTGGCCGGCATGTGACTGGAATCAAAGGCGCGCAAGGGGGGACGTGGAAAACTTATCGGCGCCGGCGCTCGACCTCGACGCCGGCGCTTGTTGCATCTGGGAATATGTCCAGTTTTTCAACTCTCACGCGAGCCAGCGCCACCCGCCGGTCGGTCAGGCATGCCTCGGCGATCCGCTCGGCCAGGGTCTCGACCAGCCGCACATGGCCGGCCGCCACGATGGCCCGCACGGCGTTGGCCACCGCTTCGTAATCCACCACCCGCGACAGTTCGTCCTGTCCCACGGGGCCTGCCACCGGGTGGCCGACCGGCGGGCGCGACAGCGCGGCCACGCCGCCGCCGGTGGCGGCCCGCGCCGCTTCGTCCTCCACCGCCAGATCGACATTGATGCGCACCCGCTGCGGCCCGGCATGTTCGTGCGGGTGCACGCCGATGCGGGCCGGCAGCACCAGGTCGCGCAGGAACACGTGGCGGAGGCCGCGGACGGCATCGGCGATGCGGGGATTTTCCATACCCACCTACTCCTCGGGCGGCGGGCCCAGCGCCGGGCTCCACTGCAGATGCTGGCCGCCGTCCAGCGCCAGCATCTGCCCGGTCAGCGACGGCAGCGCCAGGATCGCGAGCGCGGCCCGTGCCACTTCCGCCGGCCCGCTGCCGTGCCGCAGCGGCACCTGCGCGCATTGCCGGGCGAACTGCGCCGGGGTCTGGCGGGGGCTTGGCAGGGCCGGGCCGGGGCCGATGGCATTGACGCGGATGCGCGGCGCCAAAGCGAGCGCCATGCTCTGCGTCAGCGCCCACAGTCCGGCCTTGGACACGGTGTAGGAAACGAAATGCGGGGTGAGCGACCAGACCCGCTGATCCAGCATGTTGATGACCACGCCCTCGGCACTCTCCGGCAGGGCGTGGGCGAACGCCTGCATGAGCACGAAGGGCGCGCGCAGGTTGGGTTCGATGTGGTGGTCCCAGCTGGCGCGGGTGGCGTCGTGCCATTCGTCGCGCGCGAAGCTGCTGGCGTTGTTGACCAGCACGCCGATCGGCCCGAGCGCCGCCGCGGCGGCCGGCAGCAGGGCGTTCGCCGCCGCCTCGTCGGTCAGGTCGGCCGGCAGCACGGCGGCGCGACGGCCGCGCGCCCGCACCGCCGCGGCGGTCTCCTCGGCCGCCGCGACGCTGCCGTGGCAGTGCACCGCCACCGCGAATCCGGCATCGGCGAGCGCCAGCGTGATGGCGCGGCCAAGCCGGTGGGCGCCGCCGGTCACCAGCGCGGCGCGCGGAATGGCGGCGGCGATGCTGGCGGTCAGATCCGTCATGCGGGCAGGCCAGTCATGGGCGGCGGGAACTCGCTTCGGCGATGCGGCGCCTCTGCTGCCACGAACCGGCCGGCACCGCCAGGGGGGCGGGCGCCGGCCGGTCCGCCGGGGCCGGTTCAAACCAACGCGATCATGGCCGGCAGCGGTCTTCCGATTGCCGGCGAAACGTCCGCCCTTGCCGCCAGCGGCGGAAGAAAGCCGAGCGAATGCAATACAATGGCCGGCGCCGGGTGTTCGCACCCGTGTTGACTCGCCAGGGCTTCCCGCTCAGACTGCTTGCAGTTGTTCCGCTATCTCCCTGATAGAGGGCCAGATGCGACGCTGGACCGAGTTTTGCCTGGCGGCTGCCGCGTGCCTGCTGGCCGGCTGCAATCAACCTGCGGTCGCGCTGAAACCGCCGGCATTTCAGAGCAGCGAAAACACGGTCCGCGACTGGAATGCCGTGGCGTACAGGATCGCTGCGGAAATGGCCTGGCGCGGCCTGCTGCCGCCGGCATACGGGCAGCCTGAACCGCCGATCGCGGTGCCCCCGCCGGTGGTGCCCCCGCCGGCGGTGTTCGTGCGGGTGCTGGCGCCGGATTCGGCGTTCCTTCGCGAAGTGGCCGACACTTTGGAAGCCGACATCCTCAACCGCGGCGGCGCCATCGCGCGCGCGCCGGCGGGCGCCACCGTGGTGAACCTGGACGTGGATTTCGTGCAATGGAGTCCGCGCGACAAGCCGCCCGGACTGCTTGGAACCACGGTGGCGGTGGCTGCCATTCCGGGGATCGTGCTGGGCGCGGCGGCGCCGATGTCACCCTGGGCCGCGGCGGATGCCGCGACCTGGACGGCGCTGGGTCTGGGCGCCTTCAGTGATCTGGTCATCGCCCTTACGCCGACGTCGAACGCCGAAGCCGTTTGGAAGGCGACGATTATGGCCGAGGACCGTTTGATCATGAAGCTTCAGGAGCCGGTCTATATCCGCGACCGTGACATCCCGCTCTACGCCAAGGCCGCGCAGCTGACGCCGATTACATCCTGGGCCGGCGAAGACCCGCCGCTGGCTGCGCGTCGGCTCCGCTACGACCCCTGAGGGTTTGTCAATGAATGCCCGCGGCGCTCCGGTATTGTCGGAAACGCGCAATGAAATCAGCGGGCGTTCATGCGCAAGTTCGATTGCTTCACAGGCCCTGACCAGGCGGATGCCATATATGCGCTCCATCCTGCCGCGCCTTGCGGTTGTCATTCCCCTCGGCTTGGCCCTGGCGGGCTGCGTCAATGATCCGCCGACGAACGGCATCGGCTCCACGACCATCGGGTCCGCGCCCTACGCGCTGGGTGATTTCGGCACGCTGACCTATCGTGCCGTCGATCTCATTCTTGCCGCGGCGCCACAGATCACGGCGGAAACGCCGCTCGTCGTTGCGTCGGTTGCGGATGTCCAGAACCTCGACCAGAGTTCCGCGCTCGGGAATATCGCCGCTGACCTGATCCGCACCCGGCTGGCGCAGAACGGGCATGCCGTCTCGGAAATCCGGCTGCGCAGCGGCGTCAGCCTCAAGCCGGGCAACGGCGAGTTCTTTCTGTCGCGGAATGCGCAGGCGCTGATGGCGCCGCCCAGTGTCGTCGCCATCCTGACCGGCACTTATGCCGCGGCCTACGATAAGGTCTATGTCAGCCTCAAGCTGATTTCGGCCGCCGATGGCCACATCATTTCTGGCGCCGATTTCGTGGTGCCGTACTGGAACGTCGCCGGACTGCTGCCCCAGCCGCACACCTGATGACCGGCCGCCCCGGTCCTACGCCGCGTCCGGTGGCACCGGCCTGGGGATCTGATCGACCGTCAGCGTCTCCAGCGCCAGCAGGCTGTTCGCCCCCGCGTCCAGCGCCGCGCGGTTGGCGCGCAGCACCTCCAGCGCCCGCTCCAGCGCCCGCTGGAGGGTTCCCTGCACCGCCTGGTCGATTTCGCGGGCGGTATGCTCCGAGAACCGCCGGGGCCGCCAGAACGCCCCGGGCTGGTCGAGGAAATGCCCCTCATCGGTATCCCAGGCCACCGGCCCGAGCGTGTCGTCCATGCCGTAGCGCAGCACCATGCCGCGCGCGATATCGGTCGCCCGCGCCAGATCGTCGGCCGCCCCGGTGGAAATGTCGGGCCCGGTCAGCATCTCCGCGGCCCGCCCCCCCATCAGCACCGCGAGCTTCGCCTCCAGTTCGCTGCGCCCCATCAGGAAGCGGTCCTCGGTGGGCCGTGACATGGTGTAGCCCAGTGCTCCGATGCCGCGCGGAATGATGGAAACCTTGGTGACCGGGTCGGCGCCCGGGGTCGCCATCGCCACCAGCGCGTGGCCCATCTCGTGATAGGCCACCGTCCGCCGCTCGCGCGGGATCAGCACCCGCGAGCGCTTCTCCAGCCCGGCGATGATGCGCTCGATCGCCGCCGTGAAGTCCTGCATGGCGATGGCGGCGGCGCGGCGGCGGGTGGCCTGCACCGCCGCCTCGTTGGCCAGGTTGGCCAGGTCGGCGCCGGTGAAGCCCGGCGTCATCGCGGCGATCTCCGCCAGGTCCACGTCCGGCGCCAGGGTCAGCGCCACCAGATGGACCTTGAGGATGTCGATGCGGCCCTTCTTCTCCGGCCGGTCCACCAGCACCTGGCGGTCGAAGCGGCCGGCCCGCAGCAGGGCCGGGTCGAGGATTTCCGGCCGGTTGGTCGCGGCGAGAATGACCACCGCCACCGACCGGTCGAACCCGTCCATTTCGGCGAGCAACTGGTTGAGCGTCTGCTCCTTCTCGTCCTGGCCGGTGATCGGCGAGGCGTGCCGCGCCCGCCCCAGCGCATCCAGTTCGTCGATGAAGATGATGCAGGGGGCGGCCTCGCGCGCCTGCTCGAACAGGTCGCGCACGCGGGCGGCGCCCACGCCCACGAACATCTCGACGAACTCGGCGCCGTTGGTGGCGAAGAACGGCACCCCCGCCTCGCCCGCCACGGCGCGGGCCAGCAGCGTCTTGCCGGTGCCCGGCGGCCCCACCAGCAGCACGCCGCGTGGCATATGCGCGCCCAGCCGGGTGAATTCGTCCGGACGCTTCAGGAAGTCGACGATTTCGTGCAGTTCCTCCTTGGCCTCGTCGACGCCGGCGACGTCGTCGAAGGTCGTGCGGACGCCGGTCTCCGCCACCAGCTTGGCCCGGCTGCGGCCGACCGAGAGCAGACCGCCGCCCAGCATGCCGCCGCCGCCGCCCCGGCCGCCCGACATCATCCGGCTGGCGGCGATCCAGATGCCGACGAACAGCAGCGGCGGCATGATCCAGGACAGCACCTGCCCGAACGCGCCCATGCCGGGCGCCCCGGAATACTCCACCCCATGCGCGGACAATGCGGTGGCGATCTCCGGCGGCACCCGCTGGGTGACGAAGCTGGTGGCCCCGTTGGGGAGTTTTTCCTTCAGTTCGCCGCGGATGGTGTCGCCGGCAACCGTGACGCGGGCGATCCTGCCGTCGTCCAGCAACTGCTGGAACCGGCTGTACGGCATCTGTTCGGCCGGGATCGCGCCAAGCTGCGTCAGTGAGACGAGCATCATGGTGATGATCGCCGCCAGCCAGAGCAACTGGATGTAGGGCAGCTTGCGCATCACAGGGGACAGGGTTGGGGCGGCTCAGTGCGCCATCAGGACCGGCACATCCACGCCCGACAGGATACGGTTGGTGAAGCCGCCGAACACCACCTCCCGCAGCCGGCTGTGGCTGTAGCCGCCCATCACGACCAGGCTTGCCTGCAGCCGTTTGGCTTCCTGCAGCATCACATCCACCGGTTTGCGCCGTTCGCGGCCAAGCTGGCGGACGCAGGTGTTGGGGTTGTGCCAGCGCAGGCTGCGCAGCAGCCGGTCGGAGGTGTGCTCGCGCGCCTCGTCCTCCTCGACCACCGTCACGATCACCACCTGCTCGGCGCGCTCCAGCAGCGGCGCCGCGGCGGCAACCGCGCGGGCCGCCTCGGGCGTGTCCTTCCAGGCGATGACGACGGTGCCCAGCAGCGTCTTCGGAGCCACCGGCGGCGCCACCAGCAGGGGCCGCCCGGTATCCATCAGCGCCGCCTCCAGCACTTCCATGGCCATTTCGTGCCCGGGCTGCGCCCGCCCGACCACCACCAGGTCGGCGAACCGGCCGTATTCGGCGATCCACTGCGCGTCGCTGCCGGTTTCCACCGTGAACTCGGCCGACAGCCCCTCGCCCGGCCGCGGCGTGCCGCGGGGGATCGCGTTGCGCTCGCAGAAAGTCTCGACGCCCTGCCAGGCCCGGGCTTCAAGCTGCTTCGATTCGGCTTCAAGCTTGTCCACCACCCCCTGCACCGCGCCGCCGCCGCCAAGCCCGCCGGTGGACATCGAGATCACGATCTCGGTCACATCTACGCGCACATGCAGGAATTCCAGATGCGATGCGAACGGCCGGGCGGCCAGCAGCGCCGTCTCGAACACCGCCTCGTCGACCGCGGCGCCGGTCGCCGGCACCAGCAGATACCTGTACATCGCGATCCTCCTCGGCGCGGCACACCGTGCGCTTGGCGCGGCGAGGCGCTGCCGTGCAGTCAAGCACGAAACTTTCGCCCTGTCGCGCCTGATCCAGATCAATGCCGCACCGCGGCAAACGTTCATGTTATGCGCGCGTTGGAGCGAGGAGGTTGCCATGGACGCAGGCGACGTGATGACCCGTGAGGTCGTGACCATCGGGCCGGAGACCCCGGTGCCGCAGATCGTTCAACTGCTCCTTGCCCGCGGCATCTCCGGTGTGCCGGTGACCGACGAGAGCGGCGCGCTGCTCGGCGTGGTCAGCGAAGGCGACCTGCTGCGCCGCGTCGAGCTCGGCACCGAGAAGCGCCGCGGCAGCTGGCGCGCATTCTTCACCGGCACGGCAACGCTGGCCGAGGAATATGTCCGCTCGCACGGCACCATCGCGCGCGACATCATGACCCATGATGTGGTCACCGCCACCCGCGACACGCCGCTGGCCGACCTGGCCGACCTGATGGAGCAGAACCGCATCAAGCGCGTGCCGGTGGTGGAGGATGGCCGGCTGGTCGGCATCGTCAGCCGCGCCAACCTGCTGCGCGCCTTCGCCTCCCAGCATCCCGAGACCGGCGCCGGGGTCGCCGCCGACGATGCGGCCATCCGCGCGGCCCTGCTGGCCGAACTCGGCCGGCAGACCTGGAGCCGCCGGGCGGAAAACACGGTGGTCGTCAGCGACGCCGTCGTGCATCTCTGGGGCCTGGTGGCCACGCCCGAGGAGTTGCGGGCGCTGGAACTGGCCGCCCAGGGCATTGCCGGCGTGAAGGCCGTGCGCAATCACATGATCGTGCTGTCGGAAGAGCCCTATCCGCTGTTTCCCGGCTCGTTCGCGGCCTGACCCATGGCGGATGGTTACATCGCGCCGGCTGGTATGCCGGAGTTGCCCGCTTTGCCCCGCACCAGCGCGCTGCTTGGCTGGCTGACCCGCCGGGTGGCCGATGCAATGCGACCGGACCCGCCGGTCGTGCCGGTCGGCACGCCGCTGCTGGCCGCGGTGGGCGTGCTCCGCCGGTCGGAGGCCCGGGCCTGCCTGATCACCGACGCGCAGGGGCGCGCCGCCGGGCTGCTGGATGCCGACCTGCTGCTGCGCGACGCCCTGTTCCAGGCCGATCCGGCGACTCCGGTCGAGCGGATCATGGAAGGCCCGGCCGCACTGGTCGGCGGCGCCGACCTGCTGCACGAGGCGGCCGGGCGGCTGCTGCGCGAGCGCCGGCGCGTTCTCGGGGTGGTGGATGGCGGCGGGCGTCCGCTCGGCCTGCTGACCACGGCGGCCATGCTTGCGCCCCTGCTCGATCCCCTCAACGCCTATCTCGACCATGCCCGGCTGCCCGGCTGGTCGGAGCGGGCCGCCCTGTGGTCGACCCTGCTGCGCGACGGGCAGGACCCCTCCGCGGTGCAGGCCGCCATGAGCGGGGTGACCGACGCCCTCATCGCCCGCATCACCGAGACCTGCGTGGAGTCGATGGCCGAGGACGGCTGGGGCGAGCCGCCGGTCCGCTTCACCGTGCTGCTGATGGGGTCCGCCGGCCGGCACGAGAGCTTTCTGCGGCCCGATCAGGATAACGGCTTCATTCTCGGCGACTACCCGGATGCGCAGCACGACCAGGTGGATCGCTGGTTCATCGAACTGGCAGGGCGGTTCACCAGGGCGCTGGAACTGGCCGGATTCCCGTTGTGCCGGGGCAATGTGATGGCCACCAACCCGGTGTGGCGCAAGTCGATCAGCCAGTGGCGGGCGCAGATCGCCGGCTGGGCGCACCGGCGCAGCCTGCAATCGGTGATGTGGGCCGACATCTTCCTCGACTTCCGCGCGGTCGGCCGGGAGGCCGCGCTGGGCGACGAACTGCGCACGGCGGTGCTGGAGGTTTGTGCCGAGCAGCCGCTGTATCTGAAGCAGCTGTCCTGGGAGCATGTGCGCCACGACGTGCCGCTCGGCCTGTTCGGCCAGTTGCTGGGCGAGCCGGTGGCCGAGCATCATGACGAGATCGACCTCAAGCTGCGGGCGACGCTGCCGCTGGTCGGGCTGATCCGCATGCTCGCGCTGCGCAACGGCATTGCCGAAACCGGCACCATGCCGCGGCTGCGCACGCTGATCGCGGCCGGCCGCGTCAGCGAAGGGTTCGGCGGCATGCTGGGCGAGGATTTCGCCATCCTGACCGGCCTGCGGGTCCGCCAGCAACTGGCCGATCTGCAGGCGGGGCGCATGGTCTCCAACCATCTGAAGCTGGCCGGCCTGTCCGAGCGTGAACGCAAGCGGCTGGTGCGCCTGTTCCGTTCGGTGGATACGCTGCGGCGGATCGCGGCCCAGGAGTTCGGCGGGCGGCTCGGCTGAACGCGGCGCTGCAACGGACCCTGCATGAACCTCGCACGACGACGCCTGACCGCCGGCCTGCTGGCCGCACCGCTGTTCGCGCGCCGCGCGCGGGCGCTGCCGCCGCTGGTGTTCTCCCAGATGATCGAGCTGTCCGGACCGGCGGCGCGCGCCGGTGACGACTGGCGCAACGGCGTCGAAATGGCGGTGCAGGAAATCAACGCCGCCGGCGGCGTGCTGGGGCGGCTGCTGCAGATGAACACCTACGACAGCAGCAACGGCGGCGGTGTGGTGCACCGGGCGCTGGAGGGCGATGTGGTCGCGCTGCTCGGCCCGGTGACGTCGGAGTCGGTGCGGGTGGCGGCGCCGCTGGCGCGGGCGGCGCGGATCGCCCACATCGTCGGCGCCGATGCCACCGATCTGACCGCGCCGGGGGGCACGCTGTTCCGCGCCGCGCCGGGGCCGGCGGTGCGCATGCCGCGGCTGGCCGGCTGGCTCCGCACGGAGATGAAGGCGCAGCGTATCTCACTGGTGTGGAGCAACACCGAGTTCGGCCGCGGTATCCGCGACGTGCTCGCGGGCGCGTTGCGTACCAGCGGGCTGGAGGTGGTTTCCGACCACGCCGTGCTGCCGGGGCCGGCGGGCTTCGCCGCCGAGGTCGCCGCGCTGGCGCGGGCGGCGCCCGATGCCGCGGTGGTCACCCTGCCCGAGGCGGAGTGCGTGCGGTTCCTCCAGGAGGCGCGGCGCCAGGCGCTGCGGACCCCGCTGCTGGGCGACACCATCCTGGCCTCGCCGCGGGTGCTGGCGCTGGCCGGCGCCGCGGCCGAGGGCGTGCGCTGCCAGCTCGGCTTCACCGCCGAGGCGCCGGAACTGGCGGCGTTCCGCAGCCGCTACCTCGACTCGTTCAAGCAGGAGCCGGACGCCGCGGCCGCCAAGGGCTACACGGCGGTTGGCCTGCTGGCCGGCGGGGTGGCGCGGCTGGGCCGGGCGGACCGGGCGGACCTGCCGGACGCGCTGCGGGGCCTTGCCCTGCGGGCCGGCGCGCCGGCGATGCTGATGGATGCGTCCTGGGACGCCGCCGGCGAAATGGACCGGGCGACCTTCATGGTGGAGGTCCGCGACGGCCGGGCTTCTGTCCTGCGCACGCTGAGAGTTTGAAAAAGAATGCACGCAAGCCGCCGAACGATGACGGAAAAACTCAAAGATAGCAGCGGGCGTTCTTTTTCAAGTTCGATTGCTTTTCAGGCTCTGACCGGACGCGGCTAGCGCGACCGGCCACGCGCCTCTCCCACAAGGGGATGGCGTCCTGTAGGAAGCGGGGATGCACACACCTGATCCTTCCTCCCCGGCCGTGGCCGTTATCGGCGCCGGCCCGGCTGGGCTGATAGCGGCGGAAGTGATCGCCGCCGGCGGCGTGGCGGTGACGGTGTTCGACCGCATGCCCTCGCCCGGGCGCAAGCTGATGATGGCCGGACGGGGCGGACTCAACCTGACCCACAGCGAGGCTCTCCCAGACCTGCTCGACCGCTATGGGCCGGCGCGGGCGCGGCTGGAGCCGGCCATCGCGGCCTTTCCGCCGGCCGCCCTGATCGCCTGGTGCGAAGGGCTCGGCCAGCCGACCTTTGTCGGTTCAAGCGGGCGGGTGTTCCCGCACGGGATGAAAACCTCGCCGCTGCTGCGCGCCTGGCTGGCGCGGCTGGCCGGGCTGGGGGTGCGGCTGGAAACCCGCCGGAGCTGGGCGGGCTGGGACGCCGACGGCGCGCTCGCCTTTGCCGACGGCAGCCGGATTCGCCCGCTTGCCACCGTGCTGGCGCTTGGCGGCGCGTCCTGGCCGCGGCTGGGGTCGGATGGCGGCTGGACCGGGCTGTTGCCCGGCATTGCCGTGCGTCCGCTGCTGCCCTCCAATTGCGGCTTCCGCATCGACTGGTCGGCGCCATTCCGCCGCTTCGCCGGTACGCCGCTGAAGCGCATCGCGCTGAGCTTTCGCGGCCGCACGGTGCGCGGCGAGGCGATGGTGACGGCGGAGGGCATCGAGGGCGGCGCGGTCTATGCGCTCTCGGCCGCGTTGCGCGACGCCATCGCCGCCGAGGGTCCGGTGGTGGCGATGCTCGACCTGCGGCCGGATCTCGATCCGGCGGTGCTGGCCCGCCGGCTGGGCGGGCCGCATGGCAGTGCCTCGCTCTCGACCTTTCTGCGCAAGCGGGCGGGGTTGGCCCCGGCGGGGGTTGGCCTGGTGCAGGAAGCGCTGCACGACGGGGCGCCCGCCGACCTGCCCGCGCTGGTCAAGGCGGTGCCGCTGCGCCTGCTGGCGCCGGCGCCGATCGCGCGGGCGATTTCCAGCGCCGGCGGCATCGCGCTGGACGAGCTGGATGCGCGCTGGATGCTGCACCGCCGCCCCGGCGTGTTCGCGGCCGGCGAGATGCTGGACTGGGAAGCCCCGCCCGGCGGCTACCTGCTGCAGGCATGTTTCGCCACCGGCGCGGCGGCCGGGCACGGGGTGCTGGCCTGGCTGGCAAGGGAAGGAAAGTAAGTCCAGGGGCAGCGCCCCTGGCCTTGCTTTCCTTCCCGCGCGCCCGGCGCAAACCGTGTTCCTGCCACGCCGCCAACGTGACATGATGCCGCCGATCTCCGTCGCGGCAGATTGGAGGCCAGAATGCGTAACGTTGCCATTGGCGTGGTGGTGCTGATCCTGGTGATCGGCATCTGCGTGGGCGGCGGCTCTATGGTGGTCGGCAACGGCCCGGCCTATCTGCCGGCGGTGCACGTCACCTGGGGGGGCGACCAGAAGATCGCCGACGGGGCACGTCCGGCGGCGCCGGAACGGGCACCCATGATCGCCGAACTCAACCGGATCGCCGAGACCCAGCAGGCGCAGCAGCCCGTCCCCTCCACCAGCGCCCATATGCACGACCTGCTGCGGCAGGCTGCCGCGATGATGGCCGGCAGCGAAGCGATGGGCGCGCTGCGCGACATGCAGGACGCCCGCGGCAGGCTGCGCGACCTCAGCGCCGCCATCGCCGATCGCCTGCTGGCCGGCCAGGACGCCAAGGACCTTGTGGAGCAGCGCACCAAGGCGGCGGCCCAGCTGACCCATGCCACCGAGGATTTCGCCACCAGGCTCAACGGTCTCGGCGTGAAGATGACCCCGGAGCAGGCGGAACTGATCGGCATCGCCCCCAATGGCGACGACATGGTGGCGCTGCTCGGCATGCAGTCCAACGTCGCCCGCTTTGTCGCGCAACTGCGCGACACGGTGGAACAGAACCGCGGCAACCCGGACGTGCTCAAGCGCTATTACGGCCTGAACGTGGTGCTGTGCGAAATGGTGGAGACGTTGCAGGCGGATGTGCGCGACCGGATCAGGCAACGCTACCTGCCGCGGCTGGAGGGCATCGAGAAGGAAAACCTCGAGCTGCAGAAGAAGGCGGCGGACAGCATGAAGCAGGTGCCCGCACCCGAACAGCAGGGCTATGCGGCGAACCTGAAGGCGTTGCAGGCGACGGCGGAGATCATCCCGGTCTACCGGAATTACCTGTCCCAGCAGGGCGACCAGCTTGACGACGCCGCCAGGCACACGCGCACGCTGCTCGACCTCGCCGCCAACACGGCGAGCACCATGGAGAACACGGTCGAGGTGCTCGACATGATGAACGCCAGCAACCGGGATTTCGGCGCGGTGATCAACCTGATGCCGCCTGGAACCCTGCCGCTGGACAGCGATCTGCTGCGCCAGGAATTCGAGCGGCTTTCCCGCAAGCTGAACGAGCCGACCAGTTGATGGCAGGTTGCCGCGGCGCAGTCACGCGGCCAGCCGGCCGGGGGCGGGGCCGAACAGGAAGTCGATATCCTCCTCCTCCATCACCGGCAGGCCCGCGGCCTCGTCGCTGAAGGCGATGCTGGCCAGTGCCGCCTTGCGCTCCTGCAACTCCAGGATGCGCTCCTCCACCGTGTCGGCTGCGATGAGCTTGTAGACGAACACCGACTTGGTCTGGCCGATCCGGTG
The DNA here is from genome assembly GCA_903907955.1 of uncultured Acetobacteraceae bacterium. GTDB lineage: Bacteria > Pseudomonadota > Alphaproteobacteria > Acetobacterales > Acetobacteraceae > Rhodovastum. The sequence continues at coordinate 12,100 of CAIVPZ010000090.1, read as the reverse complement.
CGCCCGGTCGGCGGCCTGTTCTTCGACCGCCGGGTTCCACCACGGGTCGTAGAGGATCACCGTGTCGGCGGCGACCAGGTTCAGCCCGCGTCCGCCGGCCTTCAGACTGATCAGGAACAGCGGCACCTCGCCGGCCTCGAAGCTGCGCACCGGTTCCGCCCGGTCGCGGGTGTCGCCGCGCAACTCCGCAAAGGCAATGCCGGCAGCGGCCAGCCGCGGCTTCATCAGGTCGAGCATCGAGGTGAACTGCGAGAACAGCAGAATGCGCCGCCCTTCCGCGATCATCTCGCCGACCATCTCCAGCAGGTCCTCGAGCTTGCTCGACGTGCCGATCCGTTGCGCCGAGGGCAGCTTCACCAGCCGCGGGTCGCAGCAGACCTGGCGCAGCTTCAGCAGCGCATCGAGCACGACGATCTGGCTGCGGCCCAGGCTGTGCGCGGCGATCTCCTCCGCCACCTTTTCGTACAGCGTGGCGCGGATCGTTTCGTAGAGTTCGCGCTGCTCCGGCGCCAGGGTGATGCGGCGCAGGATGGTGTGCTTCGGCGGCAGTTCGGTCGCCACCGCGGCCTTGGTGCGGCGCAGGATGAACGGGCGGATGCGCAGGGCAAGCTGGCGGCGCCGCACCGGGTCGTTGTCCTTCTCGATCGGCGAGCGGAAGCGGCGGGTGAACGTTTTTCGATGGCCGAGCAGCCCCGGCATCAGGAAGGCGAACTGCGACCACAATTCGCCGAGGTTGTTCTCGATCGGCGTGCCCGACAGGCACAGCCGGTGCTGCGTCTGCAGCCGGCATACCGCATGCGTGGCCTTCGCCGCCGGGCTTTTGATCGCCTGCGCCTCGTCGAGCACCACCATGTGCCAGGACAGCGCCGCCATTTCCTCGATGTCGCGCGCCAGCACGGTGTAGGTGGTGATCACCACCTGCACGTTGTCGAGTTCGCCGCGCCGTTCATGGCGTTCGATCCCGTGCAGCACGACGACGCGCAGATGCGGCGCGAACCGCGCGAGTTCGGCGGTCCAGTTCGGCACCAGGCTGGTCGGCACCACGACCAGCGCCGGATGTTCCAGCCGGCCCGCCGCCTGTTCGACCACGATATGCGCGATGGTCTGCGCCGTCTTGCCCAGACCCATGTCGTCGGCGAGGAAGCCGCCAAGCGCGTTCGCCCGCAGATGCTGCAGCCAGTTGACGCCCTGCTGCTGATAGGGACGCAGCGTGCCGGTGAAGCCCGCCGGCAATGTCACGTCGGGTATTTCGGCGAGGCCGCGGAAGCGGGCGACATGGGCGGCGATGGCGGCGCCGTCCTGCCAGCGGGTGGTGACCAGGTCCTCCAGATCGAGCACGGCGGGCGCTTCGGCGGCATCCAGCGTCAACGCATCGCCGGTGCTGCGGCGCGCCGCCTCGATCAGATCGTCCATCACCGCCAGCAGCCGCCCGATGCGCTCCGCCGGCAGCTTCAGGATGCGGCCGTCGCCGAGGCTGGTGATCAGCTCGCCGTCCACCACCCGCGCCGCCGCCATGCCGCCGCGCTCGTGCAGGCGGAGCAGCACCGGCAGCAGCGGATGCCGCACGCCGTCGATTTCGATGCCGAGATCGAGCGAGAAGCCGCCATGCGGCGCATCGGCCACCTGCATGTCGTAGCCGCCGACGGTGCCGGCGAGGCGCGGGCCGAAGGCGGGATCGGTTTCGCTGCGCCAGTCGCCGGCCTGCAACGCCGGCAGCCGCTCGGCGATGAAGCGCTGCCAGCTTTCGGCGGCCTCGCGGCCACGGAACACGAACACCAGCCGGCCCTTCGCCGCCTTGGCATCGGCCATGCGCATCTGCACGAAGCCGTCCTGGCGGAGTGAATCGAGGGCGGCGGCCTCGGCGGCGCGGTCGCGGCGCACGAAGACCGGCCCGCCCGGTTCCTCGACGCGGACGAACTGGCGTTCGTCGTCGGCGGGGATGACGGCGCCGTCATAGTCGAAGTCGAGCAGCAGCGCGTCGGTCGGCTGTATCCGGCCGGCGTCGTCCGGAAAGGGAAAGCGCGTCAGCCGCAGCACCGGGGCGGGCTTGCGCTCGACGATCACCTGCGCGCCGATGGTCGTCGGCTCAACCCGCCGGCGCGGTGGCTCGGCGCGGCCCCGGCCGACCGGGGGGGCGACCAACGGCGGCCGCGGCGGCGGGCGCCGCACGATGGAGGGCGGCTGCACGCGGACGCGCCCGACCGCCCCGGAGGCGGCATCGACATACCACGGGCCGGTCTCGCTGAGGATCACGCCGGAGCCGGACGGCAGGGTGGCCGCCGAGGCGGCGGCGAAAACCCGTTCCTCGCCCGCGACCAGGCGCCGCCCGCCGGCATGCCAGCGTGCCTGGCCGCTCTGCGCCAGCCCGCGCAGCACGTCGGCGACCAGCGCCGGCGGCACGAAGGTGCGGGTCTCGGCGCCGCTGCCCAGCCGGCGGGCGAGGTCGCGGATCGTTGCGTCGGCGTGCGGATCGCTGGCGATCCGCTGCGGCGTCGTCGCGGTGATGGTGCCGCTGCGTTCGCCGATCAGCAGCGTGGTGACCACGCAGGCATGGGGGGATTCAGCCGCCGCCAGTTCGAACACCGTCCGCTTCCTCTCGGCTTCCGGCGCGGTGACCAGCGCGTCGAGGAAGCTCTGCTGCTCCGCCCGGCGCAGCGCGGGGAAGCGGTCCAGCGCCGCGAAGGCCGCCGCGGCCAGATGCGGGCAGCCGGACGCGCCGCAACTGCACCGGCTGTCGAACACCACGCGGCGACCGGTCGGCGAGGGGGTGATGCGCCCGGTATGCCGGCCGGCGGCGTCCTGCACGGTGGCGGTGATGGTGTCGCCGTCCAGCCGCACCTCCACCGCGCCGGTCAGCACCAGGCTGCGGCCACGGGTGAGGCTGCGTGCGTCGAACACGCGGCTGAGGTCCTGGGACGAGAACGGCGTCGGCATGGGCGGGGGGCGACCTCGGGGGGCGGGGCGGGAAACGGGCAGGGGCGATTCGCCAGCATGGCGGTTCGCCGCCGCCGGCTCAACCGTTCACGGCGGCTTGCGGACCGCATCGCGCCCGGCCGATGCCTTGTCTGGCACGCCGCCTGCTGAACGGGGGACGAACCCAGGAGCAGGACCATGCAGCCATCATCCCAGCCGATCGTCCAGGTCGTGCAGCATCTCGCCCCCGGCGGCCTCGAGGTGATGGCGCTGGAGCTGGCGCGGGCGCAGGCGCGGCGGCATCCGGTGATTGTGGTCAGCCTGGAGGGCGATGCGGACTCCGCCTGCGCCGCCTGGCCGCGGCTGGCGCGCGAGGCGACGCCTTTGATTTTCATGGGAAAACGGCCCGGCCTGGACGCGGCGCTGCCGCTGCGGCTGGCGCGGCTGTTCCGGCAGGTGGGCGCGGTGGGGGTGCACACGCATCACATCGGCCCGCTGCTGTATGCCGGCCTGGCGGCGCGCACGATTCGCAATTTGCGATGCGTCCATACCGAACACGACGCCTGGCACTTGCAGAATGCGAAGCGGCGGCGGCTGGCGCGGCTCGCCCTGCGGCTCGCGGCGCCGGTGCTGACGGCGGATGCGCCGCACGTGGCCGACGCGGTGCAGGCCGCGCTCGGCGGCGCCCGGCCGCGGGTGGTGCTGAACGGTGTGGATACGGCGCGCTTCGCCTCCGGCGACCGGGCGGCGGCGCGGCGGGCGCTGGGCCTGCCCGCGGATGGGCCGGTGGTCGGCATCGCCGCGCGGCTGGAGCCGGTGAAGGGGGTCGATATCGCGCTGCGGGCGCTTGCCTTGCTGCCCGGCGTGCGGCTGGCGGTGGCGGGCAGCGGCAGCGAGCGGGACAATCTGCGGGCGCTGGCGGCGGAGCTGGGGGTCTGCGCGCGCATCCGCTGGCTCGGCCATCTCGATGATACGGCGCTGCTTTACCAGGCCGCCGATGTGGTCTGCCTGCCGTCGCGCGCCGAGGGTTTGCCGCTGGCGGCGCTGGAGGCGCAGGCCTGCGGGCGGCGGGTGGTGGCGAGCCGGGTCGGCGGGGTGCCGACGGCGCTCGATCCGGCCAGCGGCACGCTGGTGGAGGCGGAGAACCCGGAGGCGCTGGCACGCGGCTTGCGGTTGGCATTGGGCGATCCGGACAGCGGCGAACCACGGGACTTCGTGGCACGCACGGCGAGCCTGGATGCGATGGAAGCCGCCTACTCGAACCTGATGCTCGGAGATGTGCCGTGAACACCATGATCGAGACTGCCACCGCTGCCGTGACCTTGGGGTCGATGGGGCTGAACGCGTGGCACCATGTGGGCTGGCCGGTGGCGCTGAAGCTGCTGTCGCGCCGTGCCCAGGCGGCGCCGGCGCCGATCGCCGGCGACGATCTGCCGGCGATGACGGTGGTGATGCCGGCCTATAACGAGGCGGCCCATATCGCCGCCAAGCTGCGCAACCTCGCCGCCCTGGATTACCCGGCCGACCGGCTGGAGGTTCTGGTGGTGTGCGACGGCTGCACCGACGCAACGGCCGCGCTGGCGCGGGCGGTGCTGGCGGAGCCCGGCTGCTCCGGGCTGCGGGGCCGGGTGGTCGAGCATGGCCGCAACCGCGGCAAGCTCGCGGTAATGAACGGCACGATCGCCATGGTGACCACCGAAATCGTGGTGCTGACCGACGTTTCCGCCATGCTGCCGGCGGATGCGCTGCGGCGGGCGGCGGCGCATTTCGCCGATCCGGCGCTCGGCGCGGTCGGCGGCACCTACCTGCTGGCCCGGCCCGGCTCGGCCGGCGAGGCGCGCTACTGGCAGTATCAGCGGGCGGTGAAGCAGGGCGAGGCGGCGCTCGGGGCGCCGCTCGGGCTGCACGGGGCGTTCTACGCCATCCGCCGTGCCGCCTGGCAGCCGCTGCGCGAGGACACCATCAACGACGATTTCATTCTCCCGCTGGAAATATTCGGCCGCGGCTGGCGGGTCGCCTACGACACCAGCATCGCCGCGCTCGAGCTGGAATGCGCCGATGCGGCGCAGGAGGCACGGCGGCGGCGGCGGATCGCCGCGGGGAACGCGCAACAGATCGCCCGGCTGAGCTGGCTGCTGCATCCGCGCTTCGGTGGCGTGGCGCTGGCCTTCGCCTCCGGCAAGGCGTTGCGGGTGGCGGCACCGTTCCTGATCGGCACCGGGCTGCTGGGCAGCGTGCTGCTGGCGGCGGAGTCGCCGGAATTCGCGTTGCTGGCTGCGTTGCAAATTGCGGGGCTGCTGGGCGCGGCGGCGGGCGGGCTGCTGGGCGCCGGCGCACCGCGGGTGCTGGCGGTCGCACGCTATGCGGTGGCCGGGCATCTGGCCAGCGCGCGCGGCGTGCTGGGCTACCTGGCCGGCGGGCATCGTACCCCGTGGCGCCGCGCGATCGCGTCCTGAGAAACACCGAGAAGGGAAAATCCCGATGTCCGTTACCGTTGCCGATACCCTGTTCGATACCGTGCCGTTCGAGGATGACGATCATATTCCCGCCGCCGTCGCGGTGGCCAAGCGCAGCTTCGACATCGCGGTGGCGCTGCTGGCGCTGCTGATCACTGCGCCGCTCTGGCCGCTGATCGCGCTGGCGATCCGGCTGGACAGTCCGGGCCCGGTGGTCTTCCGCCAGTTGCGGGTCGGGCGCGCGGGGGCGCGGCGGACCGAACTGTTCGAGATGTGGAAATTCCGCTCCATGCGGGTGGATGCCGAGCGGCTGAGCGGCGCGGTGTGGGCCAGCAAGCGCGATCCGCGCATCACCGGCGTCGGCTGGCTGCTGCGCAAGACCCGGCTTGATGAACTGCCGCAGCTGGTGAACGTGCTGCGCGGCGACATGTCGATCGTCGGCCCGCGGCCGGAGCGGCCGGGCTTCTATGGGCGGCTGGAGCAGGCGATCCCGTTCTTCGCCGAACGCACCTGCGGGCTGCGGCCGGGCATCACCGGGCTGGCGCAGGTGCGCCAGGGCTATGACACCTGCATCGACGACGTGCGGCGCAAGGTGGGCTTCGACCATGCCTATGCGATGCGGCTGACCGGGCTCGGTACCTGGTTCCTGGCGGATTTCGGCATTGCCCTGCGGACCGTGATGGTGATGGTGACGGGGCGCGGGCAGTAACACCGGTCCGGGCAGCGCTTGCCGCGGCGCCCGGACGGACACTCAGCGCTTGTGAAGCAATCGAACCTGAAAAAGAACGCCCGCTGATATCGTTGAGCATTTCCGGCCAGACCGGAGCGTCGCGGGCATTCATGCGCAAACTCTCAGGGGCGGCCCTGGCGCCAGGCCAGCCAGCAGCCGATCACCGCGGCAGCGGCGATCGACAGCGGCGCGGAGCGCGCCGCTTCCCAGATCGCTGCCAGCGTGTCGGCGACGGCATGCATGCGGCGCTTGTGACCCCAAGGTGCCGTCCGCCGCAAGGGCCGCGGCTGGCATCCTGCTGAAATTCATTGCCGGTTCTGCAGCGGCGCGCGCGCGTGTCCCCGGTGCGGCGGCCCCCTCACCGCGGCTTCACGCATGCGTGAGAGTGACAGCCGTTTCACGCGGGCGTGAACGTTGTATGTATTGTGTGAAAATGCCGCGCACGGGGGAGTGCTGGGGGTGGGCATGGTCGGTTTGATTGAAGCGCGCGTGGTGGCGATTGACGCGGGAGTCGTGTTTGTCGCGACGGAAGGCCATATCGCTTCCTTCCGGCGCGATGCACTGCCGCCCGAATGGTGGCGGCACCTCAAGGGCGCGGCGGTGAATGGCCGCGTTGCCGGGCTGGTTGACCGCAGCGGCGTGCCGGCGGCGACACCGTTCGCCGCGGTGCCGCTGTTGTCCTGGCCGGATGAAGTGGCCACCGCGTAGCGCATCACCGGGCACGCGGCGGGGTGGCATGTGAGCCGGCCAGCGTTTATGCTGGGCGGAGATGCTGGTTGCATCCGGCGCGCCGCAGTGGACGAGCTCCCGTAACGGTCTGCCCTGGTGCCGTGCGGCCGGATGGTGCAGAACCTGCCGGCCGGGCCGACCGTGTGGCGGCCGTATCAATAATCGGGGGAAACGGTGGCGCCGCACGGCGGCATTCATGCATGGGTAATCGAGGGGCAAGGATGGCCGGAAGGTCCGCCAGTTTTCGCGCTGCACGCGCCGGGTTTGCGCCGGCGGTGCTGCTATTGGGCTTGGCCGCTGCGGGCTGCTCGCCCGATCTGTCGCCGAACACCTACAATTCCGGCGCCGTGCAGCAGGCCAACAAGGCCGAGCAGGGGATCATCGTCGGGGTGCGCAAGGTCGATGTGCGGGTCTCCGGCGCCACCGGCGCGGTGGTTGGCGGCGCCGCGGGCGGCATCGCCGGCTCGCAGATCGGCAGCGGTTCCGCCTCGGCCTTCGGCGCGCTGGGCGGCAGCCTGATCGGCGGGCTGATCGGCGCCGGGGTCGAACATGCCGCCGGGGACACCGCGGCGTTCGAATACATCGTCCGCAAGGCCAACAAGGATCTGGTCTCGGTCACCCAGAAGGACGATCCGCCGCTGTCGCTCGGCGAGCATGTGCTGGTGATCGCCGGGTCGCAGGCGCGCATCGTGCCCGATTATACGGTGTCGTTGCCGTCCGAGACCCCGGAGCCGGTCAAGCCACCCGCCCATGAGCCTGGTCCGGTGCCGCCGGTTGCCGGCGTTGCGCCTGAAGCGGCGCCAGCTCAGGGCGCACCGTCTCAGGCCGCTCCGGCCCAGGCCACACCGGCCCAGGCCACACCGGCCGATGCGTCCTCGCCGGGTGGTGCCGCAACCGCGGCAGCGCCGGTGCCGGCCGCCGCACCGGCTGCCGCGCCGCCGGCGGATGCCGCGCCGGGCGGATCTGCCGCGCCGGAGACGGCGACCATCCAGGTGCCGAAAGCGGCGATCACGCCCGCGGTGCAGGCTGCGACGGCCGCCGCTTCGCAGGCGGCGGCAACGGTCTCGCCGTCAGTGGCGGCAGCGGCGACCCCGGCGAACCTGCTGCCGACGAAGCTGACCCTGCCGGGCCAGTAGCTTCGCGGCGGGGGGTTGGTTACCCCGGGCGGCTGGCGTCCAGCGCGGCCTGCAGCATGTAGGCCGCCGCCATCCGGTCGACCAGCTCGGCGCGGCGGCGGCGGGTCATGTCCGCTTCCTCGATCAGGAAGCGGTTGACCGCCGAGGACGACAGCCGCTCGTCCCACAGCGCCGCCGGCAGACCGGTGGCGGCGGAAAGCGCGTGCGCCCAGTCGCGCGCCGCCTGCGCGGCCGGGCCGGCGCTGCCGTCCATCGACAGCGGCAGGCCGACCACCAGCCCGCCGGCGCCCTCGCGGCGGGCGATGGCGGCGAGTTCGGCGGCGTTGGCGGCGAGCTTGCCGCGGCGCAGCTCCCCGTACGGGCTGGCCAGCATCAGCGAGACGTCGGACAGCGCCAGGCCCACGGTGCGGCTACCCGGGTCCAGGCCGATCAGCCGCTGGCCGGGCGCGAGCCGGTTGCGCAGGTCCATCATGTTGAACAGGGGCATGGCCGCCGTTATGGTCCCGCGCCCACGCCCACGACAGGAGAAAAGATGTCGCTCGATCCCGTGACCGTCCGGCGCATCGCCAAGCTGGCGCGCATCCGGGTGGAGGACAGCCAGGTGCCCCGGCTCCAGGCCGAACTGAACGGCATTCTGGGCTGGATCGAGCAGCTCAACGAGGTGGACGTGGACGGCGTGGAGCCGTTGACCGGCGGCGCCCAGATGGCGCTGCGGCTGCGCGAGGACGCGGTGACCGATGGCGGCATCCCCGAACAGGTGCTGGCCAATGCGCCGGACCGGGCGGGCGATTTCTTCGCGGTGCCCAAGGTGGTGGAGTGATGTTTGCCCTGACACTGGCCGGCGCCCGCGCCGCGCTGCGCGCCCGGCAGGTCTCGGCGCGCGAACTGACCGACGCCTATCTGGGCGCGATCGAGGCGCTGAACCCGCGCCTCAACGCCTATATCACCCCCACGCCGGAGCTGGCGCGGCGGCAGGCGGACGCGGCCGACGCGGCGCTGGCGCGCGGCGAGGCCGGGCCGCTCGCCGGTATTCCGCTGGCCATCAAGGACCTGTTCTGCACCGCAGGCGTGCGCACCACCGCGGGCAGCCGCATCCTGGCGCCTTTCGTGCCGCCCTACGAAAGCACCGTGACGGCGAACCTGCTGCGCGACGGGGCGGTGTTCCTGGGCAAGGCGAATCTGGACGAGTTCGCCATGGGCTCGTCCAACATGACCTCGGCCTTCGGGCCGGTGACCAGCCCGTGGACCCGGACCGGCGACGCCGCGCCGCTGGTGCCGGGCGGCTCCTCCGGCGGTTCGGCGGCGGCGGTGGCGGCGCGGCTGGCGCTGGGGGCGACCGCCACCGACACCGGCGGGTCGATCCGCCAGCCCGCCAGCTTCTGCGGCGTCGCCGGCATCAAGCCGACCTATGGCCGCTGCAGCCGCTGGGGCATCGTGGCGTTCGCCAGTTCGCTCGATCAGGCCGGGCCGCTGGCGCGTACGGTGGAGGATTGCGCCATCCTGCTCGGCTCGATGGCCGGGCACGACCCGAAGGATTCCACCAGCGCCGACCGCCCGGTGCCCGATTTCGCCGCCGCCTGCCGGCGCGGCGTGCGCGGCCTGCGCATCGGCGTGCCGCGCGAATACCGCAGCGACGGCATGCCGCCGGAAATCGAGGCGCTGTGGCAGCAGGGCCTCGCCTGGCTGCGCGCGGCTGGCGCCGAGACGGTCGATGTCTCCCTGCCGCATACCAAATACGGGCTTGCCACCTACTACATCGTCGCCCCCGCCGAAGCCTCGTCCAACCTGGCGCGCTACGACGGCGTGCGGTTCGGCGCCCGCAGCGAGGGCGGCGATCTGCTGGAGATGTATGAGAACACCCGCGCCGAAGGGTTTGGCGCCGAGGTGCGGCGGCGCATCCTGATCGGCACCTATGTGCTCAGCGCCGGCTATTACGATGCGTATTATCTGCGGGCGCAGAAGGTCCGGGCGCTGATTCTGCGGGACTTCACCGAAGCGTTCCACAATGTCGATGCCCTGCTGACGCCGACCGCGCCGTCCGCCGCCTTCCCGCAGGGGGAGCGGATGGATGACCCGGTGAAGATGTATCTGAACGACGTGTTCACCGTGCCGGCCAGCATGTCCGGCATTCCCGGCCTGTCGGTGCCGGCCGGGCTGGATGCGCGCGGGTTGCCGCTGGGCCTGCAGGTGCTGGGGAAACCGTTCGACGAAGAAACGGTTTTCGCGGTGGGCGCCGCGCTGGAGCGGGCGGCCGGTTTTGCCGCGCTGCCGGCATTGCGGGCGGGGGGCTGAGCGGATGGCATACGTCATCGAGGGCAGCACCGGCGCGTGGGAAGTGGTGATCGGGCTGGAAGTACACGCCCAGATCATCAGCGCGTCCAAACTGTTCAGCGGCGCGGCAACCGCGTTCGGCGCCGAACCCAATACGCAGGTGAGCTTCGTCGATGCGGCTTTCCCCGGCATGCTGCCGGTGATCAACCGCGTGTGTGTGGCGCAGGCGGTGCGGACCGGGCTTGGCCTGCGCGCGCATATCAACCTGGTCAGCCGCTTCGACCGGAAGAATTATTTCTATCCCGATCTGCCGCCTGGCTACCAGATCAGCCAGTTCGCGCACCCCATCGTCGGCGCCGGCGTGATCGAGATCGAACTGGCCGACGGCAGCACTCGCAGCATCGGCGTCACCCGCCTGCACATGGAGCAGGACGCCGGCAAGAGCCTGCACGACCAGCATCCGGGCAAGAGCTGCATCGACCTCAACCGCGCCGGCGTGGCGCTGATGGAGATCGTCAGCGAACCCGACCTGCGCAGCCCCGAGGAAGCCGGCGCCTATGTGCGGAAGTTGCGCAGCATCCTGCGCTATCTCGGCACCTGCGACGGCAACATGGAGGAAGGCTCGCTGCGCGCCGACGTGAACGTCTCGGTGCGCAAGCACGGCGAGCCGTACCGCACCCGCTGCGAGGTGAAGAACGTCAATTCCATCCGCTTCGTCATGCTGGCCGTCGAGGCGGAAGCGATGCGCCAGGTTGCGGTGTGGGAAGCGGGCGGCACCGTGCAGCAGGAGACGCGGCTGTTCGATTCGGGGCGCGGCGTCACCCGGCCGATGCGCTCGAAGGAGGACGCGCACGACTACCGCTACTTCCCCGATCCCGACCTGTTTCCGCTGGTGCTGGACGAGGACTGGGTGGAGCAACTGCGCCGGGCGCTGCCGGAACTGCCGGACGAGAAGCGGGCGCGGTTCATGCGTGATTACGGGCTGTCGGCCTATGATGCCGGCGTGCTGGTGGCCGAGCAGGCGACCGCTTTGTATTTCGAGGCGGTGGCGCGCGGGCGCGACGCCAAGCAGGCGGCGAACTGGGTGACCGGCGATCTGTTCGCCACGCTGAACCGCAGCGGGCGGACCATCGAGGATTCGCCGGTGAGTGCCGCGTCCCTCGGGCGGATGCTCGATCTGGTGGCCGACGGCACGATCAACGGGCGCATTGCCAAGGATGTGTTCGACGCCATGGCGGAAACCGGTCTGGCGCCGGATGCGATCGTGCAACAGCGCGGGCTGCGGCAGGTGACGGATACCGGGGCGATCGACGCCGCGGTGGCGGCCGTGCTGGCGGCGAACCCGGACAAGGTGGCGGAGTTCCGGGGCGGCAAGGACAAGCTGTTCGGGTTCTTCGTCGGGCAGGTGATGCGGGAGATGCGGGGGAAGGGCAATCCGGGGCTGGTGAATGAGGCGCTGAAGCAGGCGTTGACGTAATACCGACCGGCGTGAGTACCGACCCGTTGGCCCGGCGGCGCAGGTGAAGTGGCGCGGCTATTTCCGGGCGCCGCCTGTTGGTGTTTGGAATCGCAGCCGCCGCCGCCACTACCGGTTGGGGCGGCGGCGGCTTGCGCCTCGTCCACGCTGCTGGGTTGCGCCGGGGCGGGACCCGGCATCAGCCGAAGCCCCGCCGGCTGGCGGTCGGCGTTGGGGTTACCGGGTCGGCGCGACCCAGCCGCCCGGTGCCCCGACCGGCGCCACCCAGTTGCCTGGCGCCGAGGCCATCGCCCCGCCGCCCATGGCCGCGGCACCGCCGCTGGGGGTCGATTGCAGCAGGGCCAGCAGCCGCTGCGACGGCGCGCCGTCGGCCGGCAGGCCGTTCGAT
>CAIVPZ010000089.1 GCA_903907955.1 uncultured Acetobacteraceae bacterium | reverse complement strand
GGGATGCCTTTGCGTGCAATACATGCAGCCGACGCTAACAGCCTCGGCGAGACAGGGTGCAGCACGCCGTCAACCTCACCCCACGACATTGCGTGCAATACCGCTACCGTGCAGTTTTACACGGAAGGGCCTTCTGCCCCTATACGTACCACCGCCGTGCACTGCGGCAGGACCTGCTGTGCGGGCTGCTCGACGATTTCTTAGCGTCGAAGGGGTTCTGACGGGTGCCCCACGCTGTAGTATCCCGCTCGGAAAGAAAGACCGGCGTCGGGGGAAATTCTGGCTTCATTAACAACGACTTAGAAAAGCGCAGCTAAATCGATGGCGTTGGCGCGTATGCCTCTTCGACGTGCTGGGGGTCGTTGGCAATCACGCGCAGGTAGCTGCGGGCCGTCGTGTCCGGATCGCGCTTGCCAGTTTCCCAGTTCCTGATCGTCTCGACTTCAAGGCCATAGCGAACGGCAAACTGTTCGCGCGTGAGACGCAGCCGCTCGCGCAGTTGCCTCACATCCGGCAACCGCGGCGGCTCTACGGGGGCCGCCGCAATGCCAGTCCTTGCGAGGTCGTCCGTGACCGCCTTCGGGTCTTCAACCGTCGGCAGTTCCACGAAGACCCGGCCATCCTCGAGCAGCGCTTCGATCGTCCGCTTCGCCCGCAGCATGCTCAGCCCGCGGCGCGCCAGCACAAACATGCCGTCGATCGTCTTAGGAACCCTGCGGTCTGTAGGCAGGCGCAGGACGAATGTGGCGGGTGAACCGGATTGTACGCGGTCGACGCCCCGGATTGGCCCCAGTCGTGCGAAGCGCTCCCTCAATGACGATTCCATCGTAACCCATCTCCTTCATCACGGCCTGCGCGATCACCATCAGGTTCGCAGCCCCAACCGCATTGGCACTGGCGTCCTGGACGTGGGTGCCTCTGGCCACCAGCACGTTCCCGTCTTCGACAGGCTCTGCCGTGAACGTGAGCTGGCCGATCGGGGTCTGAACCAGCACCGTCACCACGGGGTCGTCGGTCATGTCGTTGATGATTTCGAACGAGATGTCGGCGACGTCCCACATGCATTTATACTGGGCCTTTGGCCCAGCGGTTTCAATGGCTGATTCATGCTCCCAGGAGCCTGCGGTCTTCGCGGGCAATCTCAGGGCCGCGAAGCGCCGCACCTCTTCCGCGGGGATGCTGAGCTTCCATCATCACGTGTAGACGGCATTGTCTTTACGCCAACACGGTGGGCTGGCACGCCGCTCGCCATCCGCAGCAAAGAGGTCAGGCCGGCACACGCGCCAGCAAGTTGCGCACCGCGGTTGCCGTCCAGGCGCCACCCCGGGGCGTCTTGATGCCGCGCCTGGTCATCTCGGCGGCGACCTGGCGCAGCGACAGTCCGCGCCGGCGCATGTCGGTTGCCATCGGACCGACGTCGGCGGCGAAGACATCCGCTTTCCGGGCAACGCCAACCGTCGCCGCGGTGGTGTCGCGCGGTGCGCCGCCCCGCCAACCGCCGAGCTTCACGCCCCGCGCCTTCGCCGCC
>CAIVPZ010000088.1 GCA_903907955.1 uncultured Acetobacteraceae bacterium | reverse complement strand
GGGGCAAAACCCCGGGCGAACACAGAACGGAAGCGGGTCAATCCGGGTTCGACGGCCAAAAAATGGCGGATTTCTGCGGCGGCCGTTCCGCAGGCGGACGCATGCTGCACCTGCTTACCCGGGGTTTTGCCCCGGTTACCCCACATCGCCCGGAGCTACGTTCCTGCCCGGCGGCGCCGGTGTGGTGGGGGACCGCACCGAGGCCTTCGGGCCGTCAGCACCCCCTTGTAAACTGGCCGGCGCCGCCACCCCTGCGCTGCGCATTGTCGCCGCCAGCCCCTGGCCTTACGTTATCGACAGGTCCCGCTCCCTCCGTCGCCTGTATACCAGAGGGCGCCGGTGCGTAGGGCGAGCTAGGGTTTACCCCTTCCGCTTCACCGGGGCCGCGCCGCTGCCTTCGCCCGCTGGCGAGCTGGCCGATATCGCCAGACTGCCGGACAACCGGATGCAGATAGGCGCCCAACACCGGGCAGACATACCGCGCATAGGAACCCAACCGCCGAGGCCCTGGCCGTACTGGTGCTGCAGGCAAGGTGCCGGGGCGCGTCGGCGCTGGTGCACACCGGACCACGCCATCCGGCGCCTACCGCTACCTTGGCCGAATTGCTGGCCCGGCGCAGACCGCGTAACCCCTTGAAAAAATTGGCGGACCCGACACGATTCGAACGTGCGACCTTCGCCTTCGGAGGGCGATTCCAAGGGGCTGCGTGACTTTGCGGGCGGCTGCGAATGCCTGCTAAACCCAGCGAAATAGCCACCTTCTAAATTGCGGATGCTTGTTCGTGATTGCGCCGACATGCGCGAAGGCGTTACCCTGCCGTTACCCCGAGTCTCCGGGGGGCTGGTGAGGTGCGCCATGGCCGAAAAGCGGATCGGACTGCGGGAAGTGCGGGCGCTGGCACCGGACACAGAGGTGTGGGACGCCGCGGTGCCCGGCTTCGGTGCCCGGCGCCGCGTTGGGACCGTCGTGTCCTATGTGCTGATGTACCGGACGGCCGAGGGCCGCCAGCGGCGCTACACCATCGGCAAGCACGGTGCGCCCTGGACCCCGGAGACGGCGCGAGAGGAAGCCCGGCGGCTGCTGGGCGAGGTGGTGAAGGGGAACGACCCCGCCGCCGACAAGCGGGCAACCCGTGACGCCGTGACAGTCGCCGAGCTTTGCGACGCCTACATGGCCGACGCCGAGGCCGGGCGGCTGTTGACGCGCGTCAAGCGGCCGAAGAAGGCCAGCACCATTCTGTCAGACAAGAGCCGGATCGAGGGGCACATCAAGCCGCTACTCGGCCGGCTGCCGGTGGCGTCCGTCACGGCGCAGGACATCGAACGGTTCATGCACGCCACGGCCGAAGGCGAGACGGCACGCAAGGCCAAGACGGGGCGGAAGCGGGGGCTGTCCAATCTGCGGGGCGGCATGGGCACCGCAAGCCGGGCTGTCGGGCTGCTGGGGGCAATCTTCACCTATGCCATCCGGCGCCGCATGCGGACCGACAACCCGGTGCATGGCGTCATGCGGCCGGCGGACGGCAGGCGCGAGCGGCGGCTGTCCGACCTCGAATACGCGGCCATGGGGACCGCCCTGCGCCGGGCGGGCGAGGAAGATATATGGCCGGCGGCGGTGGCGGCGGTGCGGTTCCTGGCCGTGACCGGCTGGCGCAGCGGCGAGGCCCTGACGCTGCGGTGGGAGCATGTGGACCTTGCCCGCCGCACCACGATCCTGCCGGACAGCAAGACGGGCCGCAGCATGCGCCCCCTGTCGCACGCCGCCTGCGATGTGCTGGCGAAGCTGGACCGCATGGGCGACCTGGTGTTTCCGCCGACGCGCGGCGAAGGGACGATGGCCGGCTTTCGCAAGCTCTGGAACCGGATCATGGGGCTTGGCGGGCTGCCGGATGACATCACGCCGCACACGCTGCGGCACAGCTTCGCCAGCTTGGCCGGCGACCTGGGATACAGCGAGCCGACCATAGCGGCCCTGATTGGCCACAAGGGCGCGAGCGTCACCAGCCGCTACATGCACGCCGCCGATGCCGTGTTGCTGGCCGCTGCCGATGCGGTGGCGGGCGAAACGGCGGTGCGGCTGGGCGAGGCCAAGGCGGCGGGCAAGGTGGTGAACCTGCGCGCCGGGTGAACGGAACCGCGCCGGCCGGCTGCCGGTAAGAGCGGGGTGGCGACGGGGTGCCGCAAACACCCCGCCGCCGGCAGCCCCGCAGAACGATGGAAGCGAACATGAGCGGGACCGATCCGAAGGCTATCACAACCACAACTGCGGAGGCGACACAGGGCGGAGAGGCGGGCGATGGCTCGCCCCCGGATTCCGGGGAACCCGAGGAAGATTCGGAGACAAAAGGATACAGCGGATGGCCGCATGTGATCGGAAATATGGTTCGAAAATCTAAACTAACAAATAACGCCCTATATCTATGGATGGCACTATACTATCACTTAATTCACGGCGTTAAAGCGTCAATTCCCGAGGAATGTCTTAGTTATTTGAAATTCGCGGCATATAATATCTACAACATTGCGCACGGGATCGACCCACGGAATCCAATTACAAGAAACTCTGGCGAGTCCCTTGAGGATTACACAGACCGCTTGTTCCAGCACTATGACGAGACTCCGCCGCTTGGGAGTGCCGAACACGTAGCCCGCGCCCTGCTGCTAAAGAGGCCAGGGTGGGATGCTTTCAGAAGCTATGCAAGCGACCGCCAGAATGAACGTGTCGCCTCGTCCCATAATGCGGAGTTTCTCAAGCCGGGTTGGGAGTCGCCGTTCCTTAAAAGGCTACGGGATAGCGAAAAGGACGAACGAACCATCAGACGCCAACGGAGCCGGGGCGACAAGCTGCTTGGCTGGACTGTGCGGACAAAACATCACCCATAGGTTCGCCCCTGCACAGGTGTCGATTCGCCTTCTATTTGGTTTGTCCATCGCAACCCTGCGGCACTGCCCGCAACCCAAAGGTGCAAGATGGCAACTGCAATTCCCGATAGCCCCGCCACGCTGCTGCGGCGCAAGGCGACGGCCGAGGCGTTGACCGCGGCCGGCTATCCCGTTTCTGAAAAGACGCTGGCAACCAAGGCCGTGCGCGGCGGCGGGCCAACCTACAGGACGTTCGGCCGGACGGTGCTGTACCGCTGGGCGGATGCTCTGGGGTGGGCTGAGGGGCGCTTGTCGGCGCCGCGCCGCTCCACGTCCGAGGCCGACGCTCTGCGCCAGCCGCGCGCCGCCGCCTAGAAACGAAACCGCCCCCGAGCGCGGGCTACGGGAGCGGCTGAACTTCACGGCGGGCGCTGCGAAGTTAGCCGACCACCGCGCCGAGGGGCAAGACGAATGGAAGCCCCTATGATTGTCATCAAGCACACCATCGGCACCGCGCACGGACCCCGGCGCAACATCGCCCCCGAGGGCCGCGGCGTGCGCGTCCACCTCGCCAAGCACGAGCTTGCGCTGATCGTGCAGCACTATGAGCGGGCCGCGGCACAGGCCGCCAAGGCTGGCGCACACCGGGCGGCCGAAGCCTGCGCATGGCGCGCGGCGGCGCTGCGGAGGCCGGGGGCATGAGCACCCTGCCGGCGCTCCGCGAAGCCTTCGCCCTGTTCGCCAGCATGCCCGCCGAAGCCGTGCGGTTGGTGCTGCTGGCCTCGTTGCTGCGCCGGGAGGCCGCACGATGACCGGCGCCTGTTTCCCGTCCAATCCTGAATTGAAGGCGTCGCGCGACCCCATAAAGAAAGGCCGCCTGGACTTCGGTGCGGTCAACGCTGCGGCCCG
>CAIVPZ010000087.1 GCA_903907955.1 uncultured Acetobacteraceae bacterium | reverse complement strand
GGGCAAAACCCCGGGTAAGCAGGTGCAGCATGCGTCCGCCTGCGGAACGGCCGCCGCAGAAATCCGCCATTTTTTGGCCGTCGAACCCGGATTGACCCGCTTCCGTTCTGTGTTCGCCCGGGGTTTTGCCCCGGTTACCGAAATTCGCCGTAACTCATTGAAAAGATGGTGCCGACGGTCAGGATTGAACTGACGACCTACTGATTACGAATTACCTAGTCATCCCGTCCCGCACCGTCCGACGCAGTTTCATAGCGTCCAGAAAGCCCCTGCA
Organism: uncultured Acetobacteraceae bacterium; assembly: GCA_903907955.1. Lineage (GTDB taxonomy): Bacteria > Pseudomonadota > Alphaproteobacteria > Acetobacterales > Acetobacteraceae > Rhodovastum. Next base: position 3,073 of record CAIVPZ010000087.1, on the reverse strand, counting down.
AAACCTTGCGTTTTCGGTGCTGCCCCGGTAAGGTTCGTTCGGGAGCGTCCCGTTTGCCCCCGTTCTATCGGTCCAAACGCGATGCCCCGATGATGCCCGGAATGGAAGCGGAACGATGCGAGTCCGGTTGACTGAAACAGCGATCACTGCGGCGACCAAGCGGGCGGCAACTTCCGGTGTCCGGGAGGAACTGGCCGATGATGGGCTGCGCGGGCTGCGGCTGCGGGTGACGCCTGCCGGTGGCCGCACCTGGGTGTGGGGTGGCCGAGATCAGGACGGGCGCCCCCGCCGCTTCCTGCTGGGACGCCACCCCGAGATGAGCATTTCCGAAGCGCGGGAAGCGGCCGGCGCCATGCGCGCCAAGGTGCAGCGGGAAGGCGCCGATCCCGTCGCCGAGACTCGCCGCAAGCGTGCAGAGGCCCGCGACGCGGCGGCCGGTATCGGGACGCTGGCGGCGTTGCTGGACCTGTATGGAGCGAAGGCCGGCGCCGGGCTGAAATCCTGGCCGGACTGCCGGCGCCGCATAGGGCATGTGTATGCCGCGTTCCTGGCCAGGCCGCTGGCGACGCTCAAAGCCGAGGAACTGCAACTGGCGGCCGACGCGCACCCCTCGCCGCAGTCTGCCGCGGCTGCGGTGCGATACATCCGACCGGTGCTGAAATGGGCCACCCAGCGGCGCTACGTGGCCGCTGACGTGGCCGTGCTGCACCCCCCTGCCACCGTAGCCCGGCGCGATCGGGTGCTGTCCCGCGACGATCTGGAAGCCCTGCTGCCGGTGCTGGCGCAGTCCCCCAGCCCCTACGCCCGCGCGATCAGGTTCATGCTCTGGACGCTGGCGCGACGGGAGGAAGTCGGCCGGGCGCGCTGGCGCGACGTGAGCCTGGACGCGGCAACCTGGACGATCCTCGCCACCAAGAACGGCCAGCCGCATGTCGTGCCGCTGCCCCGGCAGGCGGTGGCGTTCCTGGCCACCATCAAGCCGAGGGGGATGGATTACGACCCGGACGGGCTGGTGTTCGCCAACAGTGCCGGCGGGATGCTGGGCAATTGGGACCGTGAGGGCAAGGCCATCATGGAGGCGAGCGGCACCGAGGGGTGGACCCGCCACGACCTGCGCCGCACCGGGGCAACCATGCTGGGCGACATGGGCGAGCTTCCCGACATCATCGAAGCCGCGTTGAACCATGTGTCGATCCGGTCAACGCTGGCCGCGACCTATAACCGGAGTCGCTACCGTCCCCAGGTGGCGGCGGCGCTGCAACGGCTGGCCGATGCTCTGGAGGGGATAGAGGCCGGCGGCGCTGCGGTGGTGCCGATGCGCCGGCCGGGCTGATCTGCGCCGGCCGGCAGCCGGTAAGAGCGGGGTGGCGACGGAGTGGTGCAAACACCCCGTCGCCGATGGCCCCGCAGAACGATGGAAGCGAACATGAGCGGGACCGGCCCGAAAGCTATCACAACCACTACTGCAGAGGCGACACAGGACGGAGAGGCGGCCGACGGCTCGCCCCCGGCGCCGACTGCTGCGCCTGCCGTGCCCATCTCGAATTCCCCGCCGCCCATCAAACCAATTCGGATGGGCAATTACGTTGCCCCGCCGCCAAAGCCTTCCCCTTGGTCTGCGCCGCCCCCGGCGCCCCCGCTGGCGGATGTGTTGGGCGAGGCGATTCGGCGACGTACCAGTGAAGCTATCGAAACTTCGCCGCTGCCCGCTGGCCATGTTGAGATAGATGACGCCATTGCGGCGCTGCGCCCGCGACTGTTCGGGGTTGAGGCGCAACCGCCGCTGACCCGGATGGAATGGGCGCTGCTGAACGGGCCGGGGCCTGGGCTGGCCAACAGCGAGGGGGGGTCGCTACTGCCGGGTGGCGTCGTCTACATCGCGGACCTCGACCAAACCACGTCCCCCGAGGCGCAAGCACCACGCAAGGCAGCCGCGGCGCGCGCCTACTTGCTGCGGGTGCAGGACAACGAATGCGAGCGATGGCTTGCCGCCCGTGGGTGGCTGCGTCGGCTGCCGGACGGGCGCGATGTGGTGCCACTGGACAGGATGGAGGCGACACTTCCGCCGCCGCCCGCCTCGCCGCCGGCTGCGCCGGCTGCGCTGGGCAAGCAAGTCGCCGCGGGTGGTAACGCATCGGCCTACCATTCCGGAATGCAGGGGCGTCCGAACAGCAAGCACATGATTGGTGAGGAACTGAAGCGGCGCCGCGCCGCCGAGGAAGTGCTGCTTAAAATAGCGGCAGAGTCAAACGCCTTGGCCAAATGGCTCAAGCGAGTGCATCCGGCGGCGCCATCTTGCGGCCCAAGCGCAATCAGGAACTCGTTCAGAAATGAACTGAACGAAGCAGTGAACGAAGCGAAGGCCCGAGTGAACCGCCTAAAATAATCGGTGCGACGGGTTTTCAGGCGCGTTTTTCAGGCGCCATCAGCCTGCCAATTCTGCGATGTCGCGTCCAACCGGCCCCGCCGGAACTGTAGGGAACAAGCAATGCCCCCGATCGCCGCAGAACAGACTTCGCCGTTCGCCTTGTCCATTGCCGCCGCCGTCCAAGCGACCGGCAACGCAGTATCCCGCACCCGCCTTTTCGACTTGATCCGCACCGGCGAAGTGGACGCCCGCAAAGTTGGGCGCCGCACCGTCGTCTTGGCCGATTCGCTGCGCGCCTATGTCGAACGCCAGCCGCGGGCCGCCGCCTGAATCGAAACCGCCGGTCCCGTGTTGTGGCACGGAAACCGGCGGCGGATGCAGTGTCAGAACGGCGCGACACCGGGAAGATACTGCTTCTGTCGACGGGTTTCCAGTCCAAGGGGCCGCATGGAGCATGAACCATGCCCGCAATCTTCCTGCCGGCTGATCTGCCGGAAATCATCCGCTTCCTTGAGCGCGACGCTATCGCCCTGATCGCCAGTATGCCCGCCGAGGCCGTGCGGCTGGTGCTGCTGGCCTCGTTGCTGCGCCGGGAGGCCGCACGATGACCGGCGCCTGTTTCCCGTCCAATCCTGAATTGAAGGCGTCGCGCGACCCCATAAAGAAAGGCCGCCTGGACTTCGGTGCGGTCAACGCTGCGGCCCG
>CAIVPZ010000086.1 GCA_903907955.1 uncultured Acetobacteraceae bacterium | reverse complement strand
GGCAAAACCCCGGGTAAGCAGGTGCAGCATGCGTCCGCCTGCGGAACGGCCGCCGCAGAAATCCGCCATTTTTTGGCCGTCGAACCCGGATTGACCCGCTTCCGTTCTGTGTTCGCCCGGGGTTTTGCCCCGGTTACCGCTTGCGCCTGCCAGATGGTCACCTTGCGGCCATCCCCGTGCCGTAGGGACGCAAACCCACCGAAAAACCCATACCGCGTTGCCCGTCCTTCCACGCTAACAGATTGATTCTACGTGACTTCCCACCACCCTGGAATCCAGTATGAGCCTTCTTGATCACCATAGCAGGTTGGCACAGCATCATCATCTCGCTTTCTTGACCACCCTCTGCGACGCGCGATGCGGATCGGCCAGCCCCGTCTCGCCCGCTCCGGGAAGCGCCTCCTGCAAGGCGGAAACATACTCCGCCAGGGTCGCGTCCAGCCGCGCGTGGAAAAACCGCTGGAACGGCCCCAGATCGTCCGCCAGCGACCCGCGCTCCAGCGCATCGAGACAGGCTTTGCGGTCCTCGGGGCGCACCGCCACCGGCGCGTAGCCGGCGCGCAGCAGCAGCAGGTTCATCAGCAGCCGCGCCGTGCGCCCGTTGCCGTCGCTGAACGGGTGGATCGCGGTCAGCCGGAAATGCGCCTCGAACGCCGCTTCCGGCGTCGCCGGCGCCTGCGCCAACCAGGCGCCGAACGCCGCCATCAGTTCGGGCACCTTCAGCGGATTGGGAAACACCACCGGCGACCCCGCGATCCGCCGCCGGTGCGGGCTGTAGATGCCGGCAATCTCCGGCTCGCTGCGCGCCACGATCCGCCGGTGCAGTTCGCGCACGACATTTTCGCTGGCCGGCGCGTCGCGGGCCGCCAGTTCGCGCATCCATAATACCGCGGCGTAATGATCAACCGCCTCCAGATGCTCCTTCAGCGTCTTGCCGCCGACGGTGATGCCGTGCTCGATCACCTCAGCGGTCTCGCGATGGGTGAGCGTGTTGCCCTCGATGGCGTTCGAGGTGTAGGTCAGTTCCACATCATAATATTTTTGCAACTGCCGCAGCGCCGCATCGGACATCGGCCGCAGCCGGTCGAGCGCCGCCTTGCGGCTGTAGATTGAGGCCAGCACTGCATCCATGGCGCACACAGCCCCTTACTTGCGCAACCGCAACGCATTGGTCACCACGCTGACGCTGGACAATGCCATCGCCACCCCCGCCACCAGCGGGCTGAGCCAGCCGAGCGCCGCCAGCGGAATGCCCACCACATTATAGGCAAACGCCCAGAACAGCCCCTGGCGGATGGTGCGGTGGGTGCGGCGCGCCAGGGCAAGCGCCTGCGCCACCAGCGCGGGATCGCCGCGCATCAGGGTGATGCCGGCGGTGTGCATGGCCACGTCGGTGCCGGTGCCCATGGCCAGCCCCACATCGGCCGCCGCCAGGGCGGGGGCGTCGTTGATGCCGTCGCCGACCATGGCGACCACTTCGCCCTGGGCGCGCAGGGCGGCGATCTGTTCGGCCTTGCCGGCGGGCAGGATTTCGGCGGCGACGCGGTCGATGCCGAGCGCGGCGGCGATGGCGTTGGCGGCGCCGCGGGAATCGCCGGTGATCAGCACCACCGCGATGCCGGCGCGGCGCAGGGTGGCGACGGCGGCGCGGGCGGTGGGGCGCGGCGTATCGGCAAAGGCGAGCAGGCCGAGCAGGCGCGGGGTGGGGCTGGTCTCGGCCAGGAAGGCCAGGGTGCGGCCCTGGGATTCGAGGCGGGCGGCGGTGTCGGCCAGGGCGCCGGCGGGGATGCCGGCCTCATCCAGCAGGCGGCGGCTGCCGAGCAGCAGGGTGCGGGCCTCGACGGTGGCGGACACGCCGCGGCCGGCGAGGGCGCGAAAACCCTGCGCAGGGGGGGGCGCAGGGGGGGGCGCGGCGGCGCGGCGGCGGATGGCTTCGGCGAGCGGGTGCTCGCTGTTGGCCTGCAGGGCGGCGGCGAGGCGCAGCACATCCCCGGCGGTGCAACCCTCGGCGGGGATGAGGTCGGTGAGGTCCGGGCGGCCGTTGGTCAGGGTGCCGGTTTTGTCGAAGGCGACCAGGGTGACGGCGTGGGCGCGCTCCAGCGCCGCGGCGTCGCGGATCAGGATGCCGCGGCGGGCGGCGGCGCCGGTGCCGGCCATGATCGCCGCCGGGGTGGCGAGGCCAAGGGCGCAGGGGCAGGCGATGACCAGCACGGAAACCGCGTTCAGCAGGGCCGCCGCGGCATCGGCGCCGGCTGCCCACCAGCCCAGGAAGGTGATGCCGGCCACCACCAGCACCGCGGGCACGAACACCGCGCTGACCCGGTCCACCAGCCGCTGGATCGGCGGCTTGGAAGCCTGCGCGCCTTCGACCAGGCGGACGATGCGGGCCAGCACCGTCTCGGCGCCGACCGCGTCGGTGCGCAGGGTCAGCACGCCGTCGGACAGCACCGAGCCGCCGGCCACGCGGGCGCCGGGTTCCTTCGGCACCGGCAGGCTCTCGCCGGTGAGCATGGATTCATCGACGTCGCCGCCGCCGTCCAGCACCGTGCCATCGACCGGGATGCGCTCGCCGGGGCGCACCAGCACGATGTCGCCGGGCACCACCTGGCTGATCGGGATGGTCGGCCCGGCGGCAAGGCGGGCGGTGTCCGGGCGCAGGCCGGCGAGCGCGCGCAGGGCGTCGGCGGTGTGGCCGGTGGCGCGGGACTCCAGGTATTTGCCCAGCAGAATCACCGCGATCAGCACGGCGGAGGATTCGTAATACAGCGCCGGCATGCTGCCGGCGGGCGCGGTCAGCAGGTTCCAGCTGCTCAGCCCCCAGGCGGCGGAGGTGCCGAGGGCGACCAGCAAATCCATGTTGCCGGCGCCGGCGCGCACCGCCTTCCAGCCGGCCACGTAGAAGCGGGCGCCGAGCCACACCTGCACCACCGTCGCCAGCGCGGCCTGCACCCAGCCCGGCAGCATCCAGGGCAGCCCCGCCGCATGGCCCGCCATGCCGACCAGCAACGGCGCCGAAAGCAGGATGGCGGCGAGCAGATGGAAGCGTTCGGGGCCGGTTTCCGGGCCGGCGGTGGTGGGCGCGGCGGGGCGGGCGTCGAAGCCGGCCTTGTGCACCGCGGCGGCGAGGCTGGCGGGGTCGGCACTGGCCTGTTCCTGCACCACGCGGGCGCGGCGGGTGGCCAGGTTGACCTCGGCCCCCAGCACGCCGGGGACGCGGCGGAGCGCGCGCTCCACCCGGGCGACGCAGGAGCCGCAGGTCATGCCGGTGATGTCGAGGTCGATGGTGGTGCGAGCGCCAGCGGGCGGGGCTTCGGGCAGATCGGTCATGGCGGAAAGATGGGACGGGACAGCGGGGGCAGGTCAAGGGCGGCGTTCATGGCTGGGCTGCGGGGCGGCGGACCGGACAAATATTCCCGGGGTGGCGATGTAAATGTGCGGAAATTATGTTATATTGATCATTCGACATGCAGATGCCGGCACCGCTGGGCGAAATCCGCTCACGGGCGCGATATCGCCGGACCATGTTCCCGCGCAGTCGTGCCCGGAGTGGCAACAGCCAGCGTCGAAGAATTATGCCGATTTTTCGGAACTGGAGCGAAAATTGGGTAAGCCTGAATTTGGCCGCAAGATGACCTGTACGGCGTGCGCCGTGCGGTTCTACGATCTCACCCGCACGCCGGCGATCTGCCCGAAATGCGGCGTGGAGCAGCCTCGGGCGAAGATCCGCGTGGCCCCGGTGGCGCGGGCGCCGGCGCTGCGCTGGTCGGGCCGGCAGCCGCCGACGATCATCGCCGCCACCCCGGAGCCGACGGCGGTGGAAACCGATGCGCTGGAGGAAGTGGACGAGGACGAGGTCGAGGACGCCGATCTGGTGGACGATGACGACGACGACACCGACCACGACACGCCCAAGGTGAAGGTGGAGGACTGACCCCGGCGCCGCGCCGGTCTTGTTGACGGGCGCGGACATCCCACTCTTGCAGCTTCGTCGGGTGGAGGTTGCAAGGTGAGGATCGGCGTTCCCAGGGAGATCAAGGCGGACGAATACCGGGTCGGCCTGACACCGGCGGCGGTGCGCGAACTGGTTTCGCACGGCCATGAACTGGTGGTGCAGCAGGGCGCGGCCGGTGCCATCGGCTTCCCGGACGCCGCGTATCGGCAAGCCGGCGCCGCCATTGCGCCGGATGCCGCCGCGGTATTCGCGCAAGCCGAGATGGTGGTGAAGGTGAAGGAACCGCAGCCGGGCGAGATCGCCCTGCTGCGGCGCGGCCAGGTGCTGTTCACCTATCTGCACCTCGCCGCCGACCGGGCGCAGACGCGCGGGCTGATGGAGTCCGGCGCCACCTGCATTGCCTATGAAACCGTGACCGACTCGCGCGGCGCCCTGCCGCTGCTGGCGCCGATGAGCGAGGTGGCGGGGCGGATGAGCGTGCAGGTCGGCGCGCATTGCCTGGAGCGCGCGCAGGGCGGCGCCGGCGTGCTGCTGGGCGGCGTGCCGGGGGTGCCGTCGGCGCGGGTGGTGGTGATCGGCGGCGGGGTGGCCGGCACCCATGCGGCGCGCATGGCGGTGGGGGTCGGCGCCACGGTGACGGTGATCGACCGGTCACTGCACCGGCTGCGCGAGCTGGAGGATCTGTTTCCCGGCCAGTTGCACACGCTGTTCTCCACCACCGACGCGATCGAGCGGGCGGTGGCCGAGGCGGACCTGGTGATCGGCGCGGTGCTGGTGCCCGGGGCGGCGGCGCCGAAGCTGGTGACGCGGGAGATGGTGCGGCGGATGCGACCCGGATCGGTGATCGTGGACATCGCCATCGACCAGGGCGGCAGTTGCGAAACCAGCCGGCCGACCACGCATGCCCAGCCGACCTATGTGGAGGAAGGCGTGGTGCATTACTGCGTGACCAACATGCCCGGCGCGGTGGCGCGAACGTCTACTCTCGCGCTGGGGAATGCGACGCTGCCGTTCGTGCTGGCGCTGGCCGGCAAGGGGTGGCGGGCGGCGATGCAGGCGGATGCGCATCTGCTGGCCGGGCTGAACGTGCAGGCCGGCGCGGTAACCCACCCGGCGGTGGCGGCGGCGCTGGGGTTGGACTGTGGGGATGCGGCGGCAACGCTTGCCTGAGGAATGGGGTGCAGGGGTCCACTGACCCTGCCGGATCCAGGGCCGCGCCCTGGCCTTGCTTGCTTTACTTGCGTCGTTCAACCCTGTCGGTGCGTTGCCCGAACCCCACCAGGGATCTGCCCGCCGTCGCGCACAGCGCGCCTTCGGCAAGACGGCCGGGCCTCCCTTGGAACCCGTTCGTTTGGGAGGCCTGGGCGCAGAGCCTCCGGCCTTCCCGGTGGTGTCGGGGGTTTGAACGGCAGCAAGGGGTGGCGAGCGGGCCTTGGGATTGGTTCGGAACTCAAGACTTTCGGAAACTCCGCTTGCGACGGCCCTTTCAGGGGTAAGAGTTTCCGGAAGATAGGACCGAAACGCCCCCCCCATTCCCGCCGCCTCGGCTATGCCCGCGTCATCAAGTAGGGTGGGCTTCAGCCCACCGTCGCATGTTGCAACCGCTCGCCGGCCGATTGCGGCGATGATTGGGCATGGACTCAATAATCCCGCTTTCCCCTACGGCGGCAGCGGCCTCGCCAGCTGCGCCGGCAAACGTTGGGCGGAAGAGACATCATTTTCCAGGGCACGCCCGACAGGTTTGCGTTGGTGGGCTGAAGCCCACCCTACGGGATCAGGGGCGGCTTGGAAGCTCCCGCGTTGCGACGCCGCCGTTCCGCGCCCGTGAACAGCTTCGGACGCCGAAGGCGTACGAAACCGGGCACCCACCGGCGTGGCCAGCCGCGACGGCACCGCCCGCCCACCGGAAAAACCGCGTCAGTGCCTGCTCACCGCCTCGATCGCACCCTCGACAATCTTCCGCTCCGGGCTGTCCGCCGGCAGCAGAGCAAGCACCCGGCGCCAATACCCCACCGCGGCATCGGCATGGCCGGCCTGCCCCTCGGCCACGCCCAGATAGTACAGCACGTCCGGCCGCTTCGCGTCGGCCAGTTCGGCGCGCCGCAGCAACGCCACCGCCCGCTGCGGAATCGGTGCGTCCGGCTTCTGCGCCTCCATCAGGGCCTGCACGCCCTGCATCAGCACCCCGGCATCGGTGGGGCGCAGCGCGGCGGCGTGCTCATACGCGTCGGCCGACTTGTCGTGCTCCGCCAGCACCGCATAGGCGCGGCCGAGGCGCATCCAGCCATCGGCGTCGTTCGGGTTGGCCTCCAGCTTGGCGGCAAGCTGTGCGACCATGCCGTTGACCAGCTTCGTCCGGTCCGCCTCCGACATGCCTTCGGCGGCGGCCATCTGCGCGGCATCCGGCCCGGCCGCCGGCGCAGGCGCCGCCGGGGCTGGCGGCAACGCCGGCACGGCCAGGCCAGTCAGCTTCGCCGTCTCGGCAATGCGGCGGGCGATTTCGGTGCGCATCTCCTCGTCGGCCGTATCGCCGGCGAGCTTCACCCAGGCGTCGATCGCCGGCTGGCCGCGGCCGGCCTGCGCATCCACCAACGCCAGATAGAACCGCGCAATCCCGTTCGACGCATCCGCCTTCACCGCGTTGGCGAACGCCTCGCGCGCCGCCGGCGTCACCACGCCCTCGGAGCCGAGCACCAGCATCTCGCCATACCCGGCATAAACATCGGCGCCGGTCTCGCCGAGCGCGATCAGGTTGCGGAAGGCGTTGGCGCTGCCCTCCCAGTTGCCCATGCTCGCCAGGGTGCGGGCATAGATCTGCCAGCCCTCGCGGTTGTTGGGGTCCTTCCGCAGCTTCTCGGCGATCGAGGCGGCCATCTTCGCCATATCGGGGTGGTTGGCGGCATCCCCGCCCGCCGCGCCACGCTCGGCCACGCGCAAGGCGAACGGCGCATCGGGCAGGCCCGGGGCGCCGAGCACCAGATACAATCCGGTCGCACCACCCGCCACCACCAGCACCACCGCCACCGCCAGCAGCGGGCTGCGGCGCGTCGCCTGTGCCCCATCCGGCGCCGCTGCGGCGGCGGCGAGCAAACGGCGCTCGATTTCCAGCCGCGCCGACTGCGCCTCCGCCTCGCCGATCAGGCCGCGCACGATGTCGCGCTCGAGTTCGCGCAACTGGTCGCGGTAGACGGCGGTGTCGTAGCGGGCGCGATCGGGCAAGGCACGGCCGGCGCGCAGCACCGGCAGCACGAGCAACAGCCCCGCCCCCACCGCCAGCGCCGCAAGAACCACCAACATCGCGATCACGCCTCGGGCTCCTTGAGAAGCTGGGCAACCCGGGCACGCTCGGCCGCGGTCAGCGGCGGCGGCGGGGCCACCGGGCGGCGGCGCAGATACAGGCCCACGGCGACGCCGCCAACCAGCAGCACCAATACCGGGCCAAACCACAGCAGCAGCGTGGCGCCCTCCAGCGGCGGCTTCAGCAGCACGAAATCGCCGTAGCGATCGACCAGGAACTGCCGCGCCGCCACGTCGGTGTCGCCGGCCACCAGGCGCTCGCGCAACAGCACGCGGATGTCGCGCGCCAGATCGGCATTCGATTCGTCGATCGACTCGTTCTGGCACACCAGGCAGCGCAGACTGCGGCTGATGTCGCGCGCCCGCGCCTCCAGCGCCGGATCGGCCAGCCGCTCGCCCGGCTCGACCGCCCGGGCCAGGCCCGGCGCCAGCAGCAACAGCACCAGCAGAACGCGGATCATGGCTGCGACAACCGGTGCAGCAACGGCAGCAACTCGCGCTCCACCGCCTCGGGGCTGAGTGGCCCCACGAACTTCCTGCGGATACGGCCGGTCTTGTCGATCACATAAGTCTCCGGGACGCCATAGACGCCGAAATCAATGCCGGTGCGGCCGCTGAGATCAAGGCCGACACTGCGATAGGGATTGCCGCTGTCATCCAGCTGCTTCTTCGCGGCCTCCGGCTTGTCCTTATAGGCAATGCCGATCATCGCAACCTTCTCCTGGTTGGCCAGCCGCATCAGCACCGGATGCTCGAGGCGACACGGCACACACCAGGAGGCGAAGAAATTCACCACCACCACCTGCCCCTGCAAACCCGCCGAGGTCACGTTCGCACCGCCCAGCAGCGACGGCAGATCAAAGGCCGGCGCCGGCTTGTCAATCAACGCCGATGGCAACTCATGCGGATCACGATCAGACAACAACGCCACGGCAAAATACCCGGCCAACCCAACAAACGCCGCCAGAGGCAGCAAATACAGCAGCTTGCGCATGGAGCGTTACACCGGTGGGCCGGGGGGCGGGAAAGCAGGGAAGGCCAGGGCGCTGCCCTGGACCCGCCAGGGGGCAGTGGCCCCCTGGACCCCATCACTTGGAGGGTTGTCTTGAGAGGGGGGTGAGGAGGGGCATCGACATCTCCTCACCCCCCTCTCAAGACAACCCTCTAAACGAATGGGTTCCAAGGGGCCACTGCCCCTTGGTGGGGTCCAGGGGCAAAGCCCCTGGCCTTCCTTGCTTTTCCGCCCCGCGCCCACCGCTGTCACGCCCCGGGCGCAGGCTGCGGCATTGCTGCCCGGGCGCGGGCGGCGATGCCGACGCGCCAGCGGCGGTCGCTGAGGCTGACGAGTCCGCCGAATGCCATGATCACCGCGCCGAGCCAGATCCAGGGCACCAGCGGTTTGTAGTAGGCGCGGATGGTCCAGCCGCCGGCCGGGTTGGGGTCGCCGATGGCGACGTAGAGGTCGGCGAGCAGGTTGGTGCGGATGGCGGTGACTGCGGTGGTCTGCTGCTGCAGCGGGAAGAAGCGGCGTTGCGGGTGCACCACGGCCACCGTGCTGCCGTTGCGGCTGATGGTGATGCTGGCGTCGTCGTACATGTAGTTGGGGCCATCGCCGCGCTCGACGCCGTCGAGGTGCAGCGTGTAGCCGGCGAGTTGGATTTCGCCGCCGGGCTTGACCACCTCGATGGTCTCGCTGTCGAAGGCCGAGGCGGCGATGCCGGCGACGGTGATGGCCAGGCCCATATGGGCGAAGGTCATGCCCCAGGCGGCACGCGGCAGATGGAACGCGCGGCGCAGGCTGTCGGCCGCCGGGATGCGGAACAGGCGCAGCCGCTCGGCGAGTTCGGTGGCGGCGCCGCCGAAGGTCCAGGCGGCCAGGCCAAGCCCCAGCACGGCGAGCACCGGGCCGCCATGGGTGACGTAGAAGCCACCCAGCACCACCAGGATGGCGAGGCCGAAGGCGGCCCACAGGCGTTGCAGTGCGCCGAGCAGGTCGCCGCGCTTCCAGGCCAGCAGGGAGCCGGGGCCGACCGCCAGCAGCAGCGGCACCATCAGCGGCACGAACGTCTGGTTGAAGAACGGAAAGCCCACCGAGATCTTCGGCCCGCCAACGGCATCGAGGAACAGCGGGTAAAGTGTGCCGATGAACACCGTGGCGGCGCCACAGGCCAGCAGCAGGTTGTTCAGCACCAGCGCGCCTTCCCGCGAGATCGGCGCAAACAGCCCGCCGCCCTTCAGCACCGGCGCGCGCACGGCGTACAGGGTCAGCGAACCGCCGATGGCGAGCACCAGGAGCACAAGGATGAAGGCGCCGCGCGCGGGGTCGGTGGCGAAGGCGTGCACCGAGGTCAGCACGCCGGAGCGCACCAGGAAGGTGCCGACCAGGGAAAGGGAAAACGTGATGATCGCCAGCAGCACGGTCCAGCTTTTCAGCGTGTCGCGCTTTTCCACCACGATGGAGGAATGGATCAGCGCGGTGCCGACGATCCACGGCATCAGCGAGGCGTTTTCCACCGGGTCCCAGAACCACCAGCCGCCCCAGCCCAGCGTGTAGTAGGCCCACCAGCTTCCCATGGCGATGCCGATGGTCAGCGTGCACCAGGAGGCCAGCGACCACGGCCGCACCCAGCGCGCCCAGGCGGCATCGACGCGGCCTTCGATGAGGGCGGCGACGGCAAACGAAAACGCCACCGAGAAACCGACATAGCCGAGATAGAGGAACGGCGGATGGAAGGCGAGGCCGGGGTCCTGCAGCACCGGATTCAGGCCGTGCCCGTCGGGTGGCGGCGGCAGGGCGCGCAGGAACGGGTTGGAGGTGAACAGGATGAACAGCAGGAAGCCGACGCCGATCATGCCCTGCACCGCCAGCACCCGGGCGCGCAGCGCCGGCGGCAGATTGGCGCCGAACGCCGCGACGGCGGCGCCGCACAGCCCCAGCATGAACACCCACAGGAGCATCGAGCCCTCGTGGTTGCCCCACACGCCGGAGATTTTGTAGAGCAGCGGTTTGGCCGAATGGCTGTTCTCGATGACGTTGATCACCGAGAAGTCGGAAACGATGTAGGCGTGCATCAGCGCGCCCATCGCCACCGCGATCAGCAGGAACTGGGTGAGCGCGGCCGAACGGCCGACATCCATCCAGCCCGGGTTGCGCCGTGCCGCGCCGAGCATCGGCACGGAGGACTGCACCAGGGCCACGAACAAGGCGAGGATCAGGGCGAAATGCCCGGTCTCGGTGATCATGAGGTTCCGATGCTCAAAACTGTGGGGGACCCCGGCCACCGGCGGGGCCGTGGGACCGCTCCCCTGGCTTCGTAGCCGGATCGTCGGGGTTGGTCCAGCCGGTGGCGCCGGGCGCGCTGTTGGCGTTCCGGATTGCACGCGGTCTGCATCATTCCCGAAGAATGTAACATAGAGCGACACGTTGACTGTGCATTCCGGGCGCTGCGTGCACCTGCATTCGGGAATGTATGTAAATGTTGCGCCACAACTAAGAACCGTTCTCAACCAGAACGCAACAAAGTGTGACGAATTGCCGAATAATCATGATTCAGTGATTTTTCCGATAGCGCCGCCTTTCCGGCTTTCATATGGTTTCACCCACTACAGAAAACGGGCTGACAGCGCTGGCACCGATTCGGAACGTACTGCGTTCCGTTACCGGATGATTTGCACGAGTCTGTCCGGCGGAGGAGGAAAATGTCCAACAACCGGCCTTGCCGGCGCGTGTACTTGCGCGCCCTGAGCTTGGTGTGTGCACGCCGCCCGTTCGGCGTCGCCGCAGGCTGGTGGCCGGCTTCCCTCTCCCCAACCGCTCAGGCTGCCCGCCCGTCGCGAAGCATCCCCGCCGCACCGGGCACGCGATCGTTCGCAGGAAGGAAACGTCCATGAAATCCGTACCCAAGGCGCTGGCCTTGCTCGCCGGGCTGGCCGGCCTGTGCGCCTCCGGTCCGGCATCCGCCGCGATCGACTGGGCGAACGTCCCCGGCAAGGACGTGGTGCTGTACTACCCGGGACAGTCGAACTGGGAATGGGTGCTGGCCATGAACCCGGTCGAGATGCCCGGCGCCCCGTATGTCCGCCAGGGCAAGACCTGCCGGGCCTGCCATGAAGGCATGGAAGATTTCCTGGGTGGCGACATCGTCACCGGCACCGACCGCACGCAGATGTTCGCCGACAACGCCGTGCTGCCGCCGATCGAGCCGACGCCGATCAAGGACAAACCGGGCGCCTTCACGGTGACCGCAAAGTTTGCCCATGACGGCAGCAACCTTTACGTCCACCTCGACGTCGACGAAGGCCAGCAGCCGGATGCCGGCCAGGACCCGAACTTCGCCACCAAGGTGGCGGTGATGTTCAGCCCGTCCCGCTCGCCCGACGTGCTGCGCACCGGCTGCTACGCCGCCTGCCACAACGACAGCACCGGCAACCCCGGCGCAACCCCGGGCGTCAACCGCACCGAGTACCTGGGACGCACCCACGCCAGGCTTACGCGCCTGGGCGGCGGCGATGCGCTGAAACCCGCGGACCAGCTCGCCACGCTGCGCGCCCAGGGTTACCTCCTCGAATACTGGCAGGCCCGGCTGAACCCGGGCAGGCCGGCCGTTCCGGCCACCCTCGCCGTCTTCGACAAGCGCGAGGAGGTCGCCAATGTGGTCAGTGCCGACGCCAGCTATGCCGGCGGCAAATGGTCAGTCACGCTGCGCGGCCCGCTCAACGGCGGCCCCGGGCTGATCAGCTTCCTGCCAGGACAAATCTACACCGTCGCCTTCGCGGTGCATGCCGGCCACACCGCCCGGCGGTTCCACAACATCAGCGGCGAGCGGACGCTGGCCATTGATGCCGGAGTCGCCGATTTCATAGCGGTAAAGCAATGAACTCCGCCGGGCATCTGGGAGACATGACATGAGGAAGATACTGCTGCTCGGTTCGCTGGCCGCGGTTCTGCTGCTGCCCGCGCTGCCGGCCTGGGCCGCCGGGGCAAGCGCACCGGAAGCGCAAGGCTACACCGAAGGCGGGCCGAAGCTCTGCCTCGGCTGCCACGACGACGCCAAGGTCGCCGAAATCCTGCTGACCCCGCATGCCGTGAAGGGCGACCCGCATTCGCCGTTCGGCCAGCACGGCTGCGAATCGTGCCACGGACCGGCCGAAGAACACACGCAGAACCGCTTCAACCCGCCGCCGGTGGTGATGAAAAAGGGGCCGCGGCAATCCTCGGTGGAAGCACGCAACGAAAAATGCCTGAGCTGCCATCAGGCCGGACTGCGCATGAACTGGCAGGGCAGCCAGCACGCCAACAACGACGTCGCCTGCAACGACTGCCACCGCGTGCATGTGCGCAAGGACCCGGTGATGGTGAAGCTCACCCAGCCGGCGGTCTGCTTCACCTGCCATCCCGAACAACGTGCCGACAGCTACAAGTTCTCGCACCATCCGATCCGCGAGGCGAAGGTGGTCTGCTCGGACTGCCATAACCCGATGGGCTCGCCAGGTCCGAAACTGCTGAAGGAAGTGACGGTCAACGAGACCTGCTACAATTGCCACCCGGAGCGCCGCGGCCCGTTCCTGTGGGAGCACCCGCCGGTTCGCGACAGTTGCCTGAACTGCCATACGCCGCACGGCTCGACCCAGCCGCGCCTGCTGAAGATGCGTCCATCGTTCCTGTGCCAGGAATGCCACGGCCTCAGCACGCACCAGTCCGGCATCTTCAGCGGCGCCCAGGTGCCGCAGCCCACGCCGAGTAATCCGTCGGGTGTCAGGACGCTGAAGAACCCGCTCACCGGCACATATGGCGCCGTCACCAATTTCCGCGCCTTCGGCCGCGGCTGCGAGAACTGCCACTCGAACATCCACGGGTCGAACAGCCCCGCCGGCATGTTCTTCACCCGCTAGGCCAGGAGACGAAGCATCATGAAAGCGACAGCTTCCCTGACCGCGCTGGCCACCGCCGGTCTGTTTCTGCTGCCATTCGCCGCCGCCGCCGAGGACAGCTTCGAGCTGACCGACGCGCCACCAAAGGCCGCCGATACGCCAGTCTATCGTAACGAGGTCACGGCCGGTTCGATGTGGCAGAGCAATACCTCCGCCTATTTCGGCCGCTACACCGGCCTGGAGGACAAGGGCTGGTACGCCATCGGCGACCTCAAGCTGCATGCCGGCGATGCCTGGGATTCGGGCGAGACCGGATATGCCGATCTGGTGGGCACGAATCTCGGCCTCGACAGCCGCACGATCAACGGAAAGTTCGGCCAGCAGGGCACCTGGGGCATCACCTTCGGCTATGACCAGATCCCCTACTGGCAGTCCAATTCGTTCCACAGCGTGTTCGGCGACGGCAATGGCGGGCTGGTGAACGGGGTGCGCCCGGGCTCGGTCGACAATGTCGCCACCGGTCCCAACTCTCTCAACGGGCGCCTGGCGACCTACAATGTCGGTCTGGAGCGCCAAATCTACACCGCCGGTGGCAAGTACCAGATCGATGACTGGACCGTCGCCGTCACCGTCCGCCACGAGCACAAGGACGGGCTGAAGGAAAACTCGCATCCCTGGGTGACCAACCCCGGCATGTCCATCAACCCGGCGACCGGACAGCCCAACCAGAACATCACCACCGCCGCGATCGCCTATTTCGCCGAACCGGTCGATTACGACTCGGATCGCTACGATGTCTCGGCGACGTACAATGGCCAGCGGGTGCAGGCCGTGCTCACCTACGTCTTCATGAACTACACTGACAACATCGCGACCTGGGACGGAACCAACCCCTTTCTGTTTTCAGCCGCCACAACTGGTGGCGTATCGTATTCTCCCCTTACGGGCTATCGGTATTCCAACCCCAACCAAGCCGCCAGCGACATCGCGAGCGTTTCGGCGGCGACCAGCTCCCGCTACAGCCTGCCGCCGTCCAACTCCGCGCACCAGATCAAGGCCCAGGTCGGCTACAACCTGACGCCGACCACACGCATCAATGCCAACCTGCAATACGGGCTGATGTACCAGAACGAGGGCTACCCGGAGATCAGCGGCAACCCGAATGTGTTGAAGCTGATGCAGGGCGTGAACAACCCGTCCAGCCTGGATGGCGCGTATCAGACGGCGTTCGCCAACATCGCCATCACCTCGCGGCCACTGACGGGGCTGGACCTGAGGGCGGCCTATACGCTCGACGACCGCGAGGCCCTGACCGCACACAACCGCTATTCGTTCTATCTCAATGACGGCGTGAACCCGACCAACATCGGCAGGGCCTCGGCGACGAACCTGCGGCTGAGCAACACCGTCAATAAGATAGCCCTTGAGGCCAACTACCGTATCCTGCCAGAAACAAAATTGTTGTTGGGCTATAACTTCGCCTCGTCCCACCGGACCGACACGCTGTCCGGCGACGTCACCGAGAGCGCCATGACCGCCAAAGTGCGGAGCCACCTGCTCGAGGATCTGTTCGGAACGGTTAGCTACCAGCATTCCGACCGCTGGGCCGGAAATTATAACCGAAACAATACTTTCAGTGTGCTGAACATCTACTATACACCAACAGCAGCCAACAACCTTATTGCCTACCCTAACCCTTTGGTGCCGACCGGAACCTCAACACAACAGGCCTTCCTTCCCTACTATGGTTTGTATGACTACTTCCTGTCATCCCGAGTCCGCGACGAATTCAAGGCGACGGCCGACTGGTCGCCACTTGAAGAAATGAACTTGTCGATAGTTGCGAAGATGAACTACGATTACTATCCACAATCCGCCCAGGGGCTGGGGCTCAAGAGCAACAACAACTTCGTCATCGGTCCCGATCTGACCTATCAGTTCAGCCCGACGGTCGGCCTGCACGCGTTCTACGAATACCAGAAAATCTTCTTTAACCAGAACAATCTGGTCAACAACGCCATCTGCAATGCGAATGGCCAGAGCCTCACCCCGCCCCGGGGATCGGGATGCCTGCAAAACGGTGTGTGGAACATGCGCACCAACGACGTCTCGCAGACCGCCGGAGTCACCCTGACCTGGCAGGCGCTGGACGACCTCAAGGTCAGCGCCGACTACAACTTCGTCTATGGCAACACGAACTACGCTTTCGCCGACGGCGGGCTGTTCTTCGTCACCACCGGCGCGCCGAACGCCAACCTGATGATCGCGCCGCTTCCGAACGTGCAGGCGATGATGAATACTTTTACCCTGCGCGGCGAGTACAAGATCCGGGAGAACATATCACTGCTCGCCGGCTATACCTTCGAAAAACTCAGCTACAAGGACTACGCCACCACCGTGGGTTCCACGCAGATCAGCAACGCGCTGATGCCGGGTGATACGTGGCCCAACAACGCCGTGCAGATTGTCGGTGCGGCGATTTCCGTGCGCTGGTAGCCCGCGAGCGCCGGCGGTGCTGAAGGGGGGCGGAACAATCCGGCTCCCCCCCCAAACTTTTCGCTGGCCGAGCCGCTCCATGTATCCTAATGTTACACCCATCACGCAACGCGGCGCACGCTGCCCGCCTGAGGCAACCAAGGATACGCTGGCAGGCCGTGGGGCCGGCCGGCCGGCGTGTCGGGGGGAGCCGGAGCAATCCGGCTCCCCCTTCCCTTTTCAGGCCACCAGCGCCGAGCGCTCGCTGGCGGCACGCCCCCAGGCCAGCAGGGCGTCCTCGTCGAACAGTTCCGCCAGTTTCTTCATCATCGTGCCGCCGAGTTCCTCGGCATCGACGATGGTCACCGCGCGGCGGTAGTAGCGCGTCACGTCATGGCCGATGCCGATGGCGATCAGTTCCACCGCGTCACGCGCCTCGATGTCGCGGATCACCTCGCGCAGGTGTCGCTCCAGGTAGTTGCCCGGATTCACCGACAGGGTGGAATCGTCCACCGGCGCGCCGTCACTGATGACCATGAGGATGCGCCGGTGCTCGGGGCGCGACAGCAGCCGGCGATAGGCCCATTGCAGCGCCTCGCCGTCGATGTTTTCCTTCAGCAGCCCCTCGCGCAGCATCAGGCCGAGATTCTTGCGGCTGCGCCGCCAGGGCGCGTCGGCCGATTTGTAGATGATGTGGCGCAGATCGTTCAGCCGGCCCGGACCGCGCGGCTTGCCGTCGCCCGACCAGCGCTCGCGGCTGTGCCCGCCCTTCCAGGCCCGGGTGGTGAAGCCCAGCACCTCCACCTTCACCGCGCAGCGTTCCAGCGTGCGCGCCAGGATGTCGCCGCACATGGCGGCCACGGTGATCGGCCGGCCGCGCATCGAACCGGAATTGTCGATCAGCAGCGTCACCACGGTGTCGCGGAAGGCGGTGTCGCGCTCGCGCTTGTAGGACAGCGCCTGCAGCGGATTGACGATGACGCGCGCCAGCCGCCCGGCATCCAGCAGCCCTTCCTCGAGATCGAAATCCCAGGCCCGGGTCTGCTGCGCCAGCAGCCGCCGCTGCAGCCGGTTGGCCAGTTTCGCCACCACGCCCTGCAGGTGCTGCAGTTGCTGGTCGAGTTGCTGGCGCAACCGGGTGAGCTCCTCCGGATCGCAGAGTTCCTCGGCCGAGATCTCCTCATCGAAGGCACGGGTATAGGCGCGATAGCCGGTCTCGGTATCGGTCGATGGCCGCTCGCGGCGGGGCTGCGGGCCGCCCGGGCGGTCCTCGCCCTCGGCGGTGGCCGCGTCCACCTTGCTGTCGTCGCCGCGGTCGTCATCGGCGGCGCGGCCTTCCATCTGCTCGGGCTGGGCGCCGAGGGTGCTGTCGGCGTCCGCCTCGCTCCGCCCCTCGCCGTCCTGCGCATTGTCCTGCTGGCCGGACTGCTCGCCGGCGTCGTCCTGCTGCTTGTTCTGGTCCGGCTCGGCATCCGCCTCGGCCTCGGCGAGATCGAGGGCGGCGAGCAGCCGGCGGGCGGCGCGGGTGTAGGCGGTCTGGTTGTCCTGCGCCGCCGCCATGTCGGTCAGCGCGTGGTCGGCGACGTCGCCCAGCGTGCCGCGCCACATGTCCAGCACGCGGCGGGCGGCTTCGGGCGAGGGTTCGCCGGACATGCGCTCGCGCGCCAGCATGGACAGCGCCGCCGCCACCGGCAGCTGGTCCTTGCGGGTCATGCGGTCGTAGCCTTCCGCCTCGCATGCGTCAGCCAGCCGGGCGCGCAGATTGGCGGCGACCCCGGCCATGTGGCGGGCGCCGACCACCTCGACGCGGGCCTGCTCCAACTGGTCGTACGCGTCGCGCGCCTCGCGGCGGGCCGGCGCGCGGGCGGCGTGCACGGCGTCGTCGTGGTGGCGCAGGCGCAGCGCCAGGCTGTCGGCGGCGCCGCGCAGCCGGGCGATCTCGGCCGCCGGCAAAGCGCGGGTGGGCAGCGGCAGCCGCGCACGTTTGCCGACCAGGCCGGACGGGCCGGGCTGGAACGCCACCTGCACCTCGCTGTTCTCGGCGAGTGCACGCAGCACACTGGTGGTAGCGCGCTTGAACTCGTCCGCGCGGGCGTTGTCCTTGGTGCCGCCGGCGCTCATCCCCGAAGCCTTTTCCACCGGTGGCCGCACTTCAGCCACTGCGACGGATCAGGCTGCCGGTCGGCAGTTCCTCGTTGAAGCAGCGCTGGTAGTATTCGGCCACCGTGCTGCGCTCCGCCTCGTCGCATTTGTTCAGAAAGGTCATGCGGAAGGCAAAGCCGAGATCGCCGAAGATGCGGGCGTTCTCGGCCCAGGTGATCACCGTGCGCGGCGACATCACGGTGGAGATGTCGCCGTTGATGAAGCCGGCGCGGGTGAGTTCGGCCAGCGCCACCATGCTTTCGATGCGCTTCTTCTCGGCCTTGTTGCCCGGGTCCAGCGCCAGCTTCGCCATCACGATCTCGGTCTCCTGCGCGTGCGGCAGGTAGTTGAGCGTGGCGACGATGTTCCAGCGGTCCATCTGCCCCTGATTGATCTGCTGGGTGCCGTGATAGAGGCCGGTGGTGTCGCCCAGCCCCACCGTGTTGGCGGTGGAGAACAGCCGGAAACTGCGGTGCGGCCGGATCACCCGGTTCTGGTCGAGCAGGGTCAGCTTGCCCTCGACCTCCAGCACCCGCTGGATGACGAACATCACGTCCGGGCGGCCGGCGTCGTACTCGTCGAACACCAGGGCGCACGGGTGCTGCAGCGCCCAGGGCAGCAGCCCCTCGCGGAACTCGGTGACCTGCTTGCCGTCCTTGAGGACGATGGCGTCCTTGCCGATCAGATCGATGCGGCTGATATGGCTGTCGAGGTTGACGCGGATGCAGGGCCAGTTCAGCCGCGCCGCCACCTGCTCGATATGGGTGGACTTGCCGGTGCCGTGGTAACCCTGAATCATCACCCGGCGGTTGAAGGCGAAGCCGGCCAGGATGGCGAGCGTGGTGTCGCGGTCGAAGCGGTAGGCCGGGTCCACATCGGGCACATGCTCGGTGCGCACCGAGAAGGCCGGCACCTCCATGTCGCTGTCGACGCCGAAGGTTTCCCGCGCGTTGACGGTGATGTCCGGCAGGTCGATCGCCGAGGTGGGCACCGAGGCGGCTGTGCTGCGGGCATCGGAGAGGGCGGCAACCTTGATCATAGGCCAGTCATCCCGTGGTTCCTGCGGGCAGAGTATACCCGGTGTCCGGCAAAGGGTAGGCGCCAGGCCGGGCGCCGCTACCCGGCGGCGGCGCGCGGCTCGGTCAGGCGGGTGCGCAACGCGGCATAGGCGAGATTGATGGTCTTCAGCCGTTCCTCGGCGGCGCGGTCGCCGTTGTTGGCGTCGGGGTGGTGGCGTTTTGCCAGTTCCTTGTAGCGGCTTTTCACCTCGTCCATGGTCACCGGCCAGGACAGGCCGAGCGTGGCCAGCGGCTCGCGCATTTCCGAGGGCGTCTCGCCGGCGCGGCGGGCGCGCAGCCCGGCGGCGTGCAGCACATGCAGCGGGTCGCCGGCGATCGCCTCCTCCAGCCGCGCGCCCAGATGGCCGAGCGGCCAGGAGGGGCGCTGCCAGGCGGTGTCGGCGCGCAGCTCGGCCTCGATCTGGCCGGGACTCATGCCCTTGTAGAAATCCCAGGATGCATTGTAGGCGCGCACGTGCTCCAGGCAGAACCACCAGTAGTCGCTCAACTGGAGGCGCGACTTCGGCGCCCGGTACTCGCCTGGAGCACCGCAGCCCGGCATGTCGCAATGTCGGCCCGGCGCCCCGGGATCGGGCGCGTAGGCCCGGGGTCGCGATGAGCGTCGGGTCATTGGGAGATATGTGCGGTCATCGTGCCCGCTTGCAAAGGGGGTTTCGCTGCGGCTGACAACCGGCGGCGGGCGCGGCCGGCACGAACGGAAAAATCACATCCGCTCCTGGCACATCAGCCGCAATGGCCATTATCATAGCTGCATGAAAACGCGCGCAGATCGCCTGGCCGCCGTGTTGCGGCAACAATTCGCCCCCGACCTCCTGCGCGTCGACGATGAGTCGGCCCGCCATGCCGGCCATGCCGGCGCCGCCCCGGGCGGGGAGACGCATTACAGCGTGCTCATCGTCTCCGCGGCATTCCGCGGCGAATCCCGGGTCGCCCGGTCACGGCGCGTCTACGCCGCCCTTGGCGACGAGTTGGCCGGCGGCCTGCATGCGCTGGCACTCAACCTGCGGACCCCGGAAGAACATGCCGCGCTCGCCAAAGCGTGCTGACCCGGAAACCCCGGCTTAAGGTTATCTAGAGCATGCTCCGGTAGTCAGATTCGACGGAGGTGCAGGGGATGTCAGGCAGCCGCCTGGTCAGCCGCAATGTGCGCGCGGACGAGGGCCGCACCAGCATGCGGCTGGAACCGGAACTTTGGGATGCGCTGGAGGAGATGTGCCGCCGCGAGCATATGGCCATCCGTGACGTGATGCGCCGCATCGGCGCCAAGGCACCGCCCGGCGGGCGCACCAGCGCGGTGCGCGTCGAGGTGCTGGACTATTTCCGCGCCGCCGCAACCGAGGCAGGCCACCGCGCCGCCGGCCACGGCACCCTGGCCGACACCGACCGTGTCCCGGCCTGCTGATCAGCCAGCGTCATCCGGGCCACGGTAAAGCTGCGGCCAGCGGCGCCGCACCACATTCCGCGTGTCGGCATAGGCATGGCAGGTGTTCAGCAGCGCCGGGGCGCCGTCATGCCCGCTCTCGGGGTCGCTCCGGTCGGCATCGGCCGCCTGCCGCCGCTGCTCCTCGGCGCGGCGCATGCGCACCGGCCACAATGTCTGGAACGCGGTGGTGGCCATCTGCTGCAGCAGTTCGCGCAGATGCGTGCAGCCTTCGGAGCCGCCCACCCGCGCATTGGCCGCGCGCAGGAATCCCGGCCTGAGCGCCAGGCCGACCAGCCGGCCGAAATTCTGCGCCCCGCCGGGACAGATCGCGAACGGGCCGTGCTCGGTGACCGCCTCGCAGGCCAGGATGGTCATCTCCTCGTCGATGGTCAGGCGCAGCCACATGTCGTGCAGCGGCTCGCCGGGCTCGATCCAGCCGCCGCGGTCGACATTGCGGAATCCCAGCGTCTTGGTGTCGCGGATATGCGCCTCGATGTCGAACAGCCCGTCGCGGCGCTGGTAGCCGCGCAGGGTGATGTCGCGCAGATGCGTCAGATCGCGCTCGGCGGGCGGGCTCAGCGGCATTGCGGGCTTCTCCTGGTTCAGACCGGCGGCTCGCCCTGGATCGGCGTGCCGCCCAGGTCGCGCATCAGCGCCGTCACCTCGCCGACCGCCGCCGCGGCCTGCGCCGCGTCGGGTCCCTTGGCGACAACCGCCACCCCGCCGCCGGTGCCGCGGTAATACGGGTAGCTGCCCAGGTCGAGCCCGGGATAACGCGCCTGAATGGCGCCCAGCCCCTCGGCAATGCGGCCCTCGGCCAGACCGTGCGCGTGCACCGCGCGCGCGACGATCGGCGGCCCGCCTGCCAGGCGCGGTGCCAGCCCCTCGAACATCGCCTGCATGATGCGCGGCACCCCGGCCATCACATGCACATTGCCGATGCTGAATCCCGGCGCGATCGAGACCGGGTTGTCGATCAGTTCGGCGCCGCGCGGCAGGGTGGCCATGCGCTGGCGGGCCGGATTAAACGCGCCGGGCTGGTAATGCGGCTCCAGCCGCGCCCATGCCGCGGCGTGCTTCTCCCATGGCACGCCGAAGGCGGCGGCGACGCATTCGCTGGTGATGTCGTCATGGGTCGGGCCGATGCCGCCGGTGGTGAACACGTGGTCGAAGCGGGCGCGCACCTCGTTGACCGTGCCGATGATGGTGGCCGCCACGTCGGGGATCACCCGCACCTCGCGCAGCGGAATGCCGAGTTCGCCCAGGCGGGTGGCGAGGTACTGGATGTTGGCGTCCCGGGTGCGGCCGGACAGCACCTCGTTGCCGATCACCAGCAGGCAGGCGGTCGGGTTGCTCCGGTCCGGCATGGCGTCTTTTCCCCCTCGGTCGGATGATGACAGATCTGCCGGCGCTTCCATAGAAGACGGCTCCGATCCCGCGCGCCGCTTGTGTCAGCATGCCAGTTCGTGGCAGCGCTCCCAGTAAGTTGACCTGGAAGCGCAGATCATGGGGACCGGTGCGTTCGTTCGCGCTTCTTGACAGATCCGGCGAAATTAATTACATTAGAAACGATAGGTCGGCTGATGCTCAACCCCTGATGTACTGAATAGGGGAAGCATTGAAATGGAGAGCGATCCATGACGAACGACACCACAGACCGCTCGCGCGAGAGCTACGATATGATCAAAAAGCATTTGGAGAAAGCCACTGCTGATAATGATGCTGAATATGTTCGGAACCTTCCTAACACAGTAAAAAAATTAGAAATAACAATTGCTGAACTTGATGAAAAAACAAGAGATTTACAAGGAAATACTATTTCAGATCTGATAGCGAGCGTAAGGAGTCTCTCAGCACAAAAGAAGCGCAATAATAATATAGAAAAATTATACTATTTTTTGCCCCTGGCAGTAGCGTTTCTCTTTGTGCGCTGGCTAGTTGTGCATGACTGGGCTGCGCATCCGACAGTCGCCATCACGTTCGATGTCGGCGAAATCATCGGTGGGCTGCTGGTGGGAGTCGGCGCTCTTGCAGCCGGCATCGCCTACGCAGTGTCGGTCAACAACAAGCAGTAGCCGAAATAGACCGCGCCACGGAACGGCTATGGCATCGCACAACGTGCAACCGTCAGAGCCTTGGGGGCGCTCGTGGTCTGGTGCCGGCGGGCGGGTCACCGCCGGCTGAATCAGTCCACGAGCCTGGCTGCGGGCATGACTAAAGGAAATCGCGCAGCAACGGCACCAGCGGCCGGTCCGCCTCCGGCATCGGGTAGTCGGCCAGCTTGTCCGGGCGCACCCAGGCCAGCGTCTGGCCCTCCAGCGGCAGCGGCTGGCCCTTCCAGCGCCGGCACAGGAACAGCGGCATCAGCAGGTGAAACCGCTCATAGGGATGCGAGGCGAAGGCGAACGGCGCCAGGCATTGCGCCGCCACGTCGATTCCGAGTTCCTCGGCCAGTTCGCGGATCAGCGCCGCCTCGGGGATTTCGCCCGGCTGCATCTTGCCGCCGGGGAACTCCCACAGCCCGGCCATCTTCTTGCCTTCCGGCCGGCGCGCCAGCAGCACCCGCCCGTCCACGTCGATCAGCGCGCAGGCCACCACCAGCAGCAGCGGCTTGGAGCCGTCCGCCGCCGGTTCCGCCTCGGGCCGCCCGAACAGGTCATCGCGCGTCGCCTCGAAGCGCAGCACCTGCTGCGCGCCGCCGCGGGCGACGAAGCTCTCGCTGCCCTCGCCCACATGGCGGAAGCCGATCCGGCGCAGCACCGCGATGGAGCCGGGATTGTCGGCGGCGGCGGTCGCCTCCAGGCGCACCAGGTTGAGATTGGCGAGCGCCCAGCGCGCCAGCCGGCCGGCCGCCTCGCTGGCCACGCCATGGCGCCAGTAGCGGCGGCCGACCCAGTAGCCGAGCCGGGCGGTGCGGGCAGCGGCGTCGATGCGCAGCCCGATGCCGCCGACGATGGTCTCCCGCTCCCCCTCGGTGCCCGAAATCACCAGGTGGTAGGCCGTGCCTGACGCGAGCGATTCGGCGGCCGAGAGTATCCAGTCATCGGCGAGGGCGCGGGGATAGGGAAACGGCACCGCGGCAAGGTTGCGGGTGACCTCCCAGTCGTTGATCAGCCGGTGCAGTTCGGCCGCGTCCTCCGGGCGGTAGGGGCGCAGCTTCAGCCGCTCGGTGACGAGCGGGGTGAAGCCCGGCACCGGCGGTGCGGGCTTCGCGGTGGACCGGGGCGCGACAGGAGCCTTGCGTGCGGGCATGCCGCAGGGAGTGCCGCAAGCGGCCCCGGCTCGCAAGGGCCGTTGAGCGATCGCAGCGAAATCCCGCAGGCCGGACGGCCCCGGAGTCAGGAACGATAGCTGCCGTTGATGTCGATATACCCGTGCGTCAGATCGCAGGTCCACACGGTCGACCTGCCGCGGCCAAGGCCGAGATCGACCTCGATCCGCACCTCGCGGCCCTTCATGTGCGCCACCACCGGGGCTTCGTCGTAGCCCGCCACCACGCCGCCCTCGCGCGCCATCCACACCCCGCCGACCGCCACGCTCAGCCGGTCGCGGTCGGCCGGCTCGCCGGCCTTGCCCACCGCCATGACGATGCGCCCCCAGTTGGCGTCCTCGCCGGCGATCGCGGTCTTCACCAGCGGCGAATTGGCGATCGACAGCGCCACCCGCCTGGCCGATTTGTTCGACACCGCGCCGGCCACGTCGATGCGCACCAGCTTCTGCGCCCCCTCCCCGTCCCGCACCACCTGCAGCGCGAGATCGAGCAGCAGGTCGGCCAGCGCCGCCCTGAAGCCGCGCAGCAACGGGCCGCCCTCGGCCGGCACGCGCCTGTGCTTCGCCTGGCCGGTGGCGAACAGCAGCACGGTATCGGAGGTGGAGGTGTCGGAATCCACCGTGGTGCAGTTGAAACTGCTCTCCACCCCGCGGCTCAGCACCGCCTGCAATGCCCCGGCGGGCAGTTTCGCGTCGGTGAACACGAAGCACAGCATGGTCGCCATGTCGGGCGCGATCATGCCGCTGCCCTTGGCGATGCCCTGGATGGTCACCTCGGCGTCGCCGATCCGCGCCGTGCGCACCGCCGCCTTGGGAAAGGTGTCGGTGGTCATGATGCCGCGCGCCGCGTCGGCCCAGCCATCCTCCCGCAGCGCCGCGTGCAGCCCCGGCAGGGCGGCGGTCAGCCGGTCATGCGGCAGCACCTCGCCGATAACCCCGGTGCTGGACAGCATGACCTCGCGCGGCCTGCACCCCACCAGCTTCGCCGCCGCCGCGGCCGAGAGGCGTGCCGCCTCGGCACCGGCGCGGCCGGTGAAGACGTTCGCATTGCCGGCATTCACCACGACGGCGCGCGCCCGCCCGCCCTTCAGCGCCGCGCGGCACCAGTCCACCGGCGCGCCGGGGCACTTGCTGCGGGTGAACACCCCCGCCGCCGTGGTGCCCGGCGCCAGTTCCGCCAGCACGAGGTCGGTGCGCCCCTGGTAGCGGATGCCGGCGGCGGCGGCGCCAAGGCGCACCCCCGCCAGCGGCTTCAGCTCCGGCAGGTCAACGGCAAGCGGCGAGACGGGCGGGGGCATGCGATGTTTCCTTGCGCGACGCCGTTTATCTGGCCGGCGCCGGCGGCGGCTCCGCGGTGTCGGTCGGCCGCGCGGTGGAGCCGTCGGCGTTGAATTTTTCCACCTTCACCCCGGCCCGGGCGTTGGCGACCAGCTTCTGCACGCCTTCCTGGATCATGTGGCTGCGCAGCTCGTCGCGCGCCTGCTCGAAGCTTGGCGGGGCGGCAACGCGGCGCTCCTCCACCCGGATGACGTGCCAGCCGTAGCTGGTGTGCACCGGCTTGTCGGTGACCTCGCCGGGCTTGAGCGCGAAGGCGGCGGCGGAGAACTCCGGCAGCATGTCGCCCTGCTTGAACCAGCCCAGGTCGCCGCCCTCGGCGGCCGCGGGGTCGCTGCTGTGGGACTTGGCGATCGCGGCGAAGTCGCCGCCCTTCTTCAACTCGGCGATGATGGCGATGGCATCGGCCTCGCTGGCCACCAGGATGTGGCGGGCATGCACTTCCGGCTCGCCCGGCTTGCCGGCCACATCGCGGTCGTAGCGCGCGCGCACCGCCTGCTCGGAGACCAGCGGGCCGATCTCCCGGTGGAACAGCGCCGATTGCAGCGCCTCTTCCGCGGCGCGGGCCATCTGCCGCTGCACCGCCGGGTCCTTGTCCAGGCCCTCCTTGTGGGCCAGCACCGCCACCGCCTTGCGGTCGACCAGCTGTTCGATCAGCGCCGGGTAGAGTTGTTGCGGCGGCATGTTGCGGTATTCGGCGGGCAGATTCTGGATCGACTCCTGAATGTCGCTCAGGCGGATCTCGCTGCCGTCCACCCGGGCGACCACCGGATCGGCCGCCGGCTGGGCGGCGGCGGGGCCGGCCAGGCAACAGAAGGCCGCCAGTGCGGCAAACGGGGCTATCCGGGCGATATGCCGCATGGGGTGATCCTTTCCAGAAACAACACCCGTTATGGCCGAACCGCCCCGCAGGGACAACCGGGGGTGAAAAGCAAGCAGGGCCAGCACTCTGCCCTGAACCCCGCGCCGCGCGCAGCGCCCGCCGGCGTTGCCACCGCCCCGCCGCGTTGACCGCGCCCGCGAGGGGTCCTATCTGACAGCCCTGCCCAACTGACGGAGAGAGGGCGGACAGCTGAGCAGGGTGGCGGCGGCCCCGGGTGGGGAGCGCCGCCGCACCCGTGTGGCTGAGTCCGCCCCGGAAGGCTTGTCATGTTCGCCCGCATCGCCCGCACTTTCTTCGGCTCATCGAACGACCGTGCGCTCAAGGCGTACCAGCGCCGGGTGCCGCAGATCAACGCCCTTGAGCCGGCCATGCAGGCCCTCTCGGACGCGGCATTGCGCGGCAAGACGGCTGAGTTCCGCGCCCGCATCGCCCGCGGCGCCACGCTCGACGAGCTGCTGCCGGAAGCCTTCGCCGTGGTGCGCGAGGCGTCCCAGCGCACGCTGGGCATGCGCCATTTCGACGTGCAGCTGATCGGCGGCATGGTGCTGCACGAAGGCAAGATCGCCGAGATGAAGACCGGCGAAGGCAAGACGCTGGTGGCCACGCTGGCGGTCTACCTCAACGCCCTGAACGGAAGCGGCGCGCACATCGTCACCGTGAACGACTACCTGGCCAAGCGCGACGCCGAGTGGATGGGGCAGATCTACAGTTTCCTCGGCATGACCGTCGGCGTGATCGTGCACGGCCTGGACGATGCCGAGCGGCGGGCGCAGTACGCCGCCGACATCACCTACGGCACCAACAACGAGTTCGGCTTCGACTACCTGCGCGACAACATGAAATACCGGCTGGACGACATGGTCCAGCGCGAGTTCGTCTATGCGATCGTCGATGAGGTCGATTCCATCCTGATCGACGAAGCCCGCACGCCGCTGATCATTTCCGGCCCGGCCGAGGACTCCTCGGATCTCTACCGCACCGTCAACGCGGTGGTGCGCGAACTGGTCAAAGACCCGGCGACCTACGAAAAAGACGAGAAATTCCGCACCGCGACGTTGACCGAGGAAGGCTCGCAGCGGGTCGAGGACATGCTGCGCGACGCCGGCATCATCACCGAGGGCAATCTCTACGACATCTTCAACGTGACGGTGCTGCACCACGTCCAGCAGTCGCTGCGCGCCCACGCGCTGTTCGCCCGCGACGTGGACTACATCGTGCGCCAGGACAAGATCGTGCTGATCGACGAGTTCACCGGCCGCATGATGGAAGGGCGCCGCTACTCCGAGGGGCTGCACCAGGCGCTGGAAGCCAAGGAAGCGGTGACGGTCCAGCCGGAGAACCAGACGCTGGCCTCGATCACCTTCCAGAACTACTTCCGCCTGTATCCCAAGCTCGCCGGCATGACCGGCACCGCGCTGACCGAGGCCGACGAGTTCATCGAGATCTACCGCCTCGAAGTGATCGAGATCCCCACCAACGTCCCCTGCATCCGGCTCGACGCCGATGACGAGGTCTACCGCACCGCCGACGAGAAGAACGAGGCGCTGGCGAAGCTGATCGAGGAGGCGCGGATGCGCCGCCAGCCGGTGCTGGTCGGCACCGTCAGCATCGAAAAAAGCGAGCACCTCTCGGACATCCTGAAGAAACACAAGGTGCCGCATCAGGTGCTGAATGCGCGCTACCATGAGCAGGAGGCGGTGATCGTCTCCCAGGCCGGCGCGCCGGGGGCGATCACCATCGCCACCAACATGGCCGGCCGCGGCACCGACATCAAACTGGGCGGCAATGTCGAAATGCGGCTGAAGATCGAGGCCGCCGGCATCGTTGACCCCGCCGAGCGGAAGGCCCGCGAAGCGGCGATCCGCGACGAGGTGACGCTCGGCTACGAGATCGTCAAACAGGCCGGCGGATTGTACGTGATCGGCACCGAGCGGCACGAGAGCCGGCGCATCGACAACCAGTTGCGCGGCCGCTCCGGCCGCCAGGGCGACCCGGGCGCATCGAAATTCTTCCTGTCGCTGGAAGACGACCTGATGCGCATCTTCGGCTCGGACCGGATGGGCGGCATGCTCACCCGGCTGGGGCTGAAGGAGGGCGAGGCGATCGTCCATCCCTGGATCAACAAGGCCCTGGAGAAGGCGCAGAAGAAGGTCGAGGCGCGCAACTTCGACAGCCGCAAGAACGTGCTGAAATTCGACGACGTGATGAACGACCAGCGCCGCGAGGTCTACGCCCAGCGCCGCGAGTTCATGAAGGCCACCGACGTGTCCGAGACGGTGGACGACATGCGCCACGAGATCATCGGCCAGATGGTCATCCGCCGCATCCCGGCCCGCGCCTATGCCGAGCAGTGGGAATCGGCCGAACTGGCCGAGGATGTGAAGCGGGTGCTGAACCTCGACCTGCCGATCGCCGACTGGGCGCGCGAGGAAGGCATGGACGAAACCGGCATCCTCGACCGCATCGTGCAGGCGGCGGATACCACGATGGCAGCCAAGGCGGCCAATTTCGGCCCCGATCTGATGCGCTTCGTCGAGAAAAGCCTGCTGCTGCAGATGCTGGACGCGGTGTGGAAGGAACATCTGCTGGCGCTCGACCATCTGCGCCAGGGCATCGGCCTGCGCGCCTACGGCCAGCGCGACCCGCTGAACGAGTACAAAAGCGAGGCGTTCGCCCTGTTCAACGCCATGCTGGACGAGCTGAAGGAACGCGTGACCACCATGCTGGGGCGGGTGGAGATGGGCAGCGAGGCGCCGATCGAGCCACCGCCGCCGTCCGGCCTGGTGGAGAGCCATCCCGAGCCGGCACTGGCCCTGGCCGGGGCGGAGCGCGAATACGAAATGGCGGATGGCGGCGTGACACGGCTGACCACGCAGGCCAACCGCAGCAACTCGGTCGATCAGAATAACCCTTCGACCTGGCGCAACAGCCCGCGCAACGCGCCCTGCCCCTGCGGCAGCGGCAAGAAGTTCAAGCACTGCCACGGGCGGACCATGTAGCGGCGGCATATGGCGGGCGTGACCAGCCGATCCGGCGGATCGGCGGCGCCCTCCATCGGCAATCCAGGCTCGACCCCGGGGAAAAAAGCATGAACCGTCGCCGATTCGTCACCTCGGCCGCGCTGGGTGGTGCTGCCTTCGGCGCCGTCGCGGCACTGCCCCGGCCCGCCATTGCGCAAAGCCCGCCCGCGGTCCAGTGGCGGCTGGCCTCCAGCTTTCCCAAGATTCTGACGACGATGAACGGCGGCCTGGATTACCTGTGCGCGCGGGTCGCCGCCCTGACCGACAACCGCTTCCAGATCAGCCCCGCCGGCGATCTCGCCCCGCCGCTGGCCGTGCTGGAGGCGGTGCAGGCCGGCACGGTGGAGATCGGCCACACCGCGGCGTCGTATTATGTCGGCAAGGACCCGGCCTTCGGCTTCGCCGCCGGCGTGCCGTTCGGGCTCACCGCGCGCCAGCAGATGGCGTGGCTGCGCCAGGGCGGCGGGCTGGAGCTGGTGAATGAGGTGCTGAAACCCTACGGCTGCCTGGGCATCCCGGCCGGCAACACCGGTGCGCAGATGGGCGGCTGGTACCGCAAGGAAATCCGCACGCCGGACGATTTCAAGGGCCTGAAGATCCGCGTCGCCGGGCTGGCCGGCAATGTCATCGCCCGCCTGGGCGGCGCGCCGCAACTGCTCGCCGGCGGCGACATCGCGGCGGCGCTGGAAAAGGGCACCGTCACCGCCGCCGCCTGGGTCGGCCCGTACGACGACGAGAAGCTCGGCCTCAACAAGCTGGCGAAAATCTACCACTACCCGGGCTGGTGGGCCGGCAACGAGACGCTGTGGGCCACCGTCAACCTGGACAGGTGGCGCGACCTGCCGGCGACCTACAAGGCGGCGCTGGAAACCGCCTGCTACGATGCCTGCGGCTGGATACAGGCCCGGTACGACGCCGAAAACCCGCCGGCGCTGCGCCGCCTGGTGGCCGGCGGCACCCAGCTCAAGCCGTTCCCCCCGGAAATCCTGCAGGCGGGCTACAAGGCGACCCTTGAGGTCCTGAACGATCTGGCCGGCAAGAATCCGCTGTTCAGGAAGACCCTCGACTCCTGGAAGGTCTTCCGCGGCGAGGAATACCTGTGGTTCCGCACCGCGGATTACGGTTTCGAGACATTTGTCTACGGCCAGCAGGCGAAGAAATAGCGGGGCGCCGCACCATGGGCGCTGATCGCAACCGGCGGCGACACTGATCCTTTCGTTGCGAGGCTTCGCCTCGCGCTCCACCAGGGCGCCGCCCTGGACCCGGCAGGGGCCGAAGGCCCCTGCACCCCATGGAAAATGGTTCCAGGCCGGTACAAACAACGAAGCTCGCCGAAAGGGTGGCGCGGACCGCCCCGGCGGTCCATGTTTATGCAATGGATGCTGACGCGCCCCCCCCGATCCGCGTGGCGGTGGCCGGGAACGGAACCGTGACGTATCTGGTCGATTCGCCCCCCGAATCGCTGCCGCCCGTGCGGCTGCGCGACATCGCCGCCGCCTGGGAGGCAGCCCGCGCGGCCGCCCGCGCGGCGGCCTGGGGCAGCGCCCGGCTGTTCCGGTTCCGCCGCGCCGACGGCAGCCTGACCGACCTGGCGCTGGCCGATGCGGATGCGTGCTGCTGGGCCGGCGCGGTCGACCTGACCGCGGGCATGCACACCAGCTACGGGCTTTCGCTGTGTCTGCGGCTGCTGGCGCTGGTTGACCTGCTGGCGCGCGCGCGCTGGGCGGCGCCGCTGTTCACGCTAACGCGCGGCGGCGCCGAGCTGGACCCCGCGCTGCTGCGTGCCGCCGCCATCGCCCCGCTCAATTGCGAGGCACGCTTCGACGACACCCCCTTCCGCGCGCTGGTGGCCGCCCGCCTCGGCGCCCCCCGCGTCCCCTCGCCTGCTTCAGGAGCCTGCGCATGATCCCACCGTCGCGCCGCTGTCCCGCCACCAGGAAACGGGCCTCGGCTGCCCGCTCCCTGCCGGGTGTTTCTCTCCTTGCCGGCCTGGCGCTGGCGGGGCTGACCGCCTGCTCCCACCCCATCGGCTCCACCGCGGACCGGGCGGGGGCCACGCCGAAGGCGATGGCGGCGTGCCGGCAGCGGGCGGACCAGGTGTTCGAGCGGCAGAACCGCGGCGAGGTCTACCGCAGCGACATGTATGCCGGCGGCGAGCGCGATTCCCCGTTCGCGGCAACCGGCATGTCGGGCAACCCGGGCGCCGGCCTGCCGGCCCGCTACGCGCGGGAGACCATGGTGGACGACTGCCTGAACGCGGCCTCCGGCAACCCCGGCGTCAGCCCCGACGCACCGGTCCCCGCCGGCCTGTCGCCCGAGCCGGCGGCCACGCCCTCCCAATAGGCCGGCCCCGCAGCCGGACCGGGGCACGCCCGTTCGCCATGGCAGGGCGGGACCGCCCCGGCTTGCCCGGGCGGCGGGCGGGCCCTACGACGGCCCCGCCACCGCACCGGAGAGGACCGACCGCCATGAGCAAGATCATCCGCACCGAACCGAACGACGTCCTGTCGAAGGCCGTGGAATACCATGGCTTCGTCTTTCTGCAGGGCTGCACGGCAACCGACCTGGGCAAGGACATCAAGGGCCAGACCCGGGAGGTTCTCGACACCGTCGACGCCCTGCTGGAAACCCACGGCACCGACAAAACCCGCCTCCTGCAGGCGCAGATCTGGCTGAAGGACATTCGTGACCGCGAGGCCCTGAACGAGGTCTGGTCGGCCTGGCTGCCGAAGGGCGGGGCGCCGGCGCGGGCCTGCGTGCAGGCACATATGGCCGATCCTCGTCACCTGGTCGAAATCATGCTGACGGTCTGCAAGTAACGGTTCCGGGAGCGCGCGCGTGGCCGCGAATCGGCGCTGTGCCGTTTCGGCCACGCGCAAGTGACTTTTTTGCAAGGCGGGGTTCACTCATCCGTCATTAGGATAAATTTCCTGAAACCGCAGGTTGTCCACAGGGGCATTCATGCGAATTCGCATGGCTTCCATACGCGAATCGGTTTGAAGGGTTGTCAAAATCGGTAACACCGCGTTACCGCCATGCTGCAACGCGACGAAGCTCAGGAGGACTATCAGCATGCGGCAAGCGCCACAGTCAGGCACCCGTCCGCGCAGCAGCACGCTTCGGCCGCTGCTGCTTGGTTCCGTTCTAGTCGTTTCGCTGTCTGGGCTTGCCTTTCCCGCCGACGCTGCCCGCACCGCGCAACAAACACATGATTCGCATGCGATCGCTCCCATCAAGGCCACGCTTCGTCATATCGCCCTGCGACCGATTGCCGACAACACGCCGGTCGGCGTGCATCGGGTGAGCTTCGGCAAGCGCGTTCCCGACAACCGGCCGACCGGCAGGCTCGGTGCCGGCTCGAAACTGACCAAGAACGGCAAGAGCCATGTGTACGCCCCGCGCTATGATGGCGGGTTGCAATGCGTGCCGTTCGCCCGGGCCGCCTCCGGCATCGAACTGAAGGGCAACGCCGTCAACTGGTGGGACGCCGCCGCCGGCGTCTACGAGCGCGGCAGCCAGCCGGAAGTGGGCGCGGTGCTGAACTTCCGCGCCAATGGCGGCATGCGCCTGGGCCATGTCGCCGTGGTGCGCCAGGTCGTCAACAGCCGCGAGGTCGAGATCGACCACGCCAACTGGGCCTGGTCCGGCAAGGGCAACATTTCGCGCGGCGTCACCGTGATCGACGTGTCGGAGCGCAACGACTGGTCCGCCGTGCGCGTGGCGCTCGGCCACGGCGAGCAGTTCGGCAGCATGTACAGCACCTATGGCTTCATCTACGACCGCCCGGACAGTGGCACCCTGGTGGCCAACGCCCGCCCCACCCTGAGCGCCCCGTCGCGTGATGTGCGCGGCTATAACGAGGTTGCCGAAGCCCCGGGCCGCGTGACCTCGGCCGCCTACGACGCGCCGGTGCGGTCGCTCCGGTAGGTAACGGGGTCAAGGGGTCCACCGACCCCTTGCGGGTCCAGGGCAGCGCCCTGGGCTTCCTTTCGTTTGTCTCTTAAGGCGGACGACGCGCCCAAACGGAGAAGCCGTCGAAAGGATCGACGGCTGCGAAACTCCGCTGTTCAGTCCAGCCTTTCCCTTTCAGACCGGACGGGAGCCACGGCACCGGGGTGCCGTGGTTCTCGCCGTCCTGTCTGGCGCGCAGTCACTGGCAGTAGAAGCGATAGGACGTGGCATCCGGACTATGGTCGGCAGCGCGTGGCGCGGTCGTCGTGTCGCACCAGGCCGGCCTTGTCCGACCCGAACTGGCTTCCGTCATGGCCGGGGCCGGAGCAGCGGCCACCGGCGGAGGGCTGTACGCGGCCGGCGTCGCGGCAACTGGCTCGGTATAGGCGGCGACCTGGACCCGATCAGCCGGGCACGGCTTGCCGGCTTCCTTGAAGGCGGTCCGGATTCCATCGTCCTGGCACAGCAGGGCCACGGCGACATCGGACATGTTGGCCTGGAACAGGATCACCGCGGCGTTCCGGCGTTCGCAGCCCGGCGAGTTCCACATGGCGCCGCCGCCAATACCCAGGCCGGCGATCGACATGGCACCGGACGCGCCGACGGCGCAGGGGTTGGTGCCGCCATAGATGGTGCCGGGTACGGCTTCAGGCGTGTTGTGGATCGTCGAGGTGCCACCGCCGTAACTGACGATCTGCGCGCCAGCCTGCCCGCCAGAAGACTGTGACACCGCCCCAGCGTTCGCCCCAGCGTTCGCGTTAGATTTGGCGGTGGAGCCAGCGCCGGAATCCGCGCGCGCATCCAGGGCGGGGATCGCGATCAAAGCAAGGGCAAGCAAAAGATATCGCACGGCGACCTCCAGCTTCGTGGTTCTTAAAGGCGCACCAAAGGGCGTTGGTAGCATCGGCAACCCCTTGGTGCGCTGTTCAGACGTTTTACCCTGAAGTGATCAAGCTAACTTCGTTCGTCACTTATGGGGTTGTGCCCGTGGTGGTCAGGACGACGGAGACAGCAGTTCCGGTCGCCGTGCCGCCGTTGGTTGCATACGCGCCGGTGCTCGTCGACCCGCTTACGACGTTGGCCGGGCCAAAGGAGAAGCTGCCAGGCGCGCCATACGTCGTGTTGCCGTGTGCGGCCGCTGTGCTGCCGGCGACGAGGGAGTTTCCATCAGTGCTGATGACAGGATTGGCGGGTTGGGCGCTGCTAGAACTGTAGGCCCCGCCAACGCTGGTTGACGTCGGCTTGGTCACGCCGAGAAGGCTGGACACCGTGATGGGGTTGTTAAGGTGTGCCAGGAGGGTGGACAGGGGGCCCGCGGAAGCCGGCAGGCTCAGCGCCATCGACAAGGCTGCCGCGCTGACAACCACTGAGAATCGCATGTTGCGCACTCCTTGTTATAACAAGATTGGGGTTCCTAAACGCCCCGTGGCTGACCCGCCAGCCACGTTAGTATTGTGTCCGAACGAACTGGCACCATCAAGCGCGTTTCACGCGAAGAAATTCACGTTTCTGTGACGTGTTCTTAGGCAATGCAGCGACCTTCGATACAGGAATGAACTTGCCGGTGTTAGCTTCACGTTCTTGTGAGTTCATCTTCAACATCAAGTTACAGAATTTCGCCTGATCACAACCCGGTGATGCGGCCGTATACGTACCCTGTGATCATGATTGCATATGGAAAATGGACAGCCGCCTCGCAATGACAGGCGCATGCTTGCCAACTGCCGGAAAGATCAAGTCTTTCCGTTGCGAATTCATGCGGTGGTGGAAATCCCGGTGCGCCTGGCTGCGGGCGAAGCGCGACGACGTGCGGGCGGAATGCAGCGGGGATGCAGCAACCGATGCCCCGGCAGGGGAAACGGCAGCGACCACTCGGCACGGTGCATGCTGCCCGCCGCACGGTGCCACCCAGCCCTCCCCCGGCCCACCAGGCGACGGCGAGGGCACCGCCCGGATTACCAGGCGTTACCGGGCATTACTCGCCAGAACCGATCGTTGCTCCTCAAAACGAACAGCCAACATGCGCGGCGCGCTTCAACCTGCGCCGCGCCCGCCCGGCTTTCCGGCGCGCTCCCCCGCCATTGGGAGCGGCCGGCCTGCGTCGGTCAGCGTGCGGTCATGGCGCTGCGCACCGTCAGCGGATCGGCGATCAGACGGATGTTCTCGATACCTTCGCCGGTGCCGTGCACGGCGATATCCCCATAGCCCAGCATGCGGCCGGCGATGGACTGGTCCACCTCAACCGATTCAATCTGGTCAACATTCATTTCCACCGTGCGGCGGCTGATGACCCCGGATTTGTAGATCACGCGGAGATTGGTGACCGCGATCTCGGTTCCCAGCCGGGCCAGCCAGGCGCGGAAGATCAGCGCCAAGCCAAGCACCGTCGGCAACAGGGCGACGATGGCGGTCAGCGGCAGAAAGCCCTGCGCCGGCCGCGCCGCGATGTAGATGACAAACCCGGCGGCCAGCACCAGCACACCGCTGAGGTAGGTCACCCAATGGATGGATGCACGCGCCATCACGCTCTCGCCGGGTTGCAGGACCTTGTCGACGTAACTCATCTGACGGCGCCTTTCCTGGCTCGCAGCCACATGAATACAGGAAA
The DNA here is from genome assembly GCA_903907955.1 of uncultured Acetobacteraceae bacterium. Lineage (GTDB taxonomy): Bacteria > Pseudomonadota > Alphaproteobacteria > Acetobacterales > Acetobacteraceae > Rhodovastum. The sequence continues at coordinate 63,382 of CAIVPZ010000086.1, read as the reverse complement.
GCGGCGCCGTCCCCAAGCGGGCGGGAGCAGCCTGCCCGGTGGCAGTACTGCTCCGCGAGCGCCTTCATATCACCAAGACTTCTTATTGCGGTGTAACATGCGCTTGATCCGGCGGCCCGGCAGCAACGCCGCTCGTTGCCGGGGCGCTGGAGCAACGCCGGTCAGACTGGCGAAAGCCGGCCGGCAAAGTTGCTCGCCAAAACAAAGAGCTGGAGCGCGCTGACCGTTTACGGTCAGCGCGCTCTAGGCCGCCCGCGCCGGCTCCAGATCGACCGCCACCGTCACGCTATGCTCGCCACCGCCCAGAATGACCCCGCGCACCGGGCTGATGTCGCCATAGTCGCGTCCCCAGGCCAGCACGACATGCTCGTCGCGCACCACCAGGTTGTTGGTCGGGTCGAGATCAACCCAGCCATGGGCGGGCCCCAGCCACGCCCCCACCCAGGCATGCGACTGGTCGGCGCCGCGGCGTGCTTCCTGGCCGGGCGGCGGGCGCGTCCGCAGATAGCCCGACACGTAGCGCGCCGACAGCCCGAGCGCCCGCAGCCCGGCAACCATGACATGCGTGAAATCCTGGCAGACGCCGGCCCGCTGTGCCAGCACCCGCGCCACCGGGGTCACCACGGTGGTCACGTCGGTGCGGAAACTGAAGTCGCGGCGGATGCGCGCGTTCAGGTCCAGCAGCCCTTCCAGCACCGGCCGCCCGGGCGGGAAGCTGTGCCGCGCGTACAACCCGGCCGCGCGGTCGGCCGGGGCCAGCGGGCTGTCGAAGCTGAACTCGGCCGCCTGCCAGCTTCCGGCAGCCCCGCTGCGCAGCCCCGCCGCCACCTGTTCCCAGGGGGGCGTGGATGCCGGCGGCGGCGGCGGCGGAAACGCCACTTCGACCACCGCCTCCACCGCCACCTCGAAACGTTGGTGGGGCAGATCAAGAAACATCCAGGTGGCATGATTGCCGAAATGGTCGTCCGCCCCGCTCACCCGCGACGGTTGCGGGGTCGCCCGCAGCGAGGCCGACAGCACGGTCTGCCCGGGCTGCGGTCGCGGCGTCAGATGCAGCATGTGGCTCGCCAGATCGACCGGCTCGGCATAGGCGTAGGTGGTCAGGTGGTGGACGCGGTACCTCATGGGTTCACGCCGCCCCCCGCAGCGCCGGCGCCGCTTCCGCCGACCAGCCCAGCGTCTGCGCCGCCGGCAGCAAGGCGAAATAGCGCCGGGTGATGTGGTCCGACAGCGCGGCAACCCCGGCCGCCAGCGCTTTCAGCCGCGGCGGCAGCGCCGCCGCCGCAACCGCCTGGTTGGGCGCCGCCAGCACCGCCTCGACGATGATCTCCGCCTCGGCCAGCAGCCCGGCCGCGGTGCCGGCCAGCATCTCGCGGGCGCCGCCTTCGCCGCCCAGCTCGTCCAGCAGCGTGTGCATCTGCGCCAGCTGGAAGCCGAGACCGCGCGGGTTGCCCTGGTCCGCCAGCACCAGATCGAGCACCGGCGCCGGCTGCAGCACATCGAAGTAGCGGGTGCGATAGGTGATCGCCGAATCGCAGAGCTCCAGCACCAGACGCAGCCCGGCCTCGATGCGCGCCGATGGCTGGTCGAGCGCGATCGCCACTTCCCCGGCCACCGCCCAGGCACGCTCCAGGCGCCGTCCGAGATCAAGGAACAGCCAGCCGCCGCCGCGCACCATGTTCTCGGCCGCGACCCCGGCCACCGCGGTGGCGAACCGGTTGATGGCGACCATGCCATGCGTCAGCCCGTCCAGGCTGCGCCCGGCGGCGGCGGCATCCCCCCGCGCCGCCCGCAGCGTGGCGGTGAAGGTGGCGTACATCTCCCCGGTCAGCCGGTCGCGCACGTTCTCGGTCAGCCGCGCCACGTCGGCGAAGGTCCGCGTGACCTTGCCGTTTTCCTGCACCGAGCGCAGCAGGGCCTCGCCGAGGCCGGTCACTGCGCCGCCGGTCACCACCACCCCTTCGGACGGAATCAGCCGGGCCTCGATCAGGCAGGCGGCCAGCACCTCCAGCTCCATCAGCTCGTGCGGCAGCAGGGTGGCGGTGCGCACCAGCCGTTGCAGCGACGCCCGGCCCAGCCGCGCCGCACGGTCGAGGCGCTCGACATAGCGGCCGAGCCAGAACAGGTTGTCGGCCACCCGGCTCGGCAGGTCGCCGGCGGTGCGCCGCAGCCGCAGCGCCGGCACCGGCGGCGCCGGCGGGCCGACCAGGTCGCTGCCTTCCTCGGCGAGCACCCAGACGTCCTTGGAAATGCCCACCGGCGGGGCGCGGCCGGTCAGCCACTCGGCCTCGTCCTTCACCCGGGCAAGCCCGCCCGGCATGGCCCGCCAGTTTCGTCCGTCATGCACCAGGAACAGCCGCATCACCATCGGTCGCGGGGCGAGGCTCTGACTTTCCAGGCAGGGCGCGACGGAGGGCGAGACCAGCCGGCTGGCCGCCCATTCCCAGGGCCGCGCGTCGATCCGCGCCATCAGTTCGGCACGCGCGGCGGGCGTCAGCGCCGGCGGCGATACCGGGGCCACCCGGCTGTCCATCGCCGGCATCACCCGCCAGCCGGACGGTGGGCGCAACACCTCCGCACGCGCTGCCTCGTCGCCCAGCCAGACCGTCGGCACGCCCGGCAGCGCCAGCTCCTCGCCGAGCAGGCGGCGGCACAGCGCTGGCAGGAAGGCGGACAGCGCCGGCGCCTCGGCCAGGCCCGAGCCGGGATCGTTGGCCATCCGCACACTGCCCTGGCGCACCGCATCCATCAGCCCGGTCACCCCCAGCGGGCTGCCGGCCTCCAGCTCCAGCGGGTCGATCATGCGCCCGTCGAGCCGCCGCAGCAGCACGTCAACCTGCTGCAATCCCTTGAGCGTCTTGAGGAAAACCGTCCCGCCGCGGACCGTCAGGTCGCCGCCTTCGACCAGCGCGCACGACAATTCGCGGGCCAGGAACATGTCCTCGAACCATTGCGGCGACGTCGTGCCCGGAGAGAGCAAGGCGACCGTGGGATTCGGCCGGCCGCGCGGATCAAGCCGGCGCAGCGCATCCTGCCAGATGTCGAAGAACGGCTTCAACTGGCGCATCTGCACCGGGCGGAACGCCTCGGGCAGCACCCGCGACAGCAGGCGGCGGTTCTCGCGCGCATAGCCTGCGCCGACGGTGGCGGCGGTCCGGTCGGCCAGCACCAGCCAGCCGCCATCCGGCCCGCGGATCAGATCCGCCGCGTAGCTGTGCAGCAGCGGCGTTTGCACGGCGAACCGGCACGGGCGCAGGAAACCGGGATTGGCGAACACCAGGGCCGGCGGCAGCAGCCCCTCGGCGGCGACGGTCTGCGGCCCGTAGATGTCCGCCAGCAGGGCGGCGAGCAGGCGGGCGCGCTGCGCCAGCCCGGCCTCCAGGGCCGCGAACTCGGCGGCCGGCAGCGGCAGCGGCACCAGGTCGCAGCGCCAGGGGCGGCCGGCCGAGCCGGGCAGCACGCTGGTGATCCCTTCGTCCACGAAAGCGCGGTCCAGCCGGCGCTCGCGCTCGGCCATGCCGGCCCTGCCGAGCGCGGTGAACGTCCCCAGCACGCTGCGCCAATGCGTCCGCAGCAGGCCGGTGCCATCAACCATTTCGTCGATGCCCGGCAGGTCCGGGCCGGGCACGCCCGGAGCGGGCGCGTTCACGCCGCCGTCCTCCCGCCTCGCGGACAGCCAGGCCCCCCGTTGCAACGCATTTGTTCTGATGGGCGTTTCACCATGCCACCATCGTGTCAGGCGAAACGCCGAAGGTCCAGAGTACGCGGATGCTCGGAGCCGATCGCCGCTCGCGGCTCAGGCATCGCGTCCGGGGTGTGGCCGAACGCGAAGAAGCGGGAGCGCCGGCGGGCCTCGGCCTCGTTGGCATTGACCGGGAAGGTGTCGTAGCTCAGCCCGCCCGGATGCGCCACATGGTGCGCGACGCCGCCCAGGCTGCGGCCGGTCCAGCGGTCATAGACATCGAACACCAGCGGCGCCTGCGCCGGAATGGTCGGATGCAGCGCACTCGGCGGCTGCCATGCCTTGAACCGCACCCCGGCCACGTATTCCCCCACCACCTCCGTCGGGCTGAGCGGCACCGCCACCCCGTTGCAGGCGAGAACATAGCGCTCCGGCGTCCAGCCCGTCACCCGCGTCTGCAACCGTTCAGCCGAGGAATCGACATAGCGCGCGGTGCCGCCGGGGGCGGCTTCCTCGCCCAGCACGTGCCACGGCTCCAGCGCATGCCGCACCTCCAGCAGCATGCCGCCCACCTCCGCCACGCCGATCTGCGGGAAGCGGAACTCGACATGCGGGTCGAACCAGGCGGGATCGAGCGGGAAGCCGAGTGCGCCCAAATCCTCCAGGGCGGCCCGGAAATCCTGCACGCAGTAGTGCGGCAGCAGGAACGCGTCGTGCAGCCTGGTGCCCCAGCGGATCATGCGGCGCTCATACGGATGCTGCCAGAAGGCCGCGACCGCCGAGCGCATCAGCAGCATCTGCGCCGCCGACATGCGGCCATGCGGCGGCATCTCGAAGGCGCGGAACTCAACCAGCCCGCGCCGGCCGCCCGGGCCGTTCGGGTCGTACATCTTGTCGATGCAGAACTCGGTGCGGTGGGTGTTGCCGGTCATGTCCGCCAGGATGTTGCGGAACAGCCGGTCGGTCAGCCAGGGCGGCGTCTGGCGGAACGGCGCCACCTGGGCGAAGGCGATCTCCAGCTCGTTGATGGCGTCGTCGCGTGCCTCGTCCACCCGCGGGTGCTGGCTGGTCGGGCCGATGAACAGCCCGCTGAACAGGAAGGACAGGCTGGGATGGTTGTGCCAGAAACCCAGCAGGCTCTTCAGCAGGTCGGGCCGGCGCAGGAACGGGCTGTCCTCCACCGTCTCCCCGCCCATCACCACGTGGTTGCCGCCGCCGGTGCCGACATGGCGGCCGTCGATCATGAACTTCTCGGCGGCCAGCCCGATCTGGCGGGCTTCCTCATACAGCTGTTCGGTGCGCTCGACATGCTCGGCCCAACCGCGGGCCGGATGCACGTTGACCTCGATCACGCCGGGGTCCGGCGTCACCGAGAAATGCAGCAGGCGCGGGTCGGCGGGCGCCATGTAACCTTCCAGCACCACCGGGTGGCCGAGCTGCGCCGCCGTGGCCTCGACGGCGGCGACCAGGTCCAGCCAGTCCTCGGCCGCATACAACGGCGGGAAGAACACGTGCAGCAGCCCGCCGCGCGGCTCCACGGCAAGCGCGGTGCGCACCACGCCGGGCTCCGGGCGGCCGGGCACCGGCGGCGCCTGCGGCACCGGCTCGAACGCCGCCCCGCCGGGAACCGCCCGCCGGGTCCGCAACACCACCTGGGTTGGCAGCTTGCGCGGCGGCGCGAACGGATCTTCCTCGAAGGCGGGTTCGATGCTGTCCGGGTCCGCCCAGGGCAGGCTGTCCAGCGGCAGGCGGTAGCCGATCGGGCTGTCGCCCGGGATCAGGAACAGGGTGCCGCCGCGGAAGAACCAGCGCCCGGTCTGCCAGCGCGTGCCGTCGGCGGATCGCTTCAGCGGCAGCACGCTGCCGACCGGCGAGGCCAGGCCCTGGCCGAACACCTGGGCCATGCGCGCCCGTTCCAGCGCATCGCGCAGCCGGCTGTCCTCGGCCACCACGTTGGCCGGCAGCCGTTGTTCCTTCCAAAGATAGTATTGTACGTCCTCATGCGCCGGCAGCACGGTGGCCGGATCGACCTGCAGCCGCTCGGCCAGCAGCGTGGCGAAGCGGGCGGCATCCGCGGCGGTGGCGGTGCCGCGGTCGCGGTCGGGATTGGCCAGGCGGGCCGGGTCCAGCCAGACCTTCTCGCCATCCGCGCGCCAGTGCGCCGACAAGGCCCAGCGCGGCAACTGCTCGCCGGGATAAAGCTTGCCCTGGCCGTAATGCAGCGCCGCGCCCGGCGACCACAGCGGGGCCAGCCGGCGCAACAGCCGGCCGGCATAGCGCCGCTTGGTCGGGCCCAGCGCGGCGGTGTTCCACTCCGGCGCTTCCTGGTCGGTGGCGGCGACGAAGGTCGGCTCGCCGCCGAAGGTCAGCCGCACGTCGCCGGCCGTCAGCGCCCGGTCCACCCGCGCGCCGGCCACCAGGATGTCCTGCCAGCGCCGGTCGTCGTACGGCTTGGTCACCCGCGGCGTTTCACGGATGCGGCTGACCGACATGGCGACGTCGAAGGTGACCTCGCAGGGTTCGGTCTTGCCGGTTACCGGCGCCGCCGATTGCGGGTCGGGGCTGGCCGCCAGCGGAATATGCCCCTCGCCGGCCATCAGCCCGGAGGTCGGGTCCAGCCCGATCCAGCCGGCGCCGGGCAGGTAGACCTCGGCCCAGGCATGCAGGTCGGTGAAGTCCGCGGTCGGCCCTTCCGGCCCTTCCAGCGGCTTGACGTCGCCGACCAGCTGGATGAGGTAGCCGGACACGAAGCGCGCCGCGAGGCCGAGCTGGCGCAGCAACTGCACCAGCAGCCAGGCGGAATCCCGGCAACTGCCGCGCCCCGCCGTCAGCGTCTGCTCGGGTGTCCACACCCCCGGCTCCAGCCGCACGATGTAGGAAATCCGCTCCTGGATCAGCCGGTTGAGCGCGACCAGCTTGTCCACCGTGCGCAGCGCCGCGCGCGGCACCTCATCGAGCAGTGCCGCCAGCAACGGCCCCATCGGATCGATCCGGCGGAACGGCGCCAGTTCGTTGTCGAGAATGGGGTCGTAGGTGAACGGCCAGCTTTCCGCTTCCGGCTCCAGGAAGAAGTCGAACGGATTGATGGTGGCCAGATCGGCGACCAGGTCCACCGTCACGTCGAAATGGGTGATCTTGTCCGGGAACACCACCCGGGCGAGGAAGTTGCCCTGCGGGTCCTGCTGCCAGTTCAGGAAATGCGGCTTCGGCGCGATGGCCAGCGCGTAGGACAGAATCCGGGTGCGGGCATGCGGGGCCGGGCGCAGCCGGATGGTCTGCGGGCCGGCCTGTACCGCCCTGTCGTACCGGTAGGCGGTGCGATGCGTCAGCGCAACGTGGATCGACATGACTCTCCTGCCGGCAAAGCGGACCTATTGAGCCGCGGCCCCTATATGGCAGCGAACCGCGCCGGGTTCACCATGGGAAGCACCTGCGCGGCCGGGCCGGGGTCGCGACCGGCCAGCAGGTCCGCCACCAGCCGCCCCGCGGCCGGTGAGGTCTGGATGCCATAGCCGCCCTGGCCGACACTCCACAGGAAGCCCTCGGCTGCCGGGTCCCAGCCGATGGCCAGGCTGCGGTCGGGGGTGAAGGTGCGCAGCCCCGCCCAGGACCGCTCGATCCGGCGCACGTCGATATCCAGCGCCTGCCGCATGCGGTCGATGGCGATCGCCACGTCGAGTTCGTCGGGCTGCACGTCATGCGCCGGCATGTCGGTTTCGTCCTCCGGGCAGACCATCAGCCGGGTGCGCGCCTCGGGGCGGACGTACCAGGCGTGGTCCACGTCGTGCACCAGCGGCCAGGTGCCGACCTGCCAGGGCGCCGGATCGATGATCACGCCGGTGCGGCGCTTGGGCTGCAGGCCCAGCGGGGAGACGCCGGCCCGGAGCGCGACCTCGTCGCCCCAGGCGCCGGCGGCATTCACCACCACCGGGGCGCGGAAGACGGCGCCGCCGGTGACCTCCACCTCCCACAGCCCGCCGCGCCGCGCGATGCGCCCGGCGCGGCTGCGCAGCGCCAGCGTGCCGCCCCGACGCCGGTGCAAACGGAGGAATCCCTGGTGCAGCGCGGCCACGTCCATGTCGAAGGCGTCGTCCTCGATCGCCGCGGCGGCGGCGTAGCCGGGCCGCAGCGCCGGCACCAGCGCGCGCACCGCGTCCACCGATATCTCGCGCAGGCCGATGCCCCCGGCAAGGTTCGCGCGCAGCGAGGTCTCCTGGTCGGGGCGGGCGAGGAAGCACATCGGCCGCTTCGCCATCAGCGGCGTTTCGGTGAAGCCGTCCGGCGGGGTTTCGAAGAAGGCGCGCGACAGGCCGGTCAGCACGCGGACGTCGGCGGGGCCGTAGTTCAGTATCCACATGGCGGCGGACCGGCCGGTGGTGTGGAATCCCGGATGGTCCTCGGCCTCGATGAGGGCGACGCGGCGGTCGGCGGCGATCTGGGCGGCGGCGGTGGCGCCGGCGATTCCGGCACCGATGACGATCACGTCGGTGGTGTAGGTGTCCATAAGGCAAAGCTATGGTTCGCTGCGCCGCACCCGGCAAGGGAGGAAAAACCTTATGAATGGGTTCCAAGGGGCCACCGCCCCTTGGCAGGTCCAGGGCAGCGCCCTGGCCTTACTTACTTTTCCCCATCAATATCCCAGACATGAACCACCACCCCACCCTGGCCGCGCCCGACGACGATCCGTATCTCTGGCTGGAGGACATCGACGGCCAGCAGGCCATCGCCTGGGCCGACGCGCAGAGCGCCGCCACGCTGGCCCGTTTCGGCGGCCCGGCGACCGAGGCGGATGCCGATGCCCTGGCCGCCATCCTCGACCGGCCCGACAACATTCCGTACGTCATCCGGCGCGGCGCCCATCTGTTCAATTTCTGGCGCGACGCGGCCAACCCGCGCGGCCTGTGGCGCCGCACCACGCTGGATGATTACCGGAATGCCGCCCCGGCCTGGGAGGTGCTGCTCGACCTCGATGCGCTGGCCGCCGCCGAGGGCGAGGACTGGGTCTGGGCCGGCGCCGGCGTGCTGCCCGGCGCGCATGACCGCGCCATCGTCCGGCTTTCGCGCGGCGGCGGCGACGCCGCGGTGCTGCGCGAATTATCGCTTGAAACCAAGGCGTTCGTCGCCGATGGCTTCGTGCTGCCGGAGGCCAAGGGCGGGACCGACTGGATCGACCGCGACACGCTGCTGCTGTCCAGCGCGCACGGACCGGGCATGGCCACCCGCTCCGGCTATGCAAGCACCGTGCGGCTGTGGCGCCGCGGCACCGACCCGCTGGCCGCCCCGGTGATCTTCCAGGCCGGCCCGGACAGCATGGCGGTGGGCGGCAGCGTCGACCGCACCCATCCCGACCGCCAGTTGGTGTTCAACGAGCAACTGGATTTCATCCGGGCGGAGATCTGGACCGGCGACATCGCGGGCAGACGGCACCGCATCGACCTGCCGCAGGATGCCTGGTACCTGTGGAGCCGCGACTGGCTGGCGGTGCGCCCGCGCTCGGACTGGACGATCGGCGAGGTCACCCACCCGGCCGGCAGCTTGCTGGGCATCGGTCTGGCCGCATTCCAGGCCGGCGGGCGTGGCTTCCGGGTGCTGTTCACGCCCGGAGCGCGGCGCAGCATCCAGGGGTTCTGCTTTGCCCGCGAGCGGCTGGTGGTGCAGGTGCTGGACGATCTGTGCCCGCTTTCCTTGGTTGTTTCGCCGGCAGAGGACTGGGCGCAGGCGCCGCTCGCCGGCCTGCCGCAGGTCGGCACCGTCAGCGTCTGGCGGCTGGACGAACAGCCGGATGAATCCGACGGCACGCTGCTCGCACTGACCCAGGACCCGCTGACGCCGCCGACGCTGTTGCTCACGCAGGCCGGCCCCGAAGCCCCCGCCGTGCTGAAGCGGGCGCCGGAAGCGTTCAACGCCGCCGGGCTGGTGGTCAGCCGCCACGAAGCCGTTTCCGCCGACGGCACGCGCATTCCCTATGTGCAGGTCGGCCCGCCCGGCGAGACCGGCGACGCGCCGGTGCATCTTTACGGCTATGGCGGCTTTGAAGTGTCGGAGTTGCCCACCTACCGCGGCGGGGTTGGCAAGCTCTGGCTGGAGCGCGGCGGCACCGGCGTGGTCGCCACGCTGCGCGGCGGCGGGGAGTTCGGGCCGGCCTGGCACGAGGCCGGGCGCCGCGAGGGCAAGGCGCGCAGCCATGACGATTTCGCCGCCGTCGCCGCCGATCTGGTGCGCCGCGGCGTCACCCGGCCGGGCCGCATCGCCGCCGAGGGTGGCTCGAACGGCGGCATCCTGATTACCAACATGTTCGTCCGCTACCCGGAGCTGTTCGGCGGATTGTTATGCACCATACCTTTGGTGGACATGCGCCGCTACACCAGGCTGCTGGCCGGCGCGAGCTGGGTGGCCGAATACGGCGACCCGGACGACCCGGCGGACTGGCGGTTCCTGCAGCACATCTCGGCCTATCACACCGTGCTGCCCGGCCGGGCGGCGCCGCCGATCCTGCTCGCCACCACCCGCCGCGACGACCGGGTGCACCCGGGACATGCGCGCAAGATGGCGGCCAAGCTGCAGGCGCTGGGCTACGACGCGGCGTTCCTTGAACTCGCCTCCGGCGGCCACGGCTACGGCAAGGACAACCGCCAGCGCGCCCTGTTCACGGCGCTCGGCTATGCGTTCCTGCGCGCCGCGATCGGCTGGCGGGCGGAGACGCACTGATATCGATCCGGGAAGGATCTGGTGATGCACCGCGTGGACGAACCGTCCGGAGGCCAAGGTGACAGCGGTGCAGCGCAGTGATATTCCTGCAAGAACACACCCTTCGGGAGGGCAACGGACATGAACGCCACGCGCCAACCAGGCAAATACGATCTGGCGAAGACCGCCGCGAACCACGTCCCCCTCACCCCGCTCAGTTTCCTTGCCCGCACGGCCGCGATCTATCCGAACCGTATCGCCGTCGTCCACGGCGAGCGCCGCACCACCTGGGCGGAGACCTATGCGCGCTGCCGCCGGCTTGCCTCCGCGCTCGCCGCGCGCGGTGTCGGCCCCGGGGACACGGTGGCGATCATGTCGCCGAACGCGCCGCCGATCTTTGAATGTCATTTTGCCATCGCGATGGTCGGCGGCGTGCTGAACGCGCTCAATTTCCGTCTCGATGCCGCCACGGTCGCCTTCATCCTGGAGCACGGCGAGGCGCGCGTGCTCATTACCGACCGCGAATATTCCACCGTCATGGCCGAGGCGCTGGCGCTGCTGCCCGCAGCGAAGCGCCCGCTGGTGGTGGATGTCGATGATCCGCTCGCCCCGCCGGGCCGGCTGCTGGGCGACATCGAGTACGAGGCGTTCCTGGCCGGCGGCGATCCCGACTTCGCCTGGTCGATGCCGGCCGACGAATGGGAGGCGATCGCGCTGAACTACACGTCGGGCACCACCGGCAATCCGAAAGGCGTGGTGACCCACCACCGCGGCGCCTATCTGAACGCGCTGGCCAACGTCACCGCCTGGGGCCTGACGACGCATCCGGTGTATCTGTGGACGCTGCCGATGTTCCATGCCAACGGCTGGTGCTTCCCCTGGACGGTGACGGCGCTGGCGGGCACGCATGTCTGCCTGCGCCGCATCACCGTCGAGGCGATGCTCGATGCGCTGGCGAACCAGGGGGTGACGCATATGTGCGGCGCGCCGATCGTGGTGAACATGATCGCCAGCGCACCGACCATCCCCGATCTCGGCGGTCGCACCGTGCGCATCATGACCGCCGGCGCGGCGCCGCCGGCCGCGGTGATCGAAGCAACCGAAGCACGCGGCTTCCATGTCACGCATGTGTACGGCCTCACCGAGGTGTATGGCCCGGTGACGGTGTGCGCCTGGCAGGACGAGTGGAATGCCCTTCCGGCGCCGGAACGGGCACGCATCAAGGCCCGCCAGGGCGTGCCGTATCACAGCCTCGAAGGTCTCATGGTCGCCGACGCCCACACGCTCGTCCCGGTGCCGCGCGATGCGGCCACGATGGGCGAGGTGTTCATGCGCGGCAATGCGGTGATGATGGGATACCTGAAGAACCAGGCAGCCACCGACGAGGCGTTCGCGGGCGGCTGGTTCCACACCGGCGATCTCGCCGTCTGGCATCCCGACGGCTATATCGAGATCAAGGACCGCAGCAAGGACATCATCATTTCCGGCGGCGAGAACATCTCGACGATCGAGGTCGAGGACGTGCTTTACCGCCACCCGGCGGTGCTTGAGGCGGCGGTGGTCGCCAGGCCGGATGCGAAATGGGGCGAGACGCCCTGCGCGTTCGTCACGCTGCGGCCGGACTCGATCGCGACGGAGGAGGAGATCATCACCTTCTGCCGCGCCAACATGGCGCATTTCAAGCTGCCGCGCACCGTCGTGTTCGGGCCGTTGCCGAAGACCAGCACCGGGAAGATGCAGAAATACGTGCTGCGGGATCGTGCCCGCGCGCTCTGATGGCTCAAGCCGTGGCAAGGAGGCGCAACGATGGAGTACACGCAACTCGGGCGCACCGGTCTGGAGGTTTCCCGCATCTGCCTCGGCTGCATGACCTATGGCGCGCCGGAGCGCGGCAACCATGCCTGGACGCTGCCCGAGGAAAGCAGCCGCCCGCTGATCCGGCAGGCGCTGGAACTTGGCATCAACTTCCTCGACACCGCCAACGTCTATTCCGACGGCAACTCGGAAGAAATCGTCGGCCGCGCGGTGAGGGATTTCGCGCGGCGCGCGGATGTGGTGATCGCGACCAAACTGCATGGCCGCATGCGACCCGGCCCGAACGGCGCCGGCCTGTCGCGCCGGGCGGTGTTGCAGGAAATCGACAACAGCCTGCGCCGGCTGGGCACTGATTTCGTCGATCTCTACCAGATCCATCGCTGGGACCCGAAGACGCCGATCGAGGAAACGCTCGAAGCGCTGCATGACGTCGTGAAGGCCGGCAAGGCGCGCTATATCGGCGCGTCCTCGATGTACGCCTGGCAGTTCGCCAAGGCGCTCTACACATCACGCCTGCACGGCTGGACCGAATTCGTCAGCATGCAGAACCACATCAACCTGCTGAACCGCGAGGAGGAGCGGGAGATGCTGCCGCTCTGCGCCGACCAGGGCGTGGCGGTGCTGCCCTGGAGCCCGCTGGCGCGCGGCCGCCTGACGCGCGACTGGAACGAAACCAGCGAACGCCAGGACAGCGACATGTTCGGCAATAGCCTCTATGGCGGCGCCGTCGAATCCGATCGCCGGGTCATCGAGCGGGTTGCCGGGGTGGCGAAACAGCGTGGCGTGCCGCGGGCGCAGGTCGCGCTGGCATGGGTTGCGCAGCAGCATGGGGTGACCGCGCCGATCGTCGGCGCGTCCAAACCTCAGCATTTGAACGACGCGGTCGCCGCCCTGGCGCTGAAGCTGGCGCCGGAGGAAATTGCGGCGCTGGAGGAACCCTACACGCCGCACGCCGTCGTCGGCTTTCAGTGACGGCCGGAACATGACCCGCGGCGGCGGGGGGCGCGGCGGTTCCGGCCCGGACAAGAGAGACTTGCGAATCAGGCCGCCGGCACGGTCAGCTTCGCCGGCACCGGGACCGCAGCCTCGTGCGGCGGCAAAGGATCGAGCAGAGCACCGGTATAGCCGGTGATCAGCCGTGTACCGCTCTGGAACGTCAGATAGTTCCAGCCCCAGTTCAGCCCCACGACGAGCCGGTTGCGAAAGCCGGTCAGGTAATAGACGTGGGCGAAGCTCCACAGCAGCCAGGCGAAGTAGCCCGACACCCGCAGGCGGCCGATCTGGGCGACGGCACGCCGCCGGCCGATCGTCGCCATCGAGCCGTAGTCGCGATAGCGGAAGCCGCGCAGGTTGCGCCCGGCCAGCCGGGTGGCGATGAGAAGGCCGACATACTGCCCCTGCTGCTTGGCGACCGCCGCCACGCCGGGCAGCGGTTTGCCGTTCCGCAGCGCATGCGCCGTATCGCCGATGACGAAGATGTCGGGCATGCCGGGTACCGAAAGGTCGGGCTCGACCATGATACGGCCCGCCCGGTCGCACGCGGCCCCGAGCCATTTGCCGGCGGGCGAGGCCATGACCCCGGCGCCCCAGATGATCGTGCGCGCCCACAGCCGCTCGCCATCGACAACCACGCCGTCCTCGTCGCAGACCGTGACCGGCTTGCCGAGCCGCACCTTGACGCCAAGATCGGTCAGCGCCTCGCGGGCCGCGTCGGACAGGTGGGGATGGAAGGTGGCGAGCACCCGCGGCAGGGCCTCGATCAGGGTGATGTTGGCCAGCCGCGGATCGATGCGGCGGAAGTCGCGCGACAGCGCCTTGCGCGCCAGTTCGGCGATCGCCCCGGCCATCTCCACCCCGGTCGGCCCGCCGCCGATGACGATGAAATTGAGCAGCCGCTGGCGCTCGACCGGGTCGGGTTCATTCTCGGCGCGCTCGAAGGCCAGCAGGATGCGGCGGCGCAGCGTGGTCGCGTCGTCGATGCGCTTGATGCCGGGGGCGTAGCGCTCCCAGTCGTCGCGGCCGAAATAGCTGTGCCGCGCCCCGGTGGCGATGATCAGCTTGTCGTAGGAGACGCGCCCGTCATCCATCAGGACCTGCCTGGCCACGGGATCGATGCCGGTCACCTTGGCGAGCAGTACCGTCGCATTCTGCTGGTCGCGCAGCAGGGCGCGGATCGGCGAGGCGATATCCGCCGGCGACAGGCCGGCGGTCGCCACCTGATAGAGGAGCGGCTGGAACAGATGGTAGTTGTGCTTGTCGATCAGGGTGATGTTGACCGGCGCCTTGGCAAGGGCCAGGGCGGCGTTGAGACCGCCGAACCCCGCACCGATGATCACGACGTGTTGGGGGCCTGCTGCCATGCTGTCCATTGACGTCGCTCCATGCACCCGGCAAATGTTCACCCGGCGAACGAGTGCAGCGTCAGCTATGATCACTTGCCTGATCAGGGGCATTTCTGTTCTTGATAGTCTGACCTGCGATCTTTGCGTTGGGCGGTCCGGGCGAGGGTTGAATGCCGGCGTCCTGCCGCGTGGCAACTGCGCTGTGTTGCCCGTTCCAGGTCGAGCCCCGTATTCGCCGTGACTGGCCGATGACCGAAATCGAGGCGCTGCTGCTGTCGGCGACGGTCGAGGCGGCGATCGCCTGTTGCGTGGCCCGCCTGGCGCAATGGCCCTGCCGGGGCAATCCGCACGTCGCCGCCGCGTCCGCCGCGGCGACCGCGATCACCCACCCGCAGCTTTGGGCGGTCGCATTATGGGCCTATCCGCGGTTCCCCTATTGGCCGTCGATCATCGGGTCGGAAGTCATCGTCGTGCTGGTCGAGGCCGGCCTGATTGCCTGGATGGCAGGGCTGCGCCTCGATCGTGCGCTGGTGGTTTCACTGATCGCCAATGCCGGCTCGTTTTCGCTCGGGCTTTGGCTCGATGGCTGAGCGCCGCCGGTCAGGGCGAGGATCAACACCGGGATTTCGATCCAGGCGTGCACCGATGCGGCGATGCCGTAGAGGGCGCGCGCCTCGGCAAACCCGCCGAGGAAACGCGCCAGGCTGACGGCGCCGGCGGCAATGCACAGGCCGGCGAAGATTTTGCCGGCCGGCCAGGGAAGGCGCCCGCCTGCCTGGCCGTCGAGCCGGCCGAGCAGGAACGGCAGAAGCACGATGACGGCCGCGTAATGCGCGCCCTGCGCGACGACCGAGGCGGTGAACAGGTCCACCGCCTGCGGCGTGGCGGCGAATGGCGGCGGCACATAGACGAACAGATTCGCCGCCAGCGGTCCGGCCTGCAACGGATCGAGCGCCATGCCGGAACCCAGCAGCCCGTGCAGCGCGACGCCCGGCCAGCCCGATGCCACCAGCAGCGGCAAGCCGAGGAAAGCCGCGGCCGCCCAGCCCATGACCCGGCTTCGCCACGCCGGCGGCGCGATCTGCCACAGGAAGCCGAGCGGGGTCAGATTATGGAGAATGGAAAGCGTAATCGCGGTCGCATAGGGCGCGGCCGCGGTCGCCCCGCCGATCGTGCCGCCAACCAGCAGCGCCAGGCCGGTCCGGCCGGCCGGCCCCCGCGCGCAGGCGAGGGCCAGGATCGCCACCCCGCCGAGTTCGGCGGGAATGCCGATATCCGGCGGCACCAGATGGAACACCACACTGGCACGGATCGCCACGATCAGCGGCAGCAACACCACGATCGGCAGCAGAAACCGCCGCTCGAGCCGCCGGCCGAAACGCCGGTCGACATAGCGCAACTCGCTCAGCACATGCGGCAGGCCGAACACCGCGAGGGTCACCGTGTAGGTCGCGAGCGGCGCCAGGACGGCAAGCGTGGCGAAGCACAGCATGCCGACAGCGCCGCTCGCCGCGGCGAGCGGGCTAACGAGGCGGGAGCGGCGCATCAAGGTCGACGGTTTGCTCGTTGGTTGCCGCCTTGATGACGATGCGGTGCACCCGGGCAGGCGGCAGCGGCGTTGCCGCGGTGAGGCGAGTGGAGCCGCCGGCACTGGTTTCGGGCGGGCAGCCGACCAGCTCGTAGATCGCCGTCGCCCCGCGCGCTTCGTTGCGATCGACGGTGACCAGGCGCAGTTCGGCGTCATGCCAGCCGCCCGTCGAGGCGGTGCCATTGGCGGAGAGGGTTCCCGCGTTGCCCTGACGGTCGAGCTGCGCGCCGTCGACGGCGTGGATGCGGACCTTGGTGCATGACGCCGGCGGCAGCGGTCGCCGCGCGCCACGCCAGCCGCCATAGGGCGGCGCGATGTCGGCGCGCGCCGCCGTTGCGCCAACCAGCAGGAGCGCGACAGCCGCCAACCGGCGGCCGGCTTGTC
Organism: uncultured Acetobacteraceae bacterium; assembly: GCA_903907955.1. GTDB lineage: Bacteria > Pseudomonadota > Alphaproteobacteria > Acetobacterales > Acetobacteraceae > Rhodovastum. The sequence continues at coordinate 46,884 of CAIVPZ010000086.1, read as the reverse complement.
TCGCCATGGGAACTCCCCTTGGTGCGATGATGATGTGACAGCGAACCCCCAGGCGTTCAGCCTTGAGAGAGCTGAAGGATCATCGCTTGTGACCAGCGTTTTTCAATGGGGCTTAGTCGCATTGGCCACCTCTAGCGAGCGTGGACCGGCACCGCCGGCCTCAGAGCGTGTGAAGCAATCGAACTTGCGAATGAAAGCCCGCTGATATCATTGAGCGTTTCCGGCAAGAACCGAGCGCCGCGGGCATTCATTCACAAACTCTCAGCAGGCCAGAAACGCCTGGTACGCCTCCGCCATATCCTCCACCGCGGTCTCGTACAGTTGCCGGCCATGTTCGGGCGAGGCCAGCGACGGCGCCGAGCCGATGCGCCCGTCCGGGAAGCGGGCGCGGTAGTCGGCGGCGTCGAAAAAACCGCCCGAGGCCGGCGCCAGATGCGGCGACATCGGCGCGGTCTTGATCGCCTGCGGCCGGCAATACTGCATCAGCGACACTTCCGAGCAGGTGGCGTGGCCGCCCTCGGACTCGCCGTACAGCGCCGCCGTCAGCGCCCGGGTGCGCGGCCCGAACCAGAAGCTCAGGCGGCAGCGCACCGGCTGCCCCGCCTCGCCGAGCGAGCGCATGGCGTAGACCTCGTCGAAGGCGGCGGTGACGCTGGCGATGTTGCCGCCATGGCCGTTGATGAAGAAGAACCGCCGGAACCCGTGCACCGCCAGCGACTGCACCACGTCGCGCACCACCAGCATCAGCGTGGACGGCTTCAGGGTCGCCGAGCCGGCGAAGCCCAGATGGTGCTGCGACATGCCATAGGCGAGCGTCGGCGCCACCAGGCAGCCCAGGCGCTCACCGACCCCCTGGGCGACCGCCTCGGCGGTGAGATGGTCGGTGCCGATCAGCCCGTTCGGGCCGTGCTGCTCGACCGAGCCGATCGGAATGATGATGCCGGTCCGGCGGCCGAGATATTCCTCCACCTCCTGCCAGGTGCAGAGCGCGAGTTGCATGGATCGTGCCTTCCCTCCCGTGCATCGGCCGGGAGTGTTCCGCCGCGCGGGCGCGCGGTCAACGATCCGCTTGACCGCTCCGCCCCGCTGGGAAAGAAGCTGCGCCGGTGACCGAACCCCGAATCATCACCCTGACCGTCAACCCGACCGTGGACATCGCCTGCGATGCCGATGCGGTGCGGCCCGTCCACAAGGTGCGCACCTTCAACGAAATGCAGGACCCCGGCGGCGGCGGCGTCAATGTCGCGCGGGTGGTGCACGAGCTTGGCGGCGACGTGCTGGCGGTGGTGCTCGCCGGCGGCTTCCCCGGCCTGTTCCTCGAGGAATTGCTGGCCGAGGATCACGTGCGCTGCCGCGCCGTGCCGATCGCCGGCCGCACCCGCATCAGCTACACCGTGCATGACCGGACCAGCCGGAAGGAATACCGCTTCGTCGCCGAGGGGCCGCAGGTCACCGAGCCGGAATGGCAGGCGGCGCTGGCGGCGGTGGGGCAGGAACCGGGCGACTGGATCGTCGCCAGCGGCAGCCTGGCGCCGGGGATGCCGGAGGATTTCTACGCCCGGGTCGCCGCGCTCGCGGCCCGCACCGGCCGGCATTTCGTGCTGGACAGCTCGGGCGCCGCGCTGCGGGCGGCCCTCGGCAAGGGAATCGCGCTGATCAAGCCGAGCCTGGGCGAGTTCGAGGCGCTGGCCGGCCACAAGCTGCGGCATGCCGGCGAGCTGGAGCAGGCCGCCTCGGCCATGGTCCGTGCCGGCGTGGCGGAGCGTATCGCTGTCACCCGGGGTCATCTCGGCGCCCTGCTGGCGACCGCCGCCGGCGTGCTGCATCTGCCGCCGGTCGAGGTGGAGGCACGCAGCGCGGTCGGGGCCGGCGACAGCTTCACCGGGGCGATGGTGCTGGCACTGGCGCGCGGTGCCACCGATGCGGACGCCTTCGCCTGGGGCATGGCGGGCGGCGCGGCCGCGGTGATGCACACCGGCACCGCCCATCCGGCCCGGGCGGAGGTGGAACGGCTGCACGCGAAGCTGCGCGGCGGGTGAGCGACCCCGGCCACGACCGGGCCGGCTACCCCACCACCACCTCGATGCTGGACTCGGAATCGCGGATCAGCAGCGGCGTGGCCCCCGCGGCGTCGCCGTCGGCCTGGGCCGGGACACATCCATCGGCGCGGATCTCGATCTCCCGCCCGCGCAGCAGCGCAAGTCCGGGGACATGCGGCAGCAGGTTCAGCGGCAGGGCGGCACTGTAGCCGAGCGTGGCCAGCGTGCAGCCGGCCCCGAACAGCGCCACCGTGAAGCCGGGCGCGCCGGGACTGGCATCCGGCGCCAGCAGGTAGGGGCCGCCATACAGGCGCCCCTTGCACACCACGACGCTGGCGGCCGGCCGCTCGACGCCGTCGATGCGCACGCGCAGCGGCGGATAGGGGTAGCGCACCGCCTCGCCGAGGGTCTGCAGCACGTAGGCGCCGCGGCCGAGCAGGCGCTTCAGCGGCGGCGCCAGCCGGTGCACCACCTGCGCATCGAAGCCGGCGCCGAGCATCTGCACGAACAGCCTGGTGCCGTCGCTGGTCTGGGCGATGCCCGGCCAGAGCGGGCGGGTGCGGCCGAAGGCCAGCGCGGCGGCAACGGCGCGCGGCTGCATCGGCAGGGCAAGCTCGCGGGCCAGCACATTGGCGGTGCCGAGCGGAATGATGCCGAGCCGCGCCGGCGTGCCGAGCAGGCCGGCGACGACCTCGGCCACCGTGCCGTCGCCGCCGGCGGCCACCACCAGGGGCGCGCCGGCGCACGCCGCTGCGCGCGCGAGGTCGGTCGCATGGCCGCGCCGGCGGGTGCGCGCCAGGTCGATGCGCACGCCGTTCTCGACCAGCACGTCGAGCACCCGCCAGAGCAACTGGGTGCGGCGGCGCCCGGCGGTGGGGTTGAAGATGACTATCATGGTGGGGGACATCGCTTATCCCAGCCTTCCATTGCGATTCCGTGACATGCCCGCGGCGCCGCGATGAACTTCGCGCCATCGCCCTCCGGCCTGCCGGGTCATGGAAGTTTCACGTGCGCCGCGCCCGGCGCGCCGTATCTGCTGAGGGACCGCAATGCTTGACCCCCGATCAGGATTCGCGACAATGGTTTACGCCGATCAGGATTTGCGACGCGCATGAACGCACTCTCGCCGGGGCTATCGGCGCGGCAATACCGGGCCGTGTTCATCTCCGACACCCATCTCGGCACGCGGGGCTGCCGCACCGATTTCCTGGCCGATTTCCTGCGCCGGGTGTCCTGCGAGCACCTCTATCTTGTCGGCGACATCATCGACGGCTGGCGGCTGAAACGGTCGTGGTACTGGGACGAGGCGCATGACGAGGTGGTGCGGCTGGTGCTCCGGCACGCCCGCAACGGCGCCGAGGTGGTGTACATCCCGGGCAACCACGACGAGATGTTCCGCTCCTGGCTGACGCTGGGGCTGGACGTGGCCGGCATCCGGCTGGCCGCCGAGGCGACGCACATCACCGCCGACGGGCGCCGGCTGCTGGTGATCCATGGCGACGAGTTCGACAGCGTGGTGCGTTACGCCAAGATTCTGGCGGTGCTCGGCGACCACGCCTATACTGCCGCGCTGGTCGTCAACCGCTGGTTCAATGTCGGGCGGCGCTGGTTCGGCTATCCGTACTGGTCGCTCTCGGCCTGGGCCAAGCGCCAGGTGAAGGAAGCGGTGAAGGCGGTTGACCGGTTCGAGGGCGCGCTGACCGGCGAAGCGATCCGCCGCGGCTTCGACGGCGTGGTGTGCGGCCACATCCACCAGGCTGAGATGCGCGAGGTGAACGGCGTGCTCTACCTCAATGACGGCGACTGGGTGGAAAGCTGTACCGCAGTGGTCGAGCACCATGATGGCCGGCTGGAGTTGATCGACTGGGCGGCGCTGAACCGGCTGTCCTTCTTTGCGCGCCCGACCGGCCGGCACAGTGTTCGACTCCCTGAAACCGTCTGAGGCGGCGCTGCCGGTCGCCATGCCGGCCGGCCAGCGAATCCTGATCGTGACCGATGCCTGGGAACCCCAGGTGAACGGGGTGGTGCGCACGCTGCGCACGGTGGCGCAGGAACTGCGCACCATGGGGCACGTGGTGGAGGTGATCGGCCCGGACCGGTTCCGCACCGTTCCGTGCCCGACCTATTCCAGCATTCGCCTCGCGGTGCTGCCGCGCCGGCGGCTGGACCGGTTGATCGATGCCTTTCGCCCGGAGGCGCTGCACATCTCCACCGAAGGCCCGCTCGGCCTCTCGGCGCGCAGCTGGGCGCTGCGCAACAGCATGCCCTTCAGCACCGCCTTCCACACCAGGTTTCCGGAATACCTGCAGGCCCGGATCGGACTTCCGCCGAGCATTCCCTATGCCTTGCTGCGCCACTTCCACCGCCCCAGCAGCGGCCTGATGGTGGCGACCGCGAGCCTGCAACACGACCTTGAAGGGCATGGGTTCCGCAACCTCCGGCGGTGGTCGCGCGGCGTCGAACTCGACCTGTTCCGCCCGGAACCGCGGCGCGACTGGGGGCTGCCCGGCCCGGTGTTCCTGTATGTCGGCCGGGTGGCGGTGGAAAAGAACATCGGCGCCTTTCTCGCCCTCGACCTGCCCGGGTCGAAGGTTGTGGTGGGGGACGGCCCGCAACTGGCGGCTTTGCGGCAGCGTTACCCGGACGTGCATTTTGCCGGCGTGCTGCACGGGGCGGACCTGGCGCGCGCCTATGCGGGCGCGGACGTGTTCGTGTTCCCGTCGCTTACCGACACGTTCGGGCTGGTGCTGCTGGAAGCGCTGGCCTGCGGCACGCCGGTGGCCGCCTTTCCGGTGACCGGGCCGGTGGACGTGCTGGAGGGGGCGGCGAATATCGGCGCCCTCGACCACGACCTGCGCGCGGCCTGCCTGCGCGCGCTGCAGGGCGACCGCGTCGCCTGCCGGATGCACGCCGAGCGGTTCTCCTGGCAGGCCTGCGCCGAGCGGTTCCTCGCCAACCTGACGCCGGTGCAGGGTTAACCCACCGGCCATCCTTGCCGAGCGCCTACGGGGCGGTCGGACCCGCCACCGCCGCCCGCAACGCCGGCAGCACCTCCGCCGCGAACCACGGATTGCGCCGCTCCCAGCCGGTGGTTCGCCACGACGGATGCGGCAGCGGGAAATACCGCGGCAGCAACCCGGCGAAACCCCGCACCCGCGCGCCCACCGCGCCCGGCCCGAGCACCAGCGCCTGCGCATACGACCCCACCAGCAGCGTCAGCGCGACCGCCGGCATCAGCGGCAACAGGCGCGGATGCCAGGTCGGCGCGCAGACCGGCTTCGGCGGCGCGTCGCCGCCGCCCGGCAGGCGCCCCGGGTAGCACAGCCCCGACGGCACGATGGCGATGCGCGCGGTGTCGTAGAACGTGTCGCGGTCCATGCCGAGCCAGAGGCGCAGCCGGTCGCCGGACGGATCGTTCCAGGGGATGCCGGTGGCATGCACCCTGGTCCCCGGCGCCTGGCCGATGATCAGCAGCCGCGCCGTGGCCGACACCCGGAACACCGGCCGGGGGCCAAGCGGCAGGTCGGTGCACAGGGTGCAGGCTCGCGCCTCGGCGGCCACACGCTCCAGCGCCGCAGCGCTCACCCGAACCGCTCCAGCAGCCCCGCCACGTATTCCGGCACCACCAGCGTCGCCGGCCCATGCCGGGCTTCGTCGAACAGCGCCGCGCCGTCCGACGGCTCCAGGTTCAGCTCCACCGTGTGCGCCCGCCCGCGCACCCCGGCGACGAACCCGGCCGCCGGATACACGCTCCCCGAGGTGCCGATCGAGACGAACAGGCCGCAGCCTTCCAGCGCCTCACCGATCGCCTCCAGGTGCATGGGCACCTCGCCGAACCAGACGATGTCCGGCCGCACCCCGCCGGCCCGCCGGCAGCGCGGGCAAACGCTGTCCACCGCCGTGTCGCCCTGCCAGTCGAAGCTCTGGCCGCACCGCAGGCAGCGCGCCCGTCGCAGCGCCCCGTGCATCTGCAGCAACAGCGCGCTGCCGGCCCGGGTATGCAGGTCATCCACGTTCTGCGTGACCAGCAGGAAAGCGCCGCCGCGGGCCACCCATTCCCGCTCCAGCGCCGCCAGCGCCAGATGCGCGGCGTTCGGCGCCACCGCATCGAGCTGCGCCCGGCGGGCGTTGTAGAACGCATGCACCCGGCCCGGATCGCGCCGGAAGCCTTCCGGCGTGGCGACGTCCTCCATGCGGACCTGCTGCCACGCCCCGCCGGCGTCGCGGAACGTCGCCAGCCCGGATTCCCGGCTGACCCCCGCCCCGGTCAGCACGACGATCCGCGGCAGGCGCTTAGTGGAGCGCATATTCGACCTCCGGCGTATAGACCGACGCCTCCTTGCCCAGCCTCGAGCTGAACAGGAAGAAATGCTGCACCGGCATCGGCCCGGCGCGGAACAGGTTGTGGCTCTGCACGAACCCCACCAGCTTGCCCGCCGCCGGCTCGCGCAGCCGCGCCAGCGTGATGTGCGGCGTGAAGCGCCGCCGCTCCGGCTCGCAGCCGGTCCGTTGCAATGCGATTTCCACCTTGTTGCGCAGCGCCTCCAGCAACGGGTTCCGCTCCACCCCCACCCAGAGCTGGGTCGCCTGCCCGCCCTTGGCGAAGGTGCCCATGCCGGCCAGCACCAGCGGGAAGGCGCGCGCCCGCAGCGCCGCCAGCGCATGATGGATTTCCTCGGCGTCGTGCGCCGGCACCTCGCCGATGAAGCGCAGCGTCAGATGGTAGTTCTCCGGCGGCACCCAGCGCGCGCCGGGAATGCCGCCGGCCAGCGAGGCAAGCAGTTGCTTGGTTTCCCAGGGGAAATCCAGACCGACGAACAGCCTCATCGCAGCCCCACCACCGAAATCTGATCAGGACCCGCGCACCCCGGCCAGCAAGCGCTCCACCAGAGGCAGCAGGCGCGCCACGATCCGCCGCACCCCCTCGGGATTGGGATGGATGCCGTCCGGCTGGTTCAGCACCGGGTCGCGCGCCACCCCTGCCAGGAAGAACGGATCGTAGAGCACCCCCGCACGCGCCCCCAGCCGGTCGAACACCGCCCGGAATTCCTGCCCGTATTCCGGCCCCAGATTGGGCGGCGCCAGCATGCCGGACAGCAGCACCGGAATCCGCCGCGCCGCCAGCGCGTCCAGGATCGCCGCCAGGTTCGCCGCGGTCGCCGCCGGGTCGATGCCGCGCAGCCCGTCATTGCCGCCGAGTTCGACGATCGCCGCATCCGCCCCGTCCGCCAGTGCCCAGTCCAGCCGCGCCCGCCCGCCGGCGGTGGTGTCGCCCGAAACCGCCCCGTCGACGATCGCCACGTCATGCCCGTGCGCCCGCAGCGCTTCCGCCAGGCGCGGCTGGAAGCTTTCGGCCCGCGCCAGCCCGTAGCCCGCGGCCAGCGAATCCCCCAGCACCAGCAGCCGCGGCGGCGCCGCCGCCCACGCCAGCGACGGCGCAAGAACCAGCCCCGCCGCCGCTTCCAGGAACCGCCGCCGAGGGCCATATGCTGCCGACATGGATGCCCTTGCCCCTCCGCGCCACCCGTCAGCCGCCCGCACCGCCGGCCCGATCGTGCGGGTGCGCGATCTGCATCTGACCGTGCAATCAAGCGCCGGGCCGGTCAACATCCTGCGCGGCATCGACCTCGACATCGCCACCGGCGCCGCGGTCGGCGTGGTCGGCCCCTCCGGCTCGGGCAAGACCAGCCTGCTGATGGTGCTCGCCGGGCTGGAACGCGCCAGCTCCGGCAGCGTCCGCGTCGCCGGCCACGAGCTGACGGCGATGTCCGAGGACGCGCTGGCCCGGCTGCGCCGCTCCTCCATCGGCATCGTGTTCCAGGCGTTCCACCTGATCCCCACCATGACCGCGCTGGAGAACGTCGCCATCCCGCTGGAACTGGCCGGCGACGCCGCCGCCACCGACCGCGCCGAGGCCAATCTGCGCGCCGTCGGCCTCGGCCACCGGCTGACCCACCTGCCCGGCCAGCTTTCCGGCGGCGAACAGCAGCGGGTCGCCCTGGCCCGCGCCTTCGGCCCCGCCCCGCGCCTGCTGCTCGCCGACGAACCCACCGGCAATCTCGACCGCGCCACCGGCGAGTCGGTCATGGACCTGTTGTTCGCTTTGCGCGAACAGCGCGGCTCCACCCTGATGCTGATCACCCACGACCCCGACCTCGCCGAGCGCTGCGGGCGGATCGTGCATATCGCCGACGGCCAGGTGGTCGGCTGATACCGCCCGCCAGCAAATTCACCCCCTTTCCGCCGGCTGGCATGACTCGCCGCGCGCACGGGCGGGCAGCGGCGAATGGCGCGCCGATGATCTGCCCGGCCCGTGTTGCCACCACTGCGGGCGCCGTCGGCCGCGTCACCTGATGTTGACCCCTCCGCCCGCATCCGCTTGAGTCCCCTTCCCTTCCGCCGGGAGCACACGCCATGGGCCTCATCCGCGAAGGCATCGCCAATCTGGGCGACAGCCCGATCGTCGAGCTCTGGCGGATGGGCGTTGATGTGCCCGAAATCATCGGCTTGTGGGCCGGCGAGCCCGACATCCCCACGCCGCCCTTCATCTGTGAGGCCGCCAGCAAGGCGCTGTTCGACGGCCGGACCTTCTATGCGCACAACCGCGGCATCCCCGAACTGCGCCAGGCACTGGTGGACTACCACCAGCGCCTGTACGGCATCGACCTGCCCGAGCACCGCATCGCCCACACCCAGTCCGGCATGAATGCGGTGATGCTGGTGGCGCAGGCCATGGTGCAGCCGGGCGACAACGTGGTGGCCGTCACCCCGTGCTGGCCCAACACGACCCGCGCCATGCAGATCAACGGCGCCGCCATCCGGGAAGCCCCGCTGATCCGCGGTGATGCCGGCTGGCGGCTCGACCTCGACCGGGTGTTTGACCAGTGCGACGCGCACACGCGGGTCATCGCCACCGGCTCGCCGGGCAACCCCACCGGCTGGATGATGCGCCGCGAGCAGGGCGAGGCGCTGCTGGACTTTGCCCGCCGGCGACGCATCGCCCTGCTGTCCGACGAGGTCTATCACCGCATCGTCTATGACGGGAACGCGGCGTTCTCCCTGCTGGAGATCGCCCGCCCCGACGATCCGGTGTTCGTGGTGAACAGCTTCTCCGCGTCCTGGGCGATGACCGGCTGGCGCATGGGCTGGCTGGTGTATCCCGACGGTCTGGCGGCGGAGATTGAACGGCTCATCCACTTCAATACGTCAGGCGGCCAGGCATTTCTCCAGTATGGCGCCATCGCCGCCCTGCGCGACGGCGAGGAGTTCGTGTCGTATTTCGTCGACCGCTGCCGCAAGGGCCGCGACGTGGTCAACGAACGCCTCGCCCGGATGCCGCGGGTCCACAGCATCCCGAACACCGGCAGTTTCTTCGCGATGTTCGAGATCGATGGGGTGATGGACACGTATGCGTTCTGCAAGCGGGCGGTCACCGAAGCGCGCATCGGCCTGGCCCCGGGCATCGCCTTCGGCCGCGGGGCGGAGCGGATGGTGCGGCTGTGCTACGCCAGGGTTCCGGAATTGCTGCACGTGGCGATGGACCGGCTGGAGGCGTTTGTTGCCGGCTACAAGGAATGACCGCAGCAAGGAAAAGCATTGCGCCTTCCGCCATTTGCATCGTCCCGTTGAATTTGCGCCGGCAGCGGCTCGCCGCCGGCACCGAAGCCCGACCGAACACCGCAGCGATGCCGAACGCCACGGACAACGCCGATTACAGGCATCTTTTCATTGTCGCATGGAACAATGACGGCCATACGCATCTCATCTATGGCTTGATATTATCGAACACTTCCCCGCGCGAAGTTTCACCCGAGGCGGCGCAGCACGCCATGGAACGGCAGCGCCGCCAGCATCAGCGCGGCGCTGTCGATATAACGCGAGGCCGGGAAGGTGATGAGCACGGCCAGCGCACCGGTGCCAACCGTGTAGACGCCCACCAACACGAGCAGCAGGCGCAGATCACCCGGTGCGCCGGCGCGCACCGGCCGCCCGGCCAGCAGCAGCAACATCGCCGCGGCCAGCAGGAAACACGGGTTGAGCACCAGCGCATGGCCAACCAGCCGCGACGTCGCGCCGACGACCCAGGCGCCATAGGAGACCGGCGCCGCTTTCACCGTGGCCACCGCCAGGCGTTGCAGGCGCTGGTTGAAGGCGGGCCACATCTCGCCGGGCGCCTGCAGCGGCGCCACCGCGCCGTACAATACAGTGTCGTGCGTGCGGGCAAGGATGTCGAAGTAGAACACCGCCGCCGAGACGAACGAACGATGGCCGGTGGAGTTGAGGGGCACCGCGATCGCGGCGCCGGCGGCCTCAAGTTTCTCCCGGCCGGCCAGCACCTCGCGGGCGAGGGGGGCACTGTCGAGCGGCAGCCGGGCGGCAATCTCCGGCGTCAGCATCAGCGCCGCCATGCCCGACATCTGGAAGCCGCCGAAGGAGGTGATGTTGAAGTCGCCGTAGCGCGCCAGCCGCACCGTGCACAGCAGCAGCGGCGGCACCAGGCACGCGATCGCCAGCCACAGGGCGATAGCGCGGCGAGGCGGCAGAAGGCATTGGGGCCGAAGCGCCAGCGGCAGCAGCGGCAGCAGCAGCACGAACGGCAGCAGACTCGGCCGCAGCGCCCAGGCGAGCGTCACCGCGCCAGCCGCCACCGCAATCCCGCGCCAGCCCGACCGGCCGGACGCCACCTCCAGCGTCGCCGCCAGCGCCAGCAGCAGCGCCGCGTGGCCGGGGAATTCCGGCACCAGCGCATAGCTCCAAAGCAACACGAGGTTCGACCAGGCCAGCGCCAGCCCGATTGCGAGTGCGGCGGCCCGCGATCCGCCCGCCCGCTGGATCGCCATCACCAGCAGACAGGCGGCCAGGATGTAGCTGCCGGCTTGCAGGACCGGCACCACGGGGCCGTCGCCGGGAAGCTGCCGCAGCAACCAGCCGTAGAGCGGCAGGCGCATCTGCCCGAGCCCGTCAGAAGCCAGATAGGATGCCGTATCGGGCGAGAACCAGGCGCTGAAATGCCCGCTCGCTGCCAGCGCGCCGATCGGCAGCAACGCGGCCAACGCGGTGATGCCCGGGGCAATCCAGGGACGGCGGACGATTGCACGCTGGATCGGCGCGGGATCGGACATCAGGGCATCCTCAATGGGTTGGGGGCGGAGCTGCCGCTGTCCGGTTCCCCCGGAATCAACGCGCCGGCCTCAGAGCTTGTGAAGCAATCGAAATTGCGAATGAACACCCGCTGAAATCATTGAGCTTTTTTGCCAAGATCGGAGCGTCGCGGGCACTCAGTCGCAAACTCTCAGCTCAGAGCTTGAAAAACAATCGAACTTGAAAAAGAACGCCCGCTGACATCATTGAGTTTTCCGTCATCCTTCGGCGGCTTGCGGGCATTCTTTTTCAAACTCTCAGGGACGGCCGATGGCGTGGTAGACAAAGCCGGCCTGCCGCATCGCCGCCGGGTCATACACGTTGCGCAAATCCACCACCGCGGCGCCGCGCATCGCCGCCTTCAGCCGTTCGGGCGACAGGGCGCGGAACTCGTTCCACTCGGTCACCACCACCAGCACATCGGCGCCGGTCACCGCATCCATCGCGTCGCGGCAATAGCGCACGCCGTCGGGCAGCAGCGGCCTGGCCTGCGCCATGCCCTCGGGGTCGAAGGCCTGCACCACCGCGCCGTCCTCGACCAGGCGCGACACGATCGGCAGCGAGGGCGAATCGCGCATGTCGTCCGTCTCGGGCTTGAAGGTCAGGCCCAGCACGCCGACGGTGCGCCCGCGCACCGAGCCGCCGCTGGCGGCAATGATGCGCATCGCCATGCCGGCCTTGCGGGCATCGTTCACCGCCACCACGGCCTCGACCAGCCGGCTCGGCGCGCCGGCATCCTGGGCGATGCGCACCAGCGCCAGCGTGTCCTTGGGGAAGCACGAACCGCCGAAACCCGGCCCGGGATGCAGGAACTTGCGCCCGATCCGCCCGTCCAGGCCGATGCCGCGCGCCACGTCGTGCACATCCGCGCCGACGCGCTCGCACAGATCGGCCATCTCGTTGATGAAGGTCACCTTCGTCGCCAGGAACGCGTTGGCGGCGTATTTGGTCAGTTCGGCGGTTTCGATGCCGGTGAACAGGATCGGCGCCTCGATCAGATACAGCGGCCGGTACAGCCGCCGCATCACCGCGCGCGCCCGCTCGGTCTCGGCGCCGATCACCACGCGGTCCGGCCGCATGAAGTCGGCGATGGCGCTGCCCTCGCGCAGGAACTCGGGATTGGAGGCGACATCGAAGGCCAGCTCCGGCCGCACTTCGCGCACGATCTCGGCGATCCGCCGGCCGGTGCCCACCGGCACGGTGGACTTGGTCACGATCACCGCATAGCCGGCGAGCGCCCGTGCCACCTGCTCGGCGGCGGCGTAGACATAGCTCAGATCGGCATGGCCGTCGCCGCGCCGCGAGGGCGTGCCAACGGCGATGAACACCGCCTCGGCCCCGGCCACCGCGGCGGCGATGTCGTTGCCGAACGAAAGCCGCCCGGCTGCCATGTTCTCGGTCACCAGCCGGTCCAGCCCGGGCTCGAAGATCGGCATGCGGCCATCGCGCAGCGCGTCCAGCTTGGCCGGATCGACCTCCACCACCGCCACGTCGTTGCCGAACTCGGCGAGGCAGGCACCCGAAACGAGCCCCACATACCCGCCGCCGATCATTGCGATATGCACCGGCCAGTCTCCCGCGTTGTTCAGACGTTGAAACGGAACAGCAGCACGTCGCCGTCCCGCACCACGTATTCCTTGCCTTCCACCTTCATCCTGCCCGCTTCCTTGGCGCCGACTTCACCGTTGCAGGCAACGTAGTCGTCGAAGGCGATGGTCTCGCAGGCGATGAAGCCGCGTTCGAAATCATTGTGGATGACCGCCGCCGCCTGCGGCGCGCGGGTGCCGCGCACGATGGTCCAGGCCCGCGTCTCCTTCGGACCAACGGTGAAGTACGTTACCAGTCCGAGCAGATCGTAGCCGGCGCGGATGACACGATCGAGTCCGGAATCGTGCAGGCCAAGCCCTTCGAGGAACTCGCCGCGATCGGCCTCGGCCAACTGCGCCACCTCCGCCTCGATGGCGGCCGAGACGACCACCATGCGCGCGCCTTCAACCGCCGCCCGCTCGGCCACCCGCGCCGAAAACGCGTTCCCGGTAGCCGCGGCAGCCTCCTCGACATTGCACACATACAGAACCGGTTTGGCGGTCAGCAACTGCAGCCGCTTCGCCGCCTCGGCATCGGCCGGGGCGATTGCCGTGCGCGCCGGGCGGCCGGCCTGCAGGGCGGCCACGATCGGCTCGACCAGGGCGACCCCGGCGACGCTTTCCTTGTCGCCGCCGCGGGCGCGCTTCTGCAGGTTGATCAGCCGCTTCTCAAGGCTGTCCAGGTCGGCGAGCATCAGCTCGGTCTCGACCGTTTCGGCGTCGCGGATCGGATCGACGCTGCCTTCGACGTGGGTGACGTCGGCATCCTCGAAGCAGCGCAGCACGTGGACGATGGCGTCCACCTCGCGGATATTGGCCAGGAACTGGTTGCCCAGGCCCTCGCCCTTGCTGGCGCCGCGCACCAGGCCGGCGATGTCCACGAACTCCAGGCTGGTCGGCACGATCTTCGCCGACTTGCCGACGCGCGCCAGCGTCTCCAGCCGCGGATCGGGCACGGCGACCCGGCCGACATTCGGCTCGATGGTGCAGAACGGATAGTTGGCCGCCTGCGCCGCGACGGTGGCGGTCAGCGCGTTGAACAGCGTGCTCTTGCCCACGTTGGGCAGGCCGACGATGCCACAGTTGAAGCCCATCTACGCCACATCCTGGGTCAGTAGAGCCACGCGCGTCATGAATTCCTCCGGCTTGCCACCCGCCAGCAGGGGCGCCGCATCGGCCACCGCGTCCAGCGTCGCTGTCAGCAGCGGCACCTCGACCTTGGCAAAATCGCCCAGCACGTGCCCGGTCACGCGTTCCTTCACGCCGGGATGGCCGATGCCCAGACGCACCCGCCAGTAGTCGTTGCTGCCCAGCATGCGGTCCATGCTGCGCAGCCCGTTATGCCCGGCCGCCCCGCCGGCGCGCTTCACCCGCACCTTGCCCGGCACCAGATCAAGCTCGTCATGGAAGGCGGTGATGTCCGGCAGCGCCAGCTTGTAGAACGCCACCGCCGCCTGCACGCTCTCGCCGGAGCAATTCATGTAGGTCAGCGGCTTCAGGCCGAGCACCCGCTCGCCGCCGACCATCCCCTCGGCCACCAGCCCCTTGAAGCGCTGCCGCCACGGGGAGAACCCGTGGCGGTGTGCGATCACGTCCAGCGCCATGAAGCCGATATTGTGGCGCTGCCGGGACATCCCCGGCTCCGGATTGCCGAGGCCGACCCACAGCAGCACGCCACCGCTCCGCCGGCTGCTCTGCCCAGGCTACTTCTTGGTCGGCGCCTTGGCCGGGGCCTTCGCCGCCGGAGCCTTGGCCGCCGGGGCCTTCGCCGCCGCCGGGGCCTTCGCCGGTGCCGCGCCCTTGGCCGGAGCCGCCGCCGGCGTCGCGCCCTCGGCCGCCGCCAGCTCGGTGATCTTGGTCGGCGCCGCCACCGAGGCAACCACGAAGTCGCGCACGGTGATGGTCGGGCGGATGCCCTCGGTGCCCTTCAGGTCGTGCCAGCGGATGGTGTCGTTGATGTCCAGCCCGGCCAGGTCGGCATCGAAATGCGGCGGCACGTTGTCCGGGTCGCAGAAGCATTCGACCGCATGGCGCACCACGTTCAGCACGCCGCCGCGCTTCAGCCCGGGGCAGGTCGCCTCGTTGAGGAACTGCACCGCCACCGCCACGCGCACCGTCTCGCCCGGGGCGAGGCGCTGGAAGTCCACGTGCTCCACCGCGTCGGTCACCGGGTGGAACTGCACGTCGCGGATCAGCGCGCGGGTCGCCGCGCCGGCCACCTGGACGTCGAACAGGCGCGAGCGCCAACCGGCGCGATGGATCTCGCGCAGCACGGTGCGCGGCTCGAGCGAGATCAGGGTCGGGGCCTCACGGGCACCGTAGATGACGGCGGGCACGCGGCCCTGCCTCCGGGTCGCGCGTGCTGCCCCCTTACCTGCACGCTCGCGCGCCTCGGCCTCCAGAGTGGTATAGCTGGCCATGGTTCGCTCCAAAAAACTGAAAGCGCCGGCCTCCAGGGGTGCCGGCGCGGCCGGGGTGTAGCAACAACGCCAGCCGGGCGCAAATTGCTTGACCGCGACACCCGATTTCGGGTGCGATCCGACCCATGGATGACATCGTCGGTTTCCTGGTTCTGCTGCTGCTGCTCGTGATTGGTGGCTGGGTGCTCGGTGTGGTGGCGTTCTTCCGGGTGCAGCGGCTCAGGGAGGATATCGCCGTATTGCGCCGCCGCGTCGCCGCCCTTGCCGGCGATGCCCCGGCCGAGGCCGCGGCAAGCCCCTGGGCAGCGCCGCCGGTCGAGCCGGAACCGGCCGTGGAGGCGTGGTTTCGGCCCCCGGCTGCGGAGCAGCCATCCCAATTCGCTGCGGAGCAGCCATTCCGGTCCGCTGCGGAGCAGCCATTCCAATTCGCCGCGGAGCAGCCGGAGCCGCCGCAGCCCGAGCCGCCGCGCGACCTGGAAGCGCTGCTGACCCAGCGCTGGGGGATCTGGCTGGGGGCGGCGGCGCTGCTGCTCTCCGGCGTGTTCCTGATCCGCTATGCCGTGGAGAACGCGCTGCTCGGACCCGCCGCCCGCTGCGTCCTGGCGGCGCTGCTCGGCACCGCCCTGCTCGCCGGCGCCGAATGGCTGCACCGCCGGCCACCGGCCGGGGCCGCCCCGGCGGCGCTCGCCGCCGGCGGGATCGCGGTGCTGTTCGGCGCCGCCTACGGGGCAGGCGTTGTCTATGAACTGCTGCCGCCGCTGGTGGCCTTCGTGCTGATGGCGGTGGCGGCAAGCGCCGGACTGCTGGCCTCGCTGCGCTATGGCCCGCTGGCCGCGGCGGTCGGCGTGGCCGGCGCCTTCGTCACCCCGGCGCTGGCCCAGACCGGTGCCGGCTCGGTGCCCGGGCTGTTCGGCTATCTGCTGGTGGTCACCGGCGCCTCGCTGGCGGTGGTGCGCTACGCGGCCTGGACCTGGCTGGGCTGGGCGGCGACCGTCGCCGGTGCCGTCTGGGTGATGCTCGCCGCGTTCGGCCCGATGCCGGATGCCTGGGCGCCGGCGCTTTATGTGCCTGCCGCCGCCGCGCTGTTTCTCCTGCTGCTGCCGCCGCAGGCGCTGGAGCATGCGGTCGGGCGGCGGCTGAACTGGGTGCCGTTCGGCGTGCTCGGCGTGGCCGGTTTGCTGCTGGAGGCGAGCGTCGGCGGCGGCGCCCCGCGCGCCGGCGTGCTGCTGCTGTCGCCGCTGGCGGTGTGGAAGGGCTGGACGGAACCGCGGCTGGACCGCCTGCCCTGGCTCGCCGCGCTGCTGTTCCTGCTGACCCTGCTGCTCTGGGCGCTGCCGGACTGGCAGCCCACCGGCGAGGCCATCACCATCGAGGGCGTGGTGCAGGCGGTGCTGCCCGGCGCCTGGGCGCCCGCGGTGATCGTGCCGCTGCTGCTCACCGCCGCCGGCATGGCGGGCCTGCATGCCGCCTCCGGCCTGGTGCTGGAAGCGCGCGCGCCGCGCCCGCTGCGCTGGGCGGCGCTGGCCGCCGCGGTGCCGGTGCTGACGCTGGTGGTCAGCTATATCCAGGTCGAGCGCTTCCAGCGCGATGCCGCCTGGGCGCTGACCGCCGCTTCGCTCGCCGCCGGGCTTACGCTCGCCGCCTGGCGCGCCCGCCGCGCCGACAGCCTGCCCCGCGCCGGCATCCATGCCGCCGGTGCCGCGGCGGCGCTGGCGCTCGGCTGCGCCATGGTACTGCACGACCAGTGGCTGACCCTCGCGGTGGCGCTGTTCCTGCCGCCGCTGGCGCTGATCGAGGCGCGCGCCGATCTGCCGCCGCTGCGCCTGGTGGCGCTGGTGGCCGCCGCCATCGTGCTGGTGCGCCTGCTGCTGAATGTCTGGGTGCTCGACTACGCCTTCGGCACCACGCCGGTCGTCAACGGGCTGCTGCTGGCCTATGGCGTGCCGGCCGCAGCGTTTGCCCTCGCCGCCCACCTGTTCCGCCGGCGCGACGACGACCGGACGGTGGCGGTGCTGGAAGCCGGCGCGGTCGCCTTCGCGGTCGTGCTGGTGGCACTGGAGATCCGCCACGGCCTCAGCGGCGGCGACCTGCGCGCCGCCGGTGGCTTCCGCGAGGCGGCGCTGCAGACCGCTGCCCTCGCCATCGAGGCCAGCCTGCTGCAGTTGCTGGCGCACCGTCCGGTGCTGGCCAGCGCGTCCCGCCTGCTTGGCGGGGCGGCACTGTTCGGCGGCGGATTGCTGCTGCTGCTCAACCCCGCCTTCGTGCCTGCGCAAGCCGACTGGACCGCGCTGGTGGCGGGGTATGTCGTGCCCGCCGCGCTTGCCGGGCTGGCCCTGCGGAGCGGCCGGCATACCGGCGATGCCCGGACCGTGCTGGGGGCCTATGTGGTGATCACCGGCTTCGTCTGCCTCGGCCTCGGCGTCCGGCTGGCGTTCCACCCCGGAGCCATGGCACTGCAGGACGCCCCGGTCGGGGATGGCGAGCTTTGGTCGTATTCCGGCGCCTGGATGCTGTACGGCGCTGCCCTGATGGGTGTGGGCATCGGCCGCGCCGACCGGCCGCTGCGGCTGGCCGCGCTTGCCATCATCGGGCTGGTCGCCGGCAAGGTGTTCCTGGTCGATATGGCCGACCTTGCCGGGCTGTGGCGGGTGCTGTCCTTCCTCGGGCTGGGACTTGCCCTGATCGGCCTCGGTGCGGTCTACCGCCGCTTCGTCATCATCGCACCGCCGGCTCCGCCCGGGCCGCCGCCGGCTCCGCCGGGGTGAGCGTCCATGGCGTGCCGGGCACGCAGAAGAACGGCACGCCGTTCTGCGAGCGCACGTTGATCTCCAGCCCCATCGCGGCACGCAGGGCGCGGAACATGCCGCCATGCGCCACCACCAGCACCGGCCCCGGCACTGCCAGCGCCCGGTTGACCGCGGCAACGGCGCGGATGCGCAGCGTGGCAAAGCTTTCGCCGCCCGCCGGGGTGAAACGCCCGGCGGCCCAGTCGGCGAACCACTGCCCCATATGCTCGCCCTCCTGCACGCCGAACGCAGCCTCGCGCAGCCCGTCGTCGAGCGCCACCGGCAGTCCCAGCACATCGGCGACGATCTCCGCCGTCAGCCGGGCGCGGGCCAGCGGCGAGGCCACCACCGAGACGATGCCGCGATGGCGCAGCAGCCCCGCCGCCGCCCGCGCCTGCGCCAGCCCGGCGGCGTTCAGCGGCACGTCCACATTGCCCTGCGACAGGCCCTGCGCGTTCCATTCGGTCTCGCCGTGGCGGAGGAACCAGAAGGCGCGGGCCACCAGCGCGGGGGTCATCGCGCTCAGGACCTGAAAAGCAATCGAACTTGAAACAGCATGCCCGCTGCCATCATTGAGTTTTCCGGCATCGTTCAGCGGCTTGCGGGCATGCTTTTTCGAACTCTCAGTCGAACAGCGAGCTGACCGAGCTTTCGTCGCTGATCCGCCGCATCGCCTCGGCCAGCAGCGGCGCGATGGTGGCCTGGCGGATGTTGCCGGCCAGCCGCACCGCCTCGGTCGCCAGGATGCTGTCGGTGATGGTCATCATCTCGATCGGCGAGGAGGCGATGCGCGCCACCGCCCCGCCGGACAGCACGCCATGCGTCACATACACGCTGGCCGAGCTGGCGCCTTCCTTGATCAGGGCCGCCGCCGCATTGCACAGGGTGCCGCCGGAATCGACGATGTCGTCCACGATGATGCAGTCGCGCCCGGCAACGTCGCCGATCACGTTCATCACCTCCGACACGCCGGCCCGCTCGCGCCGCTTGTCGATGATGGCCAGGTCGCAGTTCAGCCTGGTGGCGATGGTGCGCGCCCGCACCACCCCGCCCACGTCGGGCGAGACGATCATCAGATCGCGGCCGGCATAGCGCTCCTGGATGTCGCGGCTGAACAGCGGCGCGGCGTACATGTTGTCCACCGGGATGTCGAAGAAGCCCTGGATCTGGCCGGCATGCAGATCCATCGTCAGCACCCGCTGGGCGCCCGCCTCAGTGATCAGGTTGGCCACCAGCTTGGCGCTGATCGGCGTCCGGGGTCCCGACTTGCGGTCCTGCCGGGCGTAGCCGAAGTACGGGATCACCGCCGTCACCCGCCGCGCCGAGGCCCGGCGCAGCGCGTCCAGCGTGATCAGCAGTTCCATCAGGTTGTCGTTCGCCGGATACGACGTCGACTGGATGACGAACACGTCCTCCCCGCGGATGTTCTCGTGGATCTCCACGAACACTTCCATGTCCGCGAACCGGCGCACCGACGCGCGGGTCAGCGGCAGGCTCAGCGAGGCGGCCACGGCCTCGGCCAGCGGCCGATTGCTGTTGCAGGCGACGATCTTCATCGGCTCCGTTCCCGGCAAGCGGCCCCAGGTGACTCTGGTCTGGCGCTGTTGTGCCGCCATTGTCGCACGTTTCGTGTGCCGGCGGCGCGGGGCTTCTAGCAACGCCTTGGGGCGGTGTCCATGAAGCGCATGACGGTTCCGTGATGTCGGCGGCCGGAGGGTTGCCCGCCGCGCCGCCGTGCCCATCCATGCTGCCCGGCGGTTTCGCTGCCGCCGGCCGCGTGCCGGCCTGGCGCACGATGACATCGCGGATGCCCCCCGCCGCCTCCTGCACCACCGCCACCGCCACGTCGCCCCAGTAATGGTCCAGCGTGCCGGCGGGCACTTCGTTGAGCTGCAGCACGCGGCCGGCCTCCCGGCCCGTGGCGTCGACCACCTGCCAATCGATCTCCACCCGCATCATGTTGCCGGCGGTGCGCTCGGTGGCAACCCTGCCCTCCACCACGAAATCGGCGCCGGCATCGGTGTCCTGCACCACCGGGCCGAGACCCGGCAACTGGCTGCGGAACTGACGCGCCAGCGTGGCGTCGCCGTCGCCGGGGGCGCCGTGCACGCCCTTGAAGAACACCCGCGCCGGCCGGTTCATCAGGCTGTTGGGGTCGCTCTGCCGCCGCGCCGCCTCGATGCCGGTGAGCAGCGTGGCGATGTTGGGGGCGGCGGCCTCGGCCACAAGTTGCAGCGTCTGCGGCGTGGCCTCGGCCCAGCCGGCGCTGGGCACGGCGGCGCCCTGGGTGGCGCCCTGGTTCTCGCCTTTCGGGTTCTGCACGGTGAACACCGGCACCACCTCGGTGCCGCGCAACTCGGCGCTGGTCACCAGCCGCCAGTCGCCGTCGCGCGGCGACACGGCCACCGCGGGCACCTCGCGGGCCTGCAATGCGGCGGCCAGTGCCGTCGCCAGGGTGCTGCCGGCGGCATCCGGCAGCAGCGCCGCGGTGGGCGCCGGCACCGCCAGCCGCGCCGGCGGCGGCTGCGCCAGCCGCAGGGCGGTCGCCCCGGGATTGCCCATGAACGGGCGCGGCAGGTCGCCGCAGCCGGCCAGCAACGCCGGCAGCAGCAGCAGAATCCTACGCAGGGGCACGGCAGGCCACGGTCGTCAGCGGGGTCAGCACCGGCAGCATCCAATTGAATGAGAGGGTGAGAGGCCTATAGCACGATCGCGGAAATCTGGTGTCCGATCGGTCCGCCGCCAGCCAGCGTACGCCGGCGATGGCTGAAAAAGCGGGCCGGGTCGGCAACCGTGTCGCATCCGAGCCATGCCGCCCGCGCCACCCCGGCGGCGTGCAGGCGGGCCACGCAGTAGCCCGGCAGGTCGAACCGCCAGTGGCCCGGCCGGCCGCCGGCAGCAAAGAAGCGGGCGTCGGCAGGCGCATGCCCGACCACCGCGCCATGCAGGTCGGCGCCGACCTCATAGGAATCCTGCGCAATGCACGGCCCGACCGCCGCGACCACGCGGGCCGGGTCAGCGCCCAGCCGGGTCATGGCGGCCAGGGTGGCCTCCAGAATGCCGGCCACCGCGCCGCGCCAGCCGGCATGGGCGGCGCCGATCACCCCGGCCGCGCGGTCGGCGAACAGCACCGGCGCGCAGTCGGCGGTGACGATCCCCAGCACGATGCCGGGGCGGTCGGTCACCATGGCGTCGGCATGCGGCCCGGCGCCAGGCGCCCAGGGCGCCGTGACCGCCGCCGCGTCGGCGCCATGCACCTGGAACAGCCCCACCAGCGCCGGCAGCGCGGCGCCGAGCGCGGCCGCCACCCTGGCGCGGTTTTCCATCACCAGGGCGCGGTCGTCCTGGCCGGACAGGCTGCAGTTCAGGCTGGCGAACGGCCCCTCGGACACGCCGCCCTGGCGGGTGAAGAAGCCGTGCCTTGCATCCAGCCAGTCGGCGGTCAGGGGGGCGGCGTTTTCTTCGGTCATCGGCACCTCAGCAAGTAAGGCCAGGGCGCTGCCCTGGACCCGGCCCAGCGCGCAGCGCGCCTTCGGCCCCAGCGCGTAGCGCGCCTTCGGCCCCAGCGCGTAGCGCGCCTTCGGCCCCAGCGCGTAGCGCGCCTTCGGCACGACGGGGCAGTGGCCCCCTGCACCCCATTCATTGGAATCCTGGCAGATCTGGCAGCCCGGGGGGGCAAAGCGCCAGGGCCTTGAACAGGCGGCCCATGGCATGCGGTTCGGTCAGCCGCCGTACTCCCTCCAGCAGCGCCGCCGCTTGCGCCGGCGGCTGGCCACGCGCCAGCGCTTCGGCACGCTGCGGCAGGCCCAGCCTGGCGAGAAACAACCCCTGCGGCACCGGCCCCTGAGTCGCCGCCCCGGCCGCCTGCGCCGCCGCGGCGAACGCGGCGAAATCCACATGCGCGGTCAGATCGGCCTCGCCCCCGGCCACCAGCGGGTCGGCCGGCGCCCGGCCACGCAGCGCCTGCAGGCTGTCCCCCGGCGCCCGCCGCGCCGGGCCGTAATCGATGAACAGCGCCGCCCCCCCGCTTGCCGCCAGCCGCGCGCCCAGTGCGGTGGCCACCGCCTGCGCCGCCGCGCCGACCTCCACCACCTCACCTTCCGCCGCATCGAGGCCGGGCGGCGCGGCCGGCAGTTCGACGAAGCCGCCGGCCTGCACGTGCCGCTCGGTCCAGCCACCGCCGCGGCGCACGAACTGGCGGATCGGCAGCGCGTCGAGGAACTCGTTGGCCAGCAACAGCAGCGGCCCCGCCGGCACCTGCCCGATGCGGTCGTGCCAGACGGCGTCCGGCAGCCGCGCGGCCTGCAACGCCCGCAGCCGCGGCGAGGTCTCAACCAGGTGCAGCCGCAGGGCGGCGCGGAAGCCGGGGGCGGCGCGGCCGATGGCGCGCAGGGCATCGTCCATCAGGGTGCCGCGCCCCGGCCCGGCCTCGGCCAGGATCACCGGATCGGGCGCCCCCATCGTCTGCCACACCACCGCCGCCCACAGCCCGAGCACCTCGCCGAAGCTCTGGGAAATCTCCGGCGCGGTGGTGAAATCGGCATACGGATCGCGGCTGGCATAGTAGGCGGCGTTGGCCCGCGCCATGAAGGCGTCCAGCCGCTCCATCACGCTGGCGCGGGGCCTGACCGGAGGGCGCGGACGATCAGCCAGATGCCGGCCAGCAGCATCGGGATGGAGAGCAACTGGCCCATGGTCGCCCCGGCGAACAGGAAGCCGAGAAAGGGATCGGGCTGGCGGAAGAACTCGCCGGTGATGCGGGCGATGGCGTAGCCGGCCAGAAACACCCCGGTCAGCAGCCCGAACCGTTCGCGCACCGCCGCGCGCCGGCCCAGCAGCGCCATCACCGTCAGCAGCACCGCGCCTTCCAGCAACGCTTGATAGAGCTGGCTGGGATGGCGCGCGATCGGCCCGCCGGTGGGGAAGATCATCGCCCAGGGCAGCCAGTCCGGCGCCTGCCGCCCCCACAGCTCGCCATTGATGAAATTGGCGATGCGGCCGAGGCCGAGGCCGATCGGCGCCACCACCGCGATCCGGTCGGCAAACCCGAGCACCGGGATGCCCTGGCTGCGGCAGTACCAGATGACGGCAACCGCGACCCCGAGAAAGCCGCCGTGGAAGCTCATGCCGCCCTGCCAGACCTCCAGGATCTGCCAGGGCGCGGCCAGGAACCGGCCGGGCTGGTAGAACAGCACGTAGCCAAGCCGCCCGCCGAGCACCACGCCGAGCGTCGCCCAGCTCAGGAAATCGTCCACCTGAAGCTGGTTCGCCACCGCCGGCCGCTGTGCCGCCAGCCGGCGCACCAGCCGCCAGCCGACCACCAGCCCGGTGATATAGGCCAGCGCATACCAGTGGATGGCCAGCGGCCCGACCTGGATCAGCACCGGGTCGATCTGCGGGAACAGCAAAACAGGGATCACGCCCGCCTCACAGGAACGGGTTCGCGGCGACGAGGAAGTCCTGCACGTAGCGCCGCACCCCCTCCTCCAGCGGCGTGAACGCCGGCGCGTAGCCGGCGGCACGCAGGCGGTGCATCCGCGCCTCGGTGAATGACTGATAATGGCCGCGCAACGTCACCGGCATGTCAACGAACTCCACCTGATCGGGCTTGCCGGCGGCGGCACACACGGCGCGGGCGAGATCGCGGTAGCTGCGCGCCTGCCCGGTGCCCAGGTTGAACAGTCCGCTGGCCGCCGGCGTGTCGAGCAGCCACAGCAGCACATCCACCACGTCGCCGATCCAGATGAAGTCGCGCCGCTGCTCGCCATCGGCCAGCCCGGCCTGGTCGGAGCGGAACAGCCGCGGCGCCTGGCCGGCGGCCAGCTCGTCGTGCTTGACCTTCACCACCGAGACCATGCTGCCCTTGTGGTACTCGTTCGGCCCGTAGACGTTGAAGAACTTCAGCCCCGCCCATTGTGGCGGGCGCGGCTGCCCGGAAGCCAGCATGCGCGCCACCTGCAGGTCGAAGGCGTGCTTCGACCAGCCGTACAGGTTGAGCGGCCGCAGCGCGGACAGGGCGGCGATGTCGTCCTCGAACCCGGCCGCGCCGTCGCCATAGGTTGCGGCCGACGAGGCATAGACCAGCCGCGCCCCGCGTGCCGTGCACCAGTTCCACAGCAGCAGCGACAGCTCGACATTGCTGGCCCAGACCAGATCGCCGTCGGTCGCCGTGGTTTCGCTGACCGCGCCGAGGTGGAACACCATCTCCAGCGGCGGACGGGTGTCGAGGAACGCGGTCAGTTCCTCGGGCGGCAGCAGCCGGGCGGGCGGATGGCTGGCCAGGTTGCGCCACTTGCCCGCGCCGCCCAGCCGGTCGACGACCACCGTCTCATGCCCCCGGCGCACCAGGGCTGCGTGCAGATTGGACCCGATGAATCCGGCGCCGCCAGTGACCAATATCATGCAGGCACGATATACGGGGCCACGGCGGCGGACGGAAGCGTCCGGGCGCGATGGACCCGACAGGAGATGGCGATGGCTGAACGACCCCGTTTCTTCAACGACCTGGCAGGCGTGGCCGGTGGCGCCATGTCGGCGCTCACCGGGCTGCGCGACGAGGCCGAGTCGGTGGCGCGCGCCCGGATTGAGGATGCGATCCGCAAGCTCGACCTGGTCAAGCGCGACGAGCTCGACACCGTTCGCGACCTCGCCGCCAACGCCCGCGCCGGCCAGGAGGCCGCGGAAGCGAAGCTGGAGGAGGTGTTTGCCCGACTCGCGGCCCTGGAGGCTAAACTGGCGGCGCTGGAGGCACCCAACGCGCCGGGCGGTGGCGGACCGGGAATGATCGTCTGACGGCCGGTCTGCATTGCGCGGCAACATGATGTGAGACGTGAACTTTTTTGCATGAGGCGTTGACCCCTTGCGGCACGAATCCGCGGCCCTCTAGGTTGTTGCCGGAGCGCCGCGGATACCGTCCCGACCAGGGGCCGGTCCGGACGGTGCCATGCTGAGCCCGGCCGCCGGCCTGGGTCGGGCAGCCACCCGGCCTTCCTCACTGCGGGAGACCTCGCATGTCCGTTTCGATGAGCGTCACTTCCGAACGATCCGCCAACCCGCTGGACGCGCTGGAGCAGATCGCCAGCGCGAACGACTGGGCCTTCGACCGCCGCAGCGATTCCGAAATGGCGGCCGAGGCGCCGGGCAAATGGTGCGACTACGGGCTGTATTTCAGCTGGTCCACCGAAATCAGCGCCATGCACTTCACCTGCGCCTTCGACCTGAAGGTGCCGGAGAAGCGTCGCGGCGCCCTGTACGAGCTGCTGGCTCTGGCCAATGAACGGCTGTGGATCGGCCATTTCGGCATGGACAGCGAAGACGGCATGCCGGTGTTCCGCCACTCCGTGCTGCTGCGCGGGGCGCCGGGCGCCTCCAGCGAGAGCCTGGAGGACATGGTGGATATCGCCATCACCGAGTGCGAGCGCTTCTTCCCCGCCTTCCAGTTCGTCCTGTGGGGCGGCAAGTCGCCGGGCGATGCGCTGGCCGCCGCCATGCTGGAATGTGTGGGCGAAGCCTGACGGTTTGTGGAAGAATGCCCGCGAGCCGCCGGACGGCGAGGAGAAACTGAATGATATCAATTGGTATTGTTGCGCACGTTCGATCGCTTCACCGGCTCTGACGCGGTGACCGGTTCCAACATCCCGCCCATCCTGCTGGTCGGCCTTGGCAAGATGGGCGGCGCCCTGCTGGCCGGCTGGCGCGAGCGCGGCCTGGCCGCCGCGGTCGCGGTGGACCCCCTGGTCCCGGCCGGCCACGGCCCCGAGGTGACGGTGGTGCCTGATTTCGCCTCCATCCCCGCCGGCTTCAACCCGGCGGCGGTGGTGCTGGCGGTGAAGCCGCAGGGCGCCGCCGCGGTGGTGCCGCAATATGCCCGGTTCGCGCCCGATGCGGTTTTCCTGTCCATCATGGCCGGCCAGACCATCGGCGGCTTGCGCCCGCTGCTGGGCGGCCAGGCCGCGGTCGTGCGCGCCATGCCCAACACCCCCGCCGCGGTGCGCCGCGGCGTCACCGTGGCCTGCGCCGGCCCCGGCGTCACCGATGCCCAGCGCGCGCTGTGCGACCCGCTGCTCGCCGCCATCGGCGCGGTGGCCTGGGTCGAGGATGAGGGGCTGATCGATCCGGTGACCGCGGTCTCCGGCAGCGGTCCGGCCTATGTGTTCCTGCTGGCCGAACTGCTGGAGCGCGCGGCCATCGAGCAGGGCATCCCCGCCGATCTCGCCCGCCTGCTGGCGCGCCACACCGTCGCCGGCTCCGGCGCCCTGCTGGCCGCCAGCACCGAGGACGCCGCCGTCCTGCGGCACGCCGTGACCAGCCCGCGCGGCACCACCGAGCATGCGCTGGCGGTGCTGATGGAGGAGCAGGCCTGGCCGGCGCTGGTTTCGCGCGCCGTCGCCGCCGCGACCGCCCGCTCGCGCGAGCTGGCGGGATGACAACGGCAACGATCATCCCATGTGAGTGCCATGGACAACGCTGAATTCGACTCGGCACTGGTCGCCAGCGCCTTCTCGCTTGCCGCCGAGCGCGGCTGGTCCGCCGTGAGCGTGGCGCAGGCGGCGCGCGACGCCGACCTGCCGCTCGACCGCGCCCGCCGCCGCTTCCCGGCGCGCTGCGTGGTGCTGCTGCGCTTCGGCAGCCAGGCCGACCAGGCGGCGCTGGAACTGGCGACCAACGAAGGATCGCCCCGCGACCGGCTGTTCGACATGCTGATGCGCCGGATCGATTTCCTGCAGCGCCACCGCACCGGCGTGCTGGCGCTGCTGCGCCATCTGCCGGCCGACCCGCCGCTGGCGCTCGCCCTGGCCGCCGCCAACCTGTGCAGCATGGGCTGGATGCTGGAAGGTGCCGGCATCGCCTCCCGCGGGCCGCACGGGCAGTTGCGCCGCAAGGCGCTGCTGGCGGTGTGGCTGTGGACGCTGCGCGCCTGGCAGCGCGACGACAGCGAGGACCTCTCCGCCACCATGGCGGCGCTGGACCTGGCGTTGTTGCGCGCCGAGCAGGCGGAAACCTGGCTCAGCGGGCGGCAGGCCGCCGCCTCCCCCGGGCCGCTGCCCGAAGCCCCGTTCGATGAACCGCCTGCCCCCGAACCGTCCGGCTCCCCGGCCGGCTGACGCAACCGACCCATTCTGCCAACGCGCAGGTTGAGTCCGCCGCAGCAGTCGCCTAAACCGGTGCCAGCCCGCGCAGCGAAGGCGCGGGGTGGGGTTGTGTCGGCCGGGGGGGCGACATGACACGCACGAACGTCCCAACAGCAGCAGGAGCCTAACATGGCGAGCGAGACCAGCAAGACCGGAGCCGATACTCCCTTCTCCCAGGCTATCAATCAGGCAAAGAGCGCCGCGGAAGACTTCACCCGGCTGTTCTCCGATCTGAAGCTGCCGGCCGTGCCCGACGTGGAGACGCTGCTGTCGGCGCACCGGCGCAATCTCGACACATTGTCGGCAGCCAACCGGATCGCCCTGGAAGGCGCACAGGCGGTTGCCAAGCGGCACTTCGAAATCGCCCAGCAGACCATGTCCGAGCTCAGCGAGACGCTGCGTTCGCTGGCCGCCCCCACCGAAGCGCCCCAGGTCAAGGCGGCCAAGCAGGCCGAACTGCTGAAGAAGGCATACGAGCGCACCGTGTCGAACACGCGTGAACTCAGCGACCTCATCCAGCGCTCCAACGGCGAGGCGATTGACCTGCTCAACCGGCGCTTCACCGAGGCGCTCGATGAGGTCAAGCAACTGGTCGAAAAGTCGGGCGGCCCGAAGGCCTGACCGCGTTGGCGTTCCGGGCGGGCTTGCCGCCCGCCCGGGCGATCGCGGGTTTGCCGCCGCACCGGATCCGGCGATAGGCGGTTTCGGTGCTCTTCCATTCGCAGATCTTCGTTCTCGGCTTCCTGCCGCTGGTGCTGGCGCTGTACTACGCAGCCGCCGCCTCGCACCGCTGGCGGGAGATCGTGCTCATCGGCGCCTCGCTGGTGTTCTACGGCTGGTGGAACCCGCGCTACCTGCCGTTGCTGGCCGGCCTCGCCGTGGCAACCTGGGCGATCGGCCGCCTGCATCTCCGCCCGAACCCCGCTTTGCTGGCCGCGGCCTTGCCGGTGCTCGGCCTGGGGCTGAACCTGGGCGCGCTGGCCTGGTTCAAATATGCCGATTTCCTCGGCGGCAACCTGGCCTGGCTGGCGGGCGCGGACTGGACGCCGCTGCACATCGTCCTGCCGCTCGGCATCAGCTTCTTCGTGTTCCAGAAAGTCTCCTATCTGATCGACGTCCGGCGCGGCGACCGGCACGCCTACGGCTTCCTGGATTTCTGCCTGTTCGTCAGTTTCTTTCCCCAGCTCATCGCCGGGCCGCTGGTGCGGCACAACGAGATCATCCACCAGTTCCGCGCCAACCCGCGCGGCCCCGCCATGTGGGAAAACCTGTCGCGCGGCCTGGTGCTGTTCCTGATCGGCATGGCCAAGAAGCTGTGGGTCGCCGACACCCTGGCGCCCGGGGTCGACGCGCTGTTCGCCGGCGCCGGCGGCGGCGTGCCGAACACCGCCGCCGCCTGGGCGGCGGCCGGCGGCTATGCGCTGCAGATCTATTTCGACTTCTCCGGCTACTCCGACATGGCGATCGGGCTGGCGCGCATGTTCGGCCTGCGCCTGCCGATGAATTTCGATGCGCCATACCGGTCCGCCTCGATCCGGGAATTCTGGCGGCGCTGGCACATGACGCTGTCGCGCTTCCTGCGCGACTATCTCTACATCCCGCTCGGCGGCAACCGGCACGGGCCGGCGCGGCAGGCGCTGAACGTGGTGGTCACCATGCTGCTCGGCGGCCTCTGGCACGGCGCGGCGTGGACCTTTGTCGTCTGGGGCGGGCTGCACGGGATTGGCCTTGCCGTGAACGGGCTGTGGCACCGCGCCGGGCTGCGGCTGCCCCGGGTGATCGGATGGGCACTGACCCTGGTGTTCGTCGTGGTGGCCTGGGTGCCGTTCCGCGCGCCGGACTGGACCACGGCCGGACACATGCTGGCCGGCCTGCTGGGCAGCGGCGGATTCGGCCCGGTGGCGTTCCCGGATGGCTGGATGATAGCGGTCGCCACAGCCATCGCGCTGCTTGGCCCGACCAGCCAGGACGTGGCGCTGGGCCGCCTGTTGCGCCCCGCCCCCTGGCTGGCGGTGCCGGTCGGGCTGGCGGCGGTGGCGCTGATTCTCCTCTCCGGCGGGCGGCTGCAGAATGCCTTCATCTACTTCCAGTTCTGACTGGCGCCGCTTCCTGCGCACGCTGCTGGCCACCGCCGCGGTGGCCGGCGGCGTGGTGTGGCTGTTCGTCATGGGGGTGAATCCCTACGCCAACCTGCCGGTTTCCTGGCCGTTCTTCGACCGCGGCCCGGTGGACGGCAACGCCCGCTACGCCTTCCCCGCGCTCGCCCGCGATGCGCAGTTCGACAGCGCCCTGTTCGGCACCTCGGCCACCCGCCTGATCCGTCCGGCCGCCCTGAACCCCGCCTTCGGCGCGCGCTTCGCCAACCTGTCGATGAACAGCGCCACCTCCTACGAGCAGACCCGCCTGCTGGAGGTGTTCCTGCGCCACCACCCGGCGCCGCGCGTGGTCGCGATCGGGCTGGACGTGCAATGGTGCCGGACACCCCCGGTGGACAACAGGTTCGTCTACTTCTCCCGCTTCCCCGACTGGCTCTATGACGAGTCCTGGCCGGGCCGGTGGCGGGATTACCTTTACATGTTCGACATGTACAGCGTGGAGAAGGCCGGCCAGGCGTTCGGCCAGTGGACCGGCCTGCAGCGGCGCGTCTACGGACGCGATGGCTACACCCGCTTCGTGCCGCCCGACGAGCAGTACGACAGCACCCGCGCCTTGACCCATCTTCAGGGTACCGAGCCCTGGGATCTGCCCAGGGACAGCAGCCAGCCGCCCGAAACCTGGAAGATGCCGCCCATCGACCGGCTCCGCTTCGTGCTGCAGGCCATTCCGCCGGCAACCCTGAAGCTGCTGTTCTTCGTGCCGTACAATCACCGCTTCATCGCCACCCGGCCGGGCCCGGCGCTGGCCATGCAGACCGAATGCAAGCGCCGCGTGGCCGCGCTCGCCGCCGTCACGCCGAACACGGCGGCGATCGATTTCATGATCCCCAGCCCGATCACGCTGGCGGACGACAATTACTGGGACCCGCACCACTACCGGGTGGGCATCGCCGAGCGGATCGTGGCCGACCTGGCCAGCGGACTGCGCGGACAGGCCTCGGATGATTACCGGCTCCTGGCAGTGCCGCGATGAAGGCCGGCACGCCCCTGATCTTCCTTCAGGCCGGTCAGCCGGCTAGCCTGTGGCGCACAGCTTCGAGGGATTCGGCGATGACCCAGCCACCGACGGCAGCCAGGGCATGAGCGACGACACCACGCCGCCGGTGCCGTCCTGGTGGCGGGCGGCGCTGGGCGGCCGCTGCCCGCGCTGCGGCGAGGGCAAACTGTTCACCGGGCTGCTCAGCATGCGCGATCGCTGTCCGGTCTGCGGCCTCCACCTGCGGGGGCATGAAGCCGGCGACGGGGCGGTGGTGCTGGTGATTGCCGTGCTCGCCATCATCGTGGTCGGCATTGCCTCCTGGGTCGAGTTCCGCTTCTCGCCGCCGCCCTGGGTGCATGCGGTGCTGTGGCCGGTGGTGACGCTGCCGCTGGCGATCCTGATGATGCGGACGCTCCGGGCGGCGCTGGTGCTGCCGCGGCTGCACGACCATGACGGCAAGGACCTGACCGCCGGGCGGGCATGGCACCGCCTGCTCGCGCCCGGGGCACTCACCGTGCTGGTGTTCGCAACGCTGGTCGGGCTCGGCGTGTGGCAGTTGCTTCGCTTTCAGGCGCAGCGGAGCGTGGTGGCGCTGCTGGAAGCCGCCGAGGCGGCGCCCACGGTGCCGCTGCCGTTCAACCCCAGGCCGCTGCAGAAGGTGCGCGTCAACGGTCGCTGGCTGGCGGACCTGCAGAGCTGGTACGGCGGCGAGGAGCGCGATATCCGCGGAGTCGCCGTGAAAGGCGCGCATGCGCTGGTGCCGCTGGAACTGGATACCTCCGCCGTCATCCTGGTCGACCGTGGCTGGATGCCGATAAGCCGGAACACCTCGCCCCCGGCGCCCGCCACCAGCATCTCGATCACAGGGTGGCTGTGGCCAAGCGAGGAATCAGGATTGTTCTCGCTGCCGGACGCGCCAATGGTGCGGCGGTTCTACACGCTGAACACCGCCACCATCGCGGCGGCGCTCGGCATCACGCCGGTGCTGCCGTTCGTGCTGGTGCAGTCGCCCGAGGGGGCGGACGAAGGCTTCCCGGCCCCGGCGAAGCACCTGCCCCGGCCTGCCGGCCGACATCTCGCCATCGCGCTGACCTGTTTCGGCCTGGCGCTGGCGTCGCTGGCCGGGTTCGCGGCGGCGGCGCGCCGCCGCCTCCGGCCCAGACCTGCACCGAAATGGCCCGAACCGGCCCGGCGCGAACCGCCGCCACCGGCGGAGTGGGCGCGGGACTGGCCGGTCCCGGAGCGTCCGCTGCCGGGCGCGGCGGTGGCCGCGACGTGGCCGGCCGCCCCGGAGGCAGACCCTGAACAAGCTGCCTATGCGCGGCTGGTCGCCCGGTTCGCCCGGATCGCGACGATCCAGGAAGCCGCCGGCATGCTCTCCTGGGACGCCGCCGCGATGATGCCGCCGGGGGGCGCGCCGGCGCGTGGCGACCAGCTCGCGGTGCTGGCGGGCCTTGCGCATGGGTTGCTGGTGGCGCCGGAGGTGGCCGACGACCTTGACCGGGCGGAGTCCGCCGGCGAGACGGAATCCTGGCAGGAAGCCAACCTGCGCCTGATGCGCCAGACGCATCTGCGCGCAAGCGCCTTGCCGGCCGATCTGGTGGAGGCACAGGCGCGCGCCAACTCGGCCTGCGAGAGTATCTGGCGCGAGGCACGCCGCACCGCCGATTTCCCGCTGGTGGCGCCTGCCCTGCGCGAAGTGCTGGACCTGGTGCGCGAGCAGGCCAGCGCGCTCGCCCCCGCGCTCGGCCTGTCGCCCTACGACGCGCTGATGGACGGCTACCAGCGCGGCAGCGGGGTCGCTGATGTCGAGCCGGTTTTCGCTGCCTATGAAGTCTTCCTGCGCGATGCGCTGCCACTGGCCGAAGAGCTGCAGGCCCGGCGTTCACCGGCGACGCGCCCGCCAGGGCCGTTCCCGGTGCCGGTGCAGGAGGCGCTGTGCCGGCACATGGCGGCGCAGGCCGGGCTGGAGCCGGCGCATTCGCGGCTCGATCGCTCCGCCCACCCGTTCTGTGGCGGCACGCCGACCGATGTGCGCATCACCACCCGCTACGATGAACAGGATTTTGCCCAGGCCCTGCTGGGGGTGATGCACGAGACCGGCCATGCGCTGTATGAGCGCGGCCTGCCGGAGCGCTGGGCGCGCCAGCCCGTTGGTGCCGCCGCCGGCATGGCCGCGCATGAGAGCCAGAGCCTGATCATCGAAATGCAGGCATGCCGCTCCGATGCCTTCCTCGGCTGGCTTGGCCGCGAGCTGAACCTGTTCTTCGGCGGCGACCCTGCCCCCTGGGCGGGCGACAACCTGGCCCGGCTCTGGCGCCGGGTGGAGCGCGGGGTCATCCGGGTGGAAGCCGACGAGATGACCTACCCGGCACATGTCATCCTGCGCTTCCGGCTGGAGCGGGCCCTCATCGCCGGCGACCTGACGGTGGCGGAGCTGCCAGGCGCCTGGAACTACGGCATGCACGCGCTGCTTGGCATCACCCCGCCCGACGACGCGCGCGGCTGCCTGCAGGACATCCATTGGTACGACGGCGCGTTCGGCTATTTCCCGAGCTACACGCTGGGCGCCATGGCCGCGGCGCAGTTGATGGCGGCGGCGCGCCGCGAGGTGGCGGGGCTGGATGCGGCGCTCGGGCGCGGCGACCTGGCGCCGCTGCTTGGCTGGCTGCGCGAGCGGGTGCACGGCATGGGCAGCCTGCTCGCCTTCAACGACCTGCTGCGCCACGCCACCGGCAAGCCGCTCGACCCGCTGGACTTCGAGGCGCACCTGAAGGCGCGCTATCTGACCTGATCGAGCGACCAGCGGGCGCCGGCGGCTACCGACCGGGGGTGTCCGCCGGCACCGGCTGAGACACTTCGCGAACCGCACCACGCAGCAGCGCGATCTCTGCCGCCACGTCGCCGTTGCCCGACCGCGCCGCCTGCTCCGCCCGGGCGGCCGCCCGGGCCACCCGCGGAAAGCCGACATTCCCGGCACTGCCCTTGATGCTGTGGGCGACCAGCGCCACCCGGCGAAGATCGGCAGCCTTGCACGCGGCCTCGGCCTCCGCGAGGAGTTGCTCGGTGTCGATGAAGAACGTCGCCATCAGGGCGGCAAGCTCGTCGCGGCCCAGGTCGTCGGCCAGACCGGCCCGCACAGCGGCATCGACCATCTCGATCGTGTCCACCGCGACCGATGCCGGCTCAACCCGCTGGAGCGGCGGCGGCGGGACGACCGCCGCCGACCACCTGGCAAGCATCGCCGCCAGCCGCCGGCGATCCACCGGCTTGGCAATGTAGTCGTCCATCCCGGCGTCGATGCAGGTTTCGCGGTCGCCGGCCAGCGCATTCGCGGTCATCGCGATGATTGGGATGCGCCCTTTCGGCCCGGGCAGGGCGCGGATCAGGCGGGTGGCCTGCAACCCGTCCACGTTGGGCATCTGCATGTCCATCAGCACCAGGTCGTAGTTGCCGCGCTCGACCATGCTGACCGCTTCGCCGCCGTCATTGGCGACGTCGCCGCGATGCCCAAGCCTGGCCAGCATGGCGACCGCCACCTGCTGGTTGACCCCGTTATCCTCGGCCAGCAGGACGCGCAGCGGCACCGTGACCGGAACCGGCGCCGCCTCCGGCGCGCCGGCGGACGGCACAACCCCCTGGCCGGTCCAGGGGCGACCCAGCAGCTTGGCGAGCAGCACCTGATGGTGGAATGGCTTGGTGAGCACCGCGTCGAAGCGGCCGCACGCGCGCGCCGCCGCCACCTCGCCGGCGTCGCCCGAGCTCGCCAGCACCAGCCGCACGCCCTCGAGCGCGGCGTCGGCGCGCAGCAGGACAGCCAGATCCATGCCGCTCATGTCCGGCATGTGATGGTCCAGCAGGATGATGTCGAACGGGCGGCCGCGGCTCAGCGCGTCGCGCACCAGCGCGAGCGCCCGCGCCGCGTTCTCGGCCGTGGCGGCAAACGCGCCCCAGTTCTCGATCTGGCGCGCGAAGATGCGGCAGTTCACCGCGACGTCGTCCACCACCAGCACGCGATGGTCGCGCAGCGGCTTGTCGTCCTGCGACGGGGTTCCTGCTCCGGCGATACGTTTCAGCGGCACCGTGAACCAGAAGCGGCTGCCGACGCCCTCCTCGCTTTCGAAGCCGATCGTGCCGCCCATCAACTCGACGATCCGCCGGGAAATCGCCAGGCCGAGGCCGGTCCCGCCGAACCGCCGCGAGATCGACGCATCGGCCTGCGTGAACATGGTGAAGATGCGGGGTTTGGCCGCCTCGGGAATGCCCGTGCCGGTGTCCACGATGGTGAAGGTGACCTTGCACTCCGGACAGGCGGCGCCCGCGCACAGGACCCGGCCCGCAGCGCTGCCGCACTCGACCAGGCCCGTGGCGCCGCCGCACTCGGCGAGGACGGACACGCTGCCGTGGGCGGTGAACTTCACCGCATTGCCCACCAGGTTGAGCAGCACCTGACGCAGCCGGGCGCCGTCGGCAAGGAAGCTGCCCTGCACATCGCTGCCGACGAAGTAGGACAACTCGACGTCCCTGCCCCGCACCCGCGAGGCCAGCATGTCGATCACGCCTTCGACCAGCGGGCGGATCTCGAACTCGGTCTCGTCAAGCTCGAACGCGCCCGCCTCGATCTTGGAGAAGTCAAGGATGGCGTTGATGATGTTCAGCAGGGTTTCGGCGGACAGCCGGGCGGTTTCGGCGAAACGCCGCTGCTCGGCAGTCAGTTCGGTGTCCATCAGCAGGCTGGAGGCGCCGATGATGCCGTTCAGCGGCGTGCGGATCTCGTGGCTCATGGTGGCCAGGAAGTCGGACTTGGCGCTGCTGGCCTCCTCGGCGCGCTGGATATTGATACGCAGCTCGTCGGCCATCTGCTCCAGGCGCTGCCCCTGTTCGCGCAGTTCCTGTTCGACCGCCTCGCGCCGGCTGATCTCATCGGACAAGGCGACGTTGCGGTCGCGCAGTTCGTCGCTGCGGCGCGTGGTCTCGACGAAACGTTGCTGCAGCACGCGGTTGCGGCGGCGTTGGTGCTCAATCATCAGGGCGGCGAACAACACCAGCGGCGGCAGCACGCTGAGCGAATAGAGCAGCACCCGCGAGGTGATGTGGCCGTAGACCTCCCGGTCGCCGACGATGGTGATCAGCGACAGCGGGAAGCCGGGAACCGGCGTGCGCACGACCACCATGCGGCGCTGGTCGATCGCATGGAAGGTTCGCGCGACCGCCGGGAACGGCATCACCTGGTTG
This sequence comes from uncultured Acetobacteraceae bacterium, assembly GCA_903907955.1. GTDB lineage: Bacteria > Pseudomonadota > Alphaproteobacteria > Acetobacterales > Acetobacteraceae > Rhodovastum. The sequence goes on along the minus strand of CAIVPZ010000086.1, from coordinate 11,411 downwards.
CGGGGCAGACGGGCGAGCGCGCGGCCGAGCGCCGGATCGAGCCATGGCGGGGCCGAGTCGGCGGCGAGTTCCGCCCCCGCCGCGGTCAGCAGCACCTCCCGCATGCCGGCCGCGTCCGGGTCGGCCCGGAGGGTGCCGGACAGCACGCCGATTTCGCTGAACGCGGCGATCGCACCGACAACCACGTCCTTGCGGATGATCGGTGCGGTCACGCTGATCCGCTGATGCTCCAGGTCGAACGTCACCACCGCTCCGGCGACCAGGTCGTCCGGCAGCGCGACCACGCCGCTGCCGGTCCCGACCTCGGCCAGCGGCGTACCGTCGGTATCGACGTAGGCGATGCGGTTGAACATCGCCTTGCCATGGAAGACGTTCTTGGCGTTCCAGCGGCGCAGGCGTTCCTCAATCGCGTCGAGATTGGCGGCCAGGCCGTAGCGCAGCGACATGCCGAGCGCCTTGTTGGTCAGGTAGGTCTCGATTTCGTGCGTTTCGGCCAGTTCCGAAACATCGGCGCGGCGTTCCGCCAGGAAGTCGCCCAGCCGCGCCGCCTGCCGCGCCGCCTCGACGACCAGGCGGGAATCGGCCGCCATGGTGAGCTGTTGCTGCGACCGGAAGCCGTTCCACAGCAGCACCGAGGCATAAGCACAGAACGCCAGGGCCACCAGCAGCGGCCATCGCGCCAGCAGGCGATCGAACATCGTGCCGCCCTGCGGTGCGGTTACTTCCAGCTCACGAAGAAGTCGGGAAAGAACCGCCTGACACCGCTGTAGTATTTCATCACCAGGGCATTATAGGTGCCATCGGCGCGCACGCGGTGCAGGTAGCGGTTGAAGGCGGCCAGCAGTTCCGGCGAGGTTTTCGGGAACGCGGCGGCAAGTTTCTGCTCGGGTGAAATCGGCCCGAGCACCTTGATCTTGCCGGCCCATTTCTGCAGATCGAGGATGGCGTCCGGCACGTCGAGCAGGGTGAACTCGGCCTCGCCGTTCAGCAGCGCCGGCACCATCTCATTGAGATTGGTGCTGCGGGCATAGGCGCGCAGGTCAAGACCCTTGCCCTTGAGGTCGTAGTTCCCCGGATCAAGGCAGGTGCGTTCCATCACCAGCAGGCTGTGGGTGCCGATCAGCCCCCTCGTTTCGGCAATGTCGTGCGCCAGGTCCGGGCTGCCCTTGATCGGCGAATAGGCGGAGGAGGCGCGGGCCACCAGCAGCACCTGCGAGGGGAAGGTCGGCTCGGAGTACAGCACCACCTGCTCGCGCCAGGGGAGAACGGTGAAGCCGGTGGCGATCATGTCGCCGCGGATGGGGTAGTCGCCCTCCAGCGTCACGGTGCCGCCGCGGTTCACCACGTCATGACCGAGCAGGTCGCGCAGCACATTGTAGAAGTCGGTGTAGACGAGGGTGTAGCGAACGCCGATCTCGGAGGCGAAGCCGCGTACCAGGTCCACGTCGAACCCGTCCCCCTCGCCGGTGACGAAGTTGGCGTAGCGGATGCCCAGATGGCGGATTTCGCCGCGCGCCTGGATTTCCTTGAGATCTGCGGCCCAGGCCAGCGACGCCCCGAGCGAAACCAGCAACACAACGACGGCGATACCGCTCCGTCGGAGGCCATGAACCAGCAGGCGCATCATATCGTTCTCCCCGGATGGGATAGGATTCGCCTCGGACCGTGTCCGAAGAAAACAGGCACGACGTCGGCGCGACAACCGCCGGACGGCCTCCACGGGAGGCGATCCAAAACAACGGTTTGCACCGCCACTACCAACCCGCGGGAAAATTCACCCATCGTCTCCGCCCCGGGGCGTGTCCCGGCGGGGATGATGAGTGGCATTTTCCTGCCGTTCGGTGTCTCCATCAACATACAGATATAACCCCGCGAACGGTTCCCAAAAAATTGCGCCGGGCAAGCCGGGCGCGAACCGCGCCGATCGGTCCGTGGCGTGAAATGCAGGTGATCCTGTCGAGCCGTGGCCGCGAACCCCACCAAGGGCCCAGCCCCTTGGAACCCAGGTGTTCTTGTTGAGAATGGGGTCAAGGGGGGCTGCCCCCTTGCGGGTCCAGCGCAACGCCCCGCCTTGCTCGCTTCACCCGTTCTCCCGGGCGCGGCGCGCCGCCGCCTCATCCAGCGCCGCCTGCGCATGCCGGTCCGCCGCCGCCGCGCGAACGGCGGCGCGGCTGGCCAGCAGCCGATCGGCCGCTTCGGCACTGGCGCGGGCGGCTGCCAGCACGGCACGCGCCTGCACGGTGGCGGCGCCGGCATCGGCATGCGCGTCGCGCGCCTTTGCCACCGCCTGACGGCCCTGCGGCAGCCAGGCCGCGAAAGCCTCGACGGCGCCGTCGGAGGTGTCGAGGCCGCCGGCCGCCTCCTGTTCGCGGAAGATCGCCGTTTCGGCGCAGCGCATTGCCCGGCTGGCGGCATCCTCGGCTTCCAGGCAGGCGGCCAGCGCCCGGCGGGCATCCTCCACCACGCCGCGGCGCAGCCGCACCAGGGTTTCCAGCGGATCGCGGCTCATGCCGGTGCTCCTTCAATGGCGGCGCGCAGCCGCGCGAAGCTTTCCGCCAGCGAACTGCGTTCCTCCCGGCCCTGGCGCAGCACCGCCTCCAGCCGCGGGGCGACGGCGATCGCCTCGTCCACCGCGGGATCGGTGCCGGCGCGATAGGCGCCCAGGCGCACCAGGTCGGCCATGTCGGCATGCAGCGCCATGATGGCGCGGGCGCGCCGGGTCAATGCGTTCTCGGCCTCGCTGTTGCAGCCCGGCACCGCGCGCGACAGCGAGCGCAGAACATCGATGGCCGGGTAGCGCCCGCCCTCGCCGATGCGACGGTCGAGGATGACGTGGCCGTCGAGGATGCCGCGCACCGCGTCCGCCACCGGTTCGTCGTGGTCGTCGCCTTCCACCAGCACCGTGAACAGGGCGGTGATGTGCCCGACCGGCCGGCCCGGCAGTTCCGGCCCGGGGCCGGCGCGCTCCAGCAGCCGCGGCAACTCGGCGAAGACGCTGGGCGGGTAGCCGCGGGTGGCCGGAGGCTCACCGGCCGACAGCCCGATCTCGCGCAGCCCCAGGCAGAAGCGGGTGACGCTGTCCATCAGCAGCAGCACCGACTTGCCCTGGTTGCGGAAATGCTCGGCCACCGTCATGGCGGCATAGGCCGCCGTGCGGCGCATCAACGGCGGCGTGTCGGAGGTGGCGACCACCACCACCGCGCGCGCCAGGCCGGCGGCGCCGAGATCGTCCTCGATGAACTCGCGCACCTCGCGCCCGCGCTCGCCGACCAGGGCAAGCACGGCGACATCGCAGGCGGTGTGGCGGGCCAGCATGGCCAGCAGAGTGGACTTGCCCACCCCGGAAGCGGCGAACAGACCGAGGCGCTGGCCGCGCCGGCAGGTTGCAAAGGCATTGAGCGCCCGCACACCGAGGTCAAGCCGTTCGCCCAGCCGGGCGCGCTGCGTGGCCTCCGGCGGCGCGGCGCGCACCGGCAGCGCCACCGCGCCGCGCGGCAGCGGGCCGCGCCCGTCCAGCGGCCGGCCGAGCGGATCAATGACGCGGCCGATCCAGGCATCCGACACCGCGAGCACCGCGCCAGGCGGCGCGCCTTGCGCCGGCAGGGCGGCACGTGCCGCGGCGCCGGGACCCAATCCGTCCGCCGGGGCATAGGTCATGGCCTGGGCGAGACCGCCGCGGAAGCCGACGATCTCGGCCGGCACGTCGTGGCCGGCGCGGCTGCGCAGGGCGATGCGGTCGCCGACCGAGAGGTGGTGCGACAGGCCGCCGACCTCGACGGCAAGGCCGGCGACTCCGACAACACGGCCTTCCAGCCTGATGGCGGGAAGGTCGTGCAGGGCGGCAAGGGCGGCGGCGCTGCGCTGGGCGAGGAAGCCGCGTCTCAATTAACGACTTCCCATGCCTGAAAATATGCCTGCAACCATAGGATGCGCCGCTTTCCCTGTTTGTTCCGTCTCGTTCCGGGAAATATACTCGCAGAAGGTGAAAATTTGGTGGTGAAGCTCGCGTTATGGTGGTATGCCTGCAACCGAAGATAGCAGAAGGTATCCACCGATGCGCGTCCTCCTGGTTGAAGATGACCTCACCTCAGCCCGCGGCCTCGCCCTCACGCTGCGCTCCGGCGGCGCCGTCGTGGACCACGCCGATACCGGCGAGGAAGCCCTCGAGCTGGTCCGCCATTACGACTACGACATCATGGTGCTCGACCTCATGCTGCCCGACATGGAGGGGTATGACGTCGTCCGCCGCATGCGCGCGGCGCGCATCGAAGTGCCGGTGCTGATCCTGTCCGGCCTGACCCGGCCGCAGGCAAAAGTGAAGGGCCTGGCCCTGGGCGCCGACGACTTCCTCACCAAGCCGTTCGACAAGGCCGAGCTGATCGCCCGCATGCAGGCGGTGGTCCGCCGCACCAAGGGCTTCAGCCAGCCAGCCCTGCACATCGGCAACCTGCTGCTCAACCTCGACAGCCGCGAGGTCGCCGTGGACGGCACGCCGGTCCACCTGACCGGCAAGGAATACGCAATCCTGGAACTGCTGGTGCTGCGCAAGGGAATGGTCCTGACCAAGGAGGCGTTCCTGAACCATCTCTACGGCGGCATGGACGAACCAGAGATGAAGATCATCGACGTTTTCATCTGCAAGCTGCGTAAAAAGCTGGCGCAGGCCGGCGCCGACAACCTGATCTGCACGGTGTGGGGCCGCGGCTACATGGTGCGCGAACCGTCCCTGCACGACGCCCCCCTGCACGGCGCGCTGGCGGCGGTGCCTGCACCCGCGCCGGTATCCCCCGCACATGCGCCGGGGGCGCCTTTCGACTTCGAGCACGCGTTCAACGTCGCCTGACGGCGGGGCGGCGCGCGTACACAAGCAAGTAAGTTAAGGCCAGGGCGCTGCCCGGCAGGGGGCAGCGGCCCCCTGCACCCCATTCCTTCGGCTATGCCGTGAACTGCTCGGCGATGATCCGCTCGGACAGGCCCTGGTCGGGGTCGAACAGCACCCGCGCCGCCACCTTGGGGTCCTCGCACACGGCCACCGACACCACGTTGCGTACCTCGGTGGAATCGGCCACCGCCGCCACCGGACGCTTCTCCGGCTCCAGCACCTCGAACAGCACCTCCGCCGTGCTGGGCAGCAACGCGCCGCGCCAGCGCCTTGGCCGGAAAGCGCTGATCGGCGTCAGCGGCAGCAGGTTCGCCGACAACGGCACGATCGGCCCGTGCGCCGACAAATTATAGGCCGTCGATCCCGCCGGCGTGCACACCAGCACCCCGTCGCACATCAGCTCGGGCAGCCGCACCCGGCCGTCGATGCTGATGCGGATCTTGGCGGTCTGGCGCAACTGCCGCAGCAGCGACACCTCATTCAGCGCCAGCGCCTCCTCCACCATCCCGGTCGCCGTCACCGCGTGCATGCGCAGCGGCCGCAGCACCGCTTCCTGCGCCCGGGCCAGCCGCTCCGGCAGATCATCCTCGCTGAACGGATTCATCAGGAACCCGACCGAGCCGCAGTTCATGCCATAGACCGGCACACCGGTGCCGAGCAGCCGGTGCAGCGTCTCCAGCATGAACCCGTCGCCACCGAGCGAAACGATCAGCGCGGCCTGAAGCGGCGGACAATCGCCATAACGCGCCACCAGCCGCGCCCGGCTTTCCGCCGCCAGCTGAGTCGGCGATGCGACGAAGGCGATCCGGCCCTGCGGCACCGGACGCAACCCGGCCGGTTCGACCGGCACCAGCAGCGGGGTCAAGTGCGGCTCACGCCAGCCGCCGGTGGTCCAGCACCGGCATGTCCCGCCGCACCCGCTCGGTCAGCGCCGGGTCGATACGCGCCGTCGCCCAGCCGGTGCCGTCGGACACCTTGGCCACCACATGGCCCCAAGGGTCGCAGATCAGCGAATGCCCAAAAGTGAAGCGGGGGTCCTGCCGGGTGCCCTCCACGTGCCGGCCCCAGGTAGCGGGCGCGGCCAGCCAGCACTGCGTCTCGATGGCGCGGGCGCGGATCAGCGTTTCCCAATGATCCTTGCCGGTCTGCAGCGTGAACGCCGCCGGCAGCAGGATCAGCTCCGCGCCCGCCCGGCGCAGCGCCAGGAACAGTTCCGGGAATCGCACATCATAGCAGATGGCGCACCCCACCTTCACCCCGCCCGCCGTGTAGGTAACGATCTCGCTGCCGGCGCCATAGGTCGCGCTTTCGCGATAGCCCTGCCCGTCCGGGGTGACGATGTCGAACAGGTGAATTTTGCGGTAGCGCGCCAGTTCCCGCCCGTACGGGTCGAACGCCAGCGTGGTGTTGAACAACTGCGCGCCGCCCTGCTCGGCAATCGAGCCGCCATGCAGGTGGATGCGGTGGGCGCGGGCGATGCCGCGCAGGAATTCGTAGGCCTCGCCGCCCGGCGCGTCGCTGCCGGGCGGCGGCAGGTGCTCGGCCTGGTCGAACTTGGCGGCGCGGTCGCCGCCCAGGCAGGCCCACATCTCGGGCAGGGCGATCAGGTCCGGCTGGTCGGCCGCCACCGCCGCGTCGATCAGGGCGCCCGCCTGGACGATGTTGTCGGCCTTCACGTGGCCCGGGTTCATCTGCACCACGCTGATGCGCATCCTGCGTCCTCCTCGGTCGTGAGCACCCCCCCATGAGGCTGCCAGCCGAACAGGCTGGCAGCGGCGCCTCAGCGCGGCCAGTCGAGCCGCGGCTCGCTGCGGGGCGGGCGGTTCGGCCGGATCACCGGCCGGCGGCGGGGGACGCCATACTCGTCGGCGCCGCCCGACCGGGGGTCCTCGCCGTGCAGGGGCGGATAATCCGCACCAGGCGGCTCCTGGAAGGACGGCTCACCGTACGGCGCCGTGGGATCGGGCGCCTCGGGTGGCGGCCGGTAGGTCGGCTCCACCGGCGGGCGCCGCGGCACCTGCACCGGGGCGGGCGGAATCGGCGGACGCAGCGGCCGGTCGTCCTCGGCGCGCGCCGGCGGGATCGGCGGCATCGGGTCGCCCCAATCCAGGCCGCGGCCGCGCTGCTCCGGCATGCGCAGCACCAGCGCGCGGATCTCGCCCTGGATTTCGTCGAGCCGCGCCTCGATCGCCTCCAGCCGCCCCTTCAGCCCGATCACGCTGAACGGCATCAGCAGGAACACCAGCGAGTACAACAACGCGGGCACCAGCACCACGATGGGCACCCACCATGGCAACCAGTCCGGCAGGGAGAATGGTAATGTCATGCCCCCATTGTAGCAGTCCTGTGGCCGCTGGCGAACGTCCGGTTGCACGGATTCCGCGATGGCCGCGTGCCGGGACGCAGGCCGGTGACACAGGCTGCCCGACGGCCGCGACACCATTCCGATTCCCGGAATATGACGTTGCTTTCATGGGGGCCATCAGATTAAAAAAAACTACTTGATAGCGGGGAGGCCGTTTCATGCAACATCGTTTTCGCAATGCTGCGACCGCTGCGTGCTGCGTCATCATTGGTTTTTCTGTGGGCTTTGCCGCACCGGCTGCGCGGGCGGCGCCAGCCATGACGTGGTTGCTGGTTGACACGACCTTCAGTGACGGTGGCACGGCCACCGGCTGGATCGGCATCAACGTCGCCGGCTACCTTGACGGTTTTGACATTGCCGTTACGGCCGGAAGTCTGCTTCCGCAATACGACTACAGCTCGAATACAAGCCCCGCACCGTCCTTTCCACCGGGCGCAACGATTCTGGACCTCAGCGCCGCGACTGGCCCGGGATACCTGCAACTGGCGTTCAGCTTCCCTCTCAACGCTTTTCCCTCCGGCGGAATCAATCCGATCGTCGTCGGCGCATCCTCCTACGAATGCACTGGCTGGGAGAACCCCGGCAGCATCAACACCTGCAATGGCACGCAGCGTCTGATCACCGCCGGCGACGCAACAGTTCCCGAACCCGCTTCCCTGCCGCTGATCGCCACCGCGCTCGCCGGCGTTCTGGCCGTCCGCCGCCGCCGCCCGGCCTGATCCCCGCCCGCCCTGCCCGGCTTGCCGGTCCGGGGCGGGTGGCCGATAAGCTGGACCCGCGCGGTGCGACCGTCGCCGCCGGCACGGCCCGTGGGGGAACGAAACGCATGTCCACCGACCTCGAAATCGCCCGCGCAGCGACCCTGCTGCCGATCGCCCGGATCGCCGCCCGCGCCGGCATTCCCGCCGACGCGCTGGAACCCTTCGGGCGCACCAAGGCCAAGGTCGGCTTCGACTTCATCCGCTCGGTGCAGGACCGGCCGGACGGCGCCCTCGTGCTGGTCACCGGCATCAGCCCCACCCCGGCCGGCGAGGGCAAGACCACCACCACCATCGGCCTCGGCGACGCGCTGAACGCGCTCGGCCGGCGCACCATGATCTGCCTGCGCGAGCCGAGCCTTGGCCCGTGTTTCGGCGTCAAGGGCGGCGCCACCGGCGGCGGGCGGGCGCAGGTGGCGCCGATGGACGAGATCAACCTGCACTTCACCGGCGACTTCCACGCCATCACCGCGGCCAACAACCTGCTCGCCGCGATGGTGGACAACCACATCTACTGGGGCAACGCGCTCGGCATCGACCCGCGCCGCGTGACCTGGCGGCGGGCGCTCGACAGCAACGACCGCGCCCTGCGCAACGTGGTCATCGGTCTCGGCGACGGCGCCAACGGTGCCGCCCGCGAGGACGGCTTCGACATCACCGTCGCCTCCGAGGTGATGGCGGTGTTCTGCCTCGCCCGCGACCTCGACGATCTGCAGGAGCGGCTCGGCCGCATCGTCGTCGCCACCAGGCGCGACGGCTCGATGGTGACGGCGCGCGACCTCAAGGCGCACGGTGCCATGGCCGCGCTGCTGCGCGATGCGTTGCAGCCCAATCTGGTGCAGACGCTGGAAGGCTCGCCGGCGCTGGTGCATGGCGGGCCGTTCGCCAACATCGCGCACGGCTGCAACTCGCTGCAGGCAACCCGGCTCGGCCGCAAGCTGGCCGATATCGTGGTGACCGAGGCCGGCTTCGGCGCCGATCTGGGCGGCGAGAAGTTCTTCGACATCAAATGCCGGGTGGAAGGCATCGCGCCATCCTGCGCGGTGGTGGTCGCCACCATGCGGGCGCTGAAGATGCATGGCGGCCTGGCCCGCGCCGAGCTGGGCCGCGAGGATGTGGCGGCGGTGCGCCGCGGCGTCGCCAACCTGTCGCGTCATGTCGAAAATGTTGGCAAATTCGGCGTGCCGGTGCTGGTGGCGCTGAACCGGTTCTCCGCCGATACCGACGCCGAGATCGACTGCGTGCAGACGGCGCTGGAGCGGCTCGGCACCCGCGCCTACCTGTGCACGCACTGGGGCGAAGGTTCGGCCGGGGCGATGCAACTCGCCGCGGCGGTGGCCCGGCAGGTCGATGCCGGCGCGGCGGACTTCCGCATGCTGTATCCGGACGACATGCCCCTGGCCGAAAAGCTGCGCACCATTGCCCGCGAGATCTACCGGGCCACCGACATCGCCTTGCCGGCGGCGGTGGCGAAGAAGCTGGCGGGCTGGGAGCGCGCCGGCTTCGGCCACGTGCCGGTCTGCGTCGCCAAGACTCAGTACAGCTTCAGCGCCGACCCGACGCTGCTCGGCGCGCCGGACGGGCACGTCCTGCCGGTGCGCGACGTGCGCCTGTCGGCCGGGGCCGGTTTCGTGGTGGCGATCTGCGGCGATGTCATGACCATGCCGGGCCTGCCGCGGCCGCCGGCCGCCGAGCGGATCGGGCTGGGCGCGGACGGGCTGATCGACGGGCTGTTCTGAACCAGGCCACCGGACGGAGATGCAGGTGCGCGTAGTTTGTTTCCTCGCGGCGCTGCTGCTGGCGGCCCCCGCCCTCGCCCAGCCCGCCCCTCGGCCGGAGGCGCCGCGCGCCCAGGCAGCCGAGGCACGCCCGCCGCTGCCGGACGACAGCATAACACACCACACGCTGACCCTTCCCGGGCGCACCCTGCACCTCACCGCCACCGCCGGCTCGTTCCGCCTCACCGACGCGCAGGGGCGGCCGGAAGCCGATATCGCCTTCCTCGCCTACACGCTGGATGATTCCGACGCCCTCACCCGCCCGGTGGCCTTCGCGGTGAACGGCGGCCCGGGCGCCGCCTCGGCCTGGCTGCAACTGGGCGCGATGGGGCCGTGGCGGCTGGCGCTGGACGGGCCGCCGGCCCCGTCCTCGCCCGCCACGCCGGTGCCCAATGCGCAGACCTGGCTGGACTTCACCGACCTCGTGTTCATCGACCCGCCGGGCACCGGGTTCAGCCGGCTGGCGACCGATTCGGAGGAGGTGCGCCGGACCTTCTACTCGGTCGACGGCGACATCCCGCCGCTTGCCGAAGTGATCCGGCGCTGGACGGTGCAGCAGGGCCGCACCGCCTCGCCCCGGCTGATCGTGGGGGAAAGCTATGGCGGGTTCCGCGGCCCGCGCCTGGTGCGCGCACTGCAAAGCGAGCAGGGGCTGGGGGTGACCGGGCTGGTGCTGGTCTCGCCCGTGCTGGATTTCGGCTGGCCGATGTTCGACACCAACCCGCTATCGCTCGCCGGGCTGCTGCCCTCGATGGCGTCGGTGGCGGCCGAGGCGGCCGGGCGCGAGCCGGATCTGGCGGCGGTCGAGCAGTATGCCGCGACCGACTTCATCGCCGACCTGCTGCGCGGCCGGCGCGATGCCGCCGCGGTGGAGCGCCTGACCGTGCGGGTGGCCGCGCTGACCGGACTCGATCCGGCGCTGGTGCGCCGCCGGGCCGGCCGGATCGACCTGCATGTCTTCCAGCGCGCGCGCGTGCCGGGCGAAATGGCGAGCCTCTATGACGGCACGGTGGCGTCGCCGGACGCCTCGCCCGATGCCGCATGGAACGACCAGCCGGACGCCGTGCTGGACGCATTGCGGGCGCCGCTGACCAGCGGCATGCTGGCACTGTACCGGACGCTGGGCTGGCAGCCCGATGGCCAGTACCAGGTGCTGAACGAGGCGGTGTCGCGTGCCTGGAACTGGGGGCACGGCATGGGCCGGCCGGATTCGGTACACCAGTTGCGCGAGGCGCTGGCGCTGGACCCGGCGCTGCGCGTGCTGGTCGCGCATGGCCGCGACGACCTGGTGACCCCGTATTTCACCACCAAGCTGCTGCTGGCGCAGCTGCCCGAGATCGGCGCGCCGGACCGGGTGCGCCTGCTGGTCACGCCCGGCGGGCACATGCTGTACCTGCGTGACGCCAGCCGGGCGGCGCTGCGCGAGGCGGCGCGGGGGTTGGTCGAGCGCTGACCACCATACGTCGATGTCGCTGCGTAATAATTGATTTTTCCTCCGATCGTTTTGTTTTATTTCGCGCCCCTTGCATGGGCGTGCCGAAACTTTTAGCGTCGTTGGAAGGAAATATCTTTGCTGGAGAACACCGCCATGGTTGCTCGCCGTCATGCCGCAAGGCCGGGCAGGGTCG
>CAIVPZ010000085.1 GCA_903907955.1 uncultured Acetobacteraceae bacterium | reverse complement strand
GTGCTTCAGACCATTCGTCGCCTCCTGATCCGCCCCGGGCGCTTCCGGCTGGAGCGAGAGTTGCCGGGTGGGATTTGCACCCACGACATCTGTGCACCTTGGCAAGGCACACAATGGAACAAGATGGAAAGCTCCGGCGGGCTGGCCGCGTTCCGCCGGCTCGGCGGTCACGTGCTGATCGCCCTCGATGGCAGCGAATATTTCCGCTCCGGCAAGATCGCCTGTCCGCAGTGCGCGACCCGACGACGGTCGAACGGAAAGGTTGAGTGCTGCCATGCCATGTTGGGGGCGACACTGATGGCACCCGGACACAATCACGTCGTGCCGCTGCCGCCGGAGTTCATCGTGCCGCAGGACGGCAGCGACAAACAGGATTGCGAGAGCCGGGCAGCCCGGCGCTGGCTGGCCGCGCATGGTGCGCAGTATGCCCGGCTCAGGCCGGTCTACCTGGGCGACGATCTGTTCGTCAACCAGCCGATGTGCGAAGCGATCCAGACTGCAGGCGGCAACTTCGTGTTCACCTGCAAGCCGGCCTCGCACACGCTGATCCAGGAGTACATCACCGGGGTTGACCTGCCGACCCACAGCGTGCGGGTCAAACGTGGCCGCGAATGGGCCACCCACCGGTTCCGCTGGCTGGCCGAGGTGCCGTTGCGCGACGGTCGTGACGCACTCAAGGTCAACTGGTTCGAGATCGAGATCAGCAACACCGCCGGAGACATCACCTACCGCAACAGCTTCATCACCGACCTGCCGGTCGACCGCGACACGGTCGCCGACCTGGCCGCCTGCGGGCGGGCGCGGTGGAAGATCGAGAACGAGACCTTCAACGTCCTGAAGAACAACGGCTACAATCTTGAGCACAGCTTCGGTCACGGCAAGCAGCACCTCGCGGCTCTGCTCGTCACGCTCAATCTGCTGGCTTTCGCCTTCCACACCATCTGTGATCACGGCGAAGCGTTGTGGCAGTCAGGCAGATCGAAGGTCAGCTCGCGGGCGCAGTTCTTCAACAACATGGTGGCGATCACCAGCTTCCTGATCTTCTCAGGCTGGGATGAACTCATGCAAACCCTGGCCTTCGCCAGACCGCCCCCACAGCCACCCTGATCGCCGCCCTGCCTCCCCCCATCACCCATAAACAGCGACGAAACATCCCGAAAAACGCCAAGGAATCAAAATGAGAATTGCTGCAGGCGTTCGGAACAATTTGCCTTGCCATGGACGACGATCTCGCCGGCTCGCCAATCGATATCGTCAAGCGCAAGCTTGGCAACTTCGCCCGCCCGCAGGCCCAAACGGACCAGCATGGTCAGGACCGCGACGTCGCGACGACCGTTCGGTGTGTGGCTGTCGCAGGACGCCAGGAGGCGCCGGACCTGGTCGTGATCCAACCCCTTGGGCAGTCCGGTCAATCCCCGACAGGCAACCGATGGCACCGCAGCGGCGAGCGACTGCACGATTACCCCGTCGACATGAAGGAAGCCGAGCAGCGACCGGAGTGCCGTCACGGTCAACTTTGCCGCGCTCCGGCCCTGCTGGGGGCAGCGTTTGATCACGAAGGAGATGACGGCGGTGGCGGTCAGGTGCTCCAGGTCCAGGGCGAGCCCATCGGGCAGGACCCTGCCCTGAAGGAAGAGGCGCACCGCATCGACGTAGCCGCGTGCGGTCCCGGTCCCCAGCCCACGCTCGACCGTCAGGTAGCGGCGATACCGCTCCAGCGCTGCTTCCACCGGGCCGCTGGGCGTGGGCAGCGGCGGCAGTGGCACCACCCCAAGGCCGCGCAGGAACGCAAGGATCGGCTGCATCGCCTTGATCGATCGGGGGTATGTGTAGCCCGCGGCATGGCGAGCACGCAGAAAGCGTTCCACCTGGCTCGCGTGCAGTTAACTCACGTCGAGACCCTCGTCCCCGAGCCAACGGCTCAGGTGGGCCAGCAGCCACATTTGCTTGCAGGCGGGACTTGGCCTGTAACCTTGGTTCGCGAGTTCGTCGGCGAAGCCAGCCGCGAACGCCGAAAGTGGTCCCGATATCCGAACTCGAGACGGATCGATCGACATGAAAGTCTCCT
>CAIVPZ010000084.1 GCA_903907955.1 uncultured Acetobacteraceae bacterium | reverse complement strand
CGAACTCGAGGACCGGGATATCCACATCAGTGTGGATGGGCTGATGACGGCGATCCTGCCGGCAATGCTGCCGACGCGGACCGTCGCCGCGATCTTCGCGAGCCGTGGCGGCAAAGCAACCTCGGACGCGAAGCGAAGTAGCGCCAAGAAAAACGGGCGCAAAGGCGGCCGCCCCCGTAAAGCCAGAAAGGCCGTCGCATAAGGGGTGGCGCGGGAATGGGTCGCGTAGCCTAAAAATACATGTAATACGGTTTCCAGAAAATTTTGGCGCTTTCCGACCGTCTGATCCGGCCGTGCGGATGGGGCTCGCCGGTGCCCATGACGATCAAGGTGCTGGCCATGAAGGCGACCGAGGAACGGGGTCTGACCACCTGGAACGGCGCCCGAGTCGCAGGGGCGAAGTTATCCACAGAATGGGAGGTAAGTCGGGGAACGTGGCGTTCCGTCCACAGGCCGGGTGCGGACTCTTGCGGCGGAAGGTGCGGACTCTTGCGACCGGCGCCAAAGGGCGTAGCCACGAGATTTCAATGGCTTGCCGGACTTATCCCGCGGACTCTTGCGGCACATACAAGTACTTAGAATCCAAGTACCTTTCCTAGTAGCTTCGGCCGCAAGAGTCCGCACTTCCAGAGCACGCTAATTCGAGGCAGGCTGACAGGTATGGGCGAAGTGCATGACATCCTGGCAGCCAGAGGGAAGCAGGCAGCTCTCGACGTGGGTCTGACCCGAGACTTGGTTGACGCGGCTGCCACCTACTTGGGCAATGAGGAAAGCGGGGTCGGCTTCCTCTACTCAGGATGGTGCCAATCTGCGTTGCCGCATAAACGTATCGCGGACGATCAGCGGTGGCAGGTCGATGGTGACCGGATCAGCTTACTGGTCGAGCCAGGTTCGCGCTTTGAGCGCGGCAAACCTGCTGTGCCAGTCGGCGTACCCTACGGCAGCCGCGCCCGGCTGATCCTGATCTATCTGCAATCCGAAGCCCTGCGTACCCAAAGCCGGGAAGTCGAGCTCGGCCGCAGTCTGCGGCATTGGTTTGGCCGGATGGGCATCAACGCCGGTGGAAAAGACATCAAAATCGTTCGCGACCAAGCCGAGAGGATCAGCCTCTGCAAAATGTCATTCCGTATTTTTGCCGGCAAGCGTGTCGGGCTGGTGCAGCAGAACATCGTCGATACGGCGATGTTCATCGAGGACGAGGATGCGCGCCAGGATGGGCTGTTTGCCGAGACAGCGCGGCTGTCGGAAGGCTTCTTCGTCCAGCTCCAACAGCACTCAGTGCCGCTGGAAGATGCGGCGATCAAGGCAATCTCGAACAACAGTCAGGCGATCGACATCTACTGCTGGCTTGCCTATCGGCTGCACGCGCTGACAAAACCGACGCCACTGACCTGGGCCACGGTCAAGGTGCAGTTCGGGGCTGGCGTGAAGCAGATGAAGCACTTCCGCGAACGTTTTCTCCCGAACCTCGCACTCGCCATGGCGGTCTACCCGGCTGCCAAGGTTGAGCAAACCGATACCGGTCTACTGCTGCACCCCTCACGCCCGCCTGTCGCGCCGAAGCAGATCCAGATCGCGGCGCGCTGATCACGACGGTGGCACGCCTGCCGCAGCCCTGACCGACCCGACGGCAACCACCGTATAACCGATACCCAAACAAACGCAGAAACGTGCATCCTGCCCTACCTCTGCAACCCCACTTCTCGCTCCAGCGAGGCTACTGCCAGTTCCAGTGCCTCCCCCATCGTGACACCGTAGTGGTCAGCCAGCGCGATCAGACGCGGCCGGAAGTCGGCGCGGACGCGGGTTGAGAACGGCTCGACGCGGCCAGTGCGAAGTCTACTGCGGCCGTCCATGGGCTCCGGCGGAGGCTCGGTGGGAATATAGGGCCGAATGACTTTCCGCCGCGGCGGTTCCGTATCCGGTGACGCTGAGAGTTGCGCTGCCGATGGCTCTACTCGGCCATTCGCCGGTGCGGCTTCAGGAGCGGTAAGGTTCTCGCTCGCGTCGTCCGGGGGGGGCGGCAAGCGACGCTTGCGCTGTAATGCCGAAAAATCCACAGCCGGAGCCAGATCGTCCTTGCTCATGCTATCGCTGCCTTCTGGATGAGTGATTGCAGCATGATTGCAGCCTTCTTGTTCAAATCCTTGTAGGTTGTCTCTGTCATCGTGCGCCCCGCATTCAGGGCCATCCGGTAGGCCACGCGTTCGGGCAGGGCGCCTGGCAGTGCTTCAAAGCCAGCCTCTTCCACGAATGCTCGAGCTGCTGATTCTTCGGCGTCGGACCCAACGCAGTTCAGCAGAATGACCAACCGGCCCTTGGGAACCCCCTCCTTCTCCAGCGCCCGAAACTCCCTTATGGCCGGACGAAGGTCATCCGCTGACGGGCCGGACGGCTGCACCACGAGGTCTGCGGCCCGCGCCAAATCGAGCGTGCCGGCACTGGTCCTGGCCGGGCCATCGACCACCAGCAGATCAACTGATGCCGCCACGGCGAGCGCTGCAGCGGCGTTGCGGTAGCTCTCTACCGACACGGCGGGATCGATCCCGAGGGCATTCCTATCGCGTGCCCAATCGAGACAAGTTCCCTGCTGGGTGTCGAGGTCGGCCAACTTGACAGCGAGACGGGCGGCAGCGGCTTCCCGCGCCAAACTGCGGGCAATCGAGGATTTCCCCACTCCCCCCTTCTGGCTGACGATGGCGATGATTGCACCCATCTCGCAGCGACCTTTTATGCGGATGGAAACTTGATTGCTCCCATCATGCCGCATGTCGGCTTCTGCAATGAAACGGGAAGTAAGTCAAGTGAAAGAATGCTATTTTATGCTTACCTTCAAGCTACCTTAAAGGTGCATGCATGCTGCATTCATGCAGCGATCATTAAGGCATAAGAGATGCCATCGTGGCGCCATTGAGGGTCAGGCGGTTGCGCGGACCACCTCAATCGAAGAGTTAGTCCGCAAAATCTACCGGCGATCCTGCCCCGGAGCGAACACCCGCAGCACCAGCACGTCGCCGGCGGTGGCGTTGTCCAAGGTGTCCGGATCAACCTCGTAGACCACCACATGCCCCTCGCAGAACGCCTGCCGGGTGCCCGGTTCATCGCCGGGGGGATACAAGCACGGCATCGTCTTCAGGCGGCGCAGGACGGCCAGTATTGCCTTCACCCGGCGCTTGGCAGGGGCGCCGGAACCAGGCTGCGTCTGCCAGCGGCGGATGGCGGCCAGGTCGTCTGATGCCTCGTCGGTGAGGCGCACAATGCGCGGCACGCTGGAAACTGGTCAGCGGCCCGAACGCGGCTGCGGCAGTTCGTGTCCGGTATCCCAGCTTTCGACCCACGCTTCGACCGCTTCCAGCGACACCACGCGGCCCGCCGCAGCCGACACGCGCGCCGCGGCAATCTGCTCTGCTTGCCATGTCAGCCGCCGGCGCCGCTCCTCGGCGGTCTCGGGCCGGTCGGGGGGGGCGTCCTGGCTGGTGGTCGCGCTGTCCATGCTAGGAAAATAGGGCCTTGGCTCGCGAACCGCCAGCCCCGCGACGGCGCGGTGCGCGCCATGAAATCCTTATCGCGCCTTACTCCACCCCGCCACATTCAGCAGATCGGCGGGCGGTAGCGACAAAGCCGGCTATCCGGCCGATCGCCGCTTGCCAGGATGCAACGGCGTCACCGGACGGGACGCTGCAAGCGCCGGCTTCCACCCCGCGATAGTCCGGGCGCATTCCCGCGCCTTGGCGTTGTCGGTGATGCCCGGGAAGTGCCGGCGCAGCTCGATCATGGCGGACAGCTCGCCCTCCTCCTCGAACACGCGACGGATGGAGGCGGCTTCGGTCTCGGTGACACTGAACATGCGGTCAGCATGTACGGGCAGGGGCGCAACGGGCAAGCGCCAGCCGTCCGGCCGCCCCAGGAAGGCCGATCCGGGGACCGCTTGGCGCTGGCAAACCGGGGCAAATCCAGCCGACCCGGCCACATTCTGGCACCCGTCTAGGGTGACTTGGTCTGTCAGAGCATCCACAGGTCAGTCAGAGCATCCACAGGTCAACAAAGCGCACAACACTGGGCTAAACACGTTCAACAGCAGTTCAACATGACAAACAGGCGTTCAACACGGCGTCAACACGCTCAACGCATGAGAAAACGCGTTCAACGTATGGGAAAACACGCTCAGCCACGGACACCGAACGAGAATGCCCAGCACAGACAGCCTCAGCGTGTCAGACCGCCTCAAGGCCCTGGAGCCAGACCGGCTTGAAGGCGTCACCGCCCCGTCTGCCCAACGTCGACTCGTGGTTGCCCACTTCGAGGCGATCGCCGAGGCCCGCAGCCGTCGCGTGACCTGGCAGCAGATTGCCAAGGCGCTGGCCGAAGGCGGCATCCGTGACGAGGAGGGCGGGGAGATCGGCTGGCCCTCTCTGAAGAACCTCTATCACGCTGAACGCTATACCCGCGGCGAGCGGCGGAAGCGGCGGGCGAAAAAGCCACAGCCGGCAGCCCAGGCTACGCCGGCTCGTACCGCCCCGGCGGCACCGCGGGCGCTGGTGGACCCACCCGACGACGAGGATGACAGGCCGAGAGGCGCATTCCGCGTCATTCCGGCACGATCCCGAACGTAGCTGATCGCGGTAGGGGCGCGCATCACTGCGCGCCCCTACCGCGATCAGATGAGGATGACGTCGTGGCCTGTCAGACGGCCACCGAGGAGTTTTCCCGCAGGCGCGCGGGTGACGCTCGGCCGGAAGACCTTCACGCTGTTCTTGCGCTGACTCCGGACAGGCCGGCCGATCCGGGTGACGAGCTACCGCCCGGCCGATAATTTTGCCGCGGACGTGGCTCACTCCGCCGTGCGTGGCAGGTGGAGCGGGTTTGGATCGAACCGACCGGCATAGGCGGGATCGGTGAGATAGCTGACGCGATCGAGCAGGTATGGCGGTTCGCCGGAGACCAGGACGATCGGCCGCGCCGGCCCGAGGCGCATGATTTCGTCCGGGGTGAGCAGGGAGCGGCCCTGGAAATGTTCGCCGATGCTGCTGGACGTGCTGCCCGGCTTGAGGAGGCCGGAGGTGGAGGTGGACGAGCCGCTGGTCTCGAAGCGGATTGTCTGCTGGCCGAGGGCGCCGGAGAGATAGCGGGCGGTGTCGTAGTCGGCGGTTCCGAAGAATTGCTGTGAGGTGTTGGCGAGAAAGCTATGCCAGCGCGGATAGACGGCTTTGAGCTGGGAGAGGTCCTGGACGAACACCCAGAGTTGGGCGCCGTAACCGCGGAGGAGGGTGATGCTGTCGGCCAGGCGATCCATGCGGCCGAGCTGGCCGAACTCATCGAGGAAGAAGGCAACCCGGTGTTCGGGCCGAGTGGCCACCGTGGTGATGGCGTCGAGCGCGAGGCCGATGAAGCCGCGCACGAAGCCCAGACAGACACGCAGCCGGTCCGGCGGGATGGCGAGATAGATGGTCACCGGCCGCCGCTTCAGTTCCGCCATACTGAAATCCGAACGGCCGAGGGCGGCGCAGAGCCTGGGATCATCGAGCCAGGCGGTATGCCGCACGACGGAGGAGAGAACCGAGCCGCGCTCGCGGTCCGGCCGGTTGAGGTGGACCGCGGCGGTGCGTGCCGGCAATCGGTGTCCGCGTTCCGGATCGGCGAGCATGTCAGCCAGGGTGTCGGCGAGATCATCCTCGGGGGCGGTGACGATGCGGCGCAACTCCGCCATCGAGCGGCGTCCGTCTGGCAGGCCGGCGACATAGACCAGCAGGCCGCGCAGCAACTCGCGCGCGGTGTCGTTCCAGTGGGATTCACTGTCGGCGCCCTCGGCGACGACGAGCATGTCGGCGAGACCGGCGGCGCGGCTGACCACATCGGGATCGTCGGGATCGAGCGTGTCGAGCCAGTTGAGGTGGTGGGTGGTGCCGCCGGTGATGTCGAACGGGTCGATGAGGATGACGTCGTGGCCCATGCTCCGGCGTGCGCGAGCGGTGACGGCATAGGTTTCGCCCTTGAAGTCGAGCACGAAGGCCGAGCCGGGATACTCGAGCAGGTTCGGGATGACGCCGCTGATGCCTTTTCCGGCGCCGGTCGGGGCGCAGGTGAGCAGGTGGCCGTCCTGTCGGAACCGGCGATCGGCGCCGCGCGGTGCATCGCGCATGACGCCGAGCACGAAGGCATCGGCGGGCGCCGCCGGCGCCAGATGACGCGCGGCATTCCGCGCCGTCCCGAAATGCGCGGACCCGTGGGTATCCCGCACCCTGGCGGTGAACATGGACGCCCACAGGCGCCGGACGGGACCAGGGACCAACCGGCCGCCGGCGCGCAGCACGACAACCACCAGCACGACCCAGAGCGGAAACATCAGCCCCCAGGGCGGGAAGCCGATCAGCGCGCGCGAGCCGGCGAGCAGCATCCAGGTGAGCGGCACGCCCAGGGCGACGAGCACCGCCCGTTCCAGGGTTGCCTTCAATCCGTACCGGGTGGCCACGCCCCAGAAACCAAGACCGACGAACAGCAGCACCACGCCGCCAACGAGAACGAAGCCATGACCAACCGCCGGCGCATCGCCACCGCCGGCAAAAGCGCGCTGGAAGCTGGCGAGAACGATCGCCGCGGTCAGCGCCAGACGCAGCGGCTTCACGCGGCGGCGGTGTCCGGCGCGTCGGGGGTCGCGGGAGGCGCAGGGTGGGTGACTCGGCGTGCCGATCCGGCGTTGGCGCTGGCGAGCTGCTCGGCCTCATTGAACCGGGTCATACCCTCCCAGTGCTGGAACACCTTGTTGAATCGGAAGCCGGCCGCGCGGAGGGGTGCGGTTGCTTCCTTGGGGAGCGGGTTCGGGAAGGTCAGCACGACCGGTTCGACCGGTTCCTTGCCTTCGTTGCGGGCGCCGGCTTCGCGGGCGAAGGTTCGGCCTCCCAGGGCGGCCCACTGCTCCACCTGCCTGCCATTGGTGGCGCCATCGCGCAGGGAGAGCAGGGCGCCGTAGAGGGCATTGGCATCGAGATCGAGGAGGCCGGTCTTTTCGACCAGTGCGCCGGCCTCGATGAGGCGGCGGGTGCGTGCCTTGCGTCCGGCGTCCTTGAGCTTGGCTTCCTGTTCGGCCAGCCGGGCTTTTTGTTGTTCGAGCGCACGAAGGCGTTCCGCCAGTGAACGAGCCAATCGGTCTCCAATTCCGGTATCGTACAGGTCAAAGTGGCCTGCCCGGGCGGACGGTAGCGGCGAAGGCGCCGGGATTCGCCTGCATATTTGTGTCTTTCCCGCCATGTCCGACCCCCAACCACCCACGACCAAAACGAAACCGCGACAGCGGATTCTGCGCCAGGGAGCCGTAGGCGAGCGGTAGCGTGCAGACGCAATATGCATTCCTGCGGAATGCGGCTTGCGGCAGGAGTCCCCCGGCCTCAGTGTGCCCGCTTGGCGATCCAGTTTGCCCGTGCCCGCTATATCTCCCGTGGTTCCGGCGGCAGCGCGGTGCGTTCGGCGGCGTATAATGGCCGGGAGGTGATCGAGGCGGAGCGCACCGGCGAGGTGTTCTACTTCCGCCACCGCGACGCGCCCGAGCACCATGAAATCCTGTTGCCGGAGGGGGCCGCGGCGCGGT
>CAIVPZ010000083.1 GCA_903907955.1 uncultured Acetobacteraceae bacterium | reverse complement strand
CCATGCCACCGGTGTGCCCGCCCGGTCCGATGCCGCCGGCCATGCCACCGGTGTGCCCGCCCGGTCCGATGCCGCCGGCCATGCCACCGGTGTGCCCGCCCGGTCCGATGCCGCCGGCCATGCCACCGGTGTGGCCGCCCGGCCCCATGCCGCCAGCCATGCCGCCGGTGTGGCCGCCCGGTCCGATGCCGCCAGCCATGCCACCGGTGTGGCCGCCCGGCCCCATGCCGCCAGCCATGCCGCCGGTGTGCCCGCCCGGTCCGATGCCGCCGGCCATGCCGCCGGTGTGCCCGCCCGGCCCCATGCCGCCGGCATGCCCCGGGCCGCCCGCCAGCGTGGTCGGATGCATGTCGCCCGGGTGGTGCATGCCCTCGGCACCATGCTCCATCCCGTGGTCATAGCCGCGCAGGCCATGCCCGCCGGGATGGAAATGCTCCAGATGCCCGCGATAGCGGTCCGGCGCGCCGTGCCAGCGATGCCCGTGGTCGTAGTAGCCCCAGCCGACGTCATCGCCAGCAAACACCAGAAATTCCGTCTCCCCCTCGATCAGAGCCGTCGGCACGCCGCCGACATAGGCGATGCCGTCAACCCCCTCGTCGCCGGTCACGAACACGCAGCACGCCGAGGGCTGCGCAATCACCGCCGTCGCCGCCACCACCACCTCCGGCGCCGGATGCAGCCAGTAGCCGCGCTGGTTGAGCAGTGCTTCGCGCTGCTGCAGCCGGTAGGTATCCGGCGCGTCCCCGCTCACCAGCGCGGCGCCGTTCACCAGCGCCACCTTCGCGATATCCGTGCCGTCGTTCAGCACGCAGATGTAGGTTCCCGCCAGCGGCTGCGGATTGCAGGTCAGGGTGTCGCCGTTCGCCGCGATATAGCCCTGCAACTGACCCACATACGGCGCGCCGAGGCCTTGCAGGCCGTCGAGCACATAGGTCTGCCGCTCGGCCACCAGGGTCGCGGTGTCCTGCACCAGCGGGTGTTTCAGCACCACCGGCGGCGGCGGCAGATTGGACCACAGCCCGCGCCGCGCCGCCTGCGCCGCGGCTTCCTGCTCGCGATACGCCACCGGCGCGTCGTCGCGGGCGCGGGCCGCGCCGTTGATCAACGCCGCCTCGGCCACGTCGGTGCCGTCCGGCAGCAGGCAGACGAAATCGGCCGCGGTCTGCGCCTGGCAGGTCACCCGGTTGCCGCTCGAGGCCAGAAAACCCTGCAGACCCTGCGCCGCCTCCCCCGGCAGGCCGACCACGCCGAACAGCGTCACGCTCTGCTGGCCGCCGGCCAGCCGGGCGGTGTCGATCACCTGCGGATGATCGATGCTGACCGGCATCGGCGGCACCGGCGCCGCGGCCGCGGCGGGGGGAACGCTCTCACCCGGCGGTCCGCCCGGCGCCGATGGGCCGAGGGTGGTCGTGGAGATCTGGCCGGCGTCCGGCAGTTGCAGCGGCGACGGTCCCGTCTCGGCGGCGGGCGGCGGCCCGGGGGACGCGCCAGGCGTTGCGAGGGCGGGCGCCGGCGGAGGCGCCTCCGCCGGCGCCTCCGGCAGCACCGGGTGCGGCGGCAGCCCGCCCTGCACCTTGTCGAGCGCCGCCGCCGCCGGGACCGGCGGGGCGGCGGCGGCCTGCGCCTCGTCCACGCCGCTGGGTTGCGCCAGGGCCGGACCGGGCATCAGCACACTGAACGCACCCAGCACGCATCCCAACAGAAGCATGCTGTGCTGCGCCAGAGGGCCGCGAGGCGTCGGCATGGAGGCGTCTCCTCCGCGACCGAAGCCCCGTCGGCTTGCGGTCAGCGTTGGGGTTGAGGTTACCGGGTCGGCGCGACCCAGCCGCCCGGTGCCCCGGCGGGCGCCGGCGCGGCGCTTGCCGCCCCGACCGGCGCCACCCAGTTGCCTGGCGCCGAGGCCATCGCCCCGCCGCCCATGGCCGCGGCACCGCCGCTGGGGGTCGATTGCAGCAGGGCCAGCAGCCGCTGCGACGGCGCGCCGTCGGCCGGCAGGCCGTTCGAT
>CAIVPZ010000082.1 GCA_903907955.1 uncultured Acetobacteraceae bacterium | reverse complement strand
TCCATCTCCAGCCGCCCGTCGTCAAGGAACACCACCAGGCCGGACCAGTGGCGCAGCGCGTAGCGGATGGCGGCGGCCAGCGGCGAGGCGCCGGACAGGCGCGGCAGCTGCTCCTGAAACCACGCGTGCAGGGCTTCGACAATTGGACGGCTGCGCTGCTGGCGGACGGCACGGCGCTGCTCGGCGGGACTGCCGCGGATCTCCGCCTCGATTTCGTAGAGCTTGCCGATGCGCGCAAGCACCTCGGCGGCGAGCGGCGATTTGGTGGAGACGTAGAACTCGTAGAATCTGGACACCGACCCAGGCGTCGGCGCGGCATGGCCACGTGCGAGTCCGGCGCTGGCCCGCGAAGCACTATGCCGCCGGGGACGCCCCGACCCTGCGCCGCCGTCCACCGCGCGGCACCTGGACCCGCTCACGATCGTGCGAGGCACCGGATGACCGCGGGAATACAGGGACATGGCGCGGCACACGCACTGGCGATCGCCCCGAAATCCCGCCCATGGGTCTTCCGTGCCGGCGCGACGCCATGCTAGACTTTTGCTACAACATGGGGGTTTCGTGGTGTCCTGCCGCCCGACTCGTTCCGGAATGATGCGGGGGCTAGCCACGGACAGAGAAGATGGGGACCGGGTGCATGCATTTCGCTGCCAGATTCATCGAATTTGCCCGGGATCGCCGGTGGATGCAGCCTTCCACCAGCATCATACTCAGTTATTGCTTGGAACCTGAATGGAATGGCGGGCATGGATGCCCGGCAAGCTGGTCGGTCAACTGTCGGAACCGAAGGTGGAAACCGCTATGAACGGAACTCTCGGCGCCTTGGTGGTTGCGTGCGGCGTATCGTTGCTGGCTGTCGGCGCGGCGCGGGCGCAGGCCCAGTATCCGATGGTTGACAAGCTGGCCGCGCGCGTCGTCCAGAAATACCAGTCGTCGTCCTGCGCGGAACTCGCCGGCAAACGCGGGCAGCCGCCCTCGCCGATGGAACAGCGTGTCGTGCAGATGATGCGGGATGATCCGGCCATGCGGACCGCATTTCTCGACCGTGTCGCTGGACCGATCGCCAACAAGATGTTCGAATGCCGCCTGATCCCCTGACGGTGATCGCCGCCCCAGGCGGCGGCCGGATGAGGCGACCGAAGGAGGTCTTCTGATGCGCCGGCGCCCCTGTGGACGCAGATTCCCGACCTGGCCGGCTGACCGTCGGGCCGCGCAGCGCCGCGCCGGCACCCGTGCCGCCGCCGGATGAGCGACAAACCGACCGTGCCGGCGTCGGCACGGGTGCAGGCACGGCGCCTGCCCTCACCGATCTGGCTCATTCCGGTGGTTACCGTGCTGGTGGCGGCGTGGCTTGCCTGGGATACGCTGTCCAGGCGCGGACCGCTGATCACCGTCACCTTCGAGAGCGCCGAAGGGCTGGTTGCCGGCCAGTCACAGATCAAATTCCGCGACGTCGTCATGGGACAGGTGCAGAGCATCGAACTCAATGACGATCTCGCCCACGTCACCGTCACCGCCCGGATGAACCATGAGGCGGAGCGGCTGCTGACCCAGCAGGCACGGTTCTGGGTGGTCAAGCCGCGGCTGTTCGCCGGCAGTATCTCGGGGTTGGAGACGGTGCTGTCCGGCTCCTATGTCGCGCTGTTGCCTTCGACCGAGCCGGCCCCCGCCCAACGGCACTTCACCGGACTTGAGAATCCGCCGGTGCTGCAGTCCTCCGCTGCCGGCCACACCTTCCTGCTCAAGGCAGCCTTGCTCGGCTCGATCAATCTCGGCTCGCCGGTGTTCTATCGCGGCCTCGATGTCGGCGAAGTGCTCGGCTGGGATATTGCGAACATGGCCGAGAGCGTGACCATCCACGCCTTCGTGCGCGCACCGTTCGACCAGTACGTGCATGAGGAATCGCATTTCTGGAACGCCTCCGGCCTGTCGGTGAAACTCGGGGCCGACGGCCTGCAGTTGCAGGTCGAATCGCTGCGTGCGCTGCTGCTCGGCGGCATCGCCTTCGACACCCCGTTCGCCGCCCGCACAACACCCGTGGTGGAGGCGGACAAGACGATCTTTCCGCTCTACGCCAGCAGGGACGCGGCGGACGAGGCCGGCTTCAAGCGGCGCATAACCGGCATCGCCTATTTCCCCGGGGCCGTTGACGGTCTCGCGCGTGGCGCGCCGGTCACCCTGCGCGGCATCCGCATCGGCGAGGTGACCAGCGTGCGGCTGGAATACGATCCGCAGACCGACACGATCCGCGTGCCCGTCAAGTTCGAGATCCAGCCGGAGCGGATCGGGGATATCAGTGACGTCGAAAAGCGCGGGCCGCTCGACAATATCCGTCACCTGGTGGCGCTGGGGATGCGCGCGCAGTTGCAGTCGGTCAACCTGCTCACCGGCCAGAAGGCCGTTTCGTTCGATATCGTTCCGGACGCGCCGCCGGCCGAGGTGACGGTGGAGAACGGATTGTTCGTGGTGCCGACCGCGCCCGGCGAGTTCGCCGGGATCGTCAGTTCGGTCAACGCGCTGGTGAACAAGCTGAACAACATGCCGTTCAAGCAGATCGGCGACAACCTCAACGAGACGCTCGCCGGGTTGAACAAGCTCTCCAACGGGCCGGCGCTGCGTGGGACAATCGATTCGCTGCAAGCGGCGCTGGTCTCGGCGAAGGATGTACTGGCCACCATCAATACCGGCGCAGGCCCCGCGATTAGGCGCCTGCCCGATATCGCCGCCGGCCTGCA
Source organism: uncultured Acetobacteraceae bacterium (assembly GCA_903907955.1). Taxonomy (GTDB): domain Bacteria; phylum Pseudomonadota; class Alphaproteobacteria; order Acetobacterales; family Acetobacteraceae; genus Rhodovastum. The sequence goes on along the minus strand of CAIVPZ010000082.1, from coordinate 125,808 downwards.
GGAAGCCGTCGGCCGGGTCAACCGCGTGCTCCAGAGCGTGGATGCCGGCTACGGCGACAACTCGAAATTCTCCCGCAACCTGGACCGCCTGCTGGTGCAGTTGAACGACGCCGCGCAGTCGATCCGCGTGCTGTCGGACATCCTTTCGCGCCACCCGGAAGCGCTGATACGCGGACGCCCCGATATCGGAGAGATGAAGTGAGCGCGATCAAGCGACGATTCCTGTTGCTCGCAGCCGCCGGCCCGGCGCTGCTCGCGGCCTGCTCCTCCTCGCCCAACCCGACGCTCTACACGATTGCCCCGGTGCCCGGCACGCCGCGCCCAGGGGGGCCGCACATCGTCGTGCTGCGCGAGATCAGCCTGGCGCGCTATCTCGAACGGCCGCAGATCGTCCGCTCCTCGGCCTCATACCAGCTCGTGGTGGAACTGAACGACTGGTGGGGCGAGCCGCTCGCCGCCATGCTGGGCCGGGTCCTGATCGAAAACTTTTCGCAACGCCTGCCGGGCAGCGTGGTGCTGTCGGAACTCGGCGCGATCGGCAACAAGCCGGATGCGACTGTGGAGATCAATGTGCTGCGCCTCGATGCCGACAGCGACGGCACCGTGGTGCTGCGGGCACAGGTGGGCATTACCCTTGCGTCCGCCCGGCAATCGCCGACCGCACAGACCATTGCGCTCAAGGCGGTGCCGCCATCCGTGGGCGTCCCGGGCGCAGTGGCGGCGATCAGCGACGCGCTCGGACAACTCGCCGACCGGGTCGCCGGCCTTCTCGCCAGCGGCTGAAATGGCCACCGCACGCGTCTCTTTACCCGTCGAGGCGGCGGATGGCGAGGCCCCTGCGCCGACCCTGCACGAATGCCGGGGCTGCGGGGAATTCCAGATTGTTCCACCACTGCACGCGCATGAGATGGCTCGCTGCGGCCGCTGCGGCGGGGTGCTGCGGCGCGGCCACGACAATCCGCTCGACCACGCCGCGGCGCTCGCCTTCGCCGCCCTCGTGCTGCTGGCGATCGCCACCATCAAGACCCTGATGACGGTGCAGACCGCCGGCATCATCCACCATACCAACCTGTTCGGCGGCCCGATCGAACTGCGCAGCCGCGGCCTGTGGCCGCTGGCCATCGTGGTGTTGTTCACCACCGTCGTGGCGCCGTTCCTGCTGGTCAGCGGTACGCTGTATGTGCTGCTGATGCTGCGGCTGCCGCGCCCGCCGCAGCATCTGCGATGGGTGTTCAAGGTGCTGACCAGGCTCGGCCCGTGGTCGATGATCGATGTGCTGCTGCTCGGCGCCTTCGTCGCCTACGTGAAGCTGCAGGATCTGGTGCAGATCGACGTGGGCGCCGCGCTGGTGGCTCTCGTGGCGCTCAGCGTGGTCATGACCTGGCTCGCCTCGCTGCTCGATTCCGACGCGATCTGGGAGGAGTTGCAGCGTCGCGGCGTGGCCGGCCCGCCCAGCCATGCGCCGGCTTCCGGTGCGCCGCTGCCGGCGGGCGTGCTGAGCTGCCATGGCTGCGGGCTGGTCCAGCCACCGCCGGCGGAAGCGGATCAGGGGTGCCGGCGCTGCGGGGCGCCGCTGCACCGCCGCAAGCCCAACAGCGTCGCGCGCACCTGGGCGCTGTGCCTGGCTGCGGTGGTGCTTTACCTCCCCGCCAACATCTATCCCGTGCTCACCGTCATGCAGCTTGGCGCCGGGGCGCCGAGCACCATCCTGGGCGGCGTGCGCGAGTTGATCGAGGCGAAGATGTGGCCGCTGGCGGCGCTGGTGTTCATGGCAAGCATCGCCATTCCGATGCTCAAGCTGGTCGGGCTCGGCACCATGCTGGTCTGCGTGCAGACCGGCACCGCCGCCCGCCTGCGCGAGCGGACGATGCTGTACAAATTCGTGCTGCTGATCGGCCGCTGGTCGATGGTGGATATTTTCATGGAATCGCTGCTGGGCGCGTTGGTGCAGTTCGGCAATGTCGTGACCATTCAGCCCGGCGTTGGCGCCGTCGCGTTCTGCGCGGTGGTAATTCTCACAATTTTCGCGGCGGAATCATTCGACCCGCGCCTGATGTGGGACGCAGCGGAAGCAGAACGCAGCAGGTGATGGGGTGCAGGGGGCCACTGCCCCCTGCCGGGTCCAGGGCAGCGCCCTGGCCTTGCTTCCTCAAGGCGCCGCCACCACGTTGTAATACGTTCCATTGGCCCCATAGGCCGGGCTGAACCAGGTGCCGTTGCACTGGTAGTAGGTAACGCCGCCGACCGGCGTATAGACGCACCCGGCCGGCAACGCCGCGTAGACGCTGCCCGCTGCATAGCCGGCGGCGTAAGCCGAATTGCTCGCCGCCGCGCCGATCGCGACGCCCGCCGCCACGCCGACGGCGGCACCCGCCACCGCCGCCCCGCCGCCGCCCCAGCCGCCGCAGTTGTAGCAACCGGTGCCGTAGTAATGATTGACCACGGCGGGGGGATGATAGCCGTAGCCGCCGCCACCATAATGATAGCCCCCATAGGCGTAATGGCCGTCACCGCCGGCCGCCCAGTGGCCGCCGCCGGCCGCCCCCCAGTGGCCGCCACCGCCGCCGGCTGCCCAGCCGCCGCCGCGGTACCAGGCTTCGGCCGAACCGCTGCCCAGGATCAGCAACCCCGCCAACACGGCGGCCATCCACAGCCTGCTCATGACGAACTCCCGCTGCTCATTGCTGCTTTGCCGGCACCGGCGGCGCATCCGGACGGGCGAACGGCATCCGCGGCGAGGTGGCGGCGTGCGGCGTGGTGAACCCGGCCGGCGCCACCTTCGCATCCAGTTGCCAGTTGCTGAACTGGACTTCGGTGCGCCCTTCCCCGGGCTCCTTCGGATGGACCGTACGGATCATGCGCGGCAGCCGGTCGTCGACGCCGATCCAGATTTCCGCCTGCACGGTATCGGTGGCGATCGCCACCATGTCGGTGACGGTGTCGCCCACCAGCTTCGAACGGCCGACCAGAAAGGCCGAGGTCAGACCCTCCGACAGATTGGCGTAGGGATCGGCCACCAGGATCTCGGCGAAGGGGAAGTAGATCGCCGCGCGGTCGAGCGCCTGCTTCAGTGCCGCATCGAGGGTGGGCGGCGCATCGGCCACCGCCACCAGGTCCACCGCCGGATCGTAGGCGACCATGACCTTGCCGTCGTAATAGAACTCCGATGGCGGGCCGTCCGCCGGGGTGATGACGCGCAACCTGTCGGGTCGCTGGAACACCACCTCGGACAGGGTGGTGTAATACAGCGGCTGCCCGCTGCGGGCGGGATGTTCGTAGGTGGTGAGGGCGGTGAAGCTCAGCGCCCTGGCCTCGGCCAGCCGCTTGCCGGTGGCTTTCAGAAGATCCAGCGCGGCCGGCTCGATGGCCGGGTGTTCGGGCGGGGGCGGCGGCTGCGCCGGTGCCGCCGTGGCGAACAGCAGGCCGATACCGACACAGGCCAGAATACGAATCGTGTGTGGGGACGCCATGAGACCTCTCCAGCGCGTCTGAGCAGGACCGGCGGAGGGCGCGAACCGCCACCCCGTGCGTCCGTTTGCAGGCCGGCCATTCTGGCCAACCGCAGGCACGTTGCCTATGCAGAATCGGCACGTTGCGATGGTATCACCGCCCCCCTCGCGCGCCAGATTCGCATGGTCACCTGCGGCGGATTCTCATAATAATCGCACCGGTCCGGGCCAATGACCGGCGCAGCGGATGTTGCGCTGACCGGATCGTGATGCGGAGGCGATGGTGGACAGCCGCAAACGATGTTCTGGCCAAACAGCCGCCATGCGCTGCAACATCGCCTGGCAGACAACACCCGAAGCTGAAAGAACCCGCTCCATGGCACATCATGCATCCCCCCGCCTGCGCCGGCGCGACTGTCTGCTCCTGCTGAACGGCGTATTGCTGGGTGGAACCGGCGCGCTCGCCGGTTGCAGCAGCGGCAGCGGCGGCATGCCACCGGAGCAGTTCGAAGGCATGATGCCCGACGGCATCGTGAATATGCAGCAGGTGCAGGCCGCCTATATCGGCAGCGGCAGCACCGGCACGGGCACCCTGTCCTTTCAGGGCCAGACCTACCCGTTCAGCGTGAGCGGGCTGGGCGTTGGCGGCATCGGCGTGTCGGAGATCCAGGCGCAAGGCTATGTCTACCATCTGCGCAACGTGCTGCAGTTCCCCGGCACCTACGGACAGGCCCGTTACGGCTTCGCCATCGGGCAGTCGAGCGCCGGCGACCTGATGCTGCAGAACCCGGCCGGCGTCATCATGCGGCTGCGGGCGAGGCGCGAAGGCTTGATGCTCAGCCTGGGCGCCGATGCCATGGTCATCAGCATGCAGTAGCGGCCGACGCCGTATCGGCGGGCGCCGCGTTTGCGCCCGCCCGATGGCGCGGCGGCAAAGCTGCCAACACCCTGACCGGCTCACCCGGGCAATTCGGATTTCGTTTAGAACGTTACGCCTTGCCACCGCGCAACGGTTCTCGCGGGAACGTGAACAGCACCGGGCTGGCCTCCGGGCTACAAGCGCCTGCTCTGTTGCACGCCTTGCAATGGACCGCTTGGAAACGCGCCCGAGGTACTTCCATGCCTTCCAGCGCCGTGCTGTCGTTTCGTGAGCCGGATGATTACGCGACTTCCATTCGCGTCGCCCGGACTGAAATGACGGTCACCGGCGGCGGGCGATTCATTGCCAGACTGACCGACATCACCTTGAATCGGGTTTGGATGCAGTGCCTGAATGAGACGCTGCCGCGGGTCGCCCACTCGGTGCATCCCTGCGGCCAGGCCAGCATCTCGTTCCGGACCCAACCCGGCCCGCCGCTGTTCTGGGGCGGCGTCGAAATGCAGCCGAGCGGCATCCTGCGGCACAGCGAAGGGCAGGACGGCTTCCAGCGATCCACCGGCCCGGTTGGCTGGGGCGCCATATCGCTGCCGATCGAGGCGATGGTGTCGGCCGGCGCCGTGATCGCCGGCTGCGACCTCACGCCGGGGCGGAAGGCGGTTGCCGTGACCCCGCCTGCCGCCGCGATGGATCGGCTCCAGCGCCTGCACGCGGCGATCGGCAAAGTGGCCGAAGACACCCCGGAGACCCTCGGCAACCCCGCGGCAGTGCACGGCATGGAGCAGTCCCTGCTGGAAGCCATGATCGGCTGCCTCAGCGCGGCAAAGCTCCATGCGGCCCCGCTGGCGTTGCAGCACCAGGCGGTGATCATGCACCGCTTCCGCAGGGCGCTGGAAAACCATCGGGATCAGCCGGTCTATATCCCCGAACTCTGCGCCGAAATCGGCGTGTCGGACCGCGCGTTGCGGGCCTGCTGTCAGCGGCAGTTGGGGATGGGGCCACATCGCTACCTGCTGCTGCGCCGCATGCACCTCGCCCGCCGCGCGCTGCTGGCCAGCGCGCCGGCCGGAACGACGGTGACCGCGATCGCGACGCGGTTCGGCTTCTGGCAGTTCGGCCGCTTCGCTCAGGAGTACAAGATTCTGTTCGGGGAGCTTCCCTCCGCCACGCTCGGGCGACAGCACCGCGAATAACACTGATTATTCAACAGAAGTCTGGCGCCTTCCCATCCGGCCGCGCCATCGGTTGCCCTTTCTAGCGCAACATCGGCCAGACCGGCGACAGCCGGCCGATAAAGTTGCTCGCCAAAACAAAGAGCTAGAGCGCGCGGACCGTTTACGGTCAGCGCGCTCTAGTCGGCGGCGACCAATAACGCGTAGTCCGCTTCGGTCGCTGCACCATTCGCTGCCTGCGCGATGTCGGCTGCCAACCGGTCAGAGACGGTCAGCCGATAATGCACACCATCGTAATAATGCGCCGGCTCGCGCGTGAACGGCGTATCGCGCATGAAATCGGCAAGCACCGTGTGGCGGCGGGCACGCGAAAAACCGGCCACTCGATCTTTGCAGCCGGCCCAGTATCGTGCAGAGACACCGTCGGGGAGGCCCTGGAACGACAGCGCATAGGGCGGGAAGAACAGCACCGCCAGGGTCGTCGTTGGCAACGCCGCCAGCATTTTCCTGAGGCGATCATGAGTGACGTATGGAGCGGGTTCGCCACGCCGTTCAGGCGGCGCCGGGATGATGCCGTCAGCAGCGATGCGCTGGCGTGCGCGCTGCAGGTTCCAGGCGGCCTCGGCGCCCTCGAATGGCGCAAACCCATCGGCTGCCTCCCGCCGGGCAGGGCGAAGCCCGGCAATCGTTGCCGCCTGCGCCCAGGCATCGCGCACCGCAGTGAGCGTCAGGACCTCGCGATAGCCAACCCAACGCTGCGTGGCGTAGAGCCATTCGGGAAACGGGTAAGCCGGCAGGTGCAGCAACTCGGGTCCCGGGTTGCACCAGCGTAAGTCCACCGCAAGCACGACCGTGCGCGCATCGGGGTGGGCGCGCACGAACACTTCCAGAATGCGATCCTGCTCGTATGCCGTCGCGGCATCGAACGCGAGGTTGACGAATCGTCCCCCCAGCGCCGCGTTGAGAGCTTCCGGCCGCAACAGCTTCGCGACCGACGAGCCGATCACGGCCGAATCGAACCTGAGATCGCGCGCCAGCATGGGCTTTACGAAGCGGGACTGCGCGGAAACCGGGCGACGCGGCAGGGGCGGGGCCAGCGGTAGCCCTCCCCACGGGTCCACGACCGCAACGAAGGCGAACAGCAGCGCTACACCGGCGGCGGCGCCCCCAACGGCCACGCAAAAAAAGCGCCGCCACTCCGTCCCGCCATTCTTCATGCTTGCCGTCCACGCCGATTCTTCAGTGCAATGGTGTGGCCGAACAGTCGTGCCCACGCAAGCAGCTTCCCCGGAGTCGGTTGATCCCCATGCGCCGGCCATACGACGTGCCGGCGGCGTTCGTGTTAGCATGTCGGCCCTGATGCAGGAGGCCGCTGGGTGAGACCTTCGCAAGCATTCGAGCAACATTTGCCGCCGCCATGATCTTCGCCGCCTTCCCGCTCGACGCGGCATGCGGCGCCGTGCTGGCGCATTCCCATCACCTGCCCGGGCGCGTGCTGAAGAAAGGCGCCGTGCTCGACGCCGCCGCCATCGCCGCCCTGCGCGCGGCCGGCCACAACGAAATCGTCGCCGCCCGGCTTGAAACCGGCGAGGTGGCCGAGAACGAAGCCGCCGGGCGGATCGCCGCCATGCTCGACGCGCCCGGCGTGGCGCGCGGGCGGGCCGGCACCGGCCGGGTCAACCTGCACGCCTGCGCCCCGGGCCTGCTGCGCGTCGATGCCGCGCAGGTGGACCGCATCAACACCCTGCACGAGAGCCTCACCCTGGCCACCCTGCCGGATGCCAGCGTGGTGGCGCCCCGGGTAATGGTGGCGACGGTGAAGGTGATCCCCTTCGCGGTGCCCGGCAGCGTGCTGGAAGCATTGGAACGCCTCGCCCGCAGCGCCCCGGCGCTCACTTTGCTGCCGTTCCGTCCGTTGCGGGTCGGCCTGGTTCTCACCGAACTGCCCGGGATCAAGGAAAGCATCCTCGCGGCCACCATCGCCGCGACCGCAACCCGCGTCGCCGGCCTCACCGGCACGCTGCTGCCGCCGCTGCGCTGCGCGCACGAAGCAACGCCGATCGCCGCGGCGCTGTGCCGGTTGCTGCAGGCCGGTGCCGAACTGCTTCTGGTTGCCGGCGCCTCCGCCACCGTCGATCGCCGCGACGTGGGGCCGGCCGGGGTGGTGCTGGCCGGCGGGGAAATCACCCATTTCGGCATGCCGGTGGACCCCGGCAACCTGATCTGCCTGGGCCGGATCGGCGCCGTCCCGGCTTTCGTGCTGCCGGGTTGCGCGCGCAGCCCGAAGCCGAACGGCATCGACCTGGTGCTGCACCGCGTGTTCGCCGGGCTGCCGGTGGGGCCGGCGGAGGTGATGCGCATGGGCGTGGGCGGCCTGTTGGACGACACCATCGCCCGCCCCCTGCCGCGCGCCCGCGCCGCCGGCAAGCCGGAGTCACCCCAGGTCGCCGCCCTGGTGCTGGCCGCCGGGCAATCCACCCGCATGGCCCCGCACAACAAGCTGCTGGCACCCGACCGGACCGGCAAACCGATGATCGCCCGGGTGGTGGACGCGGTGCTGTCCTCCCGGGCGCGGCCGGTGCTGGTGGTGACCGGCCATCGCGGGGCGGACATCCGCGCGGCGCTGAACGGCCGGAAGGTAACCTTCGTGGACGCACCGGACTACGCCGCCGGACTTTCGGCAAGCCTGAAAGCCGGCATCGCCGCCCTGCCCGCCGAGACCGCCGCCGTGCTGGTCTGCCTGGGCGACATGCCGCTGGTGACGCCGCGCATCCTCAACCGCATCATCGCCACCTACGACCCCGGCGCCGGCCGCCTTATCGTGCAGCCCGTGCACCAGGGGCACCCTGGCAATCCGGTGCTTTGGGACCGCGCCTTTTTCGTCGAAATCCTTTCCCTCGCTGGCGATGCCGGGGCGCGCAGCTTGCTCAGGCGCCATGCGGCGCAGGTGACTACCGTGGAGGCGGGCAGCGATGCCGTGCTGCTTGACTTCGACACGGTGGCGAGCCTCGGCGGCTGGAAGGAAGGCCAGGGCGCTGCCCTGGACCCGCCAGGGGGCGGTGGCCCCCTGGACCCCGTTCCATGAGATCCCTGGGCTTCCTTGCCGTTGGGAAAGCACTGGGCTAACCCAGTCGGCATGAGCAGCAGCCTCGAACCGATCCCTTATCCCGACGCCAAACTCCGCGGCATCCTGCAGCGGGTGCGCACCATCGCCATGGTCGGCGCCTCCGGCAACTGGAACCGGCCCAGCTACTTCGTCATGAAATACCTGCGGGAGAAGGGTTACCGGGTGATCCCGGTCAACCCCGGCCTGGCCGGCAAGCAGCTGCAGGGCGAGCTTGTCTATGCCTCGCTGCGCGACATCCCCGACAAGATCGACATGGTGGACGTGTTCCGCACCGCTGACGCCGCCCCCGGCATCGTCGAGGACGCCATCGCCATCGGTGCCAGGGTGGTGTGGATGCAGCTCGGCGTCCGCCACGACGAAGCGGCGGTGCGCGCCGAGGCGGCGGGGATCGAGGTGATCATGAACCGCTGCCCGAAGATGGAGTTCGGGCGGCTGGGCGGCGAACTCTCCTGGTCCGGCGTGAATACCGGCCTGATCCAGAACCGCCCGCCGCAGGCCCCCACCACCCGGCCGCGCCGCGAGCGCCCGGCGCCGCCGCGCAACCTGGATTACGGGTTCGAAACCCGCGCCATCCATGCCGGCGCCGCGCCGGACCCGGCCACCGGCGCGCGCATCACGCCGATCTACCAGACCACCGCCTACGTGTTCGAGGATGTCGATCACGCCGCCTCGCTGTTCAACCTGCACAGCTTCGGCCATCTGTACTCGCGAGTCTCCAACCCGACCGTCTCGGTGCTGGAGGAGCGGGTGGCGGCGCTCGAAGGCGGGCGCGCGGCGGTGGCGGCGGCGTCGGGCCATGCCGGCCAGTTCCTGGCGTTTTTCACGCTCCTTGAACCCGGCGACGAATTCCTGGCCTCGCGCAACCTGTATGGCGGGTCGCTGACCCAGTTCGGCCTGTCGTTTCCGCGGCTCGGCTGGACCTGCCATTTCGTCGACCCGACCGACCCGGAGAATTTCCGCCGCGCGCTGACCCCGCGCTGCAAGGCGATCTTCGTCGAAAGCCTGGCCAATCCGGGCGGCGTGGTGGTGGATATCGAAGCCATCGCCGCGGTGGCGCACGCGGCCGGCATTCCGCTGATCGTCGATAACACCCTCGCATCGCCGTATCTGTGCCGGCCGATCGAATGGGGGGCCGACATCGTCTGCCACTCCTCGACGAAATTCCTCGGCGGACATGGCAACGCGCTCGGCGGCGTGGTGGTGGAATCGGGCCGGTTCAACTGGGGCAACGGCAACTTCCCGGGCCTCGCCTCGCCCGAGCCGGCCTATCACGGGCTGAACTTCTTCGAGAATTTCGGCGACTTCGCCTTCACCACCAAGGCGCGCGCGGTCGCCCTGCGCGATTTCGGGCCGACCATGGCGCCGATGAACGCCTTCCTGACCATCACCGGCATCGAGACGCTGCCGCTGCGCATGGAACGCCATGTCGCCAATGCGCAGCGCGTCGCCGAATTCCTGCACGGCCACGCCCAGGTGGCCTGGGTGTCCTATGCCGGGCTGGCGGACAGTCCGTTCCACGCGCTCGCCCGGAAATACCTGCCGCGCGGCGCCGGCTCGGTGTTCACCTTCGGGGTCAAGGGCGGTTTCGAGGCCGGCATCAAAGTGGTGGAAAATGTGCGGCTGTTTTCCCATCTGGCGAATGTGGGCGACACCCGCAGCCTGATTCTCCATCCGGCCTCCACCACCCACCGCCAGCTCAGCGACGAACAGCGGCTGGCCGCCGGCGCCGGGCCGGATGTGATCCGCCTGTCGGTGGGGCTGGAAACCGCCGAGGACCTGATCCGCGATCTCGACATGGCGCTGGCCGCAATCGTCGCCTGAAGCACGACCGGGCGAGGAGGCCCGCCGAATGTCCGCTCGTTTCCACACCACCTACCATATTCGCTGTCCGGCGGAGGAGATCGAAGCCCGCGCCCGCGGCATCGCCGTCGAGCAGAGCGTCGAGATGCCGCTGGCCGCCATCGAGGATGCCCGCATCCTGGAGGACATCGTCGGCCAGGTCGCCGGGATCACCGATCTGGGCAACGGCGTGTTCGAGGTGCGGATCGCGCTGGCGATCGCGACGGTCGGCGAGGATGCCGGCCAGATGCTGAACATGATCCTCGGCAATACCTCGATGCATGCCTGCGTCAGCCTGGTGGACGTCGAGATCCCGCCGGTGTTCGCGGCGATATTCGGCGGACCGCGGCACGGGCTGGACGGGTTGCGCGCCCGCCTCGGCGCCGGGCGGCGGCCGCTGACCGCGACCGCCATCAAGCCGCAGGGGCTGCCGGTGCCGGCGCTGGCCGATCTCGGCCACCGGCTGGCGCTCGGCGGGCTGGACTTCATCAAGGACGACCACAGCCACGCCGACCAGGCGTTTTCGCCGTTCGTCGCGCGGGTGCCGGCGATCGCCGCGGCGGTGCGGCGCGCCGTTGCCCTCACCGGGCATCCGACCCGCTACGTGCCGATGCTGTGCGGCGACTGGGGGCGCATGCAGGCGCAGTTGCGGCTGTGCCGGGAGTGCGGCATCGACACGGTGATGATGGCGCCGATGCTCTCCGGCGTGGCCACCCTGCAGGCGATTGCGCGCGACTGGCCGGAAATGGCGATCCTGGCGCATCCCTCGATGACCGGCGGCGGACAGATCGCGCCGGACCTGCTGTTCGGCAAGCTGTTCCGGCTGTGGGGCGCGGATGCGCTGATCTTCGCCAATTTCGGCGGGCGATTCGGATTCAGCGGGGCGATGTGCCGCAGCCTGTCCGACCACGCGCTGGCGCCGCTGCACGGGCTGCGCACCAGCACCCCCACCCCCGCCGGCGGCATGGAACTGGCGCGCGTGCCGGCGTTGCTCGATTTCTTCGGCCGCGACGTCATGCTGCTGATCGGCGGCAGCCTGTTGCTGGCAAAGGAGCGCATTCCGCAGGAAGGTGCCGCCTTCCATCGCGCGGTGGCGACCTATTTCGCATGACCGAACCCGCCATCCGCGCCTGTTCCGGGTTTCGCTGGCAGGGGGTGGAGCACCGCCCCTACAAGGAGGAAGGCAGCGCGCCGTTCCACGCCATTTCCCGGCAGGTGCTGTTCGAGGAACCGGCGCTCGGCTGCGAACTGCGCTATTTCGAAATGGATTCCGGCGGGTATTCCACGCTGGAGCGCCATGAGCACATGCACGGCGTGATGATCTTCCGCGGCCACGGCCACTGCCTGCTCGGCACCACGGTGCGGGCGGTGCAGCCGGGCGACCTGGTCACCATCCCGGCCTGGACCTGGCACCAGTTCCGCGCCACGGCGGGCGAGCCGTTCGGCTTCCTGTGCATGGTCAACCATCAACGCGACCGGCCGCAATTGCCGACCGCGGCGGAGCAGGCCGAGCTGCGCCGTGTGCCGGAGGTGGCAGCGTTCCTGGACGGCCGCTGATTTGACGGAGTCACCCGCACCGGCCAGGCAGCGCGCGGAGAAACCAGGGCTTACTGCCGTCGCCGGCATCGACGCCCAACCGCATGCCGCCGGTTGCCGCGGTGTCGCATTCCCGGTCATGATGGCGCGGAACCGGATTGCGGGGCTTTCGATGCGGTGGCTGCTCGTTCTGTTCGTTGCGGTGTTGCTTGGCTTGGGCCGGCCGGCTGTCGCCCAGGGGCCCGGTGCCGACGACAAGACCGCCGATAAGCCGGACTGGGCCTCGCTGCTCGGCTTCGATCGCCCGGCCGCGCAGGCACGCTACGACGACGAGCGGACCGCCGAGGGATGGGTCTGGGCGCGCGTCAAACAGGACCGGATCGCCGATCTGAACCTGCGCTGCGATGCCAGCGGGAAGACCCGTCCCGACCCGCGTGACGATCCCGGCTGGGATGACCCTTGCCGGAAAATCCCGGCGGGTTTCATCACCGACGTGCTGACCGCCCCGCGCTGGCGGGACCGCATCGGCCGCCACGGTTTTCGCCTTCAGGGCGCGCGGATCGAAGGCGATATCGACCTCGCCAACGCGGACATCCGGCCTGAGGTATGGATTGAGGCGAGCCGGATCGAGGGAAATCTGGACCTGACCGGCGGGCACCTCGCGGGTTCGCTGTCGCTTCGGGGCACGCGGGTGCGTGGTGATCTTGCCGCAGAGCGGTTGCGCACCGATGGCGGCCTGCATCTGGGCGACCGCGCCGGCTTCAAGGGGAACGTGTTTCTCGCCGGCGCCAGGGTCGGCGGGCAGTTGACGATGAGCGGCTCAAGGTTTGAGCAGACCGTCGATGCACAAGGCGCCACCATTGAAAAATCCGTGTTGGCGACCGATGCACGCTTCGCGCAACCGGTCGACCTGACGTTCACCCACATCGTCGGCAGCCTCAAACTGACCGGCGCCGTCGCAACCCGCATCGATCTCACGAACGCCGTCATCGGTGAAGTCCTGACGCTTGGCGACAGCGGCGCGCAACTGCAATGGCAATGCGCCGGGCTGGCGCATGCCGACACCAACTGGCCGCTTGGCGATCAGGACGGCCGCTCCACGAACTGTGCCCGGGACAGCGATAAGCCGATCCCTGCCATGATCCTGCGCAACGCCCACATTGGCGCCCTGCAGGACAACGCGGAGGCGTGGCCGCCGGAACTCGATCTGGAAGGATTCAAGTACGACCGTATCGGCGGCATTGGCGGCACCGGGGCCGCCGATATGCGCCGGCGCTCGCCGGAACAGTGGCGGGACTGGCTCGACCGGGACCCCACCTTCAGCAGCCAGCCCTACACCCAGTTGGCAGGCGTGCTGTTGGCAGCCGGCTATCGGGACACCGCCGAGAGTGTTCTGTACTACGAGCAGGAACGCGAACGCCGGGCAGCGCTTGCGCGTGGCGACTGGCGCGGGGGGGCGTGGCTGACGCTCCTGTGGGCCGTGGCCGGCTACGGCATCGGCACTTATACTTTCCGTGTGCTGTATTGGGTTGGCGGGCTGACGGTCCTGGGCACGTTGATGTTGCTGACCGCCCCCAAGGCCCGCCGGCACGGCCTGTTATGGTGTTTCGGCGCCAGCCTGCAACGGCTGCTGCCCATCATCGAGTTCAACAAAGGCTTCAAGGATTTCTTCGACAACCCGCCGCCGGCCACCAACGGGGAAAAACGCAATCTGAACGGTTTTCAGGTTTTTTTCTTCTCCGTTCTTGCGCTGACCGGCTGGGTGCTGGGGTTTGTGCTGCTCGCCGCCATGACCAACCTGGCGCCGAGGGGCTGAGAGTTTGAAAAAGAATGCCCGCAAGCCGCCGAACGATTACGGAAAACTCAATGATGTCAGCGGGCGTTCATTCACAAACTCTCAGTCGGCAGCACTCCTGGCCGCCACCGTCCGCCCCGCCAACAGCGCGTTCAGCAGGTCGATGAGTTGCGCACTGGTGACCGGCTTGCGCAGCAGCGAGAACGCGCCGCTGGCGGCATCGCCCCCCGGCAGGACGCATTCATCCCTGGCATAGCCGGTCATCAGCACCGCGGGCAGCCCGCGGCGCAGTTCCTGGGCGGCGCGGATGACCGCAAGTCCGTCCATGTTCGGCATGGACAGATCGGTGACAAGAATATCCACCGCCTCCCCCGCCGCCAGCAGGTCGAGCGCCGCGGCGCCGGTCGCGGCCACCAGCACATCGAATCCCGCCTGTTCCAGGCACTCCGCGAGAATCTCCCGAACCAGGTCCTCGTCGTCCACCACCAGCACCCTGACCGGCTTCGCCGGCTTGCGGGTGATCGCTGTTTGTTCCGCCACCACATCAGCCTGGCTGCCGGACGCCGAAGCGGGCAGCCACATCGTCACCCTGGTGCCCTCACCGGGTGCGCTGTCGATGCGCAATGCCCCGCCGGATTGCTCGGCGAACCCCTTGGCCATCGACAGGCCAAGCCCGGTTCCGGAGCCGGCCTGCTTGGTGGTGAAGAACGGCTCGGTCGCCCGGGCGAGCATGGCCGCATCCATCCCCACGCCGGCGTCGGCGACGCAGAACCGCACGTAGCGCCCGGGGGCAAGCCCGGCCGGGTGGCGCGAGCCGTCCGCGGGCACCGTCTCGGCCGCGGCGGAGAGCGTCAGCTGGCCGCCCTCGGGCATCGCATCGCGCGCGTTGGTGGCCAGATTGACCAGCACCGTCTCAAGCTGCCCCTTGTCGGCCAGCACCGGCGGAAGATCGGCTGCCGCTTTGACATGCACCTCGATGCGCGCCCCCAGGGTGCGGGCAAGCAGGTCGTGGAGGTCGGCCAGCAGGGACGCCGCATCCAGCCTTTCGGCGCGCAGATCGGCGCGGCGGCCGAACGCCAGCAGCCGCCCGGTGATGGAAGCGCCCCGCTCGGTCGCCGTGATGGCGAGCCGTGCGAGGCGGCGAACGCCGGCCTCGTCGGCCGGGCGGCGCTCGATCAGCGCCGCCGCCCCCGCCACCGCCTGCAGCACATTGTTGAAATCATGCGCAATGCCGCCGGCGAGCTGGCCCAGCGCCTGCAGCCGCTCGGCATGCGCGGCGCGCATCTGTGCCGCCTCGCGCGCCGCGACCTCCTCGCGCACGCGTGCCTCAAGATCCTCGGTCAGCCGGCGCAGCGCCGCTTCGGTCTCGCGGCTTGCGGTCACATCCATGTTCAGTCCAACCATGCGCAGCGGGCGCCCGTCCACATCACGCACCACCTTGGCCCGGGCGAGCAGCCAGCGGACCTCGCCCCCCGGCAGGAGCACGCGATACTCGGCGTCGTAGGTCAGGCCGGGGCTGGCGATGATCGCCCGCTGCCCGGCCCACACCCGTTCAAGATCGTCGGGGTGGACCCGGTCGCTCCAGGTCGCCACGTCGAGCTTCTCAGGCCGCGGCCCGTCATAGCCGTGCAGCCGCCACTGCTCCTCCGTCCACGTCACCGCGCCGGTGGCGATATCCCATTCCCAGACGCCGAATCCGGCCGCCTCGCGCGCCAGTTGCAGGCGGACTTCACTGGCGTGCAGCGCGGTCTCGACGCGCTTGCGCACGCTGATGTCCTCGACGACGCCGATCAGGCGGTCCGGCCTGCCCTCGGCATCGCGCAGCAGGGACACCGTGACATTGACCCAGACGGTGCTGCCGTCCTTGCGCAGGTAGCGCTTCTCGAGCTTGTGGACGGGGCTGGTGCCCGCGGCCACCGCCTCAACCTGCCGGCGGGTTGCCTCCACATCATCCGGGTGGGTGATCTCCAGCGCCGAGCGCCCGAACATCTCCTCGCGCGTGTAGCCGGTGATCGCGCACAGCCGGTCGTTCATCCGCAGCCAGCCGTTTTCCAGGCTTGCGATCTCCATGCCAACCGCCGCCTGTTCGAACATGGCGCGGAACAGCCGCTCGCTCTCCTGCAGCGCCGCCTCGACGCGCTTGCGCGCGGTGATGTCCTCGATGACGACAATGAGCCGCGCCGGCGCGTGCTCCGTTTCGTGCAGCACCGAGGCCGTGATGGTGACCCAGCCGACGCCGCCATCCTTGCGCAGGTAGCGCTTTTCCGTCGTCTGAACCGCAATTTCGCCCGCCAGCAGCGCCTGCATCTGCCGCAGGTCGGCCTCCAGGTCATCCGGATGGGTGATGTCCTGGAACCTGCCGGCAAGCATCTCCTCGCGCGTGTAGCCGGTGATCGCGCACAGCTTGTCGTTGACCTGCAGCCAGCTCCCGTCGAGGCCGACCACCGCCATGCCGACCGCCGCCTGCTCGAAGGTCGCCCGAAACAACTGCTCGCTGATCTGCAGCGCGGCGCCGATGCGGCGCTCCTCGGTCACATCGCGGAAGAACAGCGTCAGGCCGTCACTCGACGGATACGCGTGGGCCTCGAAATAGCCCTGGAACATGTACGACCAGCCCGACACCTGCGTCGGCACGCCACGCTCCATCGCTTCGAAAAAGGCGCGGGTGAAAGGGCTGTCGGCGGTTGCCGGGAACGCTTCCCAGGCCACCTGGCCCAGCACATCCCGATCATTTGGCAGATGCGCCTTGGCGTGGGCGTTGAGGTAGGTGAACCGCCAGGCACGGTCCACCACCATCACGCTGTCCGTCGTGCTCTCAAGCGCCATGCGCAGGGCCTGCTCGCGGGCCTGCAGCGCCGCCGCCATGCTGTCGAAGGCACCGGCCAGGCGGCCGAATTCATTGCCGCCCGCGGGCATGCCGGTGCGGGCGGCAAGATCGCCGGTTCGCCAGCGGTCGGCGACGCCCAGCAGCCGCTCGACGGGGCGGCGGATCAGGCGGGAGCCGAGCAGGACCGTCAGCAGCAGAGCCAGCCCGCCGCCGGCGATGATCAGCAACAGGCCGGTGCGGTTGGCCTGCGTCACCGCGGCGAAGGTGACCTCCCGGTCCAGCCCGACCCAGATGCGCAATCCCTTCGGATCGGCGCCGGTGGGCGAATACGCCGCGACGCGCTGGCGCCCGTCCAGGCTCATCATCGGGGCGACCCGGACCTCGTCGCCCTCAAGACTGTAGCGGTCCGCCGCCGGGATGGGCCGGCCGACAAACCGCGCCCCGTCGGGAAAGCGGGCCAGAATGGTGCCGTTACGGTCCGCCACCGACGCGGCGGCTTCCGGCGGCAGCGGCAGGCGCGCGAGTTGCTGGCCCAACCATTCGACATCAAGCCCCAGTTCGACCACACCCGCGACCTTCCCTTCATGGTCGCGGTAAGGCTCGGCCATGTGGATACTCGGCCTGCCGGAGGACCGGCCAATGGCATAATCACCGATGACGAAGCCACCGGTCGCCACGGCACGGCGGAAGTAAGAACGGTCGGACAGGTCGGCGCCGTGTTCCACCAGACCGGAGGCGCAGAGGATATGCCCATCAAGTCCGATCACCGCGGCGGCATTATAGCGCGGCGACTGGCGCACCACGTTGGTGAGCAGGCGCTGGCAAGGCCCGGACTGATTGTCCTGCACGGCAGGTGAACCGCCGATCGTGTGCAGCACCTGCTCCGCCCCCTCGGCGATCCGCTGCTGCTCGGCGCTGACCAGGCGCAGCAGGCGCACCGCCTCATCCTGCACGAGTTGCTGGCGGATGCGCCGCGCCTCGCTTTCGGTATAAGCCTGGAACCCCAGCGCGGGCACCAGGGCAACCGACACGATCAGCAACAGACGCGCCAGAAGGATGCTCACGGTCAGCCCTGCCGCTTTGTTCGCGAGATTGTTAACGCGGGCGCAGTTCTGCTTTGATCTGCGTCAACATGTCGTCAGATGCCAGCCAGCAGGGATCACCGTTCAACGAATTGTGAGCGGCGCAGCGACAAGTCGTTACAGCCCGCCGGGAGAGTCACCCACTCCGTCATGCCCGGGACAAGCCCGGGCATGACGGAGTGGGTGACTCTCCCGGCGGCATCAGCGCGCGGAGAGCCGCGCCGTCCGAGCGGCGCGGGCATTCATGCACAAAATCTCAGGCGGACACGCCATCGCGCAGCTTCCGCAAATACGCGAGCACCGCCTCGGCATGGCCGGCTGCCACCAGCCCCTCGGCGGTCGCCCCGCCAAACCCCGCCAGCGGATGATGGCGGAACCACAGCGCCGCCCGGGCCATGTCGCCGCCCAGCAAACTGGCCGCTTCGGCGACGATCCGGGCCGCCTCCCCCGGTCGCGCCTGAGACGCACGTGCCTGCCTGGACACCGCCGCGCGTCCTGTCATGGCGCATCCCCCCTTATGCCGCATCCATCGGCCGCCGCCGCTTCGGGGTTGCCGGCACCGGCTCCGGCGCCGGCGCATCGTCGGGGCAGGACAGCGCCGCCAGCAGCGCCTCGCGCAACTGGTGCAGCCGGCGCTCGTTCTCGACCTTCAGCCCGAACACGTCCTTGACGTAGAACACGTCCACCGCCCGCACCCCGTAGGTACTCACATGCGCCGAGGCGATCTGCAGGCCCTGCTCGCTGATCGCCGCGGTCACGTCGTGCAGCAACCCGGGGCGGTCGCGGCCGTTCACCTCCAGCACCGTGTAGGTGTTGGAGGCATAGTTGTCGATCACCACCCGCGGCGGCACATGGATGGCGCGCACCCGCCGGCCCAGCAGCGCCTGGGACATCTTGCGGATTTCGGTGCCGAGTTTGATCCGCCCGGTCAGCGCCTGCTCGATCAGCACGTACAGCCGCGCCAGCCGGTGCGGCGCGTCGAACGCACCGCCGGCGGCGTCCTGCACCCAGAACGTGTCCAGCGCCATGCCGTTGGTCAGCGTGTGGATGCGCGCATCCACGATCGAGGCGCCGGCCACCGCCAGCGCGCCGGCGATCTGGCTGAACAGCCCGGCATGGTCGGCGGCATACACCGTAACTTCCGTCACCGCCCGCGCCGGCAGCGGCTGCGTCTCCACCGTCAGCGGGGCGCGGCGCGCCTCGGCATCGCGGATCAGCCGGGCGTGGCGGGCGTGCGTTTCCGGGTCGAAGCCCAGCCAGTATCCGGCATAGCCAAGCGAGAGGTATTTCTCCCGCGCCTCGGCCGGCCAATCGGTCAGCAGCGAACCCGCCGAGTCGCGGGCGCGCTGCACGCGCACGTCGCGTTCGGCGGTGGAAAGCCCGCCGGCCAGCACCTCGCCCACCCGCGCATACAATTCGCGCAGCAGCGTCGCCTTCCAGCCGTTCCACACCTTGCTGGAAACCGCGCGCATGTCGGCCACCGTCAGCACCAGCAGCAGCCGCAGCCGCTCCGGCGACTGGATCACCTCGGCGAGGTCGAGGATGGTTTTCGGGTCGTCGATGTCGCGCTTGAACGCGGTCTGGCTGAGCAGCAGATGGTGCAGCACCAGCCAGGACACCGTCTCGGTCTCCTCGGCGGTCAACCCGATCGCCGGGCCGACCTCCAGCGCCAGTTCGGCGCCAAGCTCGGAATGGTCGCCGCCGCGGCCCTTGGCGATGTCGTGCATGATCGCCGCAATGTACAGGGCGCGGCGCGACTGCAGATTGCCCACCAGATCGGAGGCCACCGGCGCGATCTGCGCCAGTTCGCCGCGCTCCAACGAATTGAGCACGCGGATCACCTCGATCGTGTGCTCATCCACGGTGAACACATGGTAGGTGTCGAACTGCATCTGGCCGACGATGCGCGCCCAGTCCGGCAGCAGCCGGCCGAGAATGCCGACCTCGTTCATCACCTTCAGCCAGGTGGCGCCGTCGGCGTGGCCGTTCTCGGCGTCATGCCCGCACAACAGGTCGAGGAAAATCTCCGAGGCTTCCGGGTCGCCGCGCAGTTCCACCGCCCGCCGCTCGTGGCGGATCAGCGCGCGGATGGCCAGCGGATGCAACTCCAGCCCGCGGTCGCGCGCCACCTGCAGGATGCGCAGCATCTGCACCGGCTCGTTGTGGAACTCGCGGCCCCTGGCGCTCAGCAGCATGCCGTCGGCCAGCACGAAGCCGGCGGCGGCAAGCTCGGCGTCGGTCTCCTTCGCATGGGCGGGCGGGCCGAGCGCGGCGCGCAGCATCGCCGGCTCCAGCACATGGGTCAGCCGGGTCACCTCGCGGGCGGTCAGGAAGTAGTGGCGCATGAAGCGCTCCACCCCGTCCTGGCGGCCGTGCCGCGTATAGCCCATGCGCGCGCCCACCACCGGCTGCAGGTCGAAGGTCAGCCGCTCCTCGGCGCGGCCGGCGACGTAGTGCAGGTGAAAGCGCAGCGTCCACAGGAAATCCCACGACCGCCGCGCCAGCCGCGCCTCGGTGTCGGTCAGCACGCCGCCGGCCGGGCCGGTCGGGTCGGCCAGCTCGGCCATGATCCGGGCGCCGAACACGTAGCGGGCGATCCAGTACAGCGTCTGCAGGTCGCGCAGCCCGCCGCGGCCCTCCTTCACGTTCGGCTCGACCACGAAGGGGGAATCGCCGTAGCGGCGATGCCGCGCCGCCCGCTCGGCCTGCTTGGCGGCGATGTAGTTGGCCGCCCCCGCCTCGGTGCAGGCGACCCGGAAGCGCCGGGCGAAATCCTTGAACAGCGCGGCATCGCCGGCGACCGGCCGGGCGTCGAGCAGCGAGGTGCGGATGGTGACGTCGCCGTTCGCCTCGGTCAGGCAGTCGGCCACCGAGCGGGTGGCGTGGCCCACCTTCAGGCCGAGATCCCACAGGAAATACAGCATGAACTCGACCGTCCGCAGCACCGCCGGGCGCGGTTCGTCGGCGGTCAGGAACAGCAGGTCGATATCGCTGAACGGCGCCAGCACGCCACGGCCATAGCCGCCGGTGGCCGCCACGCCGAGCCGGCCCAGCCCGTCCTGCACCTGCAGCGACACCGCATAGCCGTGCAGCGCCACGATCAGCCCGTCGGTGAGCACGGCCAGCCGCCGCGCCGCGGCCAGGCCGGAGAACTCGCCATGCTCAAAGGCCTCGCGCACGAAGGTCTGGATGCGCGCGAGATGGCGGCGGAAAACCCCCAGCACGGCGTCACGCGGGACCGGCTCGCCGTTTTCGGTGGCGAGCGCGGCCAGCGCCTCATGCAGCGCGGCGGTAGCGGCGGCCGGGTCAGCCGGCAAGGGAAGGACCGATGACATCGTGGTCATGTTATCGGGTCATCATGCGGTGCAACAGACCGCGCTTCGGATGGCAGCATCGCCTTCAGGCGATAAAGTGCATCGAGTGCCTCGCGCGGGGTCAGCCGGTCCGGGTCGATCGCTTCCAGCGCCCCGCGCACAGGGTCGGCGGCCGGCGGTTCGGCGGCGGCAAGTGCGGGCCGGGCGGCGGCGAACAGCGGCAGCGCGCCGGCATCGGTCAGGTCGCCGGCGCGGCTTTCCAGCGCCGCCAGCAGCGCCCCGGCGCGCCGCACCACCGGCGCCGGCACGCCCGCCAGCTTGGCCACATGCACCCCCCAGCTTTGCCCCCCGGCGCCTTCGGCGACCTCATGCAGGAACACCACCTCCCCCTTCCACTCCTTGACCCGCATGGTATGCGGTGACAAACGCGGCAATTCCGCGGTCAGCCGCGCCAGTTCATGGAAATGGGTGGCGAAGATCACCCGGCAACGCACCGTGTTGTGCAGCGCCTCCAGCACCGCCCAGGCGATCGCCAGCCCGTCGAGCGTGGCGGTGCCGCGGCCGATTTCGTCCACCACCACCAGGCTGCGCGGCCCGGCCTGATGCAGGATGGAGGCCGTCTCGGTCATTTCCACCATGAAGGTGCTGCGCCCGCGCGCCAGATCATCGGCGGCGCCGACCCGCGAAAAAAGCCGGTCAACGATGCCGATACTGGCCCGTGCGGCGGGCACCGGCAGCCCCGCCTGCGCCAGCAGCACGATCAGGGCATTCTGCCGCAGATAGGTGGACTTGCCGGCCATGTTCGGCCCGGTCAGCAGCAGCACCCGCCGGTCCGGCGCAAGATCGGCATCATTGGGGACAAAAGCGTCCTGCCCGGCCAGCGCCGCCTCCACCACCGGGTGCCGCCCGGCCTCGACGCGAAACCCGGTGCCATCGGTCACCTCCGGCCGGCACCAGGTGCCGGGGGCGGCCAGCGCGGCGGCGGACTGCGCCAGATCGAGCCGGGCCAGCGCCGCGGCACAGCCGGCCAGCGCATCGCTCTCGCGCAAGGCGGCGGCCAGCAGATGGGCGAACACCGCCTTTTCCCGCACCACCGCCCGCTCCGCCGCCTCGGCGATGCGGCGGTCGAGTTCCCCCAGTTCGGTGCAGGCGAACCGCGCCCCGTTCGCCATCGCCTGGCGCAGCGTCAGGTCCGGGTGGGCGCGCAGTTTTTCCACCGCCACCGACGGCGCCTCGATGACGTAGCCGAGCTGGGCGTGGTGGCGGATCTTCAGGCTCGCCACGCCGTATTTCTGCGCATAATCAAGCTGCAACGTGGTGATCACGCGCCGGCTGTCGTCGCGCAGGGCGCGGTGGGCGTCGAGTTCGGCATCGAAGCCGGCGGCGATGGCGCCGTCCTCCAGCCGCGCCGGCACCGTCTCCGCCAGCGCCGCCCGCAGGTGCGCCCGCAAGTCAGGTGCCGGCGCGAGGCAGTCGCGCGCCTCCGCCAGGAACCGGGGCACCGGTCCGTCCAGCGCCTCGCGGGCCGCCTGCCCGGCGGCCAGCCCATCACGCAGCGCCCCCAGGTCGCGCGGCCCGCCGCGGCTGAGCGACAGCCGCCCGAGCGCCCGTGCCATATCGGGGGTGCGCCGCAGCGCCGCACGCAGCCGGGTCGCCGCGTCGGGGTTGGCGAGCAGCCACGACCAGCCATCCTGCCGGTCGGCGATCGGCGCCGGATCGGTCAGCGGGGCGGCCAGCACCTCCGCCAGCAGCCGCGCCCCGGCAGCGGTAAGCGTGCGTTGCACCGCGGCCAGCAGCGTGTGCGCGGTGCCGCCGTCGCGGGCGCGGGCCACTTCCAGGCTGGCGCGGGTGGCGGCGTCGAGTTCCAGCCGCCCGGCCTCGCCCAGCGGCGCCGGATGCGCCAGCCGCGGCAGCTTGCCCGCCCCGGTTGCGCGCACATAGTCGAGCGCCAGCATGGCGGCCACCGCCTCGGCATCGGAGAAGGCGCCGAACGCGTCCAGGCTGGCCACGCCGAACGCCTCGGCCAATCGCCGCCGCGCCAGCAGCGGCGGCGGCGCGGGCAAGTCCGGGCCGCGCCGCGGCTCCCAGTCACCCAGCGCCAGCCCGGTGGCGGCGAGAATCTCGGCCGGATCGAGCCGCCCCAGCAAAGCGGGCAGGCCGTCGCGGCCAATCGCCTGGGTCTCGAACAGCCCGGTGGAAACATCGAGCCAGGCCGCGCCGGCGGCCCCGGCGACGGCGGCGTGCGAAAACAGGATGTTGGGCCGGCCCGGCTCCAGCAGCGCCTCTTCGGTCAGCGTGCCGGGGGTGATCAGCCGCACCACCTCGCGCCGGATCGGCGCCTTGCCGGTGCGCGCCTTGGGGTCCTCCATCTGCTCGGCCACGGCGACGCGAAAGCCGCGCCGGATCAGCCGGGACAGGTAGGATTCCGCCGCATGCACCGGCACGCCGCACATGGCGATCGGCCGGCCGGCATGCTCGCCGCGGCTGGTCAGCGCGATGTCGAGCGCCGCCGCGGCTGCCTCGGCATCGGCGAAGAACATCTCGTAGAAATCGCCCATGCGGAAGAACAGCAGCGCGTCGGGATTCTCCTTCTTCGCGGCAAACCACTGCGCCATGGCAGGCGAAGCACCGTCGGCAGCAGGCGATGGGGCGGGGGCGGGCATTCTCCTGATGTAGCCGCTCGCGGCCGCTGGCGCGAGGCGCCCCTTGCCCCAGCGGTAGCGCAACGTTGTCCGCGAGGCATGATCCTATCGGGGCTTCGCCCCGACCCCCACCAGGGCTTCGCCCTGGACCGACCAAGGGCCGCAGGCCCTTGGAACCCAAGGTATTTAGAAGGGGGCCTCTGCCTCGTTGCGCCGGAGCGGGCAGCGCCCTGGCCTTCCTTCAGGTCACCCCAACCGCACCAAAGCATCCTCAGCCCGCGTCAGCAAAGCCGCCCGAATCTGCGCCTCGATCATCCCGGCCAGCTCCTCCGACGGCCGCTCGGCCAGCGCCGTGCGCAACCGGGAGGCGATTTCCGGCACGCCCTCGCGCACCTTGCGCAGCAGGCGGTCCTCGGAAATCACCGTGCGCCGCACCAGTCCGGGGATGTTCCAGCCCTTCACCACCTCGCGCGCCGCCTTCTGGCCGGCGAACAGCAGGGCGGCGGCGCCGACGAAGCCAATCACCCAGCCGACCGGACCGGCGATCAGCAGCGCCTTGCCGCTGCCGCCCATCAGCGTGCCCACCACCGCCGCGGTGACCAGATTCACCACCGTGGCGATCCCCTGGACATGGCTGAAATCCAGGCTGTCGGTGGTGCGCCCGGCCACCAGATCGCCCGACACATAGGTGGCGGCCTCGATCACCAGGGCGCGGCGGGACAGCCGGTAGCGGTCGCAGATCGGGTCGGTCAGCGTCTCCAGCGCGCGCGCGAGGCCCACCAGCCAGACCCGCGCCGCCTCGGCCACCGCGGCGCGGCCGGCCTCCGATTCAATCCAGGTGGTGGCCCGCGCCTCGGTGGTCTGCTCGAAGTCGCGCAGGGTCACCAGCCGGCCTTCACGCCAGGCGCGGCCGGAGGGGATGATCACCTCCTCGGCCAGCCCCTTCGCCAGCGCGTGCGCCAGCGCCGCCAGCAGGCCGGGCAGTTCGGTGCGCACCACCGTGCCGATGGAGCTCGGCCCTTCGGTGGGCTGTTCGCACAGCGCATCCACCTCGGCGGTGAAGGCGGCGGCGCGCAGCCGGGCACGGCCCCACCAGGCCAGCCCCTTGGCGATCGCCAGTTCCGGCGCCTTGCCGCGCACCACCCGGGCCGCGGGGAATATCTCATGAGCATCGTGCACCACGAAGCCCATGCGCGAGGCGCCGCCGGTGAACAGCACCAGATCGGGGTCGCCGCCGATGCCGGCGCGGGCGCCGATCAGGCTGCTGCGGAAGGCATCGCGCCAGCCGCTGCCGCCCAGCGTGGGTTGCGGCTCGGCCAGGGCGGCGAGCATGGCGGGGCGGTCCACCACGGCGCGCAGCAGCACCTCGTCGCCGTCCTCCAGCTCGTAGGCGAAGATGTTGCGCGCCCGCGGCTCGTCGTTGCCGGCCGATTCGGCGTTGAAATATTCTTCCTTGAGCGTCCGCCAGGCCAGTTCGTCATAGGCATGCCGCGCCGGGTGCCGCGCGTAGAAGGCGCTGAGCTTGCCGCCGGAGGCGTGGCGCTCGATGGCGTGGCGCAGCAGGGTCCGCTCGATCAGCGAGGCGCCCAGCGCGTTGTGGCCGAAATCCAGCGGCAGCGGGTGCAGGTCCTGCACCAGCGTGCAGTCGGCGGTGGAGGAGCCGAGATCGACCACCAGCACCCGGCCGGACAACTGCTCCAGGCCAAGCTGCAACTCACCGGATTCGCGGGCCTGCATGAAGGCGGCGCGGGATTCCGGGACGAACTCGACATGCCGCATCCCGGCCGCAAGCAGCGCGGCGCGGTAGGCCTCCAGCCGCCGGCCGGATTCGGCCTCGCCGGTCCAGCCGGAGGGCACGCCGACGAACACGCGGGCATCGTCGATGCGCGGAATCTGCCGGCTTTCCACCAGTTCGCGCACGATGCCGCCAACGAACAGCACCAACGCGCGCTCGCCGGGCCAGGGGCCCTGGGCCGGCGGCATCGACTTGAAGCGGACGAACATCTCCGCCATCCGCTCGCTCTGGCGCACCGCGTTCTCGCCGATGGCGACGCGGCCGTCGGCGTCCACGCCAACCACGCTGAGCACGGTCGGGCGGTTGTGGATGGAGAGCGCCTCCGGCTCGTTGGCGGATACCAGGGTGGTGTGCGCCAGCGCGCTCTCGCCGTGGCCGAGGTCGAAGCCGATGATTTCCAGATTGTCGCTCATGCGGCGCGCCCCGGCCTGGTGGCGGCCAGCCCGCGCTTGACGCAGCGCTCGCCGGAAAGGATGGCCGGGCGGCGCGTGGCGGCCTGGGCGGGATCGCCGTCGATGTCGAAACAGGCGGCGGTGGCCGGGCTGTATTCCACGGCCGACAGGTCGCAGGCCTCCAGCACGCCGGGCAGGCGGAATTCGATCTTGGCCATCGCGAACTCGGCGCGGTTGCGCAGCGCCGCCTCGGCGAGGTCCTGGAGGAATTCGAGCATGGTGTCGTTGAGGGTGGACGGCTCGGTGCGGGCGACCCGGCGGCGCTCGGTATGGGCCACCAGGGCGTCGATCTGCGCCAGCGCCCGGCCCACCGCGGCGGCGATGATTTCGGGCTGCAGCGTGGGCATGGGCGGCGGCTCGGGCGGCGGCGGGGCGGGGATCGGCCGCGGCGGCGGGGCGACAACACGCGACGGGCGGAAACTGCGCCACAGCACCACCCCCGAACCGCCGGCGGCGAGCAGCACCAGCAGGCTGCTGACGGTCCCGCTTTGCAGCGGCAGCGCCGCCAGCGCAAAGGCCAGCGGGGCGACCACCAGCAGATCGACCGGCGGCGCCGGCGGCGGCAGCGGCGGCAGCAGCGGCGGCAACGGCCGCAGCGGCGGCGGTCGTCGCGGCACCGGCGGCGGCAGCACGACCGCCGCGAGGGCGGCGAGCGCGTCGGTCACCGCTCCGGCGGCTTCTTCCGCCAGACGCCGCGCCTCGAGGTCGGGCGCCTGGTAGGCGCGCAAGGCCGCCACCACCGCCCCGGCGGCGAGCGCCGCGGCATGCGAGGGGGTCGGGTCCTGCCGGATGGCCTGGACCAGCAGCTCGGGATCGAAGTGTTGGGTGAGGGTCGGCATCATGGACTTCCATGCCGGCCTTGCATCCTGGCCGGGATAGTTTCGTCTGTATCGCGCGGGGCTGTGGGCCGCAACGGGGAACGGGCGCACAGGTGGGGTGCCACCGACCGGCCGGTAAGCCGGCCGGCATGTTCGTTGCCTGCCCATCCCCGACGTGAAAGAATATGGCGGTTTCATAAGGGGGGCGGCTTCACCATGCTGGACCGGCGGGCTGCATGCTCACCCACGGCGTCGGCCCGGCGCCATGTCGCGGCAGCGGCACTGGCCGCCCTCATGCTGACAGTGCCCGTCCATGCCGGCGCGCAGACACCGGAAGCGGCGGCGCCGCAACAAGCCGTCGTCGCGCCGGATGCGGCGGGGCTGGACTGGCGCCACAGCCTGACCAAGGCGCTGTCCTACCAGACCATCGTGGTCAGCACGGACCAGATGCTGTACTGGGTGATCGTCACCGGCACGACCTACTCGGAGCTGGAGTTCCTGGCCGCCAACGCGGTTACCGGCATTTCCTATTACGTCGGCTTCGACGCCGTCTGGCACGCTGCCGGCCTCGATCCCGCCCCCGGCGACAGCCAGGTCAGCTTTGCCAAGGCGATCGCCTACCGGGTGTTCGACACCGTCCGCGTGTTCGTGGTCGCGATCGCGATCGGCACCCCCCTTACCAGTTCCCTCGAAGTCACCGCAGCCATCGCGGCGACGCGCACCGTGATCTACCTGCTGCACGACTACGCCTGGTCCTGGGCCGACCACCGCCCGTAGGTCACAGTTCGCGGCGCCGCACGGCCGGCTGTCCGCCATCCTTGCATCCGGGCCATGCCTCCCCACGTCGAGGAACCGCTGCACCCGGCATGGGAAATACCCGGCATGTTCAGCCTGACCGTCACCGCATGGGCACCCGCCACCGCCGCCGTCCTTGCCGGCGCGTTCTGTCTCGGCTGGTCCATCCCCGCCGCGGCAACCGCCGCCATCGCACGGCTGCCCTCGGTCGCCCCCAGCCTGGACCGGGGGATCTGGGTCGTCACCGAGCCTGACGACGACACCGCAATCTTCAATATCGCCACCCGTGGCGCCGCTGCGCTGGTTCAGCGCCGGGCAGGCGGCGATTTGCGCCTGGGTCGGTGCCCCGCCGCCTCCTGGCCCGGCGCCGCCCCCTCCACCAGCCGCCGGTAAAGCCCGGGATCGGTCGCGCCCTCGGTGCTGAACAGCAGCACCCGGCTGTCCGCCCGCAGCCCCAGCGTCTCGCGGCCGGCCGGGTCGCCGGCGGCGAGCAGAAAACCGGCCAGCCCGGCCACGCCGGACTCGCCGGCGACGATGCCCTCGCCCGCCAGCAGCTTCATGCAGGCGATCGCCGCCTCGTCCGGCACCGCCATGAAGGCGGCGGCGGCACGTTCCAGTTCGGCCCAGGCGAGCAGGCTGGGCTCGCCACAGGCCAGGCCCGCCATGACGGTGTCGAGATCGCCCGGAATGGCGGTGGGCATCCCCAGCTCGGCGCTGGCGAGCAGGCAGGCGGCGCGGTCCGGCTCGACGACCACCAGCGCCGGCGGCGGCGTGATGCGGGTGCGCAGGTGCACCGACACCGCCGCCGCCGCCCCGCCCACCCCGGCCGGCACGAACACATGGGTGGGAGGCGCGCCCTCCCATTGCCCGGCCGCCTCGTCGGCCATCAGCCGATAGCCCTGCATCACGTCCACCGGCACCGCGGTGTAGCCCGGCCAGGAGGTGTCCGCGACCACGAACCACCCATCCGCCGCCGCCGCCGCCACCCTGGCCGCCTCGCGCACCGCGTCGTCATAGGTGCCGGGCAGGCGCCGCACCTCGGCACCGAGCAGCGCGATGGCGTCGGCGCGCGCCTGGCTGATTGTCTGCGGCATGAATATCACGCATCGGCAACCGAATTGCTGCGCGCCCCAGGCCACCGCCCGGCCGTGATTGCCCTCGGTGGCGCAGGTCACCGTCAGCGCCTGCGTCGCCGCGGCGAAGCGCCCGGCGCGCAGGTCGGCGGAGGTCGCCGCCGGTGCCACGCCGCGCCGGGCCAGTTCGGTGATCAGCAGTTGCGCCACCGCATAGGCGCCACCCAGCGCCTTGAAGCTGCCCAGCCCAAACCGTCCCGCCTCGTCCTTCAGCCGCACCGCCGCCACCCCCGCCAGGGCGGCGATGGCCGGCAGGTCGCGCAGCGGCGTCGGCGCATAGCCCGGCCAGCCGGTGATCTCGTCGCGGGCGCGCCGGAAACCGCCGGCGGGCAGCACCACAATGCCCGGCACGCCGGCGCGCGGGTTGGCGAACAGACGGAAGGGGTATGGGTCCAGCATGGGCGAAAGCTGCGACGGCGGCGCTCCGGCGGCAAGCCGCGCCAGGCGCGGATCAGCCTGGGCTGAAGCGCGGGCAGGCCAGACCAACATGGCCGGCGCGCAACGCCACGGCTTCGTTACACTATATTAACACAAACGCGTGTGGAACGCGTTGCTGCGCCTGGCCGATCCGGCCCATTTATGGCGTCGGGGGCGCCTTGCGTGGAAGCGGTCGGATCGCGGCCGCAGCGCCAACGGCGGCAACCACCGGGCCGGTAAGAATGGGGCGTTTTCCGGGGACGAGCCTGCTTGACCGCTTCCGCGACCCGGGGGCGGGCAACGCGCGCGCGACGCAGCGGCTGCGCGGCGGTGGCCCCACTATCGGCCGGCACACCCGCCCGTTCGGCGACTGGGTGCTGCACGTGCCGCAGCGGCTGCGCGCCCTGGTGCGCGCCGATGAAATCTGGCTGGTCGTGCTGGCCGCCGTGCTCGGGGTGTTCGGCGGGCTGAGCGTCGCCGCCATGAGCTGGTTCACCCAGGCGATGCACCGCGTGCTGTTCGCCCTCGGCCCCGCCGAGCGGCTGTCCGGCCAGGTGGATGTGGCGGCCTGGCGCGCCATCCTGATGCCCACCGCCGGCGGTCTGCTGATGGGCCTGAGCGCGATCGCGGTCGCCCGCTGGTGGCCGCGGCGGGCGGTCGATCCGATCGAGGCGAACGCGCTGTACGGCGGCCGGATGTCGCTGCGCGACAGCCTGATCCTGGTCGGCCAGACCATGCTGTCGAACGGCAGCGGCGCCTCGGTCGGGCTGGAGGCGGGCTACGCGCAGATCGGTTCCGCCCTCGCTTCGCGCATCGGGCAGGCATTCCGGGTGCGGCGGAACGACCTGCGGGTGCTGGTGGGGTGCGGCGCCGCGGCCGCCATCGCCGCGGGGTTCGACGCGCCGCTCACCGGCGCCTTCTATGCCTATGAACTCGTCATCGGCACCTACTCGCTGGCCACGCTGGCGCCGGTGGTGGTGTCGGCGATCTGCGGCGTGTCGCTGGTGCGCATGCTGATCCCGGACCAGTACGGCTTCGACGTCCAGGTTCCGACCGCAATCGATCCGACGGCCTACCTGCCCATCCTGGCGCTCGGGATGATCTGTGCGCTGGGCGGCATCGCCATCATGCGCGGCGTCACCCTGACCGAAGCCGCTTTCCGGCGCAGCGGCGTGCCAGTCTGGGCGCGGCCGGTGATCGGCGGAATCGTTGTCGGGCTGCTGGCGCTGCTCACCCCGCAGGTGCTCTCCTCCGGCCATGCCGCCCTGCAGGTCGGGCTGGACGCGCCCTATGCGGTGCCGCAGATCGCCATGCTGATCGTGCTGAAGGCGGTTGCCTCGGCGGTGTCGATCGGCGCCGGGTTCCGCGGCGGGCTGTTCTTCGCCTCGCTGTTCCTCGGCGCCCTGCTGGGCAAGCTGTTCGCCGCCTTCCTGGCCATGGTGACCGCCACCACCGCGGTGCCCGCCGTGGTGTACGCCATCGTCGGCATGAGCGCGCTGGCGGTGGCGGTGGTGGGCGGACCGCTCACCATGGCCTTCCTGGCGCTGGAGAGCACCGGCAGCCTGCCGATGACGGTGGCCGTGCTGACCGCCTCGGTGATCTCCGCCATCACCGTCCGGCGCACCTTCGGCTACTCGTTCGCCACCTGGCGCTTTCACCTGCGCGGCGAGGCGATCCGCAGTGCCGTCGATGTCGGCTGGATGCGCAGCCTGACGGTGGGCCGGATGATGCGGCGGGACGTGCGCACCGTGCGCACCGACGCGCCGCTGGCCACGTTCCGGCGCGACTTCCCGCTCGGCGCCACCGCCCGCGTGGTGGTGGTGGACGAGTCCGGCCGCTATGCCGGCATCGTGCTGCTCGCCGAGGCGCATGCCGCCGATTGCAAGGCCGAGACACTGGCCAGCCTGCTGCATCACCAGACCGACGTGCTGCTGCCGCCAATGACCATCAAGGACGCGGTCGCCATGTTCGAGGCGGCGGAATCGGACGCCCTGGCCGTGCTGGACGGGCGCGAGACGCGGCGGGTGATCGGACTGCTGACCGAGCAGCACGCCCTGCGGCGCTATTCCGAGGAACTCGACCGGCGCCGGCGGGAATTGTCGGGCGAGTGAAGCAAGGCCCCTGCCCTGTCACCTCACCGACCGGGATGGCGTGAAAATGCTCCGCTCGGGCCGGTCCCAATTCGGAACTATAGCATTGCGGCAAGTACGGCCGCCTCACTGCCGATCCGGTTGATTGTTGCTATGACTTGTTCCGCGAGGCCGACCGCCTGAACAATGTGATCAATTTGCGCCTTTTGATCTTCCAGCTTCCTGGCCGTGATCTGGAAATTCGCGACCGCCTGTTTCAGGCCTGCCACGGTCGTGACCGTCTGCAGGTTGATCGCCTGGGTTTTCGCGTCGATTGCCTCGTGAAGCTTGTCCAGAAGTTGCGCGGCAAGCGCATCATTGTCGGCGTGAAAGGCCGCGGTGAGAGCGGCGCTGATCTGCTTGACGTATTCCGAACTGGCGGCAACAACCTCGTTGACCTGCGCGACCTGATCTGCGTCGACGTCAGCCATTGCTCTCCCCTTCCTGATGGACCCTCAGAAACGAAAAACGACGTTCATTTCGCCGCGGCTGCATAGAAATTGTATGCATTGGTCGCCGCCTGCGCGAACCCCTGCACCTGCGCGAGCGCACCGCCCGGCCCGGCGGTGGCCACGGCGGTATTTGCCTGCACGAGGGCGTCGAGGGCGGCATTGACCTTCGCAGGATCGGCCTGGGCGCGTGCCTGCACGATTTCTGTCGTCAGGGCATTGAAGTCGGTCAGATTGCTTGCCGGGCTCCGCAGTACGGCCAGATTCGCCAGCTTGAATGCATCGAAGTTGTCGGCTGCCACGCCACCATATGCAACATTGATCAGCTTCAAAGCACCGACGATGGCTTTAAGATCGTCGCCACGCGCGCTCGCGGCCTGCTCGACGTCTCTTGCGATAATCTTGCCCAGCACGAAGCCGGTTATATTGTTGATTCCCGCCACGACAAAATTGACCTGACTACTGGCCAGCACGGGTGGTTTGCCGGGTACCGCCAGGGCCTGGATGGTCTGATCGAGGCCCTGGAGGCTGGATACCAGAGTCGTGGCGTTCTGACCAAGCGAAGTTGTTGCACCATCCGCTGCCAATGCCTGCAGAGCCTGGCCGTAAAGCCTGATGGCATCGACCAGCGTGCCAATGCTGTTCGCTGCAGCAGGACTGATGACCGGCTTTGGCGCATCAAGGGATTCAGGCTGCAGGGAGGTGCGTTTCCGGATCCATTGTTCCCGCACCAGCGCGTTGTTTGCAGTTGCTCCAGTCTTGTTGACATCTGCCAGGAAGGCGTCTTCGGCACTTGCGGCTGTCAGCGTTGCCTGGGAAAACTGCGAGGCTGTCCCTTGGATATTGCTTTGACCGACGCATGCCGATACGGCAACGACCGCGATCAGGAACAGGAAAGATTTCAGAGCGCTGAACACCTGCTTCCTCTCCTCCTGACCGCCTTGCCTGGTGGAGCGATCGCGAGATCGGGGATTATTGCTGATAACCGACCGTTACCGCCATACCGGCGGTAATTTATACCCCACCCATTCCATTCCGCAACGGTCCGGTTTGCGGCGAACGGGAATGTGCCCTGGGCGTGGGAACACAACAACGTGAACGCCGCCGGGCGCCATGCCCGGTCAGGCCGCGGATATCAGCACAGGCGTGGTGTTATGGAAGTGTTGCTTAAATGGACCGGGCCGCGGCAACGCGATAAACAGAAAGGCCCGCCGCAACTGGCGCCATGCGAAGCTCTAGAGCGCTTTCAGGCTGACCGAAAACGGTCAGCGCGCTCTAGCTATTTGTTTTGGCGAGCAACTTTATCGGCCGGCTGTCGCCGGTCTGGCCGACGTTGCTCTAGCGCGGCGCTTCGCGCGCAATCGGGTCTGACATGTGCGTGCCGTCCTCGGGGCCATGCGGCCGCCAGGAATCAGTCACGACCATCCATGCGAACACCACCGCCACCAGAATGGCGAGGCCAACCGCAAAGGTTGCGAGCGGCCCGAGCGGCCAGCGTGCCAGCTTCAAACGCGGGATGGACGGCGCCCGGGCCGGCCGCTCGCCTGTCCCCCTGCTGGGCAACAGCATCAACAACCCCTCGGCGATCAGCGTTGCCTCCGGCAGCGACCAGGCGTTCGGCGGCGCATCGGTGATCATGGCGGCGAGGCTGGCCACCGCCGCCCCGGTGGGAAGCCGCGCCAGCCGCGCGGCCTCCGCCCAGGGATCGTGGCCGTTCCGCCCGAACAGCGAAGCGACGGTCAGCGCCCCTGCCGCGTCCACCGGGCCGATATCGGCATAGAGGAACGGATTGAACGCAGAGTGACTGAGAGCGAAAGCGTCGCGCGATGCCAAGCCGGAACTCCGTTGCAAACCCATCACTTAACGAATGGGGTCCAGGGGGCCACCGCCCCCCGGCCTTGACCTGCCTATTGTCTCACTCGTCCCCGGTCGCGCCGGCCTTGCGCTCCACCCGCTCGGCGACCATCGCCTCGGTGGTGATCAGCAGCGAGCCGATCGAGGCCGCGTGCTGCAGCGCCGCCCGCACCACCTTGGTCGGGTCGATGATGCCGGCCTTGACCAGGTCCTTGAACTCGCCGGCCTGCGCATCGAAGCCCCAGTCGTACTCGTCGTGGTCGAGCACCTTGCCGGAGATCACCGCGCCATCTTCGCCGGCGTTTTCGGCGATCTGGCGCAGCGGCGCCAGCGCGGCCCGACGGACGATGTCGATGCCGTGCTTCTGGTCCTCGTTGCTGCCCTTCAGCTTGGCGAGCACCAGCGACGCACGGGCGAGTGCCACGCCGCCACCTGGCACGATGCCTTCCTCGACCGCGGCGCGGGTCGCATGCAGCGCGTCATCGACGCGGTCCTTGCGCTCCTTCACCTCGACCTCGCTGGCGCCGCCGACCCGGATCACCGCGATGCCGCCGGCCAGCTTCGCCAGCCGCTCCTGCAGCTTCTCGCGATCGTAGTCCGAGGTGGTTTCCTCCACCTGCGCCCGGATCTGGGTGCAGCGCGCCTGGATGTCGGCCTTCTTGCCGGCACCTTCGACGATCGTGGTGGTTTCCTTCTCGATCAGCACCCGCTTGGTCTGACCCAGCATTTCGAGGGTGACGTTCTCCAGCTTGATGCCGAGGTCGTCGCTGACCACGGTGCCGCCGGTCAGGACGGCGAGGTCTTCCAGCATGGCCTTGCGCCGGTCGCCGAAGCCCGGCGCCTTGACGGCCGCCACTTTCAGCCCGCCGCGCAGCTTGTTGACCACCAGGGTGGCCAGCGCCTCGCCTTCGACGTCCTCGGCGATGATCAGCAGCGGACGGCCGGCCTGCACGATGCTTTCCAGCAGCGGCAGCAGCGGCTGCAGGCCGGACAGCTTCTTCTCATGGATCAGGATGTAGGGCTGATCCAGCTCGGCGATCATCTTCTCGGCGTTGGGGGTGAAGTACGGCGACATGTAGCCGCGGTCGAACTGCATCCCCTCGACGATGTCGAGTTCGGTTTCGGTGCCCTTGGCCTCCTCGACCGTGATCACCCCTTCATTGCCGACCTTCTTCATGGCCTTGGCGATCATCTCGCCGATCGCGGCCTCGCCGTTGGCGGAGATGGTGCCGACCTGGGCGGTTTCCTCTTTGCTGGAGATCTTGCGGCTGCGCTTCTGCAGCTCCTCGACCAGGGCGACGACCGCCTGGTCGACGCCGCGCTTGAGGTCCATCGGGTTCATGCCGGCGGCCACCGCCTTCATGCCCTCGCGGACCACGGCATGCGCCAGCACGATCGCGGTGGTGGTGCCATCGCCGGCGATGTCGTTGGTCTTGCTGGCGACTTCGCGCACCATCTGGGCGCCCATGTTTTCGAACTTGTCGGAAAGTTCGACTTCCTTGGCGACGGTCACGCCGTCCTTGGTGATACGCGGCGCACCGTAGCTTTTGTCGATGACGACGTTGCGGCCCTTCGGGCCAAGCGTCACCTTGACCGTATTGGCGAGCACGTCGATGCCGCTGAGCATGCGCCCACGCGCATCGGTACCGAAGCGGACGTCTTTTGCAGCCATGATGCTGTTTTCCTTGTCATTTTGTGCCACCAAAGGGCGGTGGCGGAGCGCGGCGGCGGCGTTGAGAGGGTCGCTGCCTTCAGGCGGCGTGGGCCTTTCCGGAAGCCGGATGGGTCTCCGCCGCGTGGGCCTTGGGTGCGCCTTCGAGGACACCGAGAATGTCGGTTTCCTTCATGATCAGCAGTTCGACACCATCGATCTTCACCTCGGTGCCCGACCACTTGCCGAACAACACGCGGTCGCCGGCTTTGACATCGAGCGGCACGATCGCGCCCTGCTCGTTGCGGGCGCCCGGCCCGACGGCCAGCACCTCGCC
The DNA here is from genome assembly GCA_903907955.1 of uncultured Acetobacteraceae bacterium. Classification (GTDB taxonomy): domain Bacteria; phylum Pseudomonadota; class Alphaproteobacteria; order Acetobacterales; family Acetobacteraceae; genus Rhodovastum. The sequence continues at coordinate 90,318 of CAIVPZ010000082.1, read as the reverse complement.
TTCGCTCGGCTTCTCGCGTGCGTTGCCGGGAATGATGATGCCGCCTTTGGTCGTCTCGATGGGGTCGATGCGGCGGATCGCGACCTGGCTATGCAGGGGACGAAAGGTCATGGACGCTGCTCCTGGAGGGCGGAGGGTAGGCCGACGCACAGGCGGAACGCGGCGCCAGCCGGGCCGGTGTTTCCGCCGGAGGCCGGCTCTTAGCACTCTCCGTCGCCGAGTGCCAGCGTCCTGCGCGCCGCCTCCCGAAAGCGTGTCCGCGTCACGCGGACGCCGCCCCGCGAATGGGAACGCATTTCGGCGCCCATACGACTCCGCTCCCCGGCACTGGCCGGGCGCGGTATCGCGCCAGCCAGTGCCGGGGAGCGGAAAGGTCTCTTCCAGCCGTCAGGATGGATAACAAACAACAGCCTGGGAAAGCGGACGGTCGCGCACGCCTTCCCGATCGTCGGTTTCCCGGCGCTCCTGGCTTATTGTCAATTCGTCAGTCGAGCGACGCGTCCGCCATGGTTGAAGCCAACACCCGGTAGGACTCCGAAGCCTTGTCGTTGTCCTCGCCGTTGCCGGACCAGGATGCAATCGGTGACGTCACCGCGTAGTCGGCGCCGGAGACGTAGGCACGCAGCGTATCGACCTCGATTTCATGCTGCATGATCCGGTTCTTCACGACGTCGCCGATGCTGATCAGGCCGATCAGGGCGCCGCGGTCGATCACCGGCAGGTAGCGGAAGTGGCCGGCCGCCATCATGGCCAGGGCTTCACCGGTGGTGGTGTGCAGGGTCGCGGTCTTGAGGGTGCGGCACATCGCCTGCGCGACCGACATTTCCAGCGCCCACGCGCCATTGGTTGCCAGCGCATTCACGATGTCGCGCTCACTGAGGGTGCCGAGCAACTGGCCGACGGAGTCAATCACCACAACCGCACCGATGCGCTGGGCGGAGAGATTCCGCGCCACCTCGCCGATGGTGTCGGTCGGGCGGGCGGTGAAGACCTCGCAGCCCTTGTGCTTGAGGATTGCGGCGACCGTCATGGCTTGGGTCCTTCTTGAGCTGCGGGCATTCTTGAGCTGCGGGCATTCAACCAAATCGAAAGCACTCTGCCACCCACGCAATGCTTGCTTGCGGGGCACCACAGCGACCATCCGGTCGGTCAGGCGAATTGATACACGATTTTGGTGGAGTTACAATATGAAATTTTGTGATGCGCAACGCATCACGCACTCGATATCGCGCAGGCCGCGGCCCAAACACCGGCCGTCCCGCACCAGCACCTGTATTGAAGTGCAAATATCAGAACCGCACCGCTATCCCGCACGGCGAAAACTCGGTGGCAGTCATGAAATCGGTGCGCATCGGCGGTCAGCCGGTGGTCGCGGATGGGACGGTTGAGCCGCATGCGTATAACAGGGTAAGGCAAATGGACCCCGACCACAGTGTTGCCCCCTGGCGAAAGCTGCCATTCCCGCATGCGTGATCCGAAGCTTTTCCGCGCCGCCGGCCTGATCGGCTGGCCGGTGTTCCAGTCGCGCTCGCCGATGCTGCACACCTACTGGCTGCAGAAATACGGCATCCCGGGCGCCTACCTGCCCATGCCGGTGCAGCCCGGACAGGTGGAGGCGGCGTTGCGCGGCCTGCCGGCGCTCGGCTTCGCCGGCTGCAACGTCACGATTCCGCACAAGGCGGAAGCCGCCCGCCTAGTCGACCGGGTCGATTCGGTGGGCCAGCGGATGGGGGCGGTCAATCTGATCGTCGTGCAGCCGGACGGCTCGCTCAGCGGCTTCAACAAGGACGGCTACGGCTTCATCGAGAACCTGCGCGACGGCTGCCCGGACTGGCGCGGCGATGCCGGCCCCGCGGTGGTGCTGGGCGCCGGCGGCGGTGCCCGCAGCGTGGTGGTCAGCCTGCTGGACGAAGGCGCGCCCGAAATCCGGCTGCTCAATCGCACGCGCGCCCGCGCCGCGGAACTCGCCGCGGCATTCGGCCCGGCGGTGCGGGCGCTGGACTGGGCGGAACGCGACCAGGCGCTGGCCGGCGCCGCCCTGCTGGTGAACACCACCAACCAGGGCATGACCGGCCAGCCCCCGCTGGAACTGCGGCTGGACGAGTTGCCGCCCGCCGCGCTGGTCTGCGACATCATCTACAACCCGCTGGAAACGCCGCTGCTGCTCGCGGCACGGGCGCGCGGCAACCCGACGGTGAACGGCCTGGGCATGCTGCTGCATCAGGCCCGTCCGGCGTTCGAGGCCTGGTTCGGGGTGCTGCCCGACATCACCCCGGCGTTGCGCGCGGCGATCGAGGCGACCATTGGCTGATGGCGAACCGGCAGGGGGGAGCACACGCATGCGTGTCAGCAGGGTCCACATCGTCGGTACGGCGCTGCTGGCAGCGGGGATCGCATTGCCGATGGCGCCGCGGGCACGCGCCGACTACGGCATCGTCTCCCCGGATGCGATCGATTTCGGCAAGCTGCTGATCCAGCATGACGGCGATGTCGAGGTCGCTCGCCGGGGCGGCAGCGGCGCCCGGGACTACACCGTCTCGGTGGGCACCGGGGTCACCAGATGGTGGGACGCGGTGATCGAACTCGCCACCGCCCACGCGCCGGGCGACGGCCAGCCGAGCGGGCTGACCCAGGCGGTGCTGACCAGCACCTTCGAACTGACAGAACCGGGCGAAGCCTTCGTCGATGCCGCGCTGTATGTCGAATACGGCCAGACCGTCACCCGCAACAAGGGCGGCGGCGCCAACGAGTTCACCTTCGGCACGGCGATCGGCAAGGACATCGGCCAGACCACCCATACGATCAACCTGTTCTTTACCCGGCTGCTGGGGCCGGACCAGACCGCCACCGGCCTGAATGTCAGCTACGCCTGGCAAAGCCGCTGGAACGTGTGGGAACCGCTGTCGCCGGCGCTGGAGATCTACGGCGACGCCGGCAAGCCGGGCCAGATGCCGGGACTGTCGCGCCAGCAACTGCTGGTCGGGCCGGTGGCGCTCGGCTCGATCGGCGTCGAGCCACTCGGCCTCGGCCCGGCGGGGCGGCTGCGATACGAGATCGGCTGGCTGTTCGGCGCCACGCCGGCCACCGCCGCGGGTGCGCTGCGCTGGCACCTGGAGCTGGAAATTCCGTTCTGAGCAGCAATGCCGGCGGATGATCAGCCGCGCAGGTAGGTGATCAGCGATCCGTCGCGCCGGAACCGCATATATGCCCACTGGTCGTCGAGATCGTACCAGATTTCCATGTCGCGTTCACCGAGCACCTCGTGGCGGCGTGCCCGCACCGTGCCGCCGGCGCAGGGCACCTCCTCCAGCGCGCCGGTGCGGATGCGCTGCTCGGTCAGCCGGCCGTCCTGCGAACTGATCACCGGGGCGGCGCGCAGGATGGCCGGGTTCCAGTAGGTGGAAGGCACCGCGCCGGGCGGGGCGGCATAGGGCGCGGTGCCGCTGCCCGAAACACGCAGCGCACCGTCGGCATCCGGCGCGGCGCGCATCCAGGCGGCGGTGCCGTTGTCGTCGGTGTGGCTCTCGATGCCGATGAACCGGTCGCCCTCCCAGGTTTCGGTGGCGCGTTGGGTGAGCCGGTAGACCGTGACCCAGGCGAAGCTGACGGCAATGTCGATGGCGACGCGGGCAACGGTGGTGGTGCCGCGCTGCGCGAAGGCGATGCGGTGGGTGCCGACCTCGGCGCCGTCGCGCAGAATGCGGAAGGCGATGGCGTTGCCGGGCGGCAGGGGGCGCACCGCTTGCCCGGCTCCGGCCCGGACCGGCCGAACCATCGCCAGCGCGGCTGTCCCGGCGGCCAGGGCACGCCGCCCCAGCCCCGGTGGGGAAATCGCGCCGTCGCTGCCAGCCTGCATCCGCCCGTCTCCTGCCTGCACGGCGCCAGCGCGCGCGCGTTTCCCCAGGTTGGGAGCCGGCAAGGGCGGGACAAGAGGCGCCGGACGTGGCACAGTCGGCAGCCAGGACCGGAGAGGGGCAGAACGCCGCCTTGCGCCAGTTGCTGCTGATGCGTCACGCCAAGTCGTCCTGGGACGACCCGCGCTTTTCCGACCACGCCCGCCCGCTGAATGCGCGCGGGCGGCTGGCGGCTACGGCGATGCGGCGCGCCATGCACGAACTCGGGCTGGCGCCCGACGTGGTGCTGGTGTCGTCGGCACGACGGACCCTGCAGACCATGGAAACCCTGGAGCCCTGGGACGACACCCCGCTGGTCGAGCCGATGGACGCCCTCTATCTGGCCAGCGCGCCACAGTTGCTGACGGTGCTGCGCGGGGTGGCGGAGACGGCGCGCAGCGTGCTGCTGGTGGGGCATAATCCGGGGCTGCACGACCTCGCCATGCTGCTGGTGGGCCGGCAGGCCATGGCCATGCGGACACCGGCGACGCACCGGCTGGCCGAGGGCTACCCGACCGGCGCGCTGGCGGAATTCGCGGTGGCGGGGTCCTGGCGATCGCTCGGCGAGGGCGGCGGACGGCTGCTGCGCTTCCTGTGTCCGCGCGACCTGCCGGAGCTGGCTGTCTGATCCCATGCAGCCATCGCCCACCGTGATCGTCGACACGCCATCGCCGGAACCGGCGCGGCGGCTGGTGCTGGAGCTGGCACTGGACCCCGGCGACGCGCGCCGCCTGCCGCTGTTGCTGCGCGGGCACCTGCTGCGCGGCGACGGGCGACGGCGCGCCGTGCCGCTGCGGCTGAACTGGCACGACACGCCGGCTTTCACCCTCGCCGCTGACGGGCTGGCGCTGGCGGAGCGCCAGCAGGGCCGCGCGACCGACTGGCGGCTGGAACGCATGCTGCCGGAGGCCGGCGCGCTCTGGTCGCCCGGCTCGCCCCGCTCCGTGCTCGCCGAGTCGGCCGAGCTGGCGGCACTGGGGGCCGCGCTGCCGGCCGGCTTGACGCAGGTGGCCGGTTTCGAGGGCCAGTCGCGCCTGTTGCTGGTGGCGGATGGGCTGGCAACTGAGGAGGGGGGGGCCGGCAGGGTCGAGCTGACGCTGCTGTCCGGCACGCTGCGCGCGGCCGCCGCCACCCGGCCGTGCTGCCGCGTGGTGCTGGCCGGGCCGGCGGCGGCGGTGGCCGCGCTGGCGCAGGTGCTGGCCGGTCGGTTGCACCTGCACGTGCCAGCCGCAAGCCTGGCCGCCGAGGCAATGGACGCGGCCGGCCGCCCCGCACCGCACCGCCGCCACGTCGCCCCCGCGCTGCCGCCGGACCAGCCGGTGAGCGCAGCCTTCGCCCTGCTGGTCGGTCACCTGACCGAGGTGATCCTGCACGAAGCCACGCGCGTGAGTCCGGCGGAAGCCGAGCCGGTGCACCAGATGCGGGTGGCGCTGCGGCGGCTGCGCTCGGCGATCGGCCTGTTCGGGCGGGCGGTACGCTGCCCGGAGCTGGCCGCCTGCAAGGCCGGGCTGAAGGCGCTGGCCCGCGCGCTGGGGCCGGCGCGCGACTGGGACGTGTTCGTCGCCGGCACCGCGCGCACGGTGGGGGCGAACTTCCCGGAGGACCGTGCGGTGCGTCACCTGCTGGCTGCCGCCGAGCGGCGCCGGCAGGAAGCCTACGCCACCCTGCGCCATCACCTGGCGGGCGCGGAATTCCGTCGCCTCGGCATCGCGCTGGCGGTGCTGGCGGCGGCCCGCCCCTGGGAAACGATGCTGGCACCGCTGGCCGCCGAGGGCGACGAGGAGGCCGCCCGCCAGGCCGGGCGACTCGCCGGCAAGCTCACCGATCTTGCCGCGCGGGCGCTGCAACGCCGGCTGCGGCCGCTGCGCGAGCCGGGCGCCGATATCGATGCGCTGCCGGCCGCGGCGCTGCACGGCCTGCGCCTGCACGGCAAGCGGCTGCGCTATGCCTGCGAGTTCTTCGCCCCGCTGTTCCCGGGCCGCCATGCGCGGCGGTTCATCCGGCGGCTGAGCGTGCTGCAGGAGCGGCTCGGCCATCTGAACGACGGCGCGGTGGCGGCGGCGCTGATGGCGGAGCTGGGGGCGGCGCGCGGCTTCGCGGGCGGGGTGGTGTGCGGCTTCGTGGCGGCGCAGGCCGCCGGATCGCGCGCGCACATCGCCCGGTCCTGGCGGAAGTTCCACCGGCTCGATCCGTTCTGGGATTGACCCCTGGTTGCGCGGCACCGGCGCGCGCGATCACAGGAATAACAACCGGGCCGATCGACTGGCGGGTTGCATCGTCGTTTCCTGCGCGCTAGGCGTTCGGGCAATGCGACGAACCCCGCTTCAGGAGGTCCGGCTTGGCCTTGCATCGCCCGCGGCGGATCTTTCGCGGCAGCGCCCTTGACCTGGCCGGGTTTGGCCCGGGGCGGCTTCGATCCGCCGGCTATGGCCCGGCCAGTCCCGGCCTGCCCGGTTTGGGCGGCCTGCTGCGGGGCGGCGTGCTGGCGGCGCTGGCGGCGGGCGGAATCGGTGCCGGCGTGCTGCTGTTCGGACAGTCCTCGGAACTTTTCGGGCGGGCGCCCGCGCCGGCCGGCGCGGTGGCGGCGGCCCCCATGGACGTGGCGGTGGTGGACGGCGGAACGTTGCGCCTGCACGACACGGTGGTGCGGCTGCACGGCGTGGCGGCGCCGGCGCGCGGGCACACCTGCCCGGACGGTCTGGGCGCCGGCTACGATTGTGGCGCGGCGGCCAGCGCGGCCCTCGCGAACCTGGTGCGCGACCGCCGGGTGGCCTGCCAGTTGAACGGTCGTGACCCCTCCGGCCTGGTCCAGGGCGTTTGCGAGGCGGCCGGCACCGAAATCAACCGCGCCCTGGTGGCGACCGGCTGGGCCCGGGCCGACGGCCCGGCCCTGGGCGCGGCCGAAGCGGCGGCGCGAACCAGCCGGCTGGGCCTGTGGCGCAACGGGGCGAACCCAGGCTTCTGAGCCTGCGCGCGCGGGAACTGGCCGGCGCCCGCAGGGCGGATTTTGCTGCGGGTGCGAAGGTTGCGCGCCGGTCAGCGCCGCCCTAGCATTCCGCCTTGCCGAGGCGATGGCCGGGAACGTCCGGTCAAGCTGCGGCGCCACAATCCGGCGGCCCGCGTCGCCAACCCACATGAGGAAAAACAATGAGCGGTACGAGCGCAGTCGGTTCGATCACCGTGACACTGGATGGCAGCGACAACTCGGCGAAGCTGCCCCTGATCCCCGGCAGCATCGGCCCGCAGGTTGCCGACATTCGCAAGCTGTACGACAATCTGGGCGTGTTCACCTACGACCCGGGCTTCGGCAACACGGCCTCCTGCGAAAGCAAGATCACCTATATCGACGGTGATCACGGCCTATTGCTGCACCGCGGCTACCCGATCGAACAACTGGCCGAGAAGTCGTCGTTCCTGGAGGTCGCCTACCTGCTGCTGCGCGGCGAGCTGCCGAACGCCAAGGAGAAGATCGAGTTCGAGCTGGGGGTGCTGCGCCACAACATGGTGCACGAGCAGTTGCGCAGCTTCTACAACGGGTTCCGTCGCGATGCCCACCCGATGGCGGTGATCTGCGGGGTGGTGGGGGCGATGTCGGCCTTCTACCCCGACAGCGTCGATATCAATAACCCCGAAGTGCGTCGCATCAGCGCCTTCCGGCTGATCGCCAAGCTGCCGACCATCGCCGCCTGGGCCTACAAATACTCGATCGGCCAGCCGTTCATGTACCCGCGGAACGACCTCGGCTATGCCGAGAACTTCCTGTACATGATGGGCGCGGTGCCGCCGGAACCGTACCAGCACAACGAGGTGCTGTCGCAGGCGATGGACCGGATTCTGATTCTGCACGCCGACCACGAGCAGAACGCCTCGACCAGCACGGTGCGGCTGGCCGGCTCCACCGGGGCCAACCCGTTCGCCTGTGTCGCCGCCGGCATCGCCAGCCTGTGGGGCCCGGCGCATGGCGGCGCCAACGAAGCGGTGCTGAAGATGCTGGCCGAGATCGGCCATGTGAGCAATATCAAGGGCTTCATCGAGAAGGTGAAGGACAAGAACAGCAACGTGCGGCTGATGGGGTTCGGCCACCGCGTCTACAAGAACTACGACCCGCGCGCGAAAATCATGGAAAAGACCTGCCATGAGGTGCTCGATGTGCTCGGGATCAAGGGCGATCCGCTGCTTGACCTGGCCATGGAACTGGAGAACATCGCCCTGAATGACGAGTATTTCGTCCAGCGCAAGCTTTATCCGAACGTGGACTTCTACTCCGGCATCATCCTCAAGGCGATGGGCTTCCCGACCAGCATGTTCACCGTGTTGTTCGCGGTGGCGCGCACGGTGGGGTGGGTCAGCCAGTGGAAGGAGCAGGTCGAGGATTCGAGCCAGCGGATCGGGCGGCCGCGGCAGATCTACACCGGGGCGAAGCAACGCGACTACGTGCCGCTGTCCGAACGCGGCTGAGGCTTTTTTCCGGCCGCTGAACGGCCGGCCCGGCAGGCGCATGCCTGCCGGGCTTTTTTTGCGCCTGCGCCCCCCCCCCCGCAAGACTGCGTCGCCCTGCCATGCATGGTCGCGTTATCCGGCTGTGGACAACATTATCCACAGGCTGTTGACAATCGACGTGAACAGGGTCGGCCAAGCCGCTTGCCGGGAAGGCAATTCCGGCAACGACTGCAGATGGTCATTTATGTTGCGCATCAGTATTGACGATGTATTGATGAAATATAAATGTTACTTACGCAACGCTGACGCTGTATATGTTGCGATTTTCCGCCGGAACTTTGCGTCAAGGTGGAATAACGAATTGTTGTCTCAACTGCAGATTGCTAGCATGCGCCGGTATGCAGATGCCCGGCGCCATGCCGGCACACCAGGAGGATTTCATGCGGGAATTCCAGTCACTCGATGCACTCGTGCGAACCCGGCTTCGCCAGTGGCCGCAACGCCCGCCCGGACTGGACGGACCCCGCACCGGCCGCGACGGCTGGCTGCGCGGCCGGCCCTCCGATACGACAAGCCCTTGCCATCCGTTCCTCAAGCTGCCCGGCAGCGACCGCCTGCGCACCCTGCCCGACGGACTCTGGCTGAACTTCGCCGGCACGCCGGCGGAACCCTTTGTGGATATCCTGGCAATCGAAGCCTGCGCGTCGCTGCCGAACCTGCTCGACAAGCGCTCCCGCTTCGCCCCCTCGACTCACTCGCTGCTGGCTGTCTGCCCGGTGCCCTGGCTGCTCGCCCCGGTCACCGCCAACGACCTGACGCCGCGCTGGCAGGCAACCGGCGTGCTGATCCACCAACCCACCAGCACACTCTGCCTGCCGGTCCGCGATATCCGGGTCATGTATGCGCTGAAGCGGAACCACTACGACGGCTTCGCCGAGTCACAGGTGCCGCATGCCCATGAATACTTTGTGCCGATGGACACGCTGACCGCGGAAGCCGGCTACGAGAACCCGCGGTTGAAAGCCCTGCTCGCCCGCGCGACCGCCCGCGCCAACTTCTTCTAGAGCGCTTTCAGGCTGACCGTAAACGGTCAGCGCGCTCTAGCTCTTTGTTTTGACGAGCAACTTTATCGGCCGGCGGTCGCCATTCTGGCCGATGTTGCTCTAGCGTCACCCGCTCAACCGCGCGCCGCCCGCCGGCCGTCACGCACGGCGCCCGGCCGGCGGCAGCGGCAGCCCTGCCCGCGCCATCACCTGCCGCGCCAGGTCGGGACGATCGCTGCAGAAGCCGTCCACGCCCCAGGCAATCAGCCGTGCCATGTCGCCCGGATCGTTCACCGTCCAGGGCACCACCCGCAGCCCGAGCGCGTGCGCCTCCAGCACCTGCGCCTGAGTCAGGCCGCGATGCGCCGGTGCCCAGCTTGCCGGCCCCGCCGCAACCGCGGCCACCGCCCGCGGCACCGAGCCGCCATATCCGGCCGGGGTCGGCCCGTCCCACCACAGCGCCGCCTGCGCCACCGTCGCGGGCGCGGTCAGGAAGGTCAGCGGCAATCCGGGATGGCATGCCCGCAGATGGCGCAGCCCGCGCCAGTCGAACGACCGCACATCCAGCCGCCCGAGCGCCCCGCATGCGGCTGCCACCGCCAGCACCCGCTCCGCCATCTCCACCGGCAGCACCGTCGCCTCGGGGTGGTCCGGCCGGGTCTTCAACTCCGCATCGATGCGCACCGGCGCGGTTGCCGCGAACGCCTGCCGCAAGGTCGGAATCCGCGCGCCGTCGCACGCCACCTGGTCCGGATGCGCCGCCGCGGCGCGACTGCCCGGCCGCAGACGCCCGACATCATAACCGGCCAGTTCGGCCAGCGTCAGCGACCGCAGCAACGGCCCCTCCCCGTCCAGCCAGACGTCATCGGGACCGCGCACGATATCGCCCTGCAACGCGACATTGTGGAACACCACCGGCACCCCGTCGGCGGTGATCGCGACATCCAGCTCGATCGCATCGACCCCCAGGTCCACCGTCGCGACAAACCCCTCGACCGTGTTCTCGGGGAACAGCCCGCTTGCGCCGCGATGCCCCTGCAACTCGAACGCCATGCACGCCACCTGGCCCAGCTACCGTATTCGTGGTTTCCCGGAGGGAGGGGGTGAGCAGATTCCGCGACAGGCCCTGAGCAGCACCACCCCGCACGTGACGACCGGGGCGCTCCCGCAAGTAGAGGCACCGCGGAACTTAAACAACGTCAGCTCACCCCGGCGGCTGTTGCTTTCCTTCGTTTTCCGAACCGATGGGTTTCAAGGGCAGTCCGCCAGGTTGTCGCCATTGCCGCCAACCACATGGTAATCGATCCATTCGGCGACCAGCCGGCGGGCCTCGTTCAGCGAGGCTTCCGGATGGTGGATGCGATACAGCGTGGTGCAGGCGCGGAAGGCATTGAAATCGCCGGTGCCGTGCGCAAGCAGATCGCGATAGGCGGCAACCACGGCCTGCTCGCAGCCGCCGGCCGGCTCACTTGTTTCACGTTCCATCGGCGCATCCGGCTCCCGCCGCCTGATGCGGCACGGCAAGTATGGCGGATGCCCGGGGGCGAGGGCAATCCGGCGCGCCCGCCGATCGGCGCCGGTCCGCCGCGCCGTGCGGCTCAATCCAGCGTAAAACGCCGGCGGATTTCGGCGGCAACGCGGTCGGCCTCGTCGAGGCGCGGGCGCGGCCAGGCGGAAAGATCGTCGCCGAGCAGGCGCACCTGCCCGGCCCGGTGCAGGGTGGCGATCAGCCGGCGATGGCGCGGGCCGGCCAGTTCCGGCAACGCCACGAACACCGGCGCCGCGGTCGCACAGGCCTCGCTGATCATCGACACCGAGTCGGCCGTTGCCACCACCAGATCGGCACTGGCGAGAAAACCGAGATACGGATTCTCGCCCGGCTCGCCCCAGCGGTACAGCACGTGCATCGTGCGCGCCAGGCCGGCCGCCAGCGCGTCGGTGGCCTCGGCGCCGGTGCGCCGGCTGGTGGTGGCCAGCACCGCGCCGCCACGCCCGCCGGCCAGCCGTGCCACCGCCAGGCCGAGGCGATGCGCCAGCGCCGGGGCCAGATCGGTGCCGCGCACCGGCCCGCCGACCAGTAGCACCACCAGCGGGTGCGGCAGGTGCGCCAGACGCTCGCGCCAGGCCGCTTCGGCCTGCCGCAGGATCAGCGGCGAGAGGCGATGCGGCGCCCCCAGCACCGGCAGCACGTTGGGCGCCATCGGCGGGTCGTCGTGCTGCGGAATGACCAGCAGATCGAACTGCGGATGGCGCAGCATTCCGCCGATGCCGGGACGCATGCAATGCACGATGCGGCTGCCGTAGCGCTCCTTCAGCCACAGCGCCACCGCCGCCGAACGGCTGCCGGCCGAGATCACCAAAGCGGGGCCGCGTTCCTCGGCCATCACCAGCGGCGCCATCGGCAGGCGGCGCCCCGCGCCGGCCCGCGCCGGCACCACCAGTCCGAGCAGCGAGCCGCGGCGCGACAGCCCCGCCACGTGCGCCATCCAGTTCCAGGTGAGCGGAATGCGCCGGAACGGCACGCCCAGGCGTTCGGCAATGCCGATCGCCTGCGCCGCGGTGCCGGCGCGCGGATCGTCCAGCACCCACACCCGTTCGGCGGAGGGCACCGGCGGGTCCGGCTCGTCGGGCTGGAAGTCGCTCACGCGGATGGACGCCCAGGCATTGCGCGTATAATGGGAAAGCTCCGCAGGAGATGAAAGATGGCGAATTTGCACATGACCGGAGGTCACACGACGGATTGGGACCGGGATGCCGCGCTGACCACGGCGCGCATCCTGCTGGAGATCAAAGCCATCAATTTTCGGCCTGAGGAACCCTACACCTTCACTTCGGGCTGGAAGTCGCCGTTCTATATCGACTGCCGGCGAATCATTTCCTTCCCGCGCGCGCGCGCCAAAATCTGCGAACTGGGCGTGGAGAAGATCAGCCGCCACATCGGCTACGAGAGCATCGATGCGGTCGCCGGCGGCGAAACCGCCGGCATCCCCTTCGCCGCCTGGATCGCCGATCGCATGCTGGCCCCGATGGCCTATGTACGCAAGAAGCCGAAAGGGTTCGGCAGGAATGCGCTGATCGAAGGGGACGTGCCGGAAGGCAAACGCACCCTGCTGGTTGAGGACCTCACCACCGACGGCGCCAGCAAGATCCAGTTCTGCCAGGCGCTGCGCGACGCCGGCGCGATCGTCAACCACACCTTCGTGGTGTTCTACTACGGCGTGTTTCCGGGCAGCCTCGAAACGCTCAGCCGCATGGACATCCGGCTGCATTTCCTGTGCACCTGGTGGGACGTGCTGGAAGCCTGCCGCGACCGCCCCTACTTCTCCGATACCGCCCTGGCCGAGGTGCGCCGCTTCCTGGAGAACCCGGTCGCCTGGTCCGGTGCCCATGGCGGCGTCGCCTCCGCCGAGGAAGCAGCGGCGCGCAAGGCTGGGGCGCAAGGCTGAAGCTATCGGGGCTTTGCCCCCCTGCCAGATCTCATGAGGGCGCGGCGGCCGGCACGGTATGCGGGTAATCGTATCGTTGGCCGCGCCGGCGCAGGTTCGTGGCCTGTGGCAGGTGCAGGCCAGGCCGATGATTGCCCCGAAGGCGGAAGCACTGGCGGCGGGCGAACGCGAGGAACGCCGGGGATCGACGATTGTGACCCGTTGCAGCGGGATCAGCGCACGCGGCTGGAGACTCCACCCCAGAATGAGCAGCAGGCGTGCCTGCGCTTAACTCTCTCAATTCAGTTGCCGGCCTGAGAGTTTGAAAAAGAATCCCGCAAGCCGCCGAACGATGACGGAAAACTCAATGATGTCAGCGGTTTTTTCAAGTTCGATGGTTTTTCAGGCTCCGGGCCGCCGTACCCAGCCCGGCGTCGGCAGCAATGTCACCGTGCCGATGGTCAGTTCGCCGCGCATGACCGCATTGCAGGCCAGATTGCCGATCCGGGCGGCCAGCACCTCCAGCGGCATGAACAGCACCGCGGCCAGCAGGCAGAGGGCGGCCGACGCGGCGATGATCAGCCAGATCATGGCCACGCCCAGGACGCCATGCGCATCGGCCAGCACGACCATGCCGGAGGTGAACGATGCGAACACCGAGAACTGCACCAGGTAAAGCGGGAACGAGATCACCCCGAGCCAGCGGGAGAGCGGGGTGGAAAAGAAACGGCTCAGCGCCGTGCTCGTATAGACGCAGGATACAATGATGCAGGCGGCGATGATGGTCGGCGGGAACCAGCCCTGCCAGATGCGGTTGCTCCAGGTGCCCAACACCAGGGCGATGGCCGCGATCAGGAAAGCCAGCACCTGCGCACCGCGCTGGCGGCGCAGCCAGTCGAATCCACCCTGGGTGCGGATGTAGCCGCACAGCACGCCGAACGGGAAGCACGCGAGCAACGATCCGCCGCCGAGACAAAGCAGCAGCATGAATATCAGAAATGACAGTTTCAGCCGGATGTCGGATTCCAGAAACAGGTAGAAGAATACCATGAGAGAGCCAAGCAACTCGATCTGCATGGGCCAGAGAAACGGGTTGAGCGATCCCGTCGCCGTATGGTAGAAATAAACACCGAAAGCTGAGTATTTCAACAGATCAAGCGTGCTGTATTCCTGCTGAAGGAATGTGCCAAGCCAGCCCTGCTGGTTGAGGATTTCCGCTGCCGGGCCGTTGAAGGTCAGACCGGCCCTGAGCAGGACAAACGCAATCAGGCACGACGCGAAGATCGGAACCCCCAGCCGGAAATACCGTTTGACCGCCAGCCTGACCACGCCTTCGCGCGAGCGCCGGGCCCAGTACCCCATCGACAGCGCATCGCCGGACAGCACGAAGAACAGCGCGACGGCGAGCGTGCCGCCGAGAAACGGTTCAAAGAACGGCTTCACCGACGGCGCGAGCAGCACCGGGTGCAGGTTGCCGAACACGCCGAACAGCAAGTGGGACAGGATGACCGACAACGCCGCCCAGCCACGCAGGCCATCCATTGCGTGCAGGCGGACCGGCCCGCTCGGCGGCACACTGGCCATGGTGGGGAGTCTCCTCTGGGTGCCGGACAGGCGCATGACGGACCGGGCGCCCGCCGCACCGGCGCCGCGACCGTTACCCGTCGCCGGCGCATTCGCGCGCAGCCCCCCACCCGCGTCAAGCGCTTCCGCCGGTTGCACGCCGGTGAACATGCCCCCGACCCGCCCGGAAAGCTTGCAAATCCAGCCATATGCGCTATTCCCGCCGGCCACGACCAACGGAGGGGAAAACACCGTGCCCGTTCCCAGCGAGCCCGCCCTGATCAAGATTCAGGGGCTGACGAAGCGCTTCGGCGGCTTCACCGCGGTGGACCACGTAACGTTCCAGGTGAGCCGCGGCGAGGTGCTCGGCTTCCTCGGCCCCAACGGCGCCGGCAAATCGACCACCATGCGCATGCTGGCCGGCTTCGTCACGCCCACCGCCGGCACCGCCCGCATCTGCGGCCACGACGTGCAGACCGACTCGGTCGCCGCCCGCCGCTGCCTCGGCTTCCTGCCGGAAGGCGCGCCCAACTACCCCGAAATGACGGTCACCGCCTTCCTCACCTTCACCGCCCGGGTGCGCGGCTATGCCGGGGCGGAGCTGGCCCGGCGGGTGGCGCATGCGGTGCAGATGACCACGCTGGAAAGCGTGCGCCTGCAGCCCATCGAGACCCTGTCCAAGGGCTTCAAGCGCCGCGTCGGCCTCGCCCAGGCGCTGCTGCACGACCCGCCCGTGCTGGTGCTGGACGAACCCACCGACGGGCTGGACCCCAACCAGAAGCACGAGGTGCGCAGCCTGATCGCCCGCATGGCGCCAACCAAGGCCATCATCATCTCCACCCACATCCTGGAGGAAGTCGATGCGGTGTGCTCGCGCGCCATCATCATCGCCGACGGCCGCGTGGTGGCCGACGACAAGCCCGCCGCGCTGGTGAAGCTGCACCCCTCCGGCAAGCTGGACGACGTGTTCCGCCAGATCACCCAGCCGCCAGCCACCCCGAAGCGGGCCGCCTGAGCCATGAGCAACACCCTGATCGTCGCCCGCCGCGAACTCGGCGGCTATTTCGCCACCCCCGTCGCGGTGGTGTTCATCGTCATCTTCCTGGTGCTCCAGGGGGTGCTGACCTTCAACCTCGGCAATTTCTTCGACCGCAACCAGGCCGACCTCGCCCCGTTCTTCAACTTCCTCCCCTGGGTGTTCCTGCTGCTGGTGCCGGCCATCACCATGCGGCTGTGGGCGGAGGAACGCCGGCTCGGCACCATTGAGCTGCTGCTGACGCTGCCGATCACCCAGGCGCAGGCGGTGGTGGGCAAGTTCCTCGCCGCCTGGGCGTTCTGCGCCATCGCGCTGGCGCTGACCTTTCCCTTCGTCATTACGGTAAACTACCTTGGACGGCCGGATAACGGGGTGATCGCGACGGGCTATGTGGGCGCCCTGCTGGTCGCCGGCTCGTTCTTATCCGTTGGCGCGGCGATGTCGGCGGTGACCAGGAACCAGGTGATCGCCTTCGTGCTGGCGGTCGCCGTGTGCTTCCTGTTCGCCGTCTCCTCCTATCCGCTGGTCACCGATTTCCTCTCCCGCAACGCCCCGCTGGCGGCCGACATCGCCCGCCGCGTGTCGGTGGCGGAGCGCTACCAGGCGTTCACCCGCGGCGTCATCTCGCTGCGCGACGTGCTGTTTTTCACCTCGTTCATCGGCTTCTGGCTGTTCCTGAACGCGGTGATCGTCGAACACCGGAAGGCCGACTGAGATGCGCCGCACCTGGAGTTCCGTCCTCGGGGTGGTCGCGGTCGCGGCCATGCTGATCGGCATCAACGTGCTGGCCGAAACCCGGCTGGCCAATCTGCAGATCGACCTCACCCAGCAGCGCCTGTTCACGCTGTCCGCCGGCACCCGCAGCGTGCTGGCCGGACTGACCGAGCCGGTGACGCTGCGGCTGTACTATTCGCGCACGCTGGGCGCCCGCATTCCCGCCTATGGCGCCTATGCCGACCGGGTGAGCGAATTGCTGCGCGAATACGCCCGCATCGCCAACGGCAGGATCAAGCTGGAATTCCACGACCCCGAGCCGTTCAGCGACACCGAGGACCGGGCCGTGGCCTACGGCCTGCAAGGCGTGCCGATCGACCAGTCCGGCGAGCTGGTGTTCTTCGGTCTGGCCGGCACCAACCTGCTGGATGACGAGCGCACCATCGGCTTCTTCCAGCCCGAGCGCGAGCCGTTCCTGGAATACGACCTGACCCGGCTGGTCCATGAGCTGTCGAGTCCGAAACTGCCGGTGGTCGGCGTGATGTCGTCGCTGCCGCTGGATGGCGATCCGCGCACCATGATGATGATGCGCAACACCGCCAGCATGGGCGGCCCGGGCGCGCCGTACGTGTCCATGGTGCAACTGCGCCAGTCCAGCACGGTGAAGACCGTGGCCACCGACACCCAGGTGATCGACCCGGAGGTGCAGGTGCTGCTGGTGGCGCAGGCGCAGAACCTGTCCGACGCCACGCTGTATGCCATCGACCAGTTCGTCATGCGCGGCGGGCGGCTGATGGTGATGGTGGACCCGCACAGCGAGGCCGAGGCCGCCATCCCCAGCCAGACCGGCATGCCGCCGGAAAACACCGCCAGCAACCTGCCGAAGTTGTTCGACGCCTGGGGCATCACCTTCGACCCGGCCAACGTGGTCGGCGACCTCAAGGGCGCCTGGCGGGTGCGCGCCTCCGGCACCGACCGGGCGCAGGCGGTGGACTACGTGGCGTGGTTCAACATCCGCGACGGCATCAACCATGACGACCCGGCCACCGCCGACCTCAACCAGGTGACCGTCGCCGCCGCCGGCGCGATCGGGCGCAAGGAAGGGGCGGCGATCGAGTTCGTCCCGTTGCTGACGAGTTCCGCGCAATCGGGCCTCATCCCGGTCGAGGCGGTGAAGACGCTGCCCGACCCGGGCAAGATCCTGGCCGGCTTCACGCCCGAGGGCGGGCCGCGGGTGATCGCGGCGCGGGTCCGCGGGGTGCTGAAATCGGCCTTCGAGGCACCGCCCGCGCTGGCCGAGGGGCAGAAGCGGCCGGATAACTTCCCCGCCCATATCGCCCAGACGGCGGTGCCGGCGAACCTCGTCGTGGTCGGCGATTCCGACATCCTGGCCGATCGGTTCTGGGTGCGCGTGCAGGACTTCTTCGGCCAGCCGGAGGCCACCCCGTTCAGCGATAACGGGGCGTTCGTGGCCAACCTCGTCGGCACCCTGGCCGGCGGCGACGCGCTGATCGGCCTGCGCAGCCGCGGCACCTCGCAACGCCCGTTCGATGTGGTCGACGACATGCAGAAGCGCGCCGAGGCGCAGTACCGCCAGACCGAGCAGGCGCTGCAGAAGCATCTGGATGAGGTCGAGAAGCAGCTCACCGAGTTGCGCACCGGCCACGGCAGCGCCGGCGCCGCCGCGCAGGCGGTGATCACGCCGGAGCAGCGCCAGGCGATCGACGACCTGCGGCGCGACGTGGCCGACACCCGCACCAGGCTGCGCAACGTGCAACTGGAACTGCGGCGCGACATCTCCGGGCTGGAGAACCGGCTGCGGCTGGCCAACATCGTGCTGGTGCCGGCGGTGCTGACCATCCTGGCGGTGCTGCTGGGCCTCGCCCGCAGCCGCCGACGCGCCCGGGCGCGGGCGTGAGGAGGAACGACGCATGAGAATCCGCACCGCCTTTCTGCTCGTTCTGCTCGCCGCCGGCCTGTTCGGCGCCGGCTGGTATTATGGCCTCACCCCGGCCAGCCTGACCGGGCCGGTCGCGGCGCCACCGGCGGTGCTGGTGTTCCCCGGGCTGGCGCCACAGCTTGGCTCGGCCACGCGGGTGGCCATCACCAGCAAGGGCCAGACTTTTGCCCTCACCAGGACGGGCGATTTGTGGGGGCTGGCCGAGCAGGGCGGCTACCCGGTGCAGCCGGACAAGCTGCGCGAATTGCTGACCGGCCTGACCGAACTGCGCCTCGCTGAGCCGCGCACCGCCGATCCGGCGCTGCTGGAACGGCTGGGCCTCGGCGACCCGGCCAGCGCCAGCTCCACCGCCACGCTGGTGCGGGTGCTGGACGGCAACGGCCAGGTGCTGGCCGAACTGATCGTCGGCCACCGCAGCGTGCGCACCCAGGGCAGCCTGCCGGAGACGGTGTATGTGCGCCGCCCCGGCGACAACCAGTCCTGGCTCGCCGAGGGGCGGCTGCCGGTGGATGCCGACCCGCAGATCTGGCTCGACCGCGAGATCGCCAACATCGACAGCAAACGGGTGGCCTCGGTGGTGGTGCATCGCGGCGATGCGGTGCTGGAATTCGGCCGCGACGGCGACAAGCCGGCGCTGAAGCTGCCGGCCGAACATCCGAAGCTCGACGAATACCGGCTGGAGGATGTGTTCCGTTCGCTGGAGAGCCTGTCGCTGGCCGACGTGAAGCCGGCGGCACCGTCGCCGGGCGCGCCGGTCGGCACCGCCGCGATCACCCTGACCGATGGCACGGTGATTGACGTGACGGTGTTCGGCGCGCCAAAGGCGGAGGCCGGCGCGCCGGCACAACAGAACATCTGGGCGCAGTTCGCCGTGCGCGGCGAATCGGACGCGGCGAAGAAGCTGGCGGCCCGGGTGAAGGGCTGGGCCTACGCGCTGGGCGCATGGAAGGAAAAGGCTTTTGTTCCCGCGCTGGATGATCTGAAGGCGGAGGACAAGCCGGCCCCGGCGGCGGCAGTGCCGGCGGCCCCCGCCGCGGCAGCGGCCGAAACACCGCCCGCGGCACCGGCAGCCACGCCGGCCGCCGCCGGCGACAGGAAGCCCGAGTAGGCGAGGCCGCCCCACCTGACCCGCGAATACCCCCCGCGACCCATCGTCGGCATTGGCGTCTGCCTGCTGCGGCCGGATCATGGCGGCGAGGTGCTGCTGGCGCGGCGCGGCCGGGCGCCAGCACTGGGCGAATGGAACCTGCCCGGTGGCGCACAGGAACTCGGCGAGACCGCCGAGCAGGCCGCTCGGCGCGAACTGCTGGAGGAAACCGGGCTGACCGCCGGCGCGCTGCTGCTGGCGGCCAATGTCGATTCCATCCATCACGACGCGGCCGGGCGGGTGCGCTACCACTACACCATCATCGATTTCGCGGCCCTGGCTGCCGGCGGCACGCTGGCGGCCGGCGACGACGTGGCCGAAGTGGTCTGGGCACCGCTCGGCAAGCTGGCGCCGTTCGCGCTGTGGAGCGAGGCGCAGCGCGTGATCGGCATCGCCCGGCGGCTGCTGGGGGTGTGACGCCGGCCGGCATGGTATGCATTCTCCGCCCGCGTATCATATATCGGGCTGAGTGCTCAGGAGCAGCCATGTCCCGGCGGGGGCCTTTCCTTGCTTTGTTCGCGTTTGTGGCCGCGCTGATGCCGGCACCGTGCTGGCCGGCACAGGCCCCGGTGCGCGGCACGTTAAGCCTGGAGGGCAAGCAGATCCCGCTGCCGGAAGGCGGCTGGGTGCGGGCCGGCAGCGCCATCGCCGCGGACGGGCTGGTCAGCGTCGCCCTGCTCCAGTTGCGCGGCGACGCCGTGACGGCCGGCGTGCTGGTGCAGGCCAGCACCCTCGGCCTGGCACCCCATTGGGGCGATGATCCCGCCTGCGTCCGCACCGACCTGCCGTTCGCCCGCACCCATTACGAATCCGACCATGACGGGTCGTGCGCCACGGTGTCCCGGGTCGTCCAGGGCGACCAGGGCGGCGCGGTCGATACGGCCTGGCGGGTGGCGATGCGCACCGCCACGGCGCAGGGCTGGGCGCTGCCGGCGGCCTGGGGAGTCGTGGCCATCCGCGTCACCGCGCCGGTTTCCGGCGTGCAGGTCCGCTACGTGTTCGCCCTCGACCCGGCGCGCGGTCCCGGCGTTGCCACCCTGGTGAACTGGACGCCGAACGCCTGGGACCAGGTGGAGCGCGGGCTGCACAACCAGCTCGATCCGGCCCGGCCGCTGCCGCCGCTGGCCGCCCCCGGGCCGGCGCCGCCCTGGGCGGTCCCGCCGCCGGATGCCGACGCCCCCACCCTGTCGCGGCCGGTGTGGAAGACCATCAGCTTCCGGGTGATCAGCACCACGATCGACTTCACCACCAACCTGATCGCCATCGGCGAGGTCGCCACCGCGGCGGCGTTGTCGGCCGTGCCCATCCTGATTGGCCCCTGGATCTATCTCGGCCACGAACTCGCCTGGGAGCATTTCGGCGCGCCCGCCGTGCCGCATGAGGCGTTGCCGGGGCTCGGCGCCGAGTTGCCATGGCCCGGGGCGCCAGCGGGAGGGGCGTCGTGAGCCGCCGCGCCGTCCTGCTTGCCGCCCTGCTGGTGCCGGCGCTCGCCGCGGCGGAACCAGCGCCGCGGCTGGAGACACTGCGCGGCGTGCTGTCGATCGAGGGCAAGCAGGTGGCGTTGCCGGAGGGCGCCTGGCTGCGCGCCGCCGTGACGCAAACCGCGCCGGGGGTGGTCAGCGTCGCCCTGCTGCAGCTGCGCGACGGCAAGGTGGCCGGCGGGGTGCTGGTGCAGGTCAACCAGGCCGGCGCACCGGGCAACTGGGGCAGCGCCCCCGCCTGCAGCCGGCGCGACCTGCCATACGCCCGCGTGCGCATCATCTCCGACCATGACGGGGCCTGCGCCTATGTCGCCGCGGTGGCGGCCGGGACTGACACCGCGGTCGATCCCGCCTGGACCGCCGCCGGCGCGGCCGCGCTGGCGCATGACTGGGCAATGCCGGCGCGCTGGGCCGTGGCGGGCATCCGGGTGACCGATCCGCTGGCGGCGGTGCAGGTCCGCTACGCCTTCGCGCTGGCGCCCGGCCAGCCCTTCCCGCCCGGCCTGTCCGGCTGGGCGGAAACCGCGCTGGACAGCGCCGAGCGCGGCGTGCTGAACCTGCTCGATCCGGCGCAGCCCTTGCCGCCGCTCGCCCTGGCCGCGCCGGCTCCGGCGGAAACGGGGGGCGAGGTGCCGCGCGCGGTGTGGAAAACCCTGACCTTCCGCGCGATCGCGACGACGCTCGACTTCACGACCAACGTCATCGCCATCGGCAATCTGGTCACGGCGAGCCTGCTCTCGGCCTGGAACACGGTGACCGGGCCATGGATTTACCTGGGGCATGAACTGGCCTGGGACTATTTCGGCGCCCCGGCGGAGCAGCGGCGCGACTTCCCCGGCCTCGGCCCGGAACTTCCCCCAGCCGCGGCGACGGTGGCGCGCGGTGCGGAGGAGAAGCGGCTCTGATATCGACGGCGTTGCCGGATGGCCGGTTTCGAACCGGCGTCGACGAACGGCAGGCGCGGTTATTCAGTCCCGGTCCTGCCTCTGGCCCGGGTCGAGCGGTGTCGGCAATTTGAGAGCGGCGATGCGATGCCGGGGATCGGGTATCGCCATGCGCGATGAGATTGGCGCCTTTGGGGCAGCCACCCGGATTGGACGGAATTGCCGTCCCGCCAAGGCCGGAATGCCTTGGCGGGACGTGCCTTGCTGGTCGGTCGCCGGCTACCGCTCGGTCAGGCGCAGTTCGATGCGGCGGTTGCGCGCATAGGCGGCCGGGGTGTCCGCCGGGTCCACCGGCTGGGTGTCGCCGAAGCCGGTGGCCAGCAGACGGTTGGCCGGCGCCCCCGCCCCCACCAGTTCGCGCACCACGGCGATGGCGCGCGCCGCCGAGAGGTCCAGGTTGCTGGCGAAACGCCCGCCCGGCGTCATCGGCTGGCGGTCGGCATGGCCATCCACCCGCACCGCCCAGTCCACATTCGCCGGCGCATCCGCCAGCGCCTTCTTCAGCGCGGCGGCAAGCGCCCGCACCTGCTCGCGCCCGGCCGGGCTCAGCACCGCCGTGCCAGGCGAGAACAGTGCGTCGCTGCGCACCACCACCCGGTCGGCCGGTACCTCAACACCGACACGCCCGGCCAGCGCCGTACGAAGCTGCGCGCCGAAGGCCGCGCGCAAACGGGGCAACACCGCCTGCCGGGTGGCCGAGTCGAGACCGTTCTGCGCCTCGGCTGCCGCCGCGCGCACGCGCTCCAGTTCGGTGCGCGCCTGGGTCAGTTCGGCAGTCACCCGGTCCCGCGCCGTGCCGGCCGCATCGAGGGCGCCGTGTGCCTGCGCCAGATCGGCCTCCGCCGCGGTCACCTGCGCTGCCAGCGCCGCCCGCCGTGCGGTCGCCGCTTCCGCCTGACCTGTGATCCTGGCGAGTTCGGCCTTGGTCGCGGTCAGTTCCGTCTGCGCGGCCGTCGCCTGTTCGCGCGCCGTGGCGATGCCCCGCTCGGCGGCCTGACGCTGACCCTCAAGCGTCGCCACCGCGGCCGTCCGCTGCTGCACGTCGGCGGCCAGCGCGGCGGCTTGGCGACCGGTCTCCTCCGCCTGCGCCTGCACATGGCTCAGCGCCGCCGCCGCCTCGTCGCGCGCCTTGGTGGCGGTGGCCAGCCCGGCCGACACGCCGGCCAGTTGCTGCGTCTCCGCCTCGCGCTGCTTCGCCGCGGCTTCGCTTTGCTGCGTCGCCTCCGTCAGCTTGCCGCGCGTGGCGGCCAGGGCCGCTTCGGCCGCCTCGGCGTCGTGCGCCGCGGTGTCGCGCCGCGCCGTCAGGGCTTCAAGCTCCCGGGTGCGGGCGGCAACCTCCTCGCCGAGTTGCGCCAGGTGCTGGGTTGCCGCCTGCGCCTGGGTGGATGTGTCGGCCAGTTCCGCCTGGGTGCGGTCACGCGTTTCGGTGGCCGTCTTGGTGGCGGTTTCGGCCGCCGCAAGCTCGGCGCGCAGGGCGGGCAGCCGGGTCTCGTTCTCCTTCTGCGCCGCTTCCAACTGATCGCGCGCTTCGGTCGCGGCGTGCTCGGCGGACTGGCGCTGGCCTTCCAGCGTCGCCACCGCGGCGGTACGCTGCTCCACCTCGGCGGCCAGGGCAGCGGCGCGGCGGCCGGTTTCCTCGGTCTGGGCCTGCGCGGTGTGCAGCGCCGCCTCGGCCTGATCGCGCGCCGCGGTGGCGGTGGTCAGTTGCTCGGAAACGCCGGCCAATTGCTGCTTCACGTCCTCCAGCTGCTTTGCCGCCGCTTCGCTCTGCTGCGTCGCCTCGGCCAGTTTGGCGCGCGCCGCCGTCTGGCCGGTCTCGGCCGCCTCGGTTTCCTGCACCGCGGTGTCGCGCCGCGCGGTCAGCGCTTCCAGCTCCTTGGTACGAGCGGCAACCGACTCGCCGAGCTGGGCCAGGTGCTGTGTCGCCGCCTGCGCCTGTGTGGTCGCGTCGGCCAGTTCCGCCTGGGCGCGGTCGCGCGCGGCGGCGGCTTCCTTCGTGGCGGTTTCGGCCGCCGCGATGTCGGCGCGCAGGCTGCTCAGCCGGGTATCGCTTTCGGCAAGCTGATGCAGCCTGGCATCGAGGTCGCGCGCCGTGGTGGCGAGTTGGCCCTCCACGGCGGCGGCGGCATCGCGGGCGCTTTGCAACGCCGGGCCAGCCTCATCGAGCACGGCGCCGACCGCCACGCGGGCCGCCTCGGCCGTCTGACGCGCGGCCGGCTGGGCCTGTTCGGCGGCGGTCGCGGCAGCAGCGGCGGCGGCGGCTTGCTGGTCAAGCTGGGCGAGTTCGGCACGCCCCGCCTCGCCGCCCTGCTTCAGGCGACCCACCGCGTCCTCGGCCTGGCTGCGCGCGGCCACGGCGGCATCGGCAGCGGTGCGGGCGCCGGCCAGCGCCGACTCCGCCGCCGCCAGCCGCCCGGTCGCTTCGGCCACGCCGGCAACCGCAGGCGCCAGTTCGCTGCGGGCGGTTTCCACCACCGCCCGCGCGGCGGCCGACGCCTGGTCAGCCTGCCGGCGCGCCGCCTCGACCTGCGCCGCCGCGTCGGCCATGCGCGCCTCGGCGGTGCGCAGGGCTACCGTTGCGGCATCCACCTCGGCCACCCGGGCGCCGGCCCCGTCTTCCAGCCGCGTCACCGCCTCCGCCTGCCGCGCCTGCTCGTCACGGGCGGCGTCGGCCCGCCGCTGGGCGGCGGTCAACGCGGCCTGGGCGGCGTCGCGCGCCGCGGTCGCGGTCTTCAGCGCGGCCTCGGCAGATTCCTTCCTGTCGTCGGTGGCGGCATCGCGCGCCACCTGCCGTTCGGCCACCTCCGCTTCGGCGGTGTCCAGCGCCCGGCTGGCGTCGTCCACCTTCTGCCATGCCGTTTCCAGCGCGGCGGCAGCCAGGTCGCGCTGGGTCGCTGCCTCGTCCCCCGCCCGGACCGCATCCGTCACCGCCGTCTCGGCCGCATGCAGCCGCGCGGCGACATCGTCGCGCGCCCGTTCCGCCGCCGCGGCCGCGCCGCGCGCCGCGGCAAGCCCCTGCTCGCCGGTGGCCTCGGCATAGCGCAGCTTGCCTTCCGCCGCCTCGACGGCAGCCTGCCGGGCCGCACGGGCCTGTTCGGCCGCCGCCACATCCTGCCGCGCCGTGCCGACCGCGGTCTCAGCCGCATCGCGCGCGGCCGCCCGGGTCGCCAGTTCGGCCGCGCGCGCCGCCACGGCCGCTTCGGCCGCCGCCACCTGCCCCTCGGCCTGCGCCAGCGCGGCACGGACCTCCGCGGCACGCGCCAGCGCCGCGCTGCGCAGCCCGGTCTGGCGCGCCTGCTCCTGCACCAGTGCCTCAAGCTGCCGCCCGGCCTCGCTGCGCGCCTGCTGCGCCGCCTCGACGCGGGCGCGCGCCTCGGCCAGCGCCTGCGCGGCGGGCGCCCCGGCCTCATGCGCGCGGGCCTGCGCCGCGGCGAGATCCTGCTGCTGCGCGGCGACGCGCGCTTCGGTGGCGGCGAGGCTGGCCTGCGCCGCCTCCAGCCGCGCCTGCAGCGCGTCGCGGTCGCGCGTGCGGGCGGCCACCTCCGCGCCCAGCCCGTCCAGGCGCTGCGCGGCCTCGGTGCCGCGCGCCCGGGTCTGCGTCAGTTCGGCCTCGGCCGCGGCGATCTTCTGCTGCAACTCGGCAAGCTGCCCGGAGGTGCTGCGCTGGCGCGCCAGCTCGTCCACCAGTCCGGCCCGCGCGGTCTCGGCCTGCACCAGCCTGGCCGCGCTGGCATGCCGCTCGGTCAGGCTGGTGAAGAAGGCAAAACCGGCGACGCCGCAGCCGAGCCAGCCGAGCACGGCGACCGCGATGAGCTGCTTCAGCCGGGAGCGCCGAGGCGGGGCGGGCGCATCGCTGGGCGCGGGGGCATCGCTGGGCATGGAGATGGAATCCTTGCGCTTGGAACGGTCGATCGGTGCGGTGCCGGCGAGGCCGGCAGGCGCGCAGTGCGGGCCGGAAGATACGCAACCGCAGCGCCGTTGGACACTGGCAACTGAACACCAGGGCGCTGCAATCGTGCATCTTCAGGCGGCGGTCAGCCGGCCTGCGGAACCCCGCCGGCCGCAACGGAATCACGCCGCGCCCGGCACCTGCAGCTCCCCCAGATACGCCTCGCGGATCGCCGGGTTCTCGCGCAGTTGCTTCGCCGTGCCCGACAGCACCACCTGGCCGGTCTGCAGCACATAGCCGCGGTGGGCGATCGACAGCGCCATGCTGGCGTTCTGCTCCACCATGAAGATCGTCGTGCCCTGCGCGTTGATCTGCTGGATGATGTCGAACACCTGCTCGACATACAGCGGCGACAGCCCCATCGAGGGTTCGTCCATGCAGATCAGCCGTGGCCGCGCCATCAGCGCCCGGCCGATCGCCACCATCTGCTGCTCGCCGCCCGAAAGCGTGCCGGCGATCTGGCGCCGCCGTTCCTGCACGCGCGGAAACAACGCATAGACGCGATCAAGATCCTGCGCGAACTCCGCACCCTTGGGGCGGGTATAGGCGCCCATTTCCAGGTTTTCATACACCGTCATGCGCGGGAACAGCCGCCGCGCCTCCAGCACCGGGGCGATGCCGCGGCGCACCCGGGCGCTGGTCGGCAGGTCCTGGATCTCGGCGCCGTCGAACAGCACCCGCCCGCTGACCGGCCGCACCACGCCCATGATGGTCTTCATGGTGGTGGACTTGCCACAGGCATTGCCGCCGAGCAGGCTGACGATCTCACCGCGGCCGATCGTGTAGGAAACGTTCTTGAGGACGTGCAGGTCGCCGTAATACGTGTTGACGTCCTCGAAGCGGAGGATCGTGTCACCGCCGTCATGCATCGGCCGCCGCCCGCCCTGCCCGGCCGAGATAGGCGCGCAGCACCTGCTCGTTGCGCCGCACCTCGTCCGGCGGACCCTCGGCGATCTTCCCGCCATGGTCCAGCACCACCACCGTGTCGGCCAGCCGCGTCACCACGTCCAGCTTGTGCTCGATCAGCAGGATGGTCAGGCCGAGCCGGTGCAGGCTCCTGATCTGTTCGGCGAGTTCCAGCGTCTCCGCCGGATTCATGCCGGCCGTCGGCTCATCCAGCAGCAGCAGGCGCGGCCGGGTGGCCAGCGCGCGCGCCACCTCCACCCGGCGGCGGTTGGCATAGGACAGCCCGGAAACGGTCTGGCCGGCGCGCGGCGCCAGCCGGTTGCCGAACAGGGCGATGATGTCGATCGCCCGTTGCACCGCCGTTGCTTCCTCGGCGCGCGTGCGCGGCAGGCGCAGCACCGCGCCGACCGGCCCGGTGGCCAGCCGGGCATGCTGGCCGATCAGCACATTCTCCAGCACGGTGAGGTTGGGAAACAGGCGGATGTTCTGGAAGGTGCGCGCCACCCCGCGCCGCAGGATATCATGCGGCTTCAGGCCGAGGATGTCCTTCCCCTCGAAACGGATGCCGCCCGCCTGCGCCGGCACCAGCCCGGTGATGGCATTGAACAGCGTCGATTTCCCCGAACCGTTCGGGCCGATCACCGCCACCACCCCGCCGGCCGGCACGGTGAGGGTGACGTTGCTGAGCGCGGTCAGGCCACCGAACCGCACGGTCAGGCCGCTGATTTCCAGCGCATTGCCGCCGCCCTTCGGCCACTGCCCGATCCGCTCCAGCCCGACGAAGCCGCCGCGCTGCACGCCGGCCACATGCTGCGCCGCGAAGCTGAGCGCCGGCGCCGGGCGGGTGGCCGGGATCAGCCCCTCGCGGCGGAACAGCATCATCGCCACCAGGATGACACCGAAGATAAGCTCCACCGATTCGACGAAATCCACCCGTTGCAGCCAGGCATTGCCGACCAGCGCGCCGAGCGCATGGCACCATTCGGTGAGGTCCGGCAGGAACCAGGACTGCAACAGTTGCAGCACCGCCGCCCCCAGCACCACGCCCCAGACGCTGCCCATGCCGCCCAGCACCACCATCACCAGGACCATGGTGGAAACCGGGAAGCCGAACATCTCCGGCGTCGCCGTCTGCAGCTTCGCCACATAGAACACGCCGGTCGCGCCGGCGAAGGCGGCCCCGGTGGCGAAGGCCAGCAGCTTCAGCCGCACCAGATCGATGCCCATGGCGCTGGCGGCGACCTCATCCTCGCGGATCGCCATCCAGGCGCGGCCGATGCGGGAATCGCGCAGGCGGATGGAAACGAAGATCAGCAAAGCCACCAGCACCATGCCGGCGTAATAATACGGCGTCGCATCCACCCCGAAGTTCCAGCCGAACAGCCGCGGCGCCTGCACGCCGTTCAGCCCGGCCGCCCCGTTGGTGACCGACTCCGCATTGCGTGCCACGATCGGCACGATCTCGCCGAAGCCAAGCGTGACGATGGCCAGGTAGTCGCCGCGCAGCCGCAGCGTCGGCGCGCCGAACAGCACACCGAAACCGGCCGCCAGCAACGCCGCCGCCGGCAAAGCGAGCCAGAACGACAGGGTGAAATGCACCAGATCGGGGCCGCCCTGGTTGATCTTCTCCACCAGCCCGAGCATCGCCAGCGGCGCCCAGCCGTCGCTCCACAGCGGCATCACCTGGAAGCTGGTGAATACGCCGTAGAAATACGCACCGATGGCGAAGAACGCGGCATAGCCGAGGTCCAGCAGCCCGGCGAAACCGACCACGATGTTGAGGCCGAGCGCCAGCGTCGCATAGGCCGCCGCATTGGCCATGCTGTCGATGTCGGCGTCGTTGTCATGCACCAACGGGAACACCAGGATGAACACCGTCAGCGCCAGCAGGCCAAGCTGGCGCCGGCGCGCCGCGGGAATGCCGGCGAAGCAGCGGCGAAGGCGGATCATGCGCCTTGCCTCACGACCGGTCGGGCGCCAGCCGCCCGAGCAGGCCCGCCGGGCGGAACACCAGCACCAGCACGAGAATGGCGAAAATGATCACATCCGCCCAGGCGGTGCCGATCAACTGCCCGCCGATCGCCTCCACCAGGCCGATGATGACGCCGCCCAGCATCGCCCCCGGCACATTGCCGATGCCGCCCAGCACGGCGGCGGTGAAACCCCGCAGGCCGGCATTGAAGCCGATCAGGTAGCTGGTGAAGTTGTAGTACAGGCCGAAGATCAGCCCGCTCGCCCCGGCCAGCGCCGAGCCGAGGAAGAACGCCGTCATGATGACGCGATCGACCTCCACCCCCATCATGCGCGCGGCTTCCGGGTCCTGCGCGGTCGCCCGCATCGCCTTTCCCAGCTTCGTGCGCTGCACGAAGAAGGTCAGCGCCAGCATCAGCAGCGTGGCGACGATCCAGATCAGCACTTCGCGCAACCGCAGCACCGCGCCGCCGACGGCAAACGCGAGCGGCGGCAGCGGGTTGGGGAAATTCTTCGAATCCGCGCCGACCGTCAGCAGGATGAGGTTGAACAGGATGTAGGACACGCCGATGGTGGTGATCATCGCCGCCGGCCCCTTCACGTTGCGCAACGGGCGCAGCAGAAAGCGCTCGATCCCCACGCCGATCGCGCCGGTCGCCAGCATGGTCACCGCGAAGGCCGCCAGCAGCACACCGGCGAGCGGCAACCCCACCAGGATGGTTTCCTGCCCGGACAGGCCGAACTGCTGCAACGTCCACAGGGCGATGAACGAGCCGACCATGAACACGTTGAAATGGGAGAAGTTGATCAGCTCCAGGATGCCGTAGACCAGTGTGAAGCCGAGCGCCAGCAGCGCGTACATCGCGCCGAGGCTCAGGCCGTTGATGACCTGCTGAAGAAAAAGATCGAAGGTCGTCATGTCTCCGTCAGGCCGCGGGGGCAACGCCGACGTAGTGATACTGGTCGTTCGGGCTGTCGAGCGGCCTGGTCGGGTCCTTGCGGATCTGGAACACGCTGATGACCTGGTTCCTGAGGTCGCCATTCGCATCGAACGCGATCGGGCCGAGCAGCGAGTCCGGCAACTGCACCCCCTGAATGGCGTCGCGCATGGCGTCGCGGGTGATCTCCCGGTGCTGCGCCAGCAGGTCCTTCACCGCCTGGATGATCACCCGGGCACCGACATAGCAGGTGACTGCGTAATCATCCGGCTGCAACCTGAAGCGTTCGAGGTAGCGCTGGCTGAACGCCGCCAGCTTCGGATCGCCGGTGACATGCGCGGCGGCGATGGTGGCGTACCAGCCCTCCACCGCGGGAAACCCGGCGCCGGCCAGCAGGTCGGCGCTTTGCACGCCGTCGCCGCCGGCCTTGATGACGTTGGGGATGATTTCGTACGCCTGCTTGGCCAGTTTCACCGCCGCCTGGGCAACGCCGCCGTAATACAGCGCCTGCGGATCGAGGCTCCTGATCTTGGTGAGCACGGCGGCGTAATCGGCCGCCTTCGGGTCGAGCCGGTCGCGGCCGAGCAGCCTGACGCCGATCCTGCCGGCCTGTTTCTGGAACGCATCGGCCAGGCCGACGCCGTAGGCGCCCGAATCATCGAGCACATAGACCGAATTCACCTTCAGGGCCTGCGCCAGGTAGTTGGCCATGTTCGGCCCCTGATACGCGTCGGTGGCGACGGTGCGGAAAAAGATCGCGCGGCCGGCCGGGCGGTAAAGCGCGGCGAATTTTGGGTCGGTGATATCGGGGTTGGTGGCCACTGGCGTGACGATGGCGAGGTTGCCGGCGCTCAGGATCGGCGCCATCGCCTTGCCGGCGCCGGACATCTGCGGACCGAGCGCGGCGACGATGGCGCGGTCGGAGACCATCCTGCGGGCATTGGTGGCGGCCTGGGCGGGATCGTACTGGCCGGCGGTGGCGCTGCCGTCGTCGTATTTCTGGAGCTGGAAGATGATGCCGGGCACCTCGTGGCCGCTGTTCGCCTCCTCGAAGGCGAGGATGCCGCCATTGGCGGTGCGGGTGGCATCGGTGGCATCGGCGCCGGTGAACGACAGGTCGAGACCCACCTTCACCACCCTGTCGGCGGCGAACGCGGGACCGGTGGCAACGAGGCCGGCAGTCGCCTGAATCGCGAAACGACGGGTGATCATGGGCGCGAATCCGTGCACAGCGTTGGCGGAGAATGGATAGGCGTTGGCGCCGTGGCAAGCGAGCCGGCGGTTCTCAATGCGGCTGTGTCGCGTTTACGCCTCTTGGCAACCGCAGCAGCTTCATCACCGACCTGCCGGTCAGCCGCGACACGGCTACCGAGTTGGCCGCCTGCGGCCTCGCCCGATGGAAGATCGAGAACGAGACGTTCAACGTCCTGAACCATCATGCCCCGACGGCGGATCAGTCCCCCGCGGCCACTCCCTCCCGCCGCGGGTCCGCGGCCCCCACCAGCCCGTCCGGCGTCACCGCGATGATCCCCAGCCCGCTGATCTCGCTGTAGCTGCGCACCTTCTGCCCGCGCGCTTCCAGCACCGGCGCCAGCGCGGCGGCGGCCGTGCCCGCTTCCAGGTCGGCGGTGTCGCCGAACGTCGAAACATGCGGCGCGGCAGTTGCCGCCTCCGGGTCGATGTGCCAGTCTAGCAGCTCGACCAGTGCCTGCGCCACGTCGCCGATGATGCGCGGCCCGCCCACCGACCCCAGCACGAAGCGCAACCGCCCGGCGCGGTCGAACACCAGCGTGGGCGCCATGGAACTGCGTGGCCGCTTGCCCGGCTCGACCCGGTTCGCCACCGCCCGCCCGCCGGCCGATGGCAGGAAGGAAAAATCGGTCAGCTGGTTGTTGAGCAGGAACCCGCACACCAGCAGCCGCGCGCCGAACGCGTCCTGCACCGTGGTGGTCAATGCCACCGCATTGCCCTGATCATCCACCACCGAGATATGGCTGGTGCCGTGCTCGGGCTGCGGCGCGGCCGGGGCCAGGTTCGGGTCCTGCCAGTCCGGGTTGCCCGCCCGCACGCCGGCCATGGCGTGGTCGAGGTCGATCAGTTGCGCCCGCGCGGTCAGGTAGTCCGGCGCCAGCAGCCCGCGCAGCGGCACGCTGACGAAATCCGCATCGGCCAGGTACATCGCCCGGTCGGCGAAGGCCAGCCGCCCCGCCTCGACGATCAGCTGCGCCGCATCCCCCCCCGGCACGCCCGCCGGATGGGCCAGCCCGGGCAGGTCAAAATGCGCCAGCAGGCCCAGAATCTGCAGCACGGCTGGTCCGCCGGAGGAAGGCGGTCCAAAGCCGCAGACCACCCAGAGGCGATACGGCACGCACACCGGCTCGCGTCGCTTCGGCGCATAGGCGGCCAGGTCGTCGGCGGTCAGCAGGCCGGGATTGACATCGGTGCGCACCGCGGTCGCGATCGCCGCCGCCAGCGCGCCGCGATGCAGTGCGTCGGCACCGCCGGCGGCGAGCGCCCGCAGCGTCTCGGCGAGCGGATGGTTGGTCAGCGTGCCGCCCACCGGCAGCGGCGTGTTGTCCCAGCGCAGGAAGAACGCCCGCGTCCCCGCCCGCGTGGTCAGCCGCGGCTCATCGGCGGCAATCGCCGCGGACAGCCGCGGCGAGACCGGAAAGCCCTGCTCCGCCAGCCGGATGGCGTCGGCGAACAGCCGCTCCCAGGGCAGCCGCCCGTGCGCGCGGTGGGCTGCCTCCAGCATGCGCAGTGCCCCGGGCACGCCGACTGCCCGCCCGCCCACGCCGGCCTCGTAAAACCCCAGCGCGTGTCCGTCGGCGGCCAGGAACAGGTCCGGCCCGGCGGCGGCCGGTGCCGTCTCGCGCCCGTCCCAGGCGCTCACCCGGTTGGCGGCGGCATCGTAGGTCAGCATCAGTGCCCCGCCGCCGAGGCCGGAGGATTGCGGCTCCACCAGCGTCAGCACGAGCTGGGCCGCGATGGCGGCATCCACCGCCGAGCCGCCGTCCCGCAATGCGCCGAGCCCGGCCGCCACCGCCAGCGGATGGGCGGCGACGATCATGTGGCTGTGTGCGCGCACCGGTTCGGCCCCGGCCGGCCAGGCGCAGCCGACCAGCAGGCCGAGGCAGACGACAAAGAAAACCTGGCGCAGTCGCATCGCCCACATCTTTCCCGGATCAGGGGCTTCCCCTGCTGCGCATATGTTGCATCGGCGCACGCATCCTGGAAGCCTCCCCCGCATGACATTGCCGGACTCCGCAACAACCGCCCGCCGTGCCCGCCGTGGGCGCATCGCCCAGCTTCGGGGCATCGACGCCGAGACCGCCGCCTGTGCGGCGCTGGAGCGCGACGGCTGGACCGTGCTCGGCCGCCGCCTGCGCACCGGGGCGGGCGAGATCGACGCGATTGCCGAGAAGGACGGGCTGCTCGCCGTGCTGGAGGTGAAGAGCCGGCCGACGCTGGCACTCGCCGCGGCGTCGGTGTCGCCGCGCCAGCGTGCCCGCCTGCTCGCCGCCGCCGCCATCCTGCTGGCGGACCACCCGGACTGGGGCCGCAACGGGGTGCGCTTCGACGTGCTGCTGGTGGATGCCGCCGGCGCGGTGCGACGCATCGCCGACGCGTTCCGCCTGGAGACGTGACCGCTGCCGCGGCACGGGGTATGGTTGCTTTTCCGATCAATTGCACAGGGGCCGGCCCCATGAGGCTCTCACACGTTTGCGCGGGTATCTGCTGCGTTGCCCTGCTGGCGGCGCTGGCCGCTCCGGCCGGTGCCCAGTATCCCGACCAGTCCCCGCGGGACGGGCAGTATGTGCGGCCCGGCAACGAGATCGGCACCGGCCAGTCGCTGCCGTTCACCGACCAGCCGAGCAACCTGGCGCCCTCGACCCAGCCGTATGGCTACCGCCTGCCGACGCCGGAGGTGGACGAGAATGCACCGGCCTCGGTGTTCCTGCAGGCCGCCCGCCGGGCGCTGGCCGCCGGGCGTGGCGGCGAGGCGCAGGAGGCGCTGGAACGGGCCGAGAGCCGGGCGCTGGACCGCTCGGTGCGTCCCTCGCGCGCCGGCCAGCCGAGCCGGCAGCCGGTGGTGGCGAACATCGCCGCGGCCCGCGAAGCACTCGCCAGCGGCGACCGGATGCGCGTGCTGGAGCTGATCGACACGGCGCTCGCGGCCGAAGCCGCCGAGGACGCGAATCCGCGATGACACAGTGCGATCGGGGCGTTGCCCCGATCCGGTTCGTCCACGGCCGTGATGCGGTTCGACGAAGTGGTGGCGCAGCGGCCCGGCAATCCGCCGGCGGATGCACAGGACCGCATCCACTGGTGCCTGCCGACGACGCATGCGGTGGAGACGGCGGCGGACGCCCTGCTGATTGTGAAGCTGACGGTGGCGCTGATCACCGCCGGCTGGACCCAGGATCATGGCGCGCGGCCGCAGGAAACCCGACGCGACGTTACTGGGCCGGCTGCTGGCAACGCGTTCCGCAGTTACCGGACTCCCGCAGGTATAGGAACCCGCGGGCAGAGCACCGATCGGATCAGCAGCCTACCGCCGCCTCGGCTGCCGGCGCCATGACCAGGCGGTGCCCGGCCGCCAGCGCCTCAAGATTGATGTCGAGGAACTTGCGCGGCGTCTCCTCGCGCACAACGGCTTCCACTGTCGCCAGCGAACACAGCTCAGCGACCGCGATCAGCGCACCGAGCGCCACCACATTGGCAACCCGCTCGTTGCCGAGTGACCGCGCCAGCGCCGTGAACGGCAGCCGCCGCAGCACAAGCCGCTCGCCCCCGCCAGGCTCAACCCGGTCGGCATCCGCCAGCACCACACCGCCACCGCGGACCAGCGGCAGCGAGGACCGCGACGCCACCTCGTCGAGCAGCACAAGATAATCGAGTTCGGTGGCAAGCGGAAAATCGACCGGCTCCGCGCCCTCGCCAACGACGATGTCGGACCGGCTGACGCCGCCGCGCGAGGTGGGTTCATAGCTCTGCGACAACGCGATCGTTCGCCCCGCCCGCAACAGCGTCGCCGCCAGGATTTTGGCCGATAGCTGCAACCCCTGCCCGCCGCTGCCACCGAAGCGCAGTTGCACGGCGTTGCCCGACCGGTTGTCCATGACGCTCGTCCTCACGGCGCGATCCTCGCGGCCACGGCGGCGCGGTAGGCGGCGCCATATTCCGGCCGGTCGTTGCGGCCCAGCACGCCGATGCGCATCGCCTTGGCCTGGAAGGGACGATCGACGATGTTGCCATAGGTGTCGGGCCGCATCCCGCTCTTTTGACGCAGGATGATCTCGGGTGCCGAGCCAAGGTCGTTCTTGCGGCCGAAAATCTCGGTGCAGTCGGAAATCGCCTCGATGAAGGAGAAGCCCGGGTGGGCCAGCCCCTCGCCGATCAGCGTCTTCAGCGCCGGCAGCTGCAGCGTCATGCCGCGGCCGACGAACCCGGCCCCGGCGGCGATGGCCAGGGCGCAGGCATCGAAGGTGGGCTCGGCGTTGCCGTACGGCGTCGTGCTGGTCAGTCGCCCGCCGCCCGTGGTCGGCGACACCTGCCCGCCGGTCATGCCGTAAATCTCGTTGTTCAGCATCAGGCAGGTCATGTTCAGGTTGCGCCGGCAGGCATGGATGAGATGGTTGCCGCCGATCGCCAGGCAATCGCCGTCGCCGGTGATCACCACCACCTCCAGGTCGGGACGCGCCAGCGCCAGGCCGGTGGCGAAAGCAAGCGGCCGGCCGTGCGTGGTGTGATAGGTGTTGGCGTCGATGTAGGCGCCGACCCGCCCGGAACAGCCGATGCCGCACACCACGGCAAGCCTGTCCTTCGGAATGCCCCGCTCATGCACCGCCCACAGCAGCGCCCGCAGCGCAATGCCGTGGCCGCAGCCGGGGCACATGAAGTGCGGCAGCAGGTCCTCGCGCAGGTAGGCGCGGATGTCGAAGGTATCGAGGCTAAGCGTGTCCATGGCGGGCGCGCTCCTGAATGGTGGCCAGGATTTCGGCCGGGCCGATCGGCTCGCCGGTGAAGCGGGTGAGCCGCGCCACCTTGCCGGGCTGCGCGCACAGCCGCTCGATCTCCAGGCTGAGTTGCCCGGCATTCATTTCGACGACCAGCACGGTCGAGGCCCGCGCCGCGTGTTCGCGGAACGAATCCTCCGGAAACGGCCACAGGGTAACCGGCCGGAACAGCCCGGCGCGCATACCCGCCGCACGCGCCTGCCGAACGGCGCGGCCGGCCGCCCGGGCGGCGATGCCGATCGCCACCACCAGCACCTCCGCGTCGTCGGTATGCAGCGCCTCGAAGCTGTCGATGAGGTCGCGATGCTGGTCGAACTTGCCCAGCAGCCGGTGCATCACCCGATCGACATCGGCCGGGTTCTGGGTCGGGAAGCCGTGCTCGGCATGGGTCAGGCCGGTGGTGTGGCTGCGGTAGCCGTCGCCCGGACGCGCCATGGCGGGGATGCCGTCGCCGGGGTCGGCATAGGGCCGGAACCCTTCGCGCGGGCCGGTCGCCCATTTGCGGTCCGCCCGTTCGATCGTGGCCGGATCGGGAAGGTCCACGGTTTCGACCAGATGCCCGATGGTTTCGTCGTACAGCAGGATCACCGGCGTGCGCAGAACCTCCGAGAGGTTGAACGCCCGGATGGTCTGCGCGTAGATCTCACGCACCGAAGACGGCGTCAGCACGATGATCGGGTGGTCGCCATGGGTGCCCCAGCGCGTCTGCATGATGTCGCCCTGCGCCGGGCGGGTCGGCAGGCCGGTGCTGGGTCCGCCGCGCATGACGTTGACGATGACGCAGGGAATCTCGGTCATCGCCGCGTAGCCCAGGTTCTCCTGCTTGAGCGAGAAGCCCGGGCCGCTGGTGGCGGTCATTGCCTTGACGCCGCCCATCGAGGCGCCGATCACCGCCCCCATCGAGGCGATTTCGTCCTCCATCTGGATGAACACGCCGCCGACGCGCGGCAGTTCCAGCGACATGCGCTCGGCGATTTCGGAGGACGGCGTGATCGGATAGCCGCCGTAGAAGCGGCACCCGGCGGCGATCGCCGCGAGGGCGCAGGCATGGTTGCCCTGGAGGTTCTGGCGCGTGCTCATGTGCATGATACAGGGGTTCCAAGGGGCAATGCCCCTTGGTGGGGGCCAGGGGCAAAGCCCCTGGCAGGGTCCGGGGCAGCGCCCCGGCAGGCGGGAATCTTTATCATGCGACCGGCTGCCCCAGCCCATCCAGCACGCGCACCGCAAAATCCGGGCAAAGCCACTCGCAAACCCGGCACCCCGTGCAGGCGGCCGGATTGGCCAGTTCGGCGAGGCCCCGCTCGTCCAGCCGCAGGCAGCGCTCCGGGCACATCTTCACGCAGATGTCGCAGCCTTTGCACCAGGCCTCGGTGATCTCCAGCCGGTGGCCGCGCGCCGCCACCGCGACCCGCGCCCCTGCCGGACGGGCGGCTTCCTCGGCCGGTCGGCTGCCGCTTTCCACCCAGTCGCGTCCGGCCTGGAATGCCTTCAGGTTCACCGCAACGGTGTGCGGCGGCACGAAATCCCGCAGCACCGAGATCCAGCCCTCCACCGGAAACGGCAGCGCGGTGGACAGCGCGCCCAACAGCACCGTGTTGGCGATGCGGGTGTTGCCGAGACCGGCGGCAACGCGGGTCGCATCCAGCGCAAACCCGGTCCCGACCATCTCCAGCACCGCAGCCGGCGATTGCGGCGCATAGCCGGACCTGGCGCCCGGCCGGCGGTCGCGGAAGGCAATCGGCGGCACGATCTGCTGGGTGTCGGCAATGAAGGTGCCGCTGTCGCGCCGCATCGCATCCAGCCAGCGCAACCCCTCCGACCATTCCAGTGCCACCAGGATGTCGGTCTCGCCGTGCGGGATGATCGGCGACCACACCTGCGCGCCGAAGCGGACATGGCTGAACACACTGCCGCCGCGCTTGGCCATGCCGTGCACTTCGCTCTGCTTGACCTGCAGACCGTGCAGCTGGCACAGCGCCGCCAGCACTTTCGAGACCATGATCACGCCCTGACCGCCAACGCCCACGATCAGGACATTGGTCGGCGGCGACGTCTCCGTATCGGCCATCGCGGCTGGAAACTCCAAGTTATGCGGCCGGCGAAACCGGGCGGATGCAGTCCGATGGGCAGCTTTGCGCGCACAGGGTGCAGCCGATGCAGAGTTCGGCGTTGATCTTCACCTTGTGGCGGCCCTCGACCGTCGTATCGTCCCAGCCCAGCGCGGGGCAGCCCAGGTTCATGCAGGACTGGCAGGCGGTGCAGGCGTCGAGCGCCACCGCGAAGACCGGCCCCCTGATGCGCACCGGGTCGAGCACGCAGGGCCGGTCGGAAATCACCACCGACACGCCCTTGAACGCAACCGCCTCGCGGAAACTCTGGTGCATCTGGCCGACATCGTAGGAATCGACGCGGCGCACCCATTTCACCCCGCAGGCCCGCACCATCTGCTCGAAATCGATTCGCGTGGTGCCTTCGCCGCGCAGCGTGCGGCCGGTCCCGGCATGGTCCTGACCGCCCGTCATCGCCGTGATGTGGTTGTCGAGGATGATCACGGTGATGTTGGCGTTGTTGTAGACGGCGTCGATCAGCGGTGGGATGCCGGCATGCAGGAAGGTGGAATCGCCAATTGTGGCGATGATCGGCTTGTCCTCGGTGCCGGCCTTGGACATGCCCACCGCGTTGGCGATGCTCGACCCCATCGACACACAGGTGTCGATCGAACGCAGCGGCTCGATGGTGGCCAGCGTGTAGCAGCCGATATCGCCGGCCACGCGGGCATTCAGCGCCCGGATGGCCATATAGCTCATGGTATGCGGACAGCCGGGGCAGAGCACCGGCGGGCGCGGCGTCGACTGCACCGGCCAGGGCGCGGGTTTCGGCTGCGGCTCCAGCACGCCGGCGCGCTCGAACGCCGCGCGCACCACCTCGGGCGAGAACTCGCCGGTGCGCGGGAAGTATGCCTTGCCGGCGGCGGCGATGCCGGCGGCGCGGATCTCCGTCTCGATCGCCGGCTCAAGTTCCTCGACGACGAAGACGCGCCCGACCGAGAGGGCGAAATCGCGGATCAGCTCCATCGGCAGCGGATACGAAAGTGCGAGCTTCAGCACGCTCGCCCCCGGCAGGATCTCCTTCACGTAGGCATAGGGGGTGCCGGCGGTGATCACGCCGATCGCCGCGTCGCCCTTTTCCCAGCGGTTCAGCGGGTTTTGTTCGAAGAAAGCGGCCAGGTTCTGCTCGCGCTCGATCAGCCGCGGATGCCGCGCGCGCGCATGCGCCGGGATCATCACGTTCTTCTTGGTGTCCTCGCGGAAGCCGCGCGACGGCGGCACCACGCGCGACCCGAGCGCCACCACGCTGCGGGTGTGCGACAGCCGGGTGGTGCTGCGGATGACCACCGGGGTATCGAACTGCTCGCTCAACGCGAAGGCGGCGCGGGTGAACTCCAGCGCCTCCTGCGCATCCGATGGCTCCAGGCACGGCACCATGGCCAGCCGGCAGAACAGCCGGGTGTCCTGCTCGTTCTGCGAGCTGTGGATGCCCGGATCGTCGCACACCACGATGACCAGGCCGCCGTTGACGCCGATATAGGTCAGCGACATCAGCGCATCGGCGGCGACGTTGAGGCCGACATGCTTCATCGAGGCCATCGCGCGCACGCCGGCGAACGAGGCGCCGATGGCGACATCCAGCGCCACCTTCTCATTCGTTGACCACTGCGCCTGCAGGTCATCGACCGGATAACGGGCGAGCGTCTCCAGGATTTCGGTGCTCGGCGTGCCCGGATAGCCGGACGCCACGCGCACCCCGGCTTCCCACGCGCCGCGGGCGATGGCCTCATTGCCGGTCAGCGGTCGCGCGCCGGCTGCGGCGGCCTCGCCGATGGCCGCGGCACGGTTCTTTGACTTCGAGATGACGGTCAAGACGCTGCGTTCCCGATCACGAATGGCGTGTCCTGTAACAGAGCGGACTTATATCAGGTGTGCACGGTATGGCGAGCTTCCATCGGTTGCCGGGGCGCGGCCCCGGACCCCGGCAAGGGCTTTGCCCCTGCACCCCACCAGGGGCCACTGGCCCCTGGACCCGGTTCACTCCTTCGGGCGCATGTCGATGATCCGCTTCGCTTTGCCGACCGAGCGCTCGATCTCGCCGACCTCGGCTACCCGCACCCGCACGCTGACGCCGACATACGCCTTGACCGCATGAGCCAGCCTGGCCGCACAAGCCTGCCTTGCATGCGCATCATGCGCCTCCGGCTCCGGCTCCGGCCGGGCCTCGACAACCACGTCCAGCGTGTCCAGGTGCTCGCGCCGGTAAACCTCCAGCACGTAATGCGGCGACAGCATCCGCTCCTTCAGGATCAGTTCCTCGATCTGGGTCGGGAACACGTTCACGCCGCGGATGATCAGCATGTCGTCGGTGCGGCCGGAGACTTTTTCCATCCGCCGCATGGTCCGCGCGGTGCCGGGCAGCAGACGGGTGAGGTCGCGGGTACGGTAGCGGATGACCGGCATCGCCTCCTTGGTCAGCGAGGTCAGCACCAGCTCGCCCGGCTCGCCGTCCGCCACCGGCTCGCCGGTCGCCGGATCGACGATCTCGGGATAGAAGTGGTCCTCCCAGAGGTGCAGCCCGTCCTTGCTCTCGATGCACTCGCAGGCGACGCCCGGGCCGATGATCTCCGACAGGCCGTAGATGTCGAGCGCGTTCATGTCGAACCGCTGCTCGATCTCGTGGCGCATCGCCGCGGTCCACGGCTCGGCACCATGCAGTCCGATGCGGAGCGAACTCTGCCTCGGATCGAGCCCCTCGCGGACGAATTCGTCGCCGATCGCCAGCATGTAGGACGGCGTGACCATGATGATGTCGGGGCGGAAATCGTTGATCAGCTGCACCTGGCGGGCGGTCTGGCCGCCCGACATCGGCACCACCGTGCAGCCGAGCCGCTCGGCGCCGTAATGCGCGCCCAGACCGCCGGTGAACAGGCCATAGCCGTAGGCGACATGGACGATATCGCCTGGCCGACCGCCGGCGCCGCGGATCGAGCGCGCCATCACCTCGGCCCACATCTCGATGTCGGCCTTGGTATAGCCAACCACGGTCGGCTTGCCGGTGGTGCCGGAGGAGGCATGGATGCGCACCACCTGCTCGCGCGGCACCGCGAACATGCCGAACGGATAGTTGGCGCGCAGGTCATCCTTGCAGGTGAAGGGGAATTTCCGCAGGTCATCCAGGCTGTGCAGGTCGTCCGGATGCACCGCCAGCGCCTCGAAGGCCTGCCGGTAGTGCGCGATCTTGTCGTAGGCGAGGCGCAGCGTCGACTTCAGGCGCGCGAGCTGCAGGGCGGCGATCTCGTCGCGGCTGGCGACCTCGATCGGGTCGAGCAGGGCGTTGCGCTGGGTCAGGAGCTGCATTGTTCGTCCTCATTTTGCGTGCGCCGACGACCGTGCCGCCCGGACCAACAGGCATCCGCGACCCGGAAAGTGGTCCTCCTACTCCGCGTAGCCTTTCGCGCCAATCGGCCGAGCCATGCAACCTTCACATTCCGCTCGGCGATGTGGCGCCGGGCAGGGGGGCGACCGGCCGCGTTTCAGTGTTCGGACTGCGTGGTGGATCTGCGGATGAAACGCCTGGCAGACGACCACCTGCCACGGCCGCGCATCCTTCATCCCTGGCCCGGGCAACGCCTCGCCGTCAAACACCCAAGGTGGGAGCCGGATGCGGAATGCCGCCCGCACGGTTCTGTGCCGGAGACGCCCGGTGTTGGGCGTTCCTGCCGCGATCTACCGCCGGCCCGCTGCCACGAGGCTTTACCATTGGCAACCGCGCGTACGGCTGGGATCATGGGGCCGCAACTCCGACCGGGAGGCGACGTGGCGACGATCGAGGATTTCGACAGGCTGGAGATCCGCGTGGGCACGGTGGTGGACGCGCAACCCCTTCCCGCGGCGCGCAAGCCGTCGATCGCGCTGTGGATCGACTTCGGTGCGCCGCTCGGGGTGAAGCGGTCTGCGGCGCAGGTCACCGTGCACTACAAGCCCGGCAAGCTGATCGGCCGCCAGGTGCTGGCGGTGACCAACTTCCCGCCGCGCCGGATCGCCGACTTCGAGAGTGAGGTGCTGACGCTCGGCGTGCCGGACGAGGACGGCACGGTCGTGCTGCTCAAGCCCGACTTCAAGGTGCCGGATGGGGGCCGGATGTTCTGATGCCGCGCCATACCTACACGGTGACCTGGGAGCAGTTGCATCGCGATGCCCGCGCGCTGGCCTGGCGGCTGATCGGGCGCGGGCCGTTCCATGGCGTCGTGGCGATCACCCGCGGCGGCCTGATCCCGGCGGCCATCGTGGCGCGCGAACTGGAGTTGCGGGTGGTCGAGACGGTCTCGATCGTGACCTACGGCCGCGGCGAGGCGGCGTGGACCGAACCCGGCGTGCCCGAGGTGGTGAAGACACCGGCAGCGGCGGGCGACGGCGCCGGCTGGCTGCTGATCGACGATCTGGTGGACACCGGCACGACGGCGAAGGTGGTGCGGGGTCTGCTGCCGGCGGCGCATTTTGCCACCGTCTACGCCAAGCCCGCCGGCAAGGTGATGGTGGACAGCTTCATTACGGAGGTCAGCCAGGATACCTGGATCCTGTTCCCCTGGGACACCGAGCCGCAATTCGCGGTGCCGTTTGCCCAGCGGGAGAGGCCGGCGGGGTAAGCCGGCCGAAACGGTCAGCCCGCATGGCCGGCTTTCGCCAGCCATGCGGACCGAACAACCATACCGCCGTGGCGTATCAGAACGGAACGATGAAGCGCAGGTTGGCGAACAGGCCGCCGACG
Organism: uncultured Acetobacteraceae bacterium; assembly: GCA_903907955.1. Lineage (GTDB taxonomy): Bacteria > Pseudomonadota > Alphaproteobacteria > Acetobacterales > Acetobacteraceae > Rhodovastum. Next base: position 48,069 of record CAIVPZ010000082.1, on the reverse strand, counting down.
TCATTGCGTGTGTAAATCGATTGGGCAACAGTCAAATCGACGTTTATTCCGCCGAACTGATAGCCGACGATCGGCCCCATGCCGAACCTGGTTGCGATCTTGTGGTTGTTGGTGCTGGGGTGGGTGCCGAAGTAGTTCGGGCAGGCCACGCCGGAGCAGGTGTCGGAGTTGAACTGGTTGAGCTGGTACGCGCCAATACCGACAGTCCATTTGCCGAATGTCTTGGCCACCGTGTAGTCGGCTTCCAACTGGGCGCCGGACCTGTAGTTGTAGTCGGTAGCTGTTGTCGAACTGACCGGGACCGGGAAATGCCACCAGGCGCTGAGATTCCAGCCATCATGCAGCCAGCTTATGGCGACGTCCGGCTGGATCGTCCAGTAGCCGTTGCCGGAGGGAAGCCCGCTCTTCCTGCCGATCCATTCTCCGTTGGCGACCTGCGACATGGTGGTGGAGGCGTTGGCCACATGAACGCGCAGGCCGGTCGCCACGTGCAAATCACCAAACGTCCAGCTTACGAAGGCCGGAAACAGGATGGTGTTGTAAGTGCCCCAGTTGCCGCTGCCAGTGCTGGCACTGTTTGTCGGCCCGTACGATGTGTAGTCGAAAGGCTGGGCAATGGCGGTCCAGAAATCGCCACCAAGGATTTTCACGCCGGGCACCCAAAGAAGGATCGGGACCTCGACCAGCGCCGAGAGATTGGCGCCGGCATTACTATGGGAACCGCCGGTAGGACCTCCGGCCTGGCCGTATCCCTTGTACTCGGCCCAGTAATTCATCCAGATGGCATAGACCCCGGGCGGCGGCGCAGCGCCGCCGGCGAGCCCGATGTCAGCGCCAGGGAGCTGCGGTGCCCACAACTCAGACGCCGACGCCTGCCCGCCCAATAATAATGTGCCAGCGATGCCGATGGCACTTAAGATATTCTTCACGTTTTGATTCCTCCCGGATTTAACTGGCACGTTGTAAATTTCACATTGCATGCCAATGAAATTTGCTCAAGCCCGGATTCCGGAAATGCCCGGGCGGGGAAGCCGAAAAGCAGTTATTGTGTCCGCCAGGACACAGTGCAAGCAACGTTCGACCGCCGCTTCTACGACTTTAGTAGTATATTGCGTTGCAGCAAAGATGTGCTGATCAGAGCGCCGGCCGCAACCGCTCGCGCAGAAAACCCGCTCTACGTGCCGCAGAACGTCTGCAGCACACGTTCCTCCGGCGCGGGCGGCGCGGCGTAGCGCGCGCGGTCCGGCTGGTCCTCATAGGGGCGGGAGAGCACGTCGAGCACTTCTTCGAACGGGGCAAAATCCTGCCGCTCAACCGCCGCCGCCAGCGCCGCCTGGACAATATGGTTGCGCGGAATGAACGCCGGGTTTGCTGCCCGCATGGCGGCGCAACGTGCCGGCGGGTCGGTTTGTTCGTCCAGCAGGCGCCGGCGCCAGCGTTCCGCCCAGGAGTCATAGGAAGCGGGATCGGCAAACAGCGCCCGCACGGCAGCATCCCCTGCCGGCCCCGCCGCCGCGTCGCACAGGCCCCGGAAGGTCAGGGTGAAATCGGCACCGTTCTCCGCCATGCGGGTCAGCAGGTCCTGCCCCAGCGCCCCATCGCCCGCCTGCCCGGTCAGCAAGCCGAGCTTGCGCTGCAGGCCGGCGCAATAGGCGGCGTCGAATTGGGGCGCGAAGCCGGCGAGCACCGCCTTCGCCTCCTCCACCGCCGGTTCCTCGGTTTCCGCCAGCAACGGCAGCAGCGTTTCGGCGAAGCGGACGAGATTCCAGTGGGCGATGCGCGGCTGGCTGCCATAGGCGTAGCGCCCGCCCTGGTCGATGGCACTGAACACGGTGGCCGGGTCGTATGCGTCCATGAAGGCGCAGGGGCCATAGTCGATCGTCTCGCCGGCGATCGAGGTGTTGTCGGTGTTCATCACCCCATGGATGAAGCCGATCAGCAGCCAGCGCGCCATCAGTTCCGCCTGGCGCGTCACCACCCCCTCCAGCAAGGCGCGATACGGATGCTCCGCCGCGGCGGCGGCGGGATAGTGGCGGGCGATCGCGTGGTCGGCCAGCAGGCGCACCGCCTCGATATCCCCCCGCGCGGCGAAATACTGGAACGTGCCGACCCGCAGGTGGCTCGCGGCGACGCGGGTGAGCACCGCACCCGGCAGTGCGGTTTCGCGCAGCACCGGCTGGCCGGTGGCGACCGCCGCCAGCGCCCGCGTGGTCGGCACGCCCAGCGCGGCCATGGCCTCGCTGACGATGTATTCGCGCAGCACCGGGCCGAGCGCCGCCCGGCCGTCACCGCCGCGCGAGAACGGCGTGCGCCCGGCGCCTTTGAGCTGGATGTCGCGCCGCGCGCCGTCCCGCCCCACCACCTCGCCGAGCAGGATGGCGCGCCCGTCGCCGAGTTGCGGCACGAACTGGCCGAACTGGTGCCCGGCATAAGCCAGCGCGATCGGCTCGGCGCCTTCGGGCACGCGGTTGCCGGCCAGCACCGCCACCCCCTCGGGACTGGCCAGTGCCGCCGGATCGAGGCCGAGCGCCTCGGCCAGGGCGGCATTCACCCGCACCAGCAAGGGGGCGGCCACCGGCGTCGGATCAAGCCGCGCATACAGGCGCTCGGGCAGCCGGGCGTAGCTGTTGTCGAAGGCGATGCGGACGGCCCCGGCCTGGCGGGGCGATGGCGTGTCGGTTGTCGGTGATGCGGGCATGATTGACCTGAGATCGGCGGTATCCGCCGGACGGCAAGCCCCGCGGCCCCGCCGCCAGGCGCCGCCTGTTGCCGATCCAACCCTTTTCGCAACAGCGGCCTCAGATTGTGTTCAGCGCCGCCGAAGACAACCCGGGCGATACGAGATGGTAATCGTATTCTTCCCGGTTTTCCTGTTCTCGTTGGATGCGGACACGTTGAGAAGATAGAAGTAAAATCCGAGGGATTCCGTGGCGTCCTCCGCCAGGGACACGGGGCATGTCAGGGTCTGGTTGGGGCCCTGGCAGCAGGAATTTCAGCATCAGGCGCTTGCGCGGTGGCCTTGATCAAGGCGTCGTACAGGCCGCCAGGGCGAGCAGCGGCAACGCAAGTGACGGGACCCGAAGCATCGTCCAACTCCCTTCCCAGGGCGAAGGATGCGGAAGTAATATTCCTGTCAGCGGCCGATCTGGAACAGTCGGGGGTGCCGGCTGCCCCGCCGCACCGCGCGCGCCACGCAAAGCTGGCAGGCGCATGAGGAAACCGTAATCCGCCGCCCCCCGGCTTTCCACCCCAGGGCCGACGTAGCATACCCTGCGCCCGCAGATTGGAGGGCGAAATGAACGACGCCACGCACCTGGGCCGCTTTCCCACCACCCGCATGCGCCGCAACCGCTTCGACAGCGCGACCCGACGCATGGTCGCGGAATACCGGCTGTCGGTCGATGACCTGATCTGGCCGATCTTCGTCATCGAAGGCGAGGGCAACGTCACCGATGTCGGCTCGATGCCCGGCGTGCAGCGGGTCACTCTCGACCGCCTGGCCGCCCATGTCGCGCCGGCGGCGCGGCTGGGCATCCCGGCGCTCGCCCTGTTCCCGGCGACCCCGGCCGGGAAAAAGAACGCCGAAGGCACCGAATCCGGCAATCCCGACAACCTGATGTGCCGCTCGGCCCGCCTGCTGAAGCGCGAGTTCCCGGACATGGCGCTGCTCGGCGACGTGGCGCTCGACCCCTATACCGACCATGGCCATGACGGCGTGATCCGCGACAGCTACGTGGCCAACGACGAGACGGTCGCCATCCTGACGCAGCAATCGGTGAACCAGGCGCATGCCGGCATCGACATCATCGCGCCGTCGGACATGATGGACGGGCGCGTCGGCGCCATCCGCGCCGGGCTGGACGCCGCCGGCTTCATCAACACGCGGATCATCAGCTACGCGGCGAAATACGCCTCGGCCTTCTACGGCCCGTTCCGCGAGGCGGTCGGCTCCGGCTCGTCACTGACGGGCGACAAGAAAACCTACCAGATGGACCCCGCCAACTCGGAGGAAGCGCTGCGCGAAGTGGCGCTCGACATCGAGGAAGGGGCCGACATGGTGATGGTCAAGCCCGGCATGCCGTATCTGGACATCGTGCGCCGGGTGCACGACCGGTTCGGCGTGCCGACCTTCGTCTACCAGGTGTCGGGCGAATACGCGATGATCGAGGGCGCGGCGCGCAACGGCTGGCTCGACCACGACCGGGCGATGATGGAGAGCCTGCTTGCCTTCAAGCGCGCCGGCGCGGCCGGGGTGCTGACCTATTTCGCCCCGCAGGCGGCGAAGCTGCTGCGGGGGTGAGGCCCCTTACCGCCCGGTCCGGCCGCTGTCGGAAACGGCGCCGAAATACGTGGTGAGGCTGCCGTTGAGCCGCAGCCGCGTGCTGCCGGGGGCCAGTGGCCCGTTGCCCGCGGCGGGCTGACCCGCAATCGCCGGGTCGGTCGGCACGTGCGGATGCGACGGCACCGGGGCCGGCTCGAAGGCGGGGGCCGAGACGGGGGGCGAGAACATCGGGGGGGCGCCTTGCGGGGCGGCGGCGGGATATTGGGTCTGCTCCTGGGCACTGACGTTGGGTGCCCAGCCGGGCAGGCTCAGCGCCAGGACGAAAACGACCAAACGAGCCTGTTGCATCGATACCCTCCGCGTGACGGCGCCGCTCCGGCGTGGCGCGAGCGGACCATTCTAGAGCGCTTTCAGGCTGACCGTAAACGGTCAGCGCGCTCTAGCTCTTTGTTTTGGCGAGCAACTTTATCGGCCGGCTGTCGCCGGTCTGGCCGATGTTGCTCTAGAGCAACCCGCATGGTTCCCGGAAATCGCGATGCGCCGAGAGCAGGTCCAACTGGCCGCTCTGTTGCGCTGCTGCCCGCAGATCATCAGCCACTTCGCGCAACACCGGCCCCCATTCCCCCGGCGCCGGCTGGCGGTACAGTCGCAGTCCGGGGTACCATGGGCTGTCGCGCCGCCCGTGCAACCAACGCCAGCACATGTCGTAGCGCGATAGCAGCCAGACCGGCCGGCCCAGCGCACCGGCCAAATGGGCCATCGACGTGTCCACCGCAATCACCAGGTCGAGGCCGGCCACCACCGCAGCGGTGTCGTCGAAATCCGCGCAGTCCGGCATCGGGTTCGCCATGTCCAGCCCTGGCGGCGGGTCCTGGTCCTTCTGCAGCGACACGAACCGCACACCCGTAATGCCCGCCAGCGTTGCCAGCGCCGCCACCGGCAGCGACCGGCGTGAATCCATGGCGTGCGCCACCGCCATGCCCGGCCGCGACGCCCCGCCCCAGACCAGGCCGACGCGGAGCCCCTCCCCTGCCAGCCGCGCGCGCCACATGGCTGCCTTCGCCGCATCGACCGGCAGATAGGGCACCTGCGCCGGCACGGTTTGCAGCGCGGTGCCGAAACCATGCGGCAGCGAGAGCATCGGGCACTGCATATGGTATTCCGGTACCGCCTCGCCGCGCCCCAGCACGGCGACCGGCCCGGGCATGCGCCGCAGCAGACGCACCAGCGGCGGCTGCACGCGCAGCAGCACCCGCGCCCCGCGCGCAGCCAGCAGCGGCACATAGCGCACGAATTGCAGTGTGTCGCCGAAGCCGCCCTCGTCGTGCACCAGGATGGTGCGCCCGGCCGGGTCCTCGCCCTGCCAGCACGGCCCCGGCACGCCATGCGGCAGCATGGACGGCACCTGCCAGCGCCATTCGTGCTCGGCAAAGCCGCGCGCAAGGTCGCCGGCGGCCAGCAGCGCCAGCGCATGGTTGGCGCGCACCTCGGCATCCTCCGGCGCCAGCGACACCGCCGCCGCGTGCATTGCCAGCGACTGCACCACCCGCCCCTGCTCGGCCAGCGCCACGCCCAGATTGGTCCAGGCGTTGATCGCTCCCCGGTTCTGCCGCACCGCCGTGGCATAAGCGGCGATGGCATCGTCGTAGCGCTGCTGGCTGTGCAGCGCGGTGCCGAAATTGCTCCAGGCAGCCCAGCATTGCGGTTGCAGCGCGAGGGCCGCGCGGCAGGCCGCCTCGGCCTCGGCGTGGCGCTGCGTTGCGTTCAGCACCGCCCCCAGGTTGCTCAGCGCATCGACGTCATCCGGCAGGGATCGGAAGGCTGCCTCGGCCGCCACGAGTTGCCCGGCGGCGTAGGCCGCGCACCCCTCCGCCAGCAATTCCTGTTCGACCATGACCCAGTCCCCTACCGAGGAGTCTCGATGCCCAGCCCAGCATGCACGGCGCGGATGAAGGCCCGATGAAGATGCAGGCATGGCTGGCCGCTCCCGGCCTGGTCGCAGTTCGCCCCTGGCTCCACGGACGATCCGCTGGCGGAAGCTGGCCGCCCGTTGGCACTACGGCACTGCGTCCAGATCGCCGATCTGATCGCGCGGCACCAGCCCTTCACCCGCAATCGCGATGGCCTCGCGCAACACCGCCTCGTCGCCGACATGGTTGGCCAGCAGCAGGATCAGCCGCGCGTCGAAGGTGCGGGCCTGGGATTCGTCAAGCTGGCGGTAGGCCCGCGCCAGCGCGGTGAAGATGCCGTCCGGGTCGGCCAACCGCGGCGAGGTATCGAGCGTCATGCGGCCGCCGGCAGGGCAATGGCGCGCGCCAGCGCCACGGTGATCGCCGCCGGATCGAAACGGCGCCAGCGTGCCGCCACATGCTGGTCCGGCCGGACCAGGTAGGTGGTGCCGGGCCGCGCGTCATAGCGGTCGCAGGCCCGCCCTTCGGTGTCGGTGAACCCGCCGTCCGCCTCGTCCGGTGATCCCGCCGCGCGGATGATCACCGTGTGCACCGGCACCGGCAACCCCGCCAGCTGCGCCATCTGCCCGGGCGACGGCGGGTCGCCGGCGAACACCAGCGCGGTGAAGCGGAACCCCAGATGGCGCAACAGCCAGTCCGCCTCGCCCTGCTGCCCCAGAGGCGCGTCCACGCAGGGCGCCCCCGGCGGCACGCCGCCGGCGAACCCGTCCGCCGTCGCGTCCGGCGTGTTCAGCGGCGACTCGACGTAGACCGTCGGCGCGGAGAGCCGGCCGCTGTTGATCAATGTGCGTGCGAAGGAGAACCGGCCGGCCAGGTGCAGGGCGGCGTCGCGCAGGGCACGCGCCATCGGCGTGCGCGGGGCGATGAACCCCGCGGCCCGCGCGGCTTCGCGCAGGTTTTCGTCGGCCGCCGCCAGCCGCTCGCAGTTGTAGCTTTCCAGCAACGCCACCGGCGCCAGCCCCGCCAGCACCAGCCGCAGCTTCCAGGCCAGGTTGTCGGCGTCCTGCACGCCGGAATTGGCGCCGCGCGCGCCGAACGGCGAGACCTGGTGCGCGGCATCGCCGGCAAACAGCACCCGCCCGTGCAGGAACCGCTCCAGCCGGCGGCACTGGAAAGTATAGATTTCGGCCGACTCAACCGAGAAGGCGACGCCCTCACCCAGGATGCGCCGCAGCCGCATGGCTACCCGCGCGGGCGACGTTTCCGCCGCCGTGTCGGCGTACCAGCCGAGCTGCAGATCGATGCGCCACATGTTGCCGGGCTGACGGTGCATCAGCACCGACCGTTCCCGATGGAACGGCGGGTCGAACCAGAACTGCCGCAGCTTCGGGAAATCGGCCTCGGTCGCGACATCGCAGATCAGGAAGCGGTCGCGGACAGTCTGGCCGATGAACTCCAGGGCGAGCAGGCGGCGCACCAGCGAGCGTGCCCCGTCGGCGGCGACCAGCCAGGCGCATTCCATGTCGTACGGACCGTCCGGCGTGTCCACCCGCAGGGCCACGTGGTCCGCTTCCGCCATCATGCCGATCAGCCGGTGGCGCCAGCGCAGATCGACCCCGGCCAGCGCCTGCGCACGGGCAATCAGGGTTTCCTCCAGCAGGTATTGCTGAAGGTTGGTGAAGGCCGGCATCTGGTGGCCAGGCTCCGGCCGCAGGTCGAACTCGCTGACCAGCCGGTCGCCGTGGTGGACCCGGCCGCGCTGCCAGCCCACGCCCTGCGCCACCACCGCCTCGCCGACGCCCAGCCGGTCCCAGACTTCCAGCGTCCGCTTGGCATAGCACACCGCCCGCGAGCCGGGGCTGACGGTGTCGTCGTCGTCCAGCAGCACCACCGGCACACCGTGCAACGCGAGGTCGATGGCCAGGCTCAGCCCGGTCGGCCCGCCCCCCACCACGACCACCGGACGGCGCAGCGGCCGCGCCGCGTGCCCGTCGTCCTGCTCGCCGGCCATCTGGTCACCGGCCATCTGGTCAGTCGAGCGGCGATAGGCGAAGGTTGGACGAGTGTGCGGACCAGCCACGCGCGATCCTGACGGTTCGGGGTAAGTTCTGTATCCGCGTTGATCGCCGGAACGTTCCCGGCCGACCCGCAGCCAGTCAACACGGGACCGGTCAACAGCGGCTTAACCGCCATTGCGGTGCGCCCCGACAAGGGTATGATTCCCGGCCTCAATGCGCGCCGCGCCAAGCTGTGCGCAATGCGGGGATACACGACAATGGCAGCTTCCACCCGACCAAGACCCGCGGCGCCGCCGCCCGATGACGTGCTGGTGCTGGAGGACTTCCTGCCCTACCGGCTGGCCGTGCTCGCCACCATCGTCAGCCATGGCTTCGCGCGGCTCTATTCCGAGCGGTTCGGCGTCAGCATTCCGGAATGGCGGGTCATCGCCATGCTCGGCCAGCATGGCACGTTGACCTCGAAGGAGATCGGCGAGCAAACCCACATGCACAAGACCATGGTGTCGCGCGCAGTGACCGACCTGGATCGCCACGGCATGCTGTCGCGCCTGCCCAACCGGGCCGACAAGCGGGAGGTGTTTCTCTCGCTCACCGACAACGGCCGGCGGATCTATGCCGAGATCGTGCCGCTGGCGCGCGACTACGCGGCGCGGCTGACCGCCGATCTGTCCCGGTCCGACCGGGCGACGTTCGACCGCATCATCGCAACCCTGCGCGATCGCTCCGATGTCGTCTTCGCGCCGGAGCGGAAGGAGCCCAACGGGTAGCCGGCAGCAGCGTGGTGGCCCCGCAACCGGTATGGGCGGGTGCGTTGGGTTCAGCGCCAATCGCAACCGGCGTTGCCGCGACCTGCTGCGCGCACAGTCCAACCGCCCGAGGGCGGCCTTGAATCAGGCCCCGATCAGATGCAGCGCCACCTCGCGCCGATGCGCCGAGCGGCGATGTTCCCACAAATAGATGCCCTGCCAGGTGCCCAGCACCAGCCGCCCCTGCGTGACCGGAACCGAGAGCTGGGTCTGGGTCAGCGCGGCCCGGATATGCGCGGGCATGTCGTCCGGCCCCTCGGACTCGTGCAGGTAGCGACCCGGAACCTCGGGGGCGAGGCGCGCAAAGAACGCTTCCAGATCGGCGCGCACCTCCGGGTCGGCGTTCTCCTGCACCAGCAGCGAGGCGGAGGTGTGTCGGCACCACAACGTCAGCAGGCCGGTGGCGACGCCTCCGGCGGCGGCGAAGCGGCGCACCGGCGCGGTGATCTCCACCAGGCCGCGCCCGCCGGTGCCGACAACCAAAGTCTCCTGCGACTGTTTCATTCCGCCCTTTCCCCCCGGAACAAACCTTGCCGTTCGCGCCGGCGACCCCAGTTGACGCTTGCACCGCCGCTATGCGCGGTAGGAAGATAGGTTACCATGTCAACCACGCAGACCCTTGTGCTGACCGGCGCCAGCCGCGGCATCGGCCACGCCACCGCCCGCGCCTTTTCCGAGGACGGCTGGCGCGTCATCACCATTTCACGCCAGGCATTCTCCCCGCGCTGTCCCTGGGCGGGCGGCCCGCAGGACCATGTGCAATGCGACATCGGCGACCCCGCCTCGCTGGCCGCCGGCATCGACGAGATCCGTGCCCGCCTGCCTGACGGGCGGCTGGATGCGCTGGTCAACAACGCCGGCATCTCGCCCAAAGGCCCGAACGGGTCGCGGCTTGGCGTGCTGGACTCCGAGCGCGACGTCTGGAACGCGGTGTTCAGCGTGAACATCTTCGCCGTCGGCCTGCTGGCGCGCGGCCTGATCGACGTGCTGACGCAAGCACAGGGCGCCATCGTCAACGTCACCTCCATCGCCGGATCGCGCGTGCATCCCTATGCCGGCGCCGCCTATGCCTGCTCCAAGGCGGCGCTGCTGACGCTGACGCGGGAGATGGCGGCCGAGTTCGCCCCGCATGGCGTGCGGGTGAACGCCATCAGCCCGGGCGAGATCGACACCGCCATCCTCTCCCCCGGCACCGCCGCCTTCGCCGAACGCGAGGTGCCAATGCGCCGGCTGGGCCGGCCCGAGGAGGTGGCGGACGCCATCCGATTCCTGTGCGGGCCGAATGCAAGCTACGTCACCGGCAGCGAGTTGCATATCAACGGCGGACAGCACGTCTGAGCAATAATTCTTCCGGCTGCGTTGCCTGCCTGCTAAGATTTCTGCGGATGATGCGGGCGCAGGAGCCAGAGGCATGGGTAACGCCGCCGGAATTTTTGTTACCGCCGCGCGCCGTCGCAACTCGCAGCCGAACCCGTCCTATATCGCGGCACTGACCGGCGGGGATGCCCTGCTGACCCGGAACGGCATCACCACACCGCGCCGGATGGCGCATTTCCTTGCCCAGATCCTGCACGAGACCGGCGGCGGCACGGTGCTGTTCGAGGACATGTTTTATCGCACCGCCGACCGGATGCTCCAGATCTTCGGCGTGGGCAACCACAGCGCCGCCGTGCGCCGGGACGAGGTCGCCGGCCTGCTCTGCAACCCACCGGGACTCGCCGAGCGGGTCTATGGGCTGGGTAACCCGTCCAAGGCGCGCGAACTCGGCAACACGCAGCCAGGCGATGGCTACCGCTATCGCGGCGGCGGGTTGCTGCAGACAACCGGCCGCGAGGCCTACAGGCGCCGCGGCATCCTCGCCGGAGTGGATTTCGAGGGTAATCCCGAACTCATCGTCTCGGCCGACCATGCGCTGAAGCCGGCAATCTTCGAGTGGGCCGAAGGAAGCCTGAACGCGGCGGCGGACAGGAACGACATCATTACAATCACCCGGGTGATCAACGGCGGGCTGAACGGGCTGGACGAGCGGCAGGCCTGGCTGGCGCTGACGGCGATGCTGGCCGGCGACGGCACCGGCGCGCCGGCCTGGGAGGCAGGGACACCGGACGAAACAACGTCCTGGCTGCAGACCGCGCTGAACCGGCTCGGCGCCACCCCGCCATTGGCGGTCGACGGCAGTTACGGCCCGGTGACGGAGGCAGCGGTTCGCCAGTTCCAGACGTCGGCAGGGCTGGTGGTGGACGGTGTCGCCGGTGCCCAGACCCGCAGCGCCATCACGGCGCGGCTCGCGGCGCTGGCGTAGCACAAGCGACGGCAGCCCCGCTTCAGAGTGCGGTGTTGCGGGTGCCGGTCAGGGCGATGATGCGGTCAACCAGGTCGGCCCCGCTGACCGGCTTGCGCATCAGCGAATAGCCCGGCTCAGCCGCCGGCAGCACCGACTCGCCGGCATAGCCGGTCAGCAGGATCGCCGGCAGAGCGGGCCGGCGCTCCTGCGCGGCGCGGATCAGCGCCAGCCCGTCCATCCCCGGCATCGACAGGTCGGTCACCAGCACATCCACCGCCTCCCCCGCATCCAGCAGCGCCAACGCCGCGTCGCCGCCATCCACGGTGCGGACGGCAAGCCCCAGCTCGTCGAGGTATTCGGACAGCACCTCGCGCAGCAACGGCTCGTCATCCACCAGCAGCACGCGCAGCCGGCCGCGAGGCGCGTCCGGTGGCGCCGCCGGCGCCGGCGGTTCGGCTACCTGCGGACATGCCTGCGGCAGCCACAGCGTCACCGTGGTTCCCTCGCCCTGACGGCTGGACAAATCGAGCGCCCCACCGCTCTGTTCGGCGAAGCCACGGGCCAGGGACAGACCAAGCCCGGTGCCATGACCCGGCCCCTTGGTGGTGAAGAACGGCTCGGTGGCCCGCACGAGCGTCACCGGGTCCATCCCGATGCCGGTATCGGCCACGGTGATCCGCACATACGCGCCAGCCACCTGGGGGCCGGCCCCAGGGGAACCAGCCTTGAGGCAGTCGGCGACGGCCGAAAGCATCAGCCGGCCGCCACCCGGCATGGCGTCACGCGCATTGGCGGCGAGGTTGACCAGCACCGTCTCAAGCTGACCGCGATCGGCCAGCAGCTTCGGCAGTCCGGCTGGAACCCGCAGCACCACCTCGATCTCCGGGCCAAGCGTATGTTCGAACATCTCGCGCATTTCGTCCAGCAGGCCGGCGGCATCGATCGGCTCGGGGCTGAGGTCACCGCGGCGGCCGAACGCGAGCAGGCGCCGGGCGATGGCGGCGCCGCGGGCGCTCGCCTCGGTGGCGACGCGCACCCAGCTTCGCACCAGGTCGATATCGCCGGGCCGGCGCTCGATCAGCCCGCCCGCCACGGCCACGGATTGCAGGACATTGTTGAAATCATGTGCGATGCCGGCGGCGAGTTGGCCGAGCGCCTGCAGCCGCTCGGCCATCGCGGCGCGCAGTTGCGCCGCTTCGCGCGCCACCACTTCGGCCTGCACCCGGCTTTCCAGCTCGTCGGTCAGGCGCCGCAGTTCCGTCCCGGTTGCCCGCAATTCGGCCTCGCGCGCCTGCAGCGCCTCGGCCATTGCATCGAAACCGGCCGCCAGCCGGCCGAACTCGCTGCGGTCGTGGCGCAGGCCGGTGCGGACGGCGAGGGTTCCGGCGGTCCACTGCCGGGATGCGGCCAGCAGCCGCTCGACCGGGCGGCCGATCAGCCTGCGGCCCAGCAGCCCGGTGGCCAGCAGCCCCAGAACGGCGCCCAGCACGATCAGCAACAGGCTGAACCGCTTGGCATCCGTCAACGCGGCGAACGCCACGTCGCGATCCAGCCCGACGGCGACGCGCAGGCCCAAAGGCGGCACGCCGAGCGGCGTGTAGGCAACGATGCGGGGGCGCCCGTCCTGCCCCACTTTGGCGATGACGCCGATGCGGTCGCCCGCCAGCGTCTCGCGCGCGGCACCGGTCAGCGGCTGGCCGACATAGCGCTGCCCGTCCGGGTAGCGGGCGACGATGATGCCGTTGCGGTCACGGACCGAGACCACCGCCTCCGGCGGCAGGCCGAGGTTTTCGAGCTGCTTGCCCAGCCAGATGAGGTCGAGGGCGACATTGACCACCCCGGCCACCTGTCCCGTCGCGTCCCGGAAGGGCTGCGCCATGTGCAGGGTGGGCTGGCCGGAAATGCGGCCGATCGTGTAGTCGCCGATGACGAACCCGCCGGTCTGCAGGGCAAGCCGGAAGAACGCCCGGTCGGCAGCGCTGATGCCGGGCTCCAACGGCGCGCCGGCGCAGATCACCTGGCCATCCAGCCCGAGCACCGCGGCGCTGTTGTAGCGCGGCGCCTGCGCCAGCAGACCGGCCAGCAACTGATGGCACTCTTCGGCATTTCGGTTGCGCACCGCCGGCGCGCTGGCGATGACGGACAGCGCCTGTTCGGCACCCTCGGCGATGCGCTGTTGCTGGTTGGCCACCAGCCGCGCCAGCCGCAGCGCCTCATCCTCCACCATCCGCTGACGGATGCGGTCGGCGTCGTGTTCGAGCCATGCCTCGAACGCCAGGGCTGGCGCCAGAGCTACCGAGACGATCAGCAGCAGCCGTACCCGCAGGCTTCGCACCAGGGACCCGCCTCCGTTCACGCCGCGGCGATGCTGTCCCGGCCCATGCCATGGTGAATTGATCCATGTCACGGCGGCGTTGGAATGGTGGCAATCAGGAACAGGGCTCACGCGTTCGTGACGGCGCGCGGGCCGTTCCGGCGTGATCGTTCGCGCTGATCACGCGGGCAGGCCGCCCCCCCTGGCCGGGGCGCGAAACCCCGGCACGTCCAGCATGCAGGCCGAACGCAGCCAGGCGCGCGCCAGCGCCGGGTCGGCCGCAATGTCCGTCAGGGCAGCCGCCCAGGCCGCGTCGCCAGGGGCAGCGCGGTCGGCATAGGGCAGCAACTGGGCGGTCGCCACCAGACGGCGCTCGTTCGCATAGCGCTCGAACGCCGCCGCTGCCGCCGCCGGACGGTGGAATGCCGCGGCCAGCGCCTCGGCGGCCACCATGGCGTCGTGCAGGCCGCAATTCATGTTCAGCCCGCTGCGGGTCTGCACCAGATGGGCCGCATCGCCCGCCAGCAGCACCCGCCCGGCCGCGTAGGTGCCGGCAACCTGCCGGCGCACCGGGCGCAGCCGGCGGGTAACCAGCGGCAGCGCGGCGGCGCCGAGCGGCAGGAAGCGCGCCAGCCGGGCCTGCAGCGCGGCGCCGTCCAGTGCCGCCGCGTCGCCCTCGTCAGCGCGCAACGGAACGGCGATCTGCCAGAGATCGGGCATGCGCAGCAGGCCGCACCAGCCGTCCGGCGCGAAAATCCAGGCGGCGGCGTCCGCCCCCGGCACCAGCGCGGTCAGATCGGCCGCGGTGGTAACCTCCAGCAGCCGCCCGGCCACCGCCACGTTGCCCAGTTCGATGCCCAGGCAGGCCCGCACGGCGCTGTCCACCCCATCGGCCGCCAGCAGGCAGGCACCACGCTCCACCCGCTCGCCGAGCGCCGACTGCACGCGCACCGAAACCCCGGTGGCGTCCTGATCGACCCGCACCACCTCGGCGTCGAAGCCCAGCCGGACATGCGGATAGGCGGTGAGGCGCGCGGCCAGGGCAGCGGCCACCGACCCCTGGTCGAGATGCAGGCGAAAGGAAAAGCGTGTCTCGCCGGCAAGCAGGCCGAACGCGAAGCTGGCGAGTGGCGTTTCCGTGCCGGCGCGCAGATAGGCGATCCGGCGCACCTGCAGCCCGGTGCGCAGCGCGCCCTCCAGGATGCCGAGCTGCTCGAACACCTCCAGCGTGGGCGGCAGCCAGGCGGAGGCGCGATCCACCCGGGCAAGCTGCATGCGCCTTTCCAGCACCGCGACTGGCACGCCGAGCTGGGCCAGGCGCAGGGCGGCGGCCAGGCCGACCGGCCCGGCACCGGCGATCAGAACGCGCGCGGAATCCGGCACGGGTTGCTTCGGAATGGAATCATATCACCGAGTAGCCCGACCGGCTGGCCAATGTCAAAGACCCGCCAGCGTGCAGGTCGTCCCCTCGACCTCGTTCCTGAAGGAACCCGCTTACGTTACCGCGCCGCCACCACCGGATGCGACAGTGCCTCCCAGCCCGTTCCCACCACCGGCAGCTCGAGCATCGCCGGATGTTCGCGATCCTGCAGAATCGTTAGGTCGAACGGCGCCGGGTTCTTGCCCGGTCCCTGCGGGAACGCCTGGTCCGGCGCCGGTTTCGCCCCGCCGGCGAGCGAGATCCGGATGCGGTGGCCGGGCTGGAACACATAGGCGACCGGATAGGTCTCCAGCACGAAGCGCTGCGCCTGGCCGGGCACCAGCGGCTGCGGCGCGGCGGGGTCGGCGGCGCGCGGCAGGTTCAGGTAGCCCTGCACCACCTGGCGCGAGCTGCCATCCGGCGCCACGTCGGTGATCTCCGCCACCACATCACCATCCGGCGCCGAAGAAGCGACCCAGAGGGTCAGCTTCGGATAACCGGTCACTTCCGTCGCCACCGTCAGCCGCATGCTGGTCCAGGTCAGCGCCTGCGCCTCGTCGGGCGCCTGGTCGATGGCAACCCGGCCACGGCTGCCCAGCATCGCCGGCAGGAACGGACCCTGCTCCGGCGAATAGGGCAGGACCGCCGGCGGGCCGGCCGGCGGGCGCTGCGCGGTCAGCGACCCGTCGTTGCGGCTGGCAATGGTGGCGCTGTGCCGCGCGGACAGATGCAGCGGGGTGGGGTGGGCGTCCGCCAGCGGCCAGTCCTGCTCGGCGCGCCAGCGGTTGGCGCCCTTGACGTAGAGGATCACCCGCGGCGCGGTCTCGGCGCCGTTGGCGACGCCTTTCAGCCAGTGGTCGAGCCACTGCACCTGCAATTCCTGGATGAACGCGGTGTGCCAGCCATGGCCGTAGGGGCCGAGGAACAGGCGCTTGCGCGCGCCCGGCGCGTCGAACTGCTCGTAGGCGCGGATGCTGGCCGGCGACATGTAGTCGTCCAGACCGCCGGCGATGAACGCCGCCACGCCGCGGCCGGCGATCCCGGCCATGTCCCCGGCCAGGGTGGAGCGGGCGCGCCACCAGGCATCGTCGTCGCGGTGAAGGAGGGCGGCGGCGTATTCGCCCGCGGCACCCGGCACGAGGCGGCGCGCCTGCCGCCCCGGCCCGGGCAGCATGCCGCCGGGATACCAAAGCTGGCCGTAGCAGTCACCGCAGGCCACCTCCGGCACGATCGCCTGCAGGCTCGGCGGTCCCTCCCGGGCGGTCAGCCACTGGCTGATGCCGAGCAGCGAGGCGCCGACCATGCCGACCCGGCCGTTGCACCAGGGCTGCTTCGCCATCCACTCGACGGCGTCATAGCCGTCCTCGCCGTAGTGGCTGTAGAGGTCGTTGCTGCCCTCCGACAGGCCGGAGCCGCGCAGCGACAGGTGCAGCACCGCGTAGCCGCGGGCGGCGATGTCGAACAGCGGCACTTCCATGCCGGCGCCGGTCCGGCTGGTGCGACCATAGCCGTCGGCCATCAGCACGCAGGGGGTGGGCGGGGCGTCGCCGCCCAGCACCGGGAGGATCAGCCGACCCTCCAGAATCGTGCCGTCGCGGGTAACGACGTGGACGCCATCCTGGAGGGTGACGGTGAAGCGTGGTTTCGGGTTGACGGCGGTGGGCGGCTCCGGCAGCCAGTTGCGGCCTTCGGTGCCGGCGGCAGGGGCGAAGTCGGGTTGCGCGACCGCGGCCAGCGGCGCCAGCGCGAGGACAGCCGACAGCACGGCGGAACGGAATCGAGCGGGGGCCATGAAGTCTCCTCTCTGCCCGTTGCGCCTGGGCTTGCGGTCAGGCTACCGGTGCGTCGCGCCAATGACCAGCCCCGTCACTCAGCACAGCCTCCGGGGGGCAAGATGATTCACGGCGCGTGGTTTGAACTTTCGACGACAGGAAACAGTTAATGCAAGCCCCGGAGCCAGATCAAGCCGCCGCCGAGCTGCGCCGTCTGCTCGACATCATGGCGGCCCTGCGCGACCCGGTGCGCGGTTGCCAGTGGGACGTCGCGCAGGATTTCGCTTCGATCGCCCCCTACACGATCGAGGAAGCCTACGAGGTGGCCGATGCCATCCTGCGGCGCGACTTCGCTTCGCTGCCGGATGAGCTGGGCGATCTGCTGTTCCAGGTGGTCTATCACGCCAGGCTGGCGGAGGAGGAAGGCCGGTTCGGCTTCGCCGAGGTGGCGCGGCACATTGCCGACAAGATGGTGCGGCGGCATCCGCACGTGTTCGGCGAAGCGGCGGCGCGGACCGCCGGCATGCAGGTTGCTGCCTGGGACGAGCAGAAGCATGCCGAGCGGACGGCGCGCGCCGAGACCGGCACGCTGGCCGGCATACCGCTCGGCCTGCCGGCGCTGACGCGGGCGGAGAAGCTGACCCGGCGCGCCGCCCGCGTCGGGTTCGACTGGCCGGATGCGCCGGCGGTGCTGGACAAGCTGGACGAGGAGGTGGCGGAGCTGCGCGCCGAACTCGCCGCCGCCGACCCGGCCCGGCTGGCCGACGAGCTGGGGGATATGCTGTTCGTGCTGGCCAACCTGGCGCGCAAGCTGGGGCTGGATGCCGAACGCTGCCTGCGCGAGGCCAACCAGAAATTCGCCCGCCGGTTCGGCGGGGTGGAGGCGGCGCTGGCGGCGGAAGGGCGGACCGCGGGGGATGCGACGCTGGCGGAGATGGAGGCGCTGTGGCAGGCGGTGAAGCGGCAGGAGCGCGGAGACGGCGGGTAGCGCCGGCCGCGCAACCCCCTGCCGGCACGCCTCTGGGCAGCCTTGCCTCTGCTTGCGCGCCCCGCCGCCGTCCCCTAGAGCGCTTTCAGGCTGACCGTAAACGGTCAGCGCGCTCTAGCTCCTTGTTTTGGCGAGCAACTTTATCGGCCGGCGGTCGCCGGTCTGGCCGATGCTGCTCTAGGCAAAAAAAAAATGACCGGCAACGCCGCCTGAATCAGACCGGCGCACCGGCAATATTCTGCTGTGCGCCTTCCCCTCACCCGCCTGATCGCGAGGACTCAACCGCATGAGCGTTCCCGGCAGCGAACGTCGCCTGACCGTGCGCCATTTCCGCAAGGGCGGTGGCCCGTATGTCTGCCTCACCGCCTACACCGCGCCGGTGGCGCGCCTGCTGGACCCGCATGCCGACCTGCTGCTGGTCGGCGATTCGCTCGGCATGGTGCTGTACGGCCTGGACACCACCGTCCCGGTGACGCTGGAGATGATGATCGCGCATGGCGCCGCCGTGGTGCGCGGCAGCCGGCGCGCCTGCGTGGTGATCGACATGCCCTTCGGCAGCTACCAGGAATCGCCCCCGCAGGCGTTCCGCAACGCGGCGCGCATCCTGGCCGAAACCGGCTGCGCCGCGGTCAAGCTGGAAGGCGGCGTCGAGATGGCCGAGACGATCCGCTTCCTCACCGCGCGCGGCGTGCCGGTCTGCGGCCATATCGGCCTGATGCCGCAGGCGGTGCATGCCTCCGGCTACCGGGTGCAGGGCCGCGACGCCGCCGAGGCGGCCGGCGTGACCGCGGATGCGCACGCGGTCGCCGCAGCGGGGGCCTTCGCGCTGGTGATCGAAGGCACCACCCGCCCGCTCGCCACCGCGATCACCCGCGCCCTGCCGATCCCCACCATCGGCATCGGCGCCGCGCCGGAATGCGACGGTCAGGTGCTGGTCAGCGACGACATGCTGGGTCTGTTCACCGCCTTCACGCCGCGCTTCGTCAAGCGCTACGCCGATCTCGGCGCGGAGGTGTCGCGCGCCGCCGCGGCCTATGCGGAAGATGTCCGCGCCCGGCGATTTCCCGCGGCGGAGCATTGCTTCGACGGGCCGCCAACCGGCTGACCGGGCCACCGCGCTTGCCAGTCGTTGCAGAATCGCCTACCGAATGGTCCCGCTGGAGTGCTTTCAGGCTGACCGTAAACGGTCAGCGCGCTCTAGCTCTTTATCTTGGCGAGCAACTTTGTCGGCCGGCTGTCGCCGGTCTGGCCGATGTTGCTCTAATCGGACCAGGAGGATGCCGCGATGTCCGACACCGATTCGACGCCGGACAGCTCCGGCAGCACGGCCAGCGACTGGACGCCGGACGGTTCCGGCGGCGCCGACATCGCGGCCCCCGACCAGGTCACCACCGTGACCTCCACCAGCTGGCTGGGCCGCCTGCGCGACAGCGTGATCGGCTCACTGATCGGCATCGCGCTGGTAATTGCCGCGGTCATGCTGCTGTACTGGAACGAAGGCAACGAGGTGACGACGCTGCGCACCCTCGATATGGCGGCGCGGCTGGTCGTGGAGGCGCCGCCCGCCCGCATCGACCCGGCGCTGGAGGGGCGGCTGGTGCACCTGACCGGGGCGCTGCTGGCGGCGGCACCGGCCCGCGACCCGGTGTTCGGCGTGGTCTCGGCCGACGCGGTGCGGCTGGAACGCCATGTCGAGATGTTCCAGTGGGACGAGCACAGCAGCAGTTCCACCGAGAAATCGCTCGGCGGCGGCAGCACGACCACGACCACCTACGACTACCAGAGGAAATGGTCCGACCAGGCGATCGATTCCGGCACGTTCCATGCCCGCGCCGGCCATGTGAACCCGCAATTGCCGATCGCGGGCCTGATCAGCGACGCCGCCGATGTGCGGCTCGGCGCCTACCGGCTGGACGCATCGGTGCTGGACGAACTGGCGCCGTCGGCCCCGGTTTCGCTGCCGGAGGGCGCGGCGCTGCCGCCCGGCTGGAAACGCGGCGAGGCCGGCCCCTATCGCGGCCGGGACCCGCTGGCACCGGTCATCGGCGATGTGCGCGTGACCTTCATCGCCGTGCCGCCCGGCACCGCCAGCGTGATTGCCGGCCAGCAGGGCGACCGCCTCGCCATCTTCATGGCACCGAACGGCCAGACCGTCGCGCTTGCCAAGCCGGGGGTCGCCGGCGCGGACGCCATGTTCAGCGCCGAGCGATCGCAGGCCCGCCTGCTGGCCTGGGCGTTGCGGCTCGGCGGGTTCGCGCTGTGCCTGGTCGGGCTGGTGCTGCTGGTCCGCCCGCTGGCGGTGCTGGTCAGCGTGATTCCGGTGCTGGAGACGGTGGTGGACGTCACCGCCACCCTGGTGATGTCCGGGTTCGCCGCGCTGATCACGCTCGCCACCATCGCGGTGGCGCGCATCGTGTTCCAGCCGCTGCTCTCGCTGGGCCTGCTGGTGGCGGGTCTGGCGATCGTCTGGGGCTGCATCCGGCTGCGCCGCCGCCCGCCCGCGCTGCCGCGGCCGGGGTAACGCGCGGGGCGGGCAGCCTCAATGGCCGGTCCGCTTCTCCGGCAGGAACGCATCGGTCCAGCCGGTTTCGGGCGGCGCGGCGGAAATCTGCACCTGGGTGTGCGCCGGACCTTCGCGCGACAGCACCGCCACCGCCGTCCGCGTGCGGATCACCCGGCACCCCGGCGCCTCCGCATAGCGGGTGCTGCTGCCGTCCAGGCGCGCGCTGACGGCGGCGAGATGTTGGCGCAGATCCTCCGCGGTGCGGCAGAACACCGCGCCGGGATCGAGCCGCGGCCAGGGTTCCAGGGCCATCTTCACCTCGGCCGGCGGCGCCGGCTTTTTCGCCTGTTCGGTCGATACCTCAGACCGCCGCTGCCGGTGGCTGTTGCCCGCGCCGTAACCGTTGTCGCCCGCGCCGGGCGACTGCGCCGCAACGCTCGTGGCGGCGAACGCGATCGCCAGGGCCAGCGTGCAAACGACTCCGCGGCGCCGGCGACGATCGCGGCGCGTGTTGTCTTCAGACCGGTCCGCACGCCGCGAACCACGCAAATTGCTCATCCGGTTACCCTCCACGGCCGCACTTCAGGGCCACTCCCCGGAAAATGCAAGCGAGGCCCATGCCCATCATCGACGCACCACCAACCGCGGCATTGTCATCGGCATGATCCAGCGGGCACTGGCGGAAACGGTTGCCATCGCAGGCATCTTCCACGACACCATCCGGCGCGGAGCGGTCGCTGACCGCACCTACCCGGTGACGCCGTTGCAGGATGCCGCATGACCGTTCTGACCAACGCCCGCATCGTGCTGCCCGACCAGGTGATCCTCGGCAGCCTCGCGCTGCGCGGCGCGCTGATCGAGGCGGTCGCCGAGGGGCGCAGCTTGCTGCCCGGCGCGATCGATTGCGGGGGCGATTTTCTTATCCCCGGCATCGTCGATGTGCACACCGACAACCTCGAGCGCCAGGTGCAGCCGCGCCACGCCGCCCGCTGGCCCTCGCGCTCGGCCCTGGTGGCGCACGACGCGCAATGCGCCGGCGCCGGCGTCACCACGGTGCTGGACGCGCTGTGCGTGGGCGATCTCGGCTTCGATCCCGGCCGGCAGCAGACCTATCGCGACGGCGTCGCCGACCTCGACGCGCTGGCCGCCACCGGACTGCTCAAGAGCGAGCATTTCCTGCATCTGCGCTGCGAACTTCCGGCCGCCGACTTGCTGGCGCTGGTCGAGCCGGCGATCGACAATCCGCGCCTGCGCATGGTCAGCCTGATGGACCACAGCCCCGGTGTCGGCCAGTACGCCGACCTCGACCGCTACCGCGCCCTGCGCCGCGCCGCGGCCGTCACCGACGACTTCATCGAACGCCGCATCGACGAATTGCAGGCGCAGCGGGCGAAATTCCGCACCCCCAACCGCCGCGCCCTGCTCGCCCGGCTGGCCGGGCACGATGTGCGGCTGGCCAGCCACGACGACCGCACGGAAGCGGAAATCGAGGAGAACTTCCGCGACGGCATCCGCATCAGCGAGTTCCCGGTGCATATCGACGCCGCCCGCGCGGCGCAGGTGCGCGGCATGGAAGTGGTTGCCGGCGCCCCGAACATCGTGCGCGGCGGCAGCCATTCCGGCAACGTCGCGGCGACCGACCTGCTGCATGCCGGCCTGGTGGATGCCCTCGCCAGCGACTACGTGCCGGCCAGCCTGGTGGAGGCCGCCTTCCTGACCGGCGGCCTCACCGGCATCACCCTGCCCGGGGCCGTGGCGCTGGTCACCGACCGGCCGGCACGCATCTGCGGCCTGTTCGACCGCGGCCGCCTCGCGCCGGGGCTGCGCGCCGACCTGGTGCGCGTGCACGCGCATGCGGACCTGCCGGTGGTGCGCCAGGTCTGGCGCGGCGGCGAGCGGGTGGCCTGATGCGCGGCGTGCGCGTGGCGCTCTACTACGCGCCCACCGCCGACGATCCGCTCTGGGCGCGCGGCGCCGGCTGGCTTGGCCGCGACCCGGAAACCGGCGCCGCGCCCCCGCAGCCGGCAATCCCCGGTATTGCGGCGCTTACCGAGGAAGCGCGCCTCTATGGCTTTCACGCCACGCTCAAACCGCCGGTGACCGTGCGCCACGATATCACCTGGGACGAAGTGGTGCAGGCCACCCGCGCCATCGCCGCCGGCATCCCCGCCTTCGACCTGCCGCCGCTCGAGGTGGCCAACCTGCACGGCTTCCTGGCCCTGCGAGAGACCGTACCGTGTCCCGCGTTGCAGGCCCTCGCCGATGCCGCAGTCGCCGGTGCCCACCACCTGCGTGCGCCGCCAAACGCCGCCGAACTGGGTAAACGCCGGCGCGCCGCATTGTCGCCGGCCCAGGAAGCCAACCTGCTGCGCTGGGGGTATCCCTATGTCTTCGCCACCTGGGCGTTCCACATGACGCTCAGCCGCCGGCTGTCGCCGGAGGAACAGGCAACCTTGTGCCCGGCGGCGGAGGCCTGGTTCGCGCCGGCACTGCGCGAACGGCGGCGGGTGACGGAGATCTGCCTGTTCGTGCAGCGCGGCAGCAAAGCGCCCTTCCTGCTGGCTCAGCGAATCCCGTTGGCGACATAGAAAACAGGCCAAGCGGAGCAGCATGGACCACATCACTGCCTTGCTGCGCGACGCCCCGGTGCCCGGTGCCGTCGCACTGGCGGTGAATCGCGATGGCACGCTGTTTGAAACCGCCGCCGGGGTCCGCGACCTTTCGGGCGATGCGCCGATGACCACCGATACCATCGTCTGGATCGCCTCGATGACCAAGGCGATCGTGTCCGTCGCCGCCATGCAACTGGTGGAACAAGGCCGGCTGCAGCTTGACGCGCCGGTCGCCGCCGTCGTGCCGGCGCTCGCCGCGCCGCTGGTGCTGGACGGGTTCGACGCCGGCGGCGCCCCGGTGCTGCGGCCGGCGCGCACGGTCATGACACTGCGCCACCTGCTCACCCACACCGCAGGCTACGGCTACTATTTCTGGAACCCGGACCTCAACCGTACCGGCCTGCCGCGCATTCCCGCCAGTTTCGAGGAGGTGACGCGCACGCCGCTGCTGTTCGACCCCGGCACGCGCTGGACCTACGGCATCAACACCGACATCCTCGGCCTGGCGGTGGAAGCGGCCAGCGGACAGACACTCGATGCCTGTCTGCGCGATCAGGTGCTCGGTCCGCTCGGCATGCACGACACCGCGTTCCTGCTGACCCCTGGGCAACGGGCGCGGCTGGCGCGCATGCACCGCCGCGGCGGCGACGGCATCCTCCGGCCGATCGACTGGCCGGTCGGCGAGGGCCAGGGCTTCACCGGCGGCGGCGGCGGCCTGTGCGGCACGGCGCGCGACTACGGGCGATTCCTGCGCATGCTGCTGAATGGCGGCATATTCGACGGCACGCGCCTGCTGCGCGCCGAGACGGTGGCCGAAATGGGTCGCAACCAGATCGGCGATCTGCTGGTGCACACGCTGGTCTCGGCGGCGCCGAAACTGTCCAACGACGCCAACCTGTTTCCCGGCATGGCGCAGAAATGGGGGCTCGGTTTCCTGCTCAACACCGAACAGGGACCGCACGGGCGCAGCGCCAACAGCATGGCCTGGGCCGGCCTGGGCAATTGCTATTACTGGATCGATCCGGCCCGCGGGCTGGCCGGCTGCCTGCTGACCCAGGTGCTGCCCTTCGCCGACGCGCCGGCGCTGGCGCTGTTCGGGGCGGTGGAGCGGGCGGTCTACGCCATGGCGGAACCCGCATTGTGATGCAGGCTCCGCCGCCGCTCAGCGCAGAATGGTCAGCGCAGGTCGGTCAGTGCCGCTTGACCACGTCGTCGACGAAATCCTCGGTGTTCAGCACGGCGTGCCAGTACAGCACGGTGCAGGCCACGGCGGGCGGCAGGCTCGGGTAGCGGTCCTTCGCCGCGACGGCGGCGAACTGGCCGCGCGAAATGCCCTGCAGCAGGGAACCCAGCACCAGGCTGCTGGGATGATCCTTGTCGTGCACCGCCACCACCCGCACCGTCACTTTTTCGACCGCGTCGCAGGAGCTGGTGGTACCCTCACCGACCAGCGGATAGGCGAAGCCCACGCCAACAATGGCGGCAATGAGCAGAAGAAAGCCCTTCATCGTTTTTTGTCCGATTTCAATCAGGCGGCGACCCTAGCCGGTTCGCCGCCACCGCGCAAAGCCCGCCCCCCCTCTGCCGATCAGGGGCCGGTCAGGGGAACAGGCCGCGCACCTTGCTGGCGTCGCGCACCCGCTGCACGCCGATCGCCGTCGCCGCGTCGCGGTGCGGCAGGTGGTCCTGGTCGGCCCGCGCCATCACCCGGTTGAAGGCCCGGTCCAGCACCTGGTGCAGCCGGCTCAGCACCTCGGCCTCGTCCCAGAAGAACTGCTGGAGGTCCTGCACCCACTCGAAATAGCTCACCACCACGCCGCCGGCATTGCACAGGATATCGGGGATCACGAATACCTCGTCGCGGCGGGCGCGCAGCACGCGATCGGCGTCCGGCGTGGTCGGGCCGTTGGCGCCCTCGGCCAGGATGCGGCATTGCAGCGCGCCGGCATTGCTGCCGGTGATCACCCGCTCCACCGCCGCCGGCACCAGCACGTCGCAGGGCAGCGTCAGCAGCGCGGCGGGGTCGCACGCCGCCTGCCCCGACCATCCCGCCAGCACACCGTGCGCAGCCACGTGGCGCAGCAGCGCCGGCACATCCAGCCCCTTCGGGTCATGGTAGCAGGCGGTGTGGTCCGACACGCCGACGATCCGCAGGCCGCGCCCGGCCAGCGCCACGGCCGTCACCGAACCGACATTGCCAAACCCCTGCACGATGGCGGTGGCGCCGGCCGGGGGCATCCGCAGCCGCTCCATGGCGCGCCCCACCAGATGCGCGATCCCCCGCCCGGTCGCCTCGCGCCGCCCCTCGGTGCCGCCGGCGGCAACCGGCTTGCCGGTGACGATCTCGGTGACCGTCTTGCCCTGGTACATGGAATAGGTGTCCATGAACCAGGCCATCACCTGCTCGTTGGTACCCAGGTCGGGCGCCATGACATCGGTATGCGGGCCGACGAACGGGATCATTTCCTGCATGTAGCGGCGCGACACCGCTTCCAGCTCGCGCCGGCTGAGCCGGTAGGGATCGCAGGTCACGCCGCCCTTGGCGCCGCCATAGGGCAGGCCGCAAAGGGCGCATTTCCAGCTCATCCACACCGCCAGCGCCGCCACCTCGCCCAGGTCGAGTTTGGGCGAATACCGCGTGCCGCCCTTGGTGGGGCCGAGCGAGAGGTGGTGCTGCACCCGATAGCCCTGGAACACCGCCTCGCTGCCGTCGTCCATGTGCACCGGGACCGATACCGCGATGGCACGTTTGGGGTAGAGCAACCGGTCGCGCTCGCCCGGCGGAATGCCCATGGTGTCGGCGACGGTGTGGAACTGCTCACGCGCCATGTCGAACACCGGGCCGGTGTAGATGCCGCTGCCGGCGGTCATGTGCTGCTGCTCATGGCGGCATCGCCGGCACGCTCACCGCTTCGGCGGCGGTTTCTTCGCCGGCGCCCGGGTACCGCCGGCAGGGCGGGTCACCGCCGCAGCGGCACGCTTCGGCTTGGCCTTCGCCACCGGCTTTCCGGCCGCCCCGCCGCGCAACTGCGCGATGGTTTCGCGGCTGGAGACCTGCTCGGGGTTCAGGCGCAGCTCGATCACCGCCGGCCTGCCGCTCTCCACCGCGCGCCGGAATGCCGGAGCGAACTCGGCGGTCGCCGCCACCAGTTCGCCATGGCCGCCGAACGCCTCGATGAACTTCACGAAATCCGGGTTGGTCAAGGCGGTGCCGGAAACGCGGCCCGGATAGGCACGCTCCTGATGCATGCGGATGGTGCCGTACATCTGGTTGTTGCCCACCAGCACGATGGGGGCGACACCGTGGTGGAACGCGGTGGCCAGTTCCTGCCCGGTCATCAGGAAGCCGCCATCGCCGACGAAGGCCACCACCTGGCGGTGCGGGTGGGCGATCTTGGCGCCGATCGCCGCCGGCACCCCGTAGCCCATGGAGCCGTTGGTCGGCCCGATGAAGCGCTGGCGGTCGGAGAAATGCATGAAGCGCGTCGGCCAGCCGGCAAAATTGCCGGCATCGCAGGTGAGGATCGCGTCCGCCTCCAGCAGTCCCTCCAGGTCGCGCAGCACCTGGCCGAGGTTCAACGGCCCCTCGTAATCCGGCACCTCCCGCCCGGCCAGCCGCACCGCGCGCAGCTCGCGCCGCCACCCGCTCCAGGCCGGCTTCAGCGCCGGCAGCCGCGCCGCGGCGGCGGCAAAGGCGTCGAGGTCGGAGACGATGCCGAGCGCCGGGCGGAACACCCGGCCGAGTTCGGCCGGATCGGGATGGACGTGCACGATCGGCGTGCGGCCTTCCCGGTCGAACAGCGTGTAGCCCTGCGTCACCGCCTCGCCCAGCCGGGTGCCGATGGCCAGCACCAGATCGGCCTCGCGGGCCTGCGCCACCAGCGCGGGGTCCGCCCCGACGCCGAGATCGCCCACATAGGTGTCGAGCGTGCCGTCGTACAGCGCCTGCCGGCGGAAGCCCACCACCACCGGCAGGTCATGCGCGGTGAGAAAGGTTCGGATATCGGCGCGCCCCTGCGCGCTCCAGCAACTGCCGCCCAGGATGGCCAGCGGCTTGCGGGCGCGCGCCAGCAGGGCGGTCATGCGTGCCAGCGAGTCCGGGTCGGGATACGGGCGGGTTACCGGGGCGCGGCCGATATCGGCCACCTCGACGCTGCGTTTCTGCATCTCCTCCGACAGCGCGATCACCACCGGGCCGGGGCGGCCGGTGGTGGCGACATCGACCGCATGCGCCACCAGTTCGGGGATGCGCGCCGCATCGTCGATCTGCGTGACCCATTTGGCCAGCGGCTGGAACATGCGGCGGTAATCGACTTCCTGGAAACTGTCGCGGTCGGTCTCGGCGAACGGAATCTGGCCGACGAACAGCAGCAGCGGCGTGGAATCCTGAAACGCCACATGCACCCCGATGGCGGCATGGCAGGCGCCCGGACCTCGGGTGACGAAGGCGGCGGCCGGCCGGCCGGTGAGCTTGCCGCAGGCTTCCGCCATATGCACCGCGCCCGCCTCGAAGCGGCAGGTGGTCAGGTGCAGCTTCTCCCGCACCGCATAGAGGCCGTCGAGCACGTCGAGGTAACTTTCGCCCGGCACGGCGAAGGCGTGGGCGATGCCCTGCGCCACCAGGGCGTCCGCCAGCACCCGTCCGCCGGTGCGGGGCGCCAGCCGTGTTCCGCGCGCCTTGCCCAGTTCCATGGTCGCCGCTCCTCGCCGCCTCGCCGCCTCAGGATAGAGCCGCGCGGGGCCTGGCGTCGACCCGGGCGCGCGGCCGGCATGCACTGGTGCGCACGATATCTTCACGCCGGGCACCATGCGATAATGTGTCACTGCGGGGGAACCAGCCGATGAACAGCGACGTGCGTCTGAAACCAAGCATCGCGGACCGCGCCGGCCATACGTTCCGGCAGTACGCCATCATCTTCGCCTACCTCTTCGTCTGCTTCGGCGCGCTGACACTGCACAAGACCGCGGTGCTGCGGGATGTCGGCATCAGTTACGCGCCTTGGGGTTTCGCCGCCGTCAAGGCGTTCATCCTGGGCAAGTTCATGCTGATCGGGCACGACATTCACCTGGGCGAACGGTTCAGCCGCCGGCCGCTGCTCTACCCGACGATTTACCGGTCGTTCGTCTTCCTGGCGTTCCTGTTGCTGCTGTCGGCAATCGAAGAATCCATCGGCGGCGCGCTGCGCGGCGAGACCGTCGCCGAATCGATATCCGCCGTGGTCGGCACACGGCTGTTCGAGATCCTTTCCGCGACCCTGATCATGTTCCTCGCCCTGCTGCCGTATTTCGCCATCCGCCAACTGGCCGATGCGCTCGGCAGGGACCGGCTGGTGCGGCTGTTCTTCGTCGATGGGAAACTGCAGGATACCGCCGAATCCGGCCCTGGCCGGCAGCGGCCATGACCGGCGCCGGCTGGTCCCCCCGCACCCTCGCCGCACAGGCGCTCGGCCACATCGACGCGGCGACCCGCGCCGTGGTGCCGCCCATCCATGTCAGCACCACCTTCCTGCGCGATGCCGACAACCAGTACCGCAGCGGCAACATCTACGGCCGCGCCGACAACGAAACCGTGCGTCAGGCCGAGGCGGTGATTGCGGCGCTGGAAGGCGCCGGGGCCGCCATGCTGCTGGGCTCCGGCATGTCGGCGGCCACCGCGGTGTTCCTCGCGCTGGCGCCGGGCGCGCATGTGGTGGCACCGCGGGTGATGTACTGGGCGCTGCGCAACTGGCTGCTGACGGACGCCAGCCATTGGGGGCTGCGGGTCGAGACGGTCGATATGTCCGACCTCGAGGCACTCCGCGCGGCGGTGCGGCCGGGGGAGACCAGGCTGGTCTGGCTGGAGACGCCGGGCAACCCGCTGTGGACGCTCACCGACATCGCCGCGGCGGCCGGGATCGCGCACGCCGCCGGCGCGCGCCTGGCGGTGGATTCCACCTGCGCGACCCCGCTGCTGACCCGGCCGCTGGCGCTCGGCGCCGACATCGTCATGCACGCCGCCACCAAATACCTGAACGGCCATTCCGACGTGATCGCCGGCGCGCTGGCGACCAGCCGGCCGGATGAATTCTGGGCGCGCATCCGCCGCAACCGGTCGATGCTCGGGCAGATTCTCGGGCCGCTGGAGGCCTACCTGCTGCTGCGCGGCATGCGCACGCTGCCGCTGCGCCTGCAGGCGGCGTGCGCCGGTGCGATGGAACTGGCAACCCGGCTCGCCGGGCATGAGCGGGTTGCCGGCGTGCTGTATCCGGGGCTTCCCGGCCATCCGGGGCACGACATCGCCCGGCGGCAGATGCAGGGCGGGTTTGGTGGCATGCTGAGCATCCGCCTGCACGGCGGCGCGGCGGCGGCGGTGGCCACCGCGGCCCGGGTGGCGTTGTGGAAGCGCGCCACCTCGCTGGGCGGGGTGGAAAGCCTGATCGAGCACCGCGCCTCGATCGAGGGTCCCGACTCCCCCTGCCCGCCCGATCTGCTGCGCCTGTCGGTGGGCATCGAGGACCCGGGCGACCTATATGATGACCTCGACCAGGCATTGCGGGGGGGAACAGCGTGATCAGCAGGCGGACCCTGGTTTCGGCGGCCGGGCTGTTGCCAACCTTGCTGCTGGCATCCGCCGCGGCGCAGGCGCCGCTGGCGACGACCCCGATCTCGCGGCTCGACGCGCCCTGGTGGCGCCAGCGCCATGCGGAAAAGCTGGCGGAAATCCGCCGGCGGCGGGTCGATCTGGTGTTCCTGGGCGATTCCATCACGCAGAACTGGGAGCGCGCCGGCCCGCCGGACTGGCAGGATTTCCAGCCGGCATGGCAGCACTATTACGGCGACCGCAACCCGTTGAACCTGGGCTTTGTCGGCGACGCCACCAGCCACCTGCTCTGGCGCCTGCGCAACGGCGAGGTCGATGGCATGGCGCCACGGGCGGCCGTGATCCTGATCGGCGCCAACAATCTGGGCCGGCTGCACTGGCCGGCGGCGGACGATGTGGCGGGAATCCTCGCGGTGGTGGACGAGACGAAACGGCGTCTGCCGCGAACCCGGGTGCTGCTGCTCGGCGTGCTGCCCAGCGAGCGTTCGGCCTGGGCGAGCGCGGCCACGCTGGAGATCAACCGCGCGCTCGCTGCCCACACCGCCGGCGGCGATGTCGCCTTCATGGACCTGGCACCGCTGTTCGCGCCCGGCGGACGGGTGGACCGCACGCTGTTCTACGACCCCCTGCTGACGCCCGCCCAGGCGCCGCTGCATCCGACCGCCGCCGCCCAGGCGCGCATGGCGGCAGCGATCGAACCGGCTCTGGCGGGCCTGCTCGGCGATCGGGCGCGGCCGCCGTTCGCTACATGAACAGCACGCCCACCCCACACATCACCAGGCCGATGATGACCAGGGCGAGCGCCGCGTTGCCCATGCGGTTGCGGCTTTGTTCCTCTTCCAGGCTGTCCGGCGGTTCGCTGGTGGCGGCGTTGTAGCTGACGGCGAAGGCGATCCCCACCGCCGTCATGAACGCGCCAAGCGCGAGGACGCCCGCCGATACGTAGTGAAAGATCAACATGTGACCCTGCGGGAATTCTTAGGTAACGGGGTCCAGGGGTCCACCGACCCCTGGCGGATCCAGGGCAGCACCCGGGCCTTGCTCTACTTCGCTTTCGACCGCTCAATTGACTCGGAGATCAGCTGCTTCGCCTCCTCAGCATCGCCCCACCCACTTATCTTTACCCACTTGCCAGGTTCCAGGTCCTTGTAGTGTTCGAAGAAGTGCTGGATCTGTTGCAAGGAAATTTCCGGCAGGTCGCTGTAGTTGACGATCCGGACGTAGCGCTGGGTGATATGGGATGACGGCACGGCGATGATCTTCTCGTCGCCGCCGGCGTTGTCCTCCATCTTCAGCACACCGACCGGGCGCACGTTGATCACCGCGCCCGGCACGATCGGGGTGGTGTTGGCGATCAGCACGTCGATCGGGTCGCCGTCGTCGGACAGGGTATGCGGCACGAAGCCGTAGTTTCCCGGGTAACGCATCGGCGTGTAGAGGAAGCGGTCAACGAACAGGGTGCCGGCTCCCTTGTGCATCTCGTATTTGATCGGTTCGCCGCCGATCGGCACCTCGACGATGACGTTGACGTCGTCGGGGGGCGTGGTGCCGATGGGAATGGCATCGATACGCATGGGTGTCTCCAGATCGCAATGAACGGGCAGTCCGGATAACTATATCACATTGCCTCGGCATGGTGGCAGGCGACGCCACGGCCACCGATGCCGCGCCAGGCCGGACGTTCGGCGGTGCAGCGCACAGTTGCGTGTGGGCAGCGGGAGGCGAAGGCGCAGCCGGCCGGCGGGTTCAGCGGCGAGGGCAGTTCGCCCTTCACAGCGACGGCCTGCTTGCGGTGGCGCGGATCGATGCTGGGGGTGGCGGCCAGCAGAACCCGCGTGTAGGGATGGCACGGCGCCGCAAACAGATCCTGCCTGCTGGCATATTCGACCGCCCGGCCGCAGTAGAGCACAAGCACGTCGTGGGCAATGTGGCGGACCACGCCGAGATCGTGACTGATGAACAGGAAGGCCAGCCGGAACGCGTCCTGCAAATCCATCATCAGGTTCAGCACCTGCGCCTGAATGGACACGTCCAGCGCCGAGACCGGCTCGTCGGCCACCACGATGCGCGGGTTGAGCATCAGCGCGCGGGCGATGGCGATGCGCTGCCGCTGGCCGCCGGAGAACATGTGCGGGGTGCGGTCGTAATGGTCCTGGTGCAGCCCGACCCGCTCCATCATGGCACGCGCGGCGCGCTCGCGGGCGGACCGGTCGCCGCGCTGGTTCAGCGCCAGCGGCTCCTCCAGGATGGCGCCCACGGTCTTGCGCGGATTCAGTGAGCCGTAGGGATTCTGGAACACCATCTGCACGTTGCGGCGCAGGCGGCGACGCTCGGCTTCGCTGGCGGTGGCGGTGGGGGTGCCGTCGATCAGCAGTTCGCCGCCGGTGGGCGGTTCCATCAGCGTGGCCATGCGGGCCAGGGTGGACTTGCCGCAGCCGGATTCGCCGACGATGGCGAGCGTCTGGGCCTGCCGCAGGACGAAGGACACGCCGTCGATCGCGCGGACCAGGCCCGGCTTGCCGAACAGGCCGCCGCTGACCGGGTAGTGGCGGTGCAGCGCCTCGGCCTGCATGAGCACGGTCATGGTCCGACCGCCAGCGGATAATGGCAGCGGGCGCGCCACCCGGGCGCACCGGCCAGCGCCGGTGGCTCGGTGCGGCAGCGGTCGTCGGCGTACCGGCAGCGCGGGTTGAACAGGCAGCCCTGCGGGCGGTCGTCGATGCCGGGCACCACGCCGGGGATGGTGGGCAGGCGCGCGCGGCCGATGGCGCGCTCCGGCAGCGCGTCGAGCAGGGCAGCGGTGTAGGGATGGCGCGGCGCGGCGAACAGGGCGGCGGTGGGCTGTTCCTCCACCATCTGGCCGGCATACATCACCTGCACGCGATGCGCCGTTTCCGCCACCACGCCCATGTCGTGGGTGATCAGCACCAGCCCCATGCCGCGCTGACGCTGCAACGCCACCAGCAGATCGAGAATCTGCTTCTGGATGGTCACGTCCAGCGCCGTGGTGGGCTCGTCGGCGATCAGCAGCGCGGGACTGCAGGAGATCGCCATGGCGATCATCACCCGCTGGTTCATGCCGCCGGACAACTGGTGCGGGAACGCCCCCAGCCGGGTGGCGGGGGCGGGAATGCCAACCTGCTCGAGCAGTTCCACCACGCGGTCGCGCACCCGGGCGCGCGGCACGGCATGGTGCGTGCGCAGTGCCTCGGCGATCTGCCAGCCCACCGGATAGCAGGGGTTCAGGCTGGACATCGGCTCCTGGAACACCATCGCCATGTCCTTGCCGACCAGTTGGCGGCGCTGGCGTGACGACAGGGACAGCAGGTCGGTGCCGGCGAACCGCATCGCCTCGGCGCTCACCCGCCCGGGCCAGCCGATCAGCCCCATGGCGGCGAGCATCGAAACGCTCTTGCCGGAGCCGGATTCGCCGACGATGCACAGCACCTCGCCGGCCTCCAGGGTGATATCGACCCCATCGACGGCGCGGAAGCAACCGCGTGCGGTGGCGAATGCGATGCAAAGGTTGCGGACTTCCAGCAGCGGCATCAGCGCCTCAGCTTCGGATCGAGGGCATCGCGCAGCCCGTCGCCGAACAGGTTGAAGGCCAGCACGGTGAACAGGACGGCGAGGCCGGGGAAAGTCAGCACCCACCAGGCGCGCTGGTAGTACTGCAGCGCGCCGGCGAGCATGGTGCCCCATTCCGGCGTCGGCGGCTGGGCGCCCAGACCAAGAAAACCCAGCGAAGCGGCGTCGAGAATGGCGCCGGAGAAGCCGAGCGATGCCTGCACGATCAGCGGCGCCAGGCAGTTCGGCAGCACGGTGTTGAACATCAGGTAAAGGTGGCCGGCGCCGGCACAGCGGGTGGCGGTGACGTAGTCGCGGGCCAGTTCCCCCAGCGCCGACGCACGGGAAAGCCGCGTATAGCCGGGCAGCATGACGATAGCGACCGCCAGCATGGCGTTGAACAGGCCGGGGCCGAGAATGGCAACGATGACGATCGCCAGCAGCAGGCTGGGGAACACCAGCAGCACATCCATCAGCCGCATGATGAGGCCGTCCACCACCCCGCCGGCAAACGCCGCGGTGAGGCCGAGCACGGTGCCGCAGGAGAGCGACAGGGCCACGACGGACAGGCCGATGAGCAGCGACAGGCGGGCGCCATGGATCAGACGCGAAAGCAGATCGCGGCCGACATCATCGGTGCCGAGGACAAAATTCCAGCTGCCGCCCTGCTGCCAGACCGGCGGGGTCAGAAACGCGCTGCGATACTGCTCGATGGGGGAATGCGGGGCGACAATGCCGGCAGCCAGAGCCAAAAACAAAATAACACACAGGAACGCCAAGCCGAGAACGGCACCCTTGTTTTCGGCAAAACGACACCAGAAGGAAAGCAAGGCCAGGGCGCTGCCCTGGACCCGCAAGGGGTCGGTGGACCCCTTGACCCCATTCCGCAAAGTCATCGGCAAATCCGCGGGTTCAGCACGCCGTACAGCATGTCCACCGCCAGATTGACCAGGATAACCAAACTCGCCACCAGCAACGTGCCGCCCTGCAGCACCGGGTAGTCGCGGCGCTGGATGCTCTCCACCAGCCAGTGCCCCACCCCGGGCCAGGAAAAGATGGTCTCGGTCAGGATCGCCCCGCCCAGCAACGCCCCGACCTGCAAACCAACCACCGTCACCACCGGGATCAGTGCATTGCGCAGCCCATGCACAACCACCACCCGCCCGCCGGACAGCCCCTTGGCGCGGGCGGTGCGGATATAATCCTCGCCCAGCACCTCCAGCATGGCCGACCGCGTCATCCGCGCCACCACCGCCAGCGGCTGCGTGCCCAGCACGATCGCCGGCAGGATCAGATGGCTGACCGCGGAAGAAAAAGCGCCCTCGTCGTCGCTGAACCACGAATCGATCAGCATGAACCCGGTCCAGGGCGGCACGTCATACATGTCGCCGATGCGCCCGGACACCGGCGTCCATCCCAATGTCACCGAGAACACCAGGATCATCATCAGACCCCACCAGAAGATCGGCATGGAAGCCCCGGTGACCGACACCCCCATCAGCCCGGTGTCGAACACCGAACCGCGCTTCACCGCGGCGACGATGCCAAGCGGCAGGCCGACCAGCAAAGCCAGCGTGATGGCCGACAGGGAAAGCTCCAGGGTCGCCGGAAACAGCGTGGCGAACTCGTCCCACACCGGCTGGCGCGTCACCACCGACACGCCCAGCCCGCCGGTGACCACTCCCGCCTCGTAATCGAGAAACTGCTTCCACAGCGGCTGGTCGAGACCGAAGGTGTGGCGCAGCGCCGCCAGCCGCGCCGGCGCAATGCCGTGCTCGCCGACCCGCACCTCGATCGGGTCGCCCGGAACCAGGTGGATCAGCAGGAAGCTGAGCAGGGTGACGCCGACGAAGGTCGGCACGATCAGCCCGAGGCGCCGCAGCAGGAAGCGCAGCACTATTTCAGCTCAAGCCGGTCGAACCGCAGGCGGCCGACCGGGCTCATCCTGAAGCCGCTGACCTCCTTGCGCATCGGCAGGAACACCACCGAATGGGCGATGAAGACGAACGGCGCCTCCGCGTGCATGATCAACTGCGCCTGCTCGTAGAGTTTCGCCCGTTCGGCCTGGCTGGTCAGCACGACGGCCTGCTTGACCAGCGTCTCGAAGGCCGGGTTGCACCATTTCGAGGCGCTGCCGCCGCCGATCCGCGCGGCGTCGCAGCCGGCCAGCGGCACGAAGAAATTGTCCGGGTCGCCGTTATCGCCGGTCCAGCCCAGCAGCGCCATGCCGTGCTCGGCGTTCTGCACGCGCTTGCGGTATTCGCCCCATTCGGCACTGACGATGCTCGCCTTGACGCCGATGCGGGCGAGATCGGCCTGCATCATTTCGGCCATGCGCCGGGCATCGGGGTTGTACGGGCGCTGCACCGGCATGGCCCACAGCGTGGTTTCGAAGCCGTTCGGGTAGCCGGCCTCGGCCAGCAGGGCGACCGCCTTCGCCGGGTCGTACGGCCAGTCCTGCACGCTGTCGTTGTAGCTCCACAGCGTCGGCGGAATCAGGTTCTTCGCCGGCTGCCCCGCCCCCTGGTAGATCGCGGTCAGGATCGCCGCCCTGTCGATGGCGTAGGTGATCGCCTGGCGCACCCGCCGGTCGGTAAACGGCGGCCGGAGATTGTTGAACGCCAGGTAGCCGATGTTCAGCCCGGGCTGCGACAGCAACTGCAGGTCCTGGTCGGCACGGATCGAGGGCAGGTCGGCGGGATTCGGATAGGGCGCGATCTGGCATTCGTTGGCGCGCAGCTTGGCCAGCCGCACCGCCGGGTCCTTGACGATGGCAAACACCAGCGCATCGATCTTCGGCTTCTCGCCCCAGAAATCCCGGAACGCGCGATAGCGGATGGTGCTGTCCTTCTGGTAGGCGACGAACTCGAACGGGCCGGTGCCGATCGGCTCCTGGTCGATCAGCTCGGGCCGGCCGAGCCGGGCCAGCGTGTCGGCGTATTCCTTTGACTGGATGGCGGCGAAATCCATTGCCATGTCGGCCAGGAACGGCGCCTGCGGCTGCTTCAGGCGGAACCGCACCGTGTCGTCATCGATACGATCGATGCTCTCGAGCAGGGCTGGCAGGCCCATGTCGTTGAAGTAGTCATACCCGCCGCCCGAGACATGGTGGTAGGGATTGTCGTCCTTCCACTGCCGCCCGAAGCTGAACAGCACATCATCGGCGTTGAAATTCCGGGTCGGTTTGAAATACCTGTTGGAATGCCACTTCACGTCGTGGCGAAGGTGAAAAGTGATGGTCAGGCCATCGGCCGCGACGTCCCAGCTCCCGGCGAGGCCGGGCGCCACTTCGGTGGTGCCGTCATTGAAATCGGCGAGGCGGCCATAGACCGGGGAATTGGCGTTGAATGTGGTGTTGGTGGTGTTGATCATCGGGTTGAAATTCTCGGGCGATCCCTCGGAGCAGTAGACGAGGGTTTTCGTCTTCGCCTGCGCCGGCGGCACCGCCGCGCCCGCCAGCACGGCCGCGCAGGCAGCGGCCACGATCCATCCGGTTCTCATCGCAGCATTCTCCTCCGGGTCCGAACGGCACATGCCGGGCAGCACATGCGCCCGTGGAATGAATAGAAGCAGGCCGGCCGGCTCACAACCGCGCGGTGGCTGACCCGCAGGATCGGGCGCCCTCCCTGCCAACATGAAACCGCTTCTTAACGCATGCCGCGGCATGGTGTGCGCCCGACCAGCACAGGCGCGGACAGATGAAGACGGAACTGAAGGCAGAGCTTGCGGACGACCTGACCTACGTCCGCCTCGACGAGGCGACGCGCGCCACGCTGCGGCAGTTGCTGCCGCTGATCGAGACCCACGGCGCCCGCATGCTGGACGTGCTGTATGGCCACATGGATTCGTGGCCCGACCTGAAGGGCCTGTTCGCCAGCCCGGAGCGCCGCACGCATGCACGCGCCCGCCAGGGCGAGCACTGGCGCCGCCTGTTCTCGGCCAATTACGATGGCGACTACGTGCAGTCCGTGCAGCGGGTGGCGCTGGCGCATGCGGGCATCGGGCTGCAGCCCCGCTACTACATCGGATCGTATCTGGTGGTGCTGGAGGAAATGCACGCGACGGTGCTGGCGGAGTACCGCACCCGCTTCGGCGGCGCCGCGGCGCGCGCGCGGGCCGAGACGGCGATCCGCGCCATCGATCGCGCGGTGCTGTTCGATCTTCAGCAGGTGGTCGGCGCCTACATGAACAAGTTGGAGAGCGAGTATCGCGACCGGCTCGACAATCTGTCCGCCCAGTTCGGTGCCGTGGTATCGCGCTTCACCGACGAGGTGAACACCCGCGCCGGCACCCTGCGCCAGGAAGCCGGCGGATTGCAGGACAATGCCGAAACCGCCACCCGCCAGGCCGAACTGGTGGCCGGCGGCACCGAGCGGTCCTCGGCCGAAATGCAGACGGTCGCCTCGGCGGCCGAGGAGATCACCGCCTCGATCGGCGAGATCACCCGCCAGACCCAGCAGGCCGCCGCCGTCACCACCGGCGCGGTGGAGACGGTGCGGCGCGCCACTGCCATCGTCGATACGCTGAATTCCGCCGCCGCGCGGATCGGCGACGTGGTCAGCCTGATCAGCAACATCGCCGGGCAGACCAACCTGCTGGCGCTGAACGCCACCATCGAGGCGGCGCGTGCCGGCGAGGCCGGGCGCGGCTTTGCCGTGGTGGCCGGCGAGGTGAAGGGCCTGTCGGCGCAGACCGCCCGCGCCACCGACGACATCCGCACCCAGGTCAGCGCCGTGCAGGGCGTGGTGGGGCAGATCGCCACCGCCATGGGCGAAATCGCCCGCACCGTCGATCGCGTGCGCGAGGCCACCGCGGCGATCGCCGGCGCGGTGGAGGAGCAGAGCGCGGTCACCCAGGAGATCAGCCGCTCGGTTGCCGCCGCCGCCGCCGGCGCCGGCGGGGTCAGCGATGGCGCGCGCGAGATGCAGGCCGTGGCCGATCGCACGGCGCAGAACGCCCACGGCGTCGCCGATGCGTCGGACGGCCTGCTGCAGGCCGCGCAGACGCTGGAGCAGGAAAAGATCGGCTTCATGAACAAGATCCGTCTGGCCGAACGTCGCGAGGAACCACGCCACGAGGTGCGCATCGACGCCACGCTGGAGACCGCCTCGGGCAGCGTTCCGGGCCAGTTGCAGGATGTCTCGCCCGGCGGCGCCGCCATGCGCCTGGACGCCGCGCGGCTGCCACCGGGTATCGAGGGGGTGAAACTCAAACTGCCGGGCATGCCGGCAGGCATCGAGGCGCGCATCGTCTCCCGTTCCGTCAACCGCGTCAGCCTCGCCTTCGCCGACCGTGCTCAGGGTCAGGCGGTGGTCGATGCCGCGTTAAGGTTCGCCCGGAAAAGCGCCGCGTGACGCCCTGACGAAGTAAAGCTTGGGTTTGATCCAGGTCAATGCATACAGGTGCGATCCATTGCAATATTAATATGTCAGGAATGGGCGTTGCCCTGAAGTGGCGGTTGCCCGGACCGGCAATTGCAAGGGGAGAACACCAATGGCATCGACACCCGTAGAAGTGAAGAAAGCCGAGCCCGCTGCGGTGCCCGATCTATGGCAGAACTTCCGCACCGAAATGGACCGGCTGTTCGACCGATTCACCGCATTCGGCGTCCCGTCCCTGCCACGCCTGTTCACGACACCGCCCGGCTTCATCGCCCCCGCCATCACCATGCGGGCGCCCGCGGTGGA
Source organism: uncultured Acetobacteraceae bacterium (assembly GCA_903907955.1). Taxonomy (GTDB): domain Bacteria; phylum Pseudomonadota; class Alphaproteobacteria; order Acetobacterales; family Acetobacteraceae; genus Rhodovastum. The sequence goes on along the minus strand of CAIVPZ010000082.1, from coordinate 9,326 downwards.
AATCATCGAGGATGACGGTGCCTGGCGGCTGACCGCCGAACTGCCCGGTCTGTCGGAAGCCGATGTGGAAGTGGTTCTCACCGACGATGTGCTGACGCTACGCGGCGAGAAAAAGCAGGAACGCGAGGAGAAAGGCAAGAACTTCCATGTCTCCGAGCGCAGCTACGGCAGTTTCGCCCGCAGCTTCGCACTGCCGGACGGCGTCAACCGCGAAGGCATCGGCGCGGAATTCGCCAAAGGCGTGCTGACCATCACACTGCCGAAGAAGCCGGGCGCGAAGGTTGAGGAAAAGCGCATCGAGGTGAAGACGCCCGGCTGACCCGCACCTGCGAAACGCATGGTCAGTCGCCAGGGAGCGGGACCACGAGGCTCCGTGCCGGTGTTGATGTGCCTTCTGCCAGCACGACTCGCTGGCAGAGGGCGGGGGTTTGCATGATCGTCCAACCGGATTGTTCAGCCACCTTGCCCGGCAGCCCCGGACCCGCGCCAACCGCTCGCGCGTTTATGATATCGGGCGGTCCGGTTGACCGGGCAACGCGAAATCGCAACGCCAGCCGCCAATATCGCAGCCGGTGGAAAGCTGTTGAAGCATGTTCTTCATGTGCCATGTTAGGCCGGTGCGGCGCATTTTCGGGCCACGATGTTGTCGCGATCATTGTCCGATTGTTCTGCGGTGCAGCATGAGGCTGCGAAACAGTTCTCCTTTCCTTCAGGATCTGGCAATATTCTCGCCATGGGTCAACGGCGCGTGCACCGGATGCGGGAGAGCACGATGACGGCAGCAGCGATGCAGCAAGGCCGGCAGGCACGATGCAGAAGGGCCTTTCCGCCCTGGCTGGTTGTGCTCTCCGCGCTGGTTCTGATTGGCACCTGCTATGTCGGCGGACCTTTTTTCACGCTGTGGCGCCTCACGCGGGCGCTCGACAGCGGCGACCTCGCGGCGCTCGACCGCCTGGTCGACTGGGACGCGGTCCGGCAGGGTCTGAAGGACGACATCGCCGAGGGCGTGATCGGCATGCCGCAGGAAACCCTGGTGGCGACCAACACGCTGCCGCCGTTCGGCGCCAGCTTCATCAGCGGCATCGCCGGTGCGGAGGTCGATCAGGCGGTTACCCCGCAGGGCCTCCTGCACGTGACCCGCCAACTCGACCCGCCGCCGCCCGCCCCCAGCGCCGAGGCGCCCTCCCCCACCCTGTTCCCTGCCGTCGTCGCCGCCGGCTTCAGCACGCCAACGCAGTTCGACCTGCGCCTGCGCACCGCCTGCCAGGACGCCGACGAGGTGCCGTTGCATGTCCGCCTGGCCTTCCGGGCGGGACTGTGGAAGGTCGTGCGCGTGTGGGTCCCGCAGGATCTGATGGACCGCGCATCGTCGCGCACCTGATTGCGGGCGAGCGCCTGGAGTACGCCGGCGTCGCATCAATCAGCGGCGTCGTCGCCCCCGGCAGGAATGCCGGCACCAGGAGCAGTCAGGCCCAGGTGGTGGCAGCACCAGCCAGCGCAGGCTACCAGCCCAGCCCGGCGGCCGGATCGAAACCGGCAGGGTCCAGTTCGCGCCAGGCAGCGTCGATACAGGCCCCCTGACCGCACAGGCCGATCGCGACGAGAAAGCCGCGATGCACGATGCGCTGGGCAAAGCTCCAGTCCTCCGCCCGCCCGGCCAGTTCGGGCGCGAAGGCGATGGCAGGCGGATCGACACGGAACCAGAAGCTGGACAGGTCCTGCGTCAGCCCCTTGCCGGTCGCCTTGATGAACGCCTCCTTCAGCGTCCACAGGCGGAAGAACCCTTCGCCCCGCCTTGCCTCGGGCAGCCCTTCCAGCCAGGCGATTTCGATATCGGTGAAGTAACGGCGCGCCACCTCCATCGGCGCCCGCCGGTCCACCGGCTCCAGATCAATACCGAGTGGCAGGCCGGGCACCGCCGCGACGGCAACGCCGACCAGCCCGTTGGTGTGCGAGAGGTTGAAGGCGAGCCCGGCGGACCGCCCCTGCAGCAGCGCCTCCGGCTTGCCGTGCGCGCCGGCGGCAAACGCGAAGGCGGCAGGCGGCGCGCCGGCGGCGGCGGCCAGGGCGGCGCGGGCCAGCGCGTGGGCGGCGATGAAGGCAATGCGGCTATGGGAAAAGACAAAACGGGCAGCGCGAGCGCGCTCGGTGGCGTCGAGCAGGCCCGCCCACGGGGCGACCGCCGCCTCGTCCAGGCCGGCGGTGGTCATGGTCCAGACGCGCACCGCGATGGCGGGCACGGGGTTGGCGGCGGCGCTCATCGGGCCGAGGATAGGCGGATGCGGCTTTACGAGGAACAGCAGGCGGCAGCATGAAGCTGTGGGCGATCAGCGACCTGCATCTGGCGGTGGACAGCAACCGGACCGCCCTGCGCGCTTTGCCCGCCCGGCCCGGGGACTGGCTGATCGTGGCCGGCGACGTGTGCGAATCGCTGCCGCTGTTCGCCGAGGCGATGGCCTTCCTTGCCGCGCGGTTCGCCCGTGTGCTGTGGGCGCCGGGCAACCATGAACTCTGGCTGACCGGCCGCGACGGCGGCGCGGCGAGCAGTGCCGCGAAATACGCCGCCCTGGTGGCAGCGGCCCGGCGCGCCGGGGTGGACACGCCGGAGGATCCCTACCCGCGCTGGCCCGGCGGCGGACCGGTGGTGGCGCCGCTGTTCACCACCTTCGACTACAGTTTCCGTCCGCCCGCGGTGGCCCGCGAGGCGGTGCTGCGCTGGGCCGCCGAGACGCGCTGCGTCAGCGCCGACGAACGCCTGATCCGCCCTGCCCCGTTCGGCCACATCGAGGAATGGTGCGCCGAACTGTGCGCGGCGGCCGAACAACGCCTCGCGCGCGAGGTGCCGCCGGGGGCCGGCACGGTGCTGGTCAGCCACTACCCGCTGCGGCAGGACCTGGTGCACATCCCGCGCATTCCCCGCTTTTCCCCATGGTGCGGCAGCGTCCGCACCGGGGACTGGCCGGTCCGCTTCGGCGCCGTGCTGGCGGTGAGCGGCCATCTGCATGTCCGCCGCACCGACCGGCGCGGCGGCACGCGGTTCGAGGAAGTATCGCTGGGCTACGCCCGGCAATGGGATGCGTCGCGCGGGCTGGCGGCCTACCTGCGCGACGTCACGCCGGACGGGCGCTGATCAGCGGGCGGTGATGGCGCTGCGCACCGCCAGCGGATCGGCAATGAGGCGGATCGTTTCGCTGCCTTCGCCGCTGCCGTGCACCACGAGGTCGCCATAGCCCAGGATGCGGCCGGCGACGGATTGTTTCACCTCCACCGACTCGATCTGGTCCACGTGCATCTCCACGGTACGGCGGCTGATGACCCCGGACTTGTAGATCACCCGATGATCGGTGACCGCGATCTCGGTCCCCCACTGGTGAAACCATGCCCGCAGGATCAGCATCACGCCGAGCGCTGCCGGCATCAGGGCGGCGATATCCACCGCGAGTGCGAATTTCGGCGCCGGCCGCGCCGCAATAAAGATGACCGCCGCGATGGCCAGGGCGATCAGGCCGTTCAGATAGGTCACCCAATGAATGGTGGCATGCGCCTTCACGCGCTCGCCGGGTTGCAGAACTTTGTCGACATAGCTCATCCGGTTGTGCCTTTCCCTCGTTCTTGCCAGCCTCAATACAGGAACGCAGCGGCATCCCCAAGCGGCGCGTGGAACAGGCCGGAACCGGCCGCCGGCCGGCATCCCGATCCCAGTCCCCACCGCACACAAGAGTTGCAAATCGCCCCCGAAAACGCGATCCTTCGGCCGCTTCGGGAAAAGCCATCCGGCCAATTCCGGGTCACAGGAAAAGGGGTTAAGACGAGATGAAACTGCACAATTTCCTGCTATTGATTGCTGCTGCCAGCTTCAGCACTCTGCTTGGTACCAGTTCGCCTGCCGCGGCAGACCAGCAGGAGGTGCTGATGACCGGCGGACCGACGGGCGATTACTACCTGCATTTCGGTCCGCCAATCGTCAAGATTCTGGAAAAGGCCTGGGTCGACGCGCCTCTGCGGGAGTCGAAAGGCACGCCCGACAACATGGACTGGCTCGTCCAGCACCCGCTCAGCTACGCGCTGCTGCAAGGCAACGTTTACGCGGAGCTGATCAAGAACGAGAAATACGCGGGCAAGATCAAGATCCTCCGCGGCAGTGGCATCGGTAACGAAACCGTGCTGGCGGTGATGAGCGACAAACTCTTCACCCGCAGCCAGGGAAGCTGGGGCGCGGTTGCCGCCCACGCCAAGCTGGTTCGGATCGTGACCTCGAGCGAGGCGAGCGGCCCCGGCCAGACCCTGCATCAGCTCATGGCACTCGACCCGACCGGCCTCGGCCTGGCGGAGCCGAAGTTCATGGACAGCATGGATGCCGCGATCAACGCAGTCGCCGATGGACAGGCTGATGTCGCCATCATGGTGCAATTCGCCAATCCGCAGAATCCGCGCTTCAAGCTGATCGCGGACAAGGGCCTGAAGATCGCGCCGGTGCTGTCCGCCTCCATGAGGGGGCTGGAGATCCCGGGCGTCGGCCCCGCGTTCACCCTGTGCGAGAACGCGCAGGTTACGGCGAAGACGATTATCAACACGGCGTGTACCCCGATCCTGATCGCGACCGGCACCACCAACGAGAATGCCGACCTCAAGCGGGTCTTTGCGGCCGTGACCGAAGCCGATTTCACCCCCCATGAGCCGGCTTTCGCCAAGCTGTGGAAATCGATGCTGTCCAAGGGCGGTGCTGCCTGGGATGCCGCCGTCAGCAAGGCGTCCGAACTGGCCGGGAAGGCAAATCTGTAGGCCGGCGCGAAGCCGGGCACACCAGCACGGTTTTCACGCCGGAGCGACCGCACAGGCCACACCCTGTGCGGTCGTCCTGTTTAAGCAGCCATTGCCCGTCGCGGCGGTTGGGTAGCCGCCGTGCCTATAACGGGTGCCGCATGCTGCCTACCGCATGCCCGATCGTTACCAGCACCTCGCCGCTGTCCGGATCGACCACGTCCTGGAACCGGTACTGGTGCTGGCTGGTTTCCTCGGTCACCAGCCCGCGCGCCAGCAGCCGGCGATGCGGCCCGGAGAAATCGGCCAGCGTGATCTGGATGTGGTTTGCGTCGGTACCGCCCGCCGTGCCGCCCGTCTCGCGGAACATGCCGGTCTCGCGGAACATGATCACCGCCGACTGCCCGGCGGTGACGCGGGCAAAGCGGCCCCGCCCGTCCTCGCCGGCAGTGGCCACGGCGTGCAGCGTCTCGCGGTAGAAGCGCGCGACCGCCTCCGCGCTTCCCGGCGGCGCATCCAGCTCGACATACGGCATGCCGAGCGTGACAGCGCCGAAGCGCGGCTGCGGCGCATGGGCACGCAGCCGGGTGCCCCAGGGGCAGACGAGGTCGATGGCATCGCCGGAATCCTGCCACGTGAAGCGCGTGCCGGCCAGCGCCGGCGCGACCGCATCCAGCCGCGCCCGCAGCGCCGCCAACTCGGGCACCACCAGCCCGACGATGCCGCGCAACGCCTGCGCCGGCCCGGTCGGCAGGTGGAACCGGCCATCGCCGGCATGCACCCACATTGTGCCGGCGCCGGCCATCCGATAGGGGTCGCTGCTCAGCCCCAGCCCCACGACATAGAACAGCGTCGCCAGGCGCAGGTCCGGCACACGCAGGCTGACATGGCCGAAGCCGACGATGTTGCCGACATCCTCGGCGGTGCGGTCGAACACCGGCCGCATCAGGTGCCGGTCCACACCGGGGGGCGCTTGCTCAGGAACGCGTCGATCCCCTCCGCCGCATCGCGCGCCAGCATGTTGCGGGTCATTGCCGCGGCGGCCAGGCGGTAGGCGTCATCGAGCGGAAGTTCGGCCTGGGCGTGGAACAGTTCCTTGCCGATCGCCAGGGTCAGCGGGCTCTTCGCCGCGATCTGCGCGGCCAGCGCCTGCACCGCGTCATCCAGGTCCACCTCCGGCACGACGCGGTTGATCAGGCCGATCTCGCGCGCCCGGGCGGCGTCGATCAGCTCGCCGGTCAGCAGCATCTCCATCGCCGCCTTGCGGCCGACCGCGCGGGTCAGCGCCACCATCGGCGTGGAGCAGAACAGGCCGATATTCACCCCCGGCGTGGCAAAGCGGGCAGTGCCGGCCGCCACCGCCAGGTCGCAACTGGCGACCAGCTGGCAGCCCGCGGCGGTGGCAATGCCGTGCACCCGCGCAATCACCGGCTTGGGCAGCCGCACGATCCGCGTCATCAGCGCGGCACAACTGGCGAACAGGGCCTCGGTGGCCTCCCGGTCCGGGTTGGCGCGCATCTCCCGCAGATCGTGGCCGGCGCAGAAGGCCGGCCCGTTGCCGGCGATCACCACCACCTTGACCGCCGCATCGGCGGCGGCCGCCTGCAGGGTGGAGTCGAGCGCCGCGATCAGCCCCACCGACAGCGCATTGCGCGCGGCCGGGCGATTCAGGGTGAGCCAGGCGACCCCGCCGGCGTCGCGGCGCAGCAGGATGGCATCGTCGGGTGGTGCCGGTGCGTGCATGGCGTTCTTCTCCGACCGCATGTTTCCGTGCCGGGGAGTGTGCCAGAGCACAACCGGGCGTGCCACGCCGGGAGATCCGGCGGACTCATCGTCGCTTGCAATCGCAGCAAAGCCGCGCCGTGCCCCATGGACCCGGACGGTTGCGCGTGGTGTTGTTGGCGGCGGCAAACCGCATTCGTTTCAATGAAAACAAGGAGGAAACATGTTCCACCAGCTTCTGACACCGATCGGGAACAGCCTGGGGCTGTCCGTGCTGGTGGCGGTGTTGCCGATCGTCACGGTGCTTGTGCTGCTCGGACTGCTGCGGCGGCCGGCCTGGCAGGCGGCCCTGGCCGGACTGGTCGTCGGCCTGATCATCGCGGTGTCGGCCTGGCAGATGCCGGCCCGGCTGGCGGTTGACGCGGTGCTGAACGGCGCGGTGTTCGCGCTGTGGCCGGTGATGTGGATCGTGCTGAACGCGCTGCTGCTCTACAATGTCGCCGTGCGGTCGGGCCGGTTCGATGCCTTCCGCACCTGGGTGATCACCCATCTGCCGAATGACCGCCGGGTGGTTCTGGTGGTGATCGGCTTTTGTTTCGGCGCCTTGCTGGAAGGGATTTCCGGCTTCGGCACGCCGGTCGCCATCACCAGCGCATTGCTGATCCTGGTGGGCTATCCGCCGCTCGAGGCGCTGGTGTTCGTGCTGATCTTCAACACCGCGCCGGTGGCGTTCGGCGCGCTCGGCGTGCCGGTGACGGTGCTGGGCGCGGTGACCGGCCTGCCGACCACGGTGCTGGGTGCGATGATCGGCCGGCAGTTGCCGGTGATCGCGCTGATCCTGCCGTTCTATGTCATTGCGTTGTACGGCGGCTGGCGCTCGGTGAAGGCGCTGTGGCCGGTGCTGCTGGTCGCCGGCAGCAGTTTTGGCCTCTCGCAGTTCGTGGCGTCGAACTACATCGACTACACGCTGACCGATGTGCTGTCCTCGCTCGGCTCACTGGCCGCCACCTTGCTGTTCCTGCAGGTGTGGAAGCCGGCACCGGATGCCGAATTCGCCATCGCCGAGACGCGGACTGCCGGTGCGGCGGCGACCGATGCCGTGCCGGCGTGGCAGGGATGGCTTCCCTGGCTGGTGGTGTCGGTCGCGGTGATCCTGTGGACTTCCTTCGCGGTGGCGACGATCGGGCAGAACAAGATCGAATGGCCGGGCCTGCACAGGGCGATCGCGATCACCCTGTACAACGACAAGCCCTATGACGCGATCTGGACCTTCCAGCCGCTGGGCACCGGCACCGCGATCCTGCTGTCGGCGGTGCTCACCGCGCTGCTGGTCGGCCTGTCGCCGCGCAAGTTCGTCGGCTGCATCGGCCAGACCATCCGGCAGGCCTGGCTCGCCATCATCACGGTGATGCTGATCATCGGCCTGGCCTATCTGATGAACTATTCCGGTCTGGCCTACACGCTCGGCAAGGGAGTGGCTTCGACCGGGCTGCTGTTCGTGCTGCTCTCGCCCTTCCTGGGCTGGATCGCGGTGATGCTGTCGGGCAGCGACACCTCGGGCAATGCGCTGTTCGGCAATCTGCAGGTGGTGGCGGCGCGGCAGCTTGACCTCAATCCGGTGCTGTTCGCGGCGGCCAATTCGTCCGGCGGCGTGATGGGCAAGATGATCTCGCCGCAGAACATCGCCACCGGGGTTTCGGTGACCAATCTGAAAGGCCAGGAGGGTGTCGTGTTCGCACGCACCTTCGTGCACAGCATCGTGCTGACGATGGGGCTTGGACTGCTGGTGGCGGCGCAGCAGTTCCTGATCCCGGGGGTCATTCCGGGCTGACTGGCCAGGCCGGCCGGTCAGGGAGGTTCCCTGACCGGCCGCTCTTCACACCGGCTCGAGGTCCCGCACCGGCTGCGGGATCAGGCAGTCCGGCAGCGGGCGCCGGGCCGCTTCGACCGGCGCGGGCGCGTCCGGCGCCACCGGGGCAGGCTCCGGCCGCTTGCGCCGGTCCGGATCGCCGCCGGAGCTGCGCATCGGCATCAGGCACAGCGCGATCGGCGGGCCAAAGGTAATCAGGAAACTGAGCGTGACGTACATGCCTCCAGTCATGGGGGGGACCTTTCTGTTGTCGTGGGGGCATCTTTCACCAGGTGCAGACGCGAATGCAAGGTAGTCGCAATGGCTGAGGCGCGTTCCGGCCACAGGTGCGCCACGCCCGAACGACCATTGCGTTTCGCCGAATATCCGCCCGGGCTCAGATAGCCTGCGTCGGAAAGCACCCTCGATTGCGTGTCCGCCACAAGTGGCCCGGCGCTGGCGCCAGGGCGGCACCTCAAACCGCGGTCATCGGCAGTGGGTTACTGCTTGCGCTGCGGTGGCGTCCGCCGCGCTGTAAAGTATTCCGACACGCAGGGAATCCCACATCCGTCAATTAAATGTGATCAATCACAATCATATCCAATCAGGCTAAATTTTTTGTCACTGGGACTGTTTTTCCGACTAAGCGGCGCAGGCCATCCTCGCGCAATGATGACAGCGCGCCAACGTTTCCAGTGTTCGTCGCACTGGCAGCGCGAAATCACCGATACAATCGTATTTTTTGATGCCACAACCTAACGTTTCGAAAACGTAGTGTCAAAAAAAATGGCTCATACTGGATTCCGGGGTGGTGGAGATCAGCGTGTTTTCAGTGGGTTGTAGACGCTTGCGCCTGCCAGATGGTCACCTTGCGGCCATCCCCGTGCCGTAGGGACGCAAACCCACCGAAAAACCCATACCGCGTTGCCCGTCCTGCCACGCTAACAGATTGATTCTACGTGACTTCCCACCACCCTGGAATCCAGTATGAGCC
>CAIVPZ010000081.1 GCA_903907955.1 uncultured Acetobacteraceae bacterium | reverse complement strand
GCAAAACCCCGGGCGAACACAGAACGGAAGCGGGTCAATCCGGGTTCGACGGCCAAAAAATGGCGGATTTCTGCGGCGGCCGTTCCGCAGGCGGACGCATGCTGCACCTGCTTACCCGGGGTTTTGCCCCGGTTACCGGGAGCGCCAGTAAACCACTGAAATCGCAGGGTTTTTTTTGGTCCTTCCGCGGCGATGCGCGCGGAGGGGTTTTTCGCGTCCCCCGCCCACCCCCGTTGCACCGGCCGCCGACTGCCGGCCACCCCGCAGGCACGGAGACGGGCGGCACCAGGATGCTGCCGGCGCGTTTCCGCATTTCGGGAAAGCCGGTTTTCGCGCGAATGCGCGAATGCGGTCAGCCGCGCTTGTCGCCGTCGTCGGTGCCGTCCGGCTCCGGCAGCAGGTTCCAGGCGCGGGCCGCGGTGGCGGCGGTTTCCACCAGGCGCTGCGGCGCATGGTGGGCGTAGCGGGTGGTGGTCGAGAGCTGGCTGTGGCCGAGCACGGTGCCGATCTCGTACAGCGGCGTGCCGGCGTTGGCCAAGGCGGAGGCGAAGGAGTGGCGCAGATCGTGGATGCGCAACTCCGCCGGCAGGCCGGCGCCGAGCTTCACCCGCTCCCAGCACCCGCGCAGGTTCTCCAGCGCCTGCCCCGCCCGGCGGTCGCTGGGGAACACGTGCGGGCTGTCGCGGGCGCGGCGCAGGAGTTGCCGGCGCACGATGTGCACCGGCAGCCACCGGCGAGAGCGGGATGTGCCGCGGGCGCCCGCTCTTCGACCGCGGCACGGTGAGCAGCAGGCGGTCGAGATCGACATGCTCCCACGTCGCCTTCAGGATTTCCTGCTTGCGCGCGCCGGTGACCACCAGCAGCGCCAGCGCCGCCGCGGCGTGCTGGCACGGCTCGGCATCGAGCGCGTGCATCAGCGCCTGGGTCTGCCCGGCGGTGAGGTAGCGGTCGCGGTGGGTCTCCGGCAGCATGCCGGGTGACGCGGCCGGGTTGCGGCCGTCGAAGAGCTGCCAGCGCAGCGCCTGGTTCAGCATGCCGCGCAGGGTGGCGAGGTGGCGGTTGACGCTGGCGTTGGACAGGCCGGCGGCGATCAGCCCGCGGCGCAGCGCGGCGGTGTCCTCCGGCGTGATTTCGTCCAGCCGCTTCCTGCCGCCGGCAGCAGGATGCGGCGACGCAGGTAGGCCTCGATATTGGCGGCGCTGCGCAGGCGCTCGTTCACGTGCGGCAGGAAGCGGTCGCGGGCGAACGCGGCCAGGGTCGGCACCGCCCGCAGCTTCGCCTTCGCCGCCACCGGATCGGCGCCGAGGCTGACCGACGCCTTCAGCTGCTCGGCCCGGCGCCGCGCCTGCTCGACGGTGACGTCGCCGAGGCGGCCGAGCTTCACCTCCCGTGCCCGGCCCCGTGCATCGGCGTAGCGCAGGTAGAAGGTGGTGACGGACTGGCGCCGCTCGGCGATGAAGCCGGGCAGCGGGCCGTCGAAGACGCGCTGCTTGGCGGCCCCGTCGGGCAGCGGCGGCAGGCCGAGCAGCAGGGCGCGGGTGATCGTGGTTTTCGCCATGGCGTTGCCTTTCGCGTGCCGCTGCAACGTCAGCGGTTGATGTCGGTGGCAGTTGAGGTGCCCGGCGGGGATTGACCCCGTCGGGCGCCGTGACGCGCTTCAGTCGATGCCGGCGACGCGCCGCACCTCGGCCGCCAGCGCCTATGCCTGGAACGGGCGGCTTGGCAATTCCTCGCGGAGGAGCGCCAGGGGGGCCTCGGCGACGTGCCGCCAGAGGAGGTTGACAACTTCATCCAGCACTCGCCGCTGGCTGGGCCTCGGCGCTCACGCCTTTGACCCAGGGGTCTGCTTCTCGGTCTCTGCCGTTGTTACGGCAGTGATGCATCGTGAGCAGAACTGGAGCATTGGCGCGTACGACGTCCAAATCGCCGCCGGATCCGCTGATCCGGCCGGCTCCAAGGCGTCAAAGGACCCTCTGAAACAAACCAAACTCTCGATCGACCACAATTCGGAACCGCCATCGCAATGACTGTGCCGGGCGATAAATAAGGCGGGATCAATGGCCCGGCTGATGGACAGTGGCGGCTGTTGACCACGCTACCTATCACCACCGCTGCAGAGGCGCAGGAAATCGTCCGCCTCTATCGGTTGCGCTGGCAAATTGAGGAAATTTCTCGTTCGTTGAAAAATGACGGCATGTGCCTTGAGGAAACCCAAATGCATATGGCCGGGCGGCTGTTCAAGCTGGCTCTGGTGGGCCATGCCGCGGCGATCCGCACAATGCAACTGGTCAACGCCCATGATGGCAGCCCGCGACCCGCGACCAATGTCATCGATGCGGCCCTGCTGCCGGCCGCCGAAGCCATTGGCGCAACTCTTGAAGGCAGAACCGTGCGTCAGCAAACCCGATCGAGGCGGTCGAGCGGGGTGCAGCCATCACCGGTCGCCTGCTGGCCTTCAGTCGGCGCGCCGATCTGCGCGGTGAAAGCGTGGACGCGGCGACCCTGTTGACGGGGTTGCGCGAGATGCTGGCCCACACCCTGGTGGGCAGCATCAACGTCCAGGTCAGGCTCGCGGCCGATCTTCCGCAGTGGCTTGCCGACAAGGGGCAACTTGAGACGGCGCTGGTCAATCTTGCCACCAATGCCCGGGACGCGATGCCGCAGGGCGGCCGGCTGTCCTTGCCGCCGCGTGCGAGATCGTCTTCCCCGGCAGTCCGGGACACCGGGCGGGGCTGAGCTTGGGGCGCTACGTGCGGCTCAGTGTTGCCGACACCGGCGTCGGCATGAACGCCGCCACGCTTTCCCGCGCCAGCGAGCCGTTTTTCACGTTTTTCACCACCAAGGCCGTCGGCGTTGGAACCGGGCTTGGCCTGTCGATGGCCAAAGGCTTCGCCGAGCAGTCGGGCGGCGAACTCAGCATCGAAAGCAGCCCGGGAAAGGGCACCACGGTGACGCTGTGGCTGCCCGAGGCGGGTTACGGCAGCCGCTCCGGTGCGGCGCCACCACAGGGGGGGCGCGGCCACGGCAGCCTCCGGGGCCACGGGGTCGGCGATGTCCACTTCGGTGATCCTGGTCGATTACGATGATCTGGTTCGGGAAGCCACTACGGGGTGCGCGGCGCGATGCCTTTTCGTTGCTGCGCAAACCGGTGCAGGGCCGCGAACTCGTCGATCGCATTCGCCTGCTGGTGGCAAGGCGGATGGACGCCGGCCGATAAGGGCATGGGCGAGCCAAGGCTGTTGAAAAATATCCAATAGAGAATACTATGAACAACGTTGTGGTCGGCTAGATTATAATCTATCATTATCAATTATAATGCATGCCGTCTATCGCGGGAGATCAGCATATTGTGAAGATGTTTCTGATTTATATTTGAGAAAATATCAGTGAAACTGGATATTAGCGAGCGAAACTATTGAATTTAACTTCATTTTGTTTTGCTTAATATGCTAAGATATTCAGTCGTTCCTCTGCCGCCCTGGTCTGGCTTACCCACATGCCCGGAAATCAGGGTACGCCTCACCGCCTCGGATCGGGAAGGGCGTTGCGGCAAGCGGGCGCAATCCCTATAAACACCCGTGCCGCTGGGTTTGGAGAGGTGCCAGAGCGGTCGATCGGGACGGTCTCGAAAACCGTTGTACGTCATGCGTACCGTGGGTTCGAATCCCACCCTCTCCGCCAGAACCCTAGCATTTCCGCGGCTTTCCAGGCCTGTTTGGCGATCCTCCCCTAGTCTCTCCCCTACTCCATTCGCGGATAGGGGCGAATGACGGGGCGCCGCGTCGGCTTGGTGCCGGCCCCGGTCAGTCGGAAG
>CAIVPZ010000080.1 GCA_903907955.1 uncultured Acetobacteraceae bacterium | reverse complement strand
TGTCAGCTTTGATCGTCGCGCTTGGCGCGACCAAGGTTCACGCGGCTTTCGCATGCGCGGAAGCAGTTGATGAGTCGCCGTTCGCCCACCCAAAGTTCCGGCGTCGGGCTTCCCAGTCAAGAATGAGGGGATGGCTGAGGGCGCGGCCCTAATAGCTGCGGCATGATCAAAATGAAATTGCGTTGTTGCAATTTCGATCAGGTGGGCACGGCATGGCGGATGTATCCGGCGCCAACGGCATTGAGTTTGAGCGCGAGACTGCCGGCCTGCTCACCGAACTTGGGTGGGACGCACGGACGACTCCTGCCACGGCCGACTACGGCGCAGACGTGGTAGCCAACCTTGGCGAGGAAACGCTCGTTGCGCAGTGCAAGGACTGGAGCGGTCCTGTTGGGTATGATGCAATCAAGGAGGTTCACGCAGCACGCACGCATTATGGGGCGACCTTGGCGATCGTCGTCGCGCGGAATGACTTTACCCGGCAAGCAAAGAACGAAGCGGAGAAGTTCGACATTCTCCTGTTCACGCCCGCGGGCCTCTGTCCCGGGTGCGATGTCGACCGTACGCGCAAGGGGGAACTCATCCGGGCCGAAAACAGGCGGCAAGAAGACCTGCGACGAAAGCTGCATGACGAAGTGGCGCGTCGGCAGGAAGAAGCGATGCGCCGGCAGGAGGAAGAACGCCAGGAGAAGATCGCAGTCGAGCGGCAGAACAGAGCGGACTGGCTCGGCGAGATAAAACGAAGCATAACCTTAGCATTCTGTGGAGGTTGGTTCGGATGTGTTGTTGGATCGTTTGTTCCTGCTATTTGGACATCGAACCCACAGGCGTCAGACACATGGCTTGTTATTGGCGCCTTCATTGGGTCTGTCTGTGGATGGACACGAGGGCCAGCCTCTTATACAAAACAAAAAAACCGCGACCTTAATACTAACAAATTGTTAGCAGATTTCTCAAAAGAGCATCGGCAGCCATCAATAATGCCTGCTCCAAAATCCGCATCCGATAGCCCGCAATCGAAAATAGATGCTGTCAAGCCCATTACAACGCCCTTGATCTTTCTCCACCCGCAGCCAAATTACAACAATAACGGCGACAATGTCGTTGCCACTGAGACCCAACAGGAAGCATCTAGCACATTCATTGCATCTGCCAAAAACATCCCTCGATCTGGCGCTGCGCCTTCTGTTCCGTTGATCCCCACCATCTCCGAAGAAGATAAAGCGCCTGTTTCAGCGTACGTAGACACGCCGATTGAAAGTGATCTTGGAAAAGGCGAGAAATACGCGAGCATGAGATGTCCAAACTGTTCTGGCAATTTATTGCTGCCTTCCGATGGATTCGGGCAAGTTATCTGCCCTCTGTGTCGGAGATTGTTTTGGGCCGATACGCGCAGAGGCCAAAGCATTTCTTGGCGATCTTTGTCAGCCGGACATTCATACGAAGACCAGGGCGAGACCAAGCATTCACTTCCCGCTTATCCACCAATCGGCCCAACACAGACTGCGAATTCCGGCCGGTTAACCGGGAGCGACCGGCCCGCCGGAGCCGATCAACCCCATCACGCGACGGCAAGTCGGCAGCCGCCGGCCAAATTCTGCTCTTCGATCGATGGGGCGGAGCGGGTTGTTTGGACAATAAATGATCGGTCACTTGGCAACAGGACCATACCCTCATGCGAAGACCAGGATGAGGCAAAGCATTCACTTGGCAACCTAAGCGCAACATGCCCTCGGTGCATTCAAACAAAGCGGGTTTCCGGCAACTTGAACCAGACACGCTGCGCGAACTGTGGCCATCGGTTCAACTATCTCTGATAATAATTGTCCTTCGATCTAAAATTTGATTTCGAAGGCCAAGGTGGGCGCCGGGAAGCCCTCAACCAATGCCGCCGCGCCGTCATCCCCGACAACATCTTCGCCCCTGGCATCCACGGCTTCGAGATCGGCGGTCACCGGCAGCGCCCGCACCACCTGCCCCTCAATCGTGCTGCCGCCGGTCCCGCCGACGTTGAATGTGATTGAGAACCTGTCGGCCTGCGGCGCCGCCGGCTCCGCATACATGCCCTGAATCTTGGCCGCTGCCTCGATGCCACGGTGTAGCTGGCCAGAGACGGCCGCCAGGGCGGTGGGCAGGTTGTCGGCTGCTGCACCCATCGGCCGACCGCTCCAAGCGCTCCAGCGACCGCGCTAGCCGCTCCAACAGCCCGGTCAGCGACAGGACCTCCGCGCCGACCGGCGCCTGCCCAGCGGCGATGGCCTTGGCCCGTGCGCGCTCTCCCTGCACGACACTGACAGGCGCTGTTAGGCGTGCTGCCGCCGCCAGCTTGGGGGCGAGATGGTCGGTCCGGTGCCGAGCCATAACCGACTTGGAGACGCCGAACTTCGCCGCGAGTGGCAGCAGACCCATGCCGCCGGCCATGTCCGCCTCGATCTCGTTCTTGCGGGCGTGGTCGCACACGATGCAGCGTCGGCCCATGTCGCAATCCTCCCGAAGGGCAGCGCCCGCCAGTGGGCGGGCCTGAAAGTCATCTATACCGCTATTCCTGTTCTGGTACAACAACTTCCCGAAAGCCCTTTGTACCGCAACTTTGCGTGGCTTTGAACAAGACACGACAGCAAGTCGAGGCCGGCGGGAAATAGGCCTGATTTCGAACAGACGACGCCTACCCCGCATCAATGAGGCCCCAGCATTTCTGCCGGGGTGGACCAACCGCTAGCACCGCTGGAACGGCGCCGAACAAGCTCGCCGCTTCAATGAGGCCCAGGCACCTCTGCCGGGGTGGACCTGATGCCGCCCTCAGCCATCCCCTCATTTTTCCAAGCCATATTTCAACAGGTTACGGACGATCCCGGTAACCGGGGCAAAACCCCGGGCGAACACAGAACGGAAGCGGGTCAATCCGGGTTCGACGGCCAAAAAATGGCGGATTTCTG
>CAIVPZ010000079.1 GCA_903907955.1 uncultured Acetobacteraceae bacterium | reverse complement strand
CGCCGCCTACGAGGCCGCCGGCGGCGCGGTGCTGCGCGACCTGTTCGAGCAGGATGGCGGCGGCTGGCTGCAGGACCCGGCGCTGCTCGACCGGCTGGTCGCCGACCGGCTCGCCCAGGAGGCCGCCGCCCTGCGCGCCGAAGGCTGGAAATGGGTCGAGGCGGTCGAGACCCTGCCGTACGGCTACCGCTCCGGCCTGCGGCTCATCCAGGGCGACACCACCCTGACCGAAGACGAGCAGGCGGCGCTCGCCGCCCTGCAGGCCGAATACGACGCCCTCTCCGAAGAACACGACGGGCTGGACGACCTGCCCGACGAGGTCGACGCAAAATTCGCCGAACTCGAGGAAGCGCTGGCCACCTTCGAGACGAAGCCGCCGCGCTTCACGCCGGAGGAGACGGCGATCGCCGGCGCCTTCCTCAGCGTCGCCCCGAACGGCCAGTTGCAGGTCGAACGCGGCTATGTCCGCCCCGAGGACGAACCCCCGGCGCCGGCCGAAGAAACCGACGCCGATGCGCCAACGGAAACGGCCCAAGCGCCGGCGCCCCTCCCGACCCGGGCCGCGGCGGCGGCGACCCATGCCGCCCCGTCGGTCAGCGCCGAACTCGCCGATCCGCCCGAGGAGGACGATGGAATAAAGCCCCTGCCCGACCGGCTGCTGACCGAACTGACCGCCCATCGCACGCTGGCCCTGCGCAACGCCCTGGCCGATGACTGGGACGCCGCCCACCTCGCGGTGCTGCATGCGATGTGCCTGCCCCTGTTCTACCGGGCGGCCGGCGACACCTGCCTGGAGATCACCGTCCGCTCGTCCGGCTTCGCGGCCCAGGCACCGGGGCTGAACGACAGCGCCGCCGCCCGCACCCTCGATGCCCGCCACGAAGCCTGGGCGCAGCAACTGCCGGAGACGGCCGAGCACCTGTGGCCAGCATTGCAGGCGCTCGACCATGACAGCCGGCGCGCCCTGTTCGCCCATTGCGCCGGCCTCACCGTCAACGCGGTGATGACCCCGTACGACCGCCGGCCGCGGGCGCTCGCCCATGCCGATGTCCTGGCCGGCACAACCGGTCTCGACATGGCCGCCGCCGGCTGGACCCCGACGGTCGACACCTATCTCGGCCGGGTGACCAAGGCGCGCATCCTCGAAGCGGTGCGCGAAGCCAGGGGCGAGGCCGCCGCGGCACCGCTCGCCGGCCTGAAGAAGCCGGAGATGGCCGAGGCGGCGGCGCAACTGCTCGCCGGCACGGGCTGGCTGCCCGAGGCGCTGCGGACTCCGGTGATCACCGCGCCGGCGCCGGAGGACAGCGCCCCCGCCGAGGCCATGGAGATGGTCGCGGCCTGACGGCGCGGGACCCGGCGTGGCGGCACCGCCGCGCCGGGTCCCCTGCCCTGCCCCGCTGCTTTCCCTCCCGATCCGGAGCCTTCCCCATGAGCAGCCCAGCCGCGGCGCTGGCCGCCCGCCTCGCGCAGGATGCCGAGGCGGTGTGCCGCCATTTTCTCTCCAACGGCCGCCGCCAGGGCCGCTACTGGCTGGTCGGCGATGTCCGCAACACGCCCGGCCGCAGCCTGTATGTCTGCCTGGCCGGCCCCTCCTCCGGCCGCGGCGCCGCCGGTCACTGGTCGGACGCAGCCAGCGGCGAACACGGCGATCTGCTCGACCTGATTCGCCTCAATCGCGGCTGCAACGGCCTCTCGCATGCGCTGGACGAGGCCCGCGCCTTCCTGCGCCTGCCGCGTCCGGCGCCCCCGCCCCGGCAGGCCGCGCCCGGCGGCTCGCCCGATGCCGCCACCAGGCTATGGGCACACGCACGCCCGATCGCCGGCACCCTGGCCGAGGCCTATCTGCGCGCCCGCGGGATCGCCCCGGCCGGCGATCTGGCGGCCCTGCGCTTTCACCCCGCCTGCTGGTACCGGCCCGAGCCCCTCGCGCCGCGCCAGATCTGGCCGGCGCTGATCGCCGCCGTCACCGATGAGGCCGGTACGGTCACCGGCATCCAGCGCACCTGGCTGGCGCGCGACGGCAGCGGCAAGGCGCCCGTCGCCACGCCGCGGCGTGCCCTGGGCCACCTGCTCGGCAACGGCGTGCGGTTCGGCCGCGCCCGCGACGTGCTCGCCGCCGGCGAAGGCATCGAGACCATGCTGGCGCTCCGGCAGGCCTTGCCCGCCCTGCCGGCGATCGCGGCGCTGTCGGCCAACCACCTCGCCGCCCTGTCCTTCCCGCCGGGTCTGCACCGCCTCTACATCGTGCGCGACAACGACGCGGCCGGCCGTGCGGCGGCGCGACGCCTGACCGAGCGGGCCAGTGCGGCCGGGCTCACGCCGCATGTGCTCATTCCCGCCACCAACGATCTCAACGCCGATCTGCGCCGCCTCGGCACCGGCGCCCTGCAGGCAAGGCTGGAAGCGCAGCTCGTGCCCGACGATGCCGCCTGCCTTGCCCCCTCGCCCATATCCGGCAGCGGGTGAAACGCGCGGGCATCCTCGCCCGGCAGCGCCGGAAGAGAAACGTCAGGGCTGCCCATCGTCCGGGAGGGACCGCTCCCGCACGGCCTTCCGGGCGGGGATCACGCCGGAACCGGGTCAGGGGGGCAACGGCAGCCCGGACCCTGTTTTCCGCCGGCGCCGCCCGAGCGCGGCGCCTTTGCATCGCGAAGCAAAACAGGGCGCGGCCTGCCGTTCCCCGCCCGCATGTTCCCGTTCCCCCGAGCGGAAACGGAATGCGGGCGGTGCCCCCCTGCCCCGCTCCCGGCCTTTGCGCTCCCCGCGAAGGCCGCACCGGAGCGGCCCTCCGAACAGGGAAGCCACCATGACATTTATCTCCCATACCCATCTGGCCGACGACACCGAGCCCGTGCACCACGCCTCCCAGACCGCCCGCGTGCTCGACGAGGTGCGGATGCAGGGCTGGCGTCCGCACGAGGACGAGCCCGACCCCCGCCCCCTGCCCGACGGCGACGATCTCGGCCGCGCCTTGTCCGATGTGTTCGATGTGCTGGGCGGCGTGCTGGCCGACACGCGGCTGGAACCCGACCTGCCCGATCTGCTGTGGTCGATGGTCAACGTCTTCCACCGCAAATCCGACCGCGTGCAGCGCGAGCTTGATGACAACGAGGACCGCCAGCGCCGGGCGCAGCAGGAACAGGACGGCTCCGAGGTGAAGTCCGTCGAACTGGAGCGCCTGATCGCCGAGGGCATGCGCCTGCTGGAACGCCGCGACGCCTTCGAACTCCTGCGCGACCAGGCCGCCGATCTGTTCGAGGCCCGCACTGGCTCAGCCTGGCGCCCGCATGCCGGCTCGATGGTGAACCACCGGCACATGACCGCGTCCCTGATCGACAGCCGCGACTTCCTCGCCGCCCGCCGCCGCGCCGAGACCGAGGTGCTGCTCCCCGCCGGTCCGCGAATCGCCTTCGCCGGCGGCATCGACTGCAACGACACCGACCGCATCTGGGCCACGCTCGACCGCGTGCGGGCCAAGCATCCCGACATGGTGCTGCTGCACGGCGGCAGCCCGCGCGGCGCTGAACGTATCGCCGCTTGCTGGGCCGACAGCCGCAAGGTGCAGCAGGTCGTCTTCAAGCCCGACTGGTCGCGCCACGCCAAGGCGGCTCCGTTCAAGCGCAACGACAAGCTGCTGGAGACGTTGCCGATCGGGGTCATCATCTTCCCCGGCAGCGGCATTTCGGAAAACCTCGCCGACAAGGCCAGGGCGCTCGGCATTCCGGTGATGCGGTTCGGCGGGGGCGCGTAGGTGCCCCCTTCTCGGTTGACCCCGCGACGTTATAATCAGTGTTATAACTTTCGGATCGAACATCGAGGCCGCCATGACCGACGCCGTCAAAATCCGCGCCATCGGCAACTCGCTCGGGGTCACCCTGCCGCGCGACGTGCTGCTGCGGCACCGGATAGCGGAGGGCGACATCCTGCATGTCGTCGACACCGCCGACGGCATCCGGCTGGTCCGCCACAATCCCGCGTTTGCCCGGCAGATGGAGGTCGCCCGCGAGGTGATGCACCGTCGCCGTGACGTGCTGCGCGAACTGGCGAAGTGAGCGGGACGGACATCGTCTGGCTGCTGCGGGAGGTCGTCGAGGCGATCCACGATGAGCAGATCGCCTGGCACGGCGGCAGCGAAGGGATCCGGGATGCCGGCCTGCTGGCCAGCGCCATCGACCGCCCGCGCAACCTCGCCGCCTATGGCGACCCCGATCTGGCGTCGCTGGCTGCCAGCCTTGGCTACGGGCTGGCCAGGAACCACCCCTTCGTGGATGGCAACAAGCGGACCGCGTTCGTGGCCGTCGAGACGTTCCTGCTGCTTAACTATAGCGGATCGCAATCATCGGCGGCTCGGATCGCAATAGATGGCGGGCCGTGCCCACGCTCATTGCAACGGACCTGAGGGGTCTGGCCCACAATCATCGCAACTGGGCCCACATTGTCTGCAACTGGGATCGCAATCAT
>CAIVPZ010000078.1 GCA_903907955.1 uncultured Acetobacteraceae bacterium | reverse complement strand
GGGGCAAAACCCCGGGTAAGCAGGTGCAGCATGCGTCCGCCTGCGGAACGGCCGCCGCAGAAATCCGCCATTTTTTGGCCGTCGAACCCGGATTGACCCGCTTCCGTTCTGTGTTCGCCCGGGGTTTTGCCCCGGTTACGCCGTAGGCCGGTAGCGGGCTGGAATGCTTCGGGCTAACGTGGCGCCATGGGTCTCGATGAGATTCGCCTTGCACTCGGCAGGCAGGCTCCGCCCTCCGTGGCGGCGCTTCAGGCAGCCGTGGAGCAGGCCGCTGCCCTGGTTCCTGACCTGATCGAGCTGGTTGAACGCGCCCGATGCGGCAGCACGCTGCTGCCCTGGCAGGAAAATCTGGTATTCTACGGCCTGCACGCGGTGGCAGCGGCGAACGAGCGGACAGCCTGGCCAGCTCTTGTGGGGCTGCTGGACCTGAAGGAATGGCAGCTCAAAGGGCTGCTGGGCGAGGACTACTCCAGCATCGTCCTCCAGGTCGCGCTGACGCTGTATGGCGGCGATGCGGATGCATTGTATGCCGCCCTGGAGAGACGCGTGACGGACCCGGGCATCCGATGGGTACTGTTTGAGGTGCTGGCGCGGCTGGCCTGGGAGGGACAGACCGACCACCATCGGCTGACCGCACTGATCGACCGCTTCGACGCCGAGGCGATGGCCCCGCCGGGCGACGCCGCCTGGGAGGGATGGGCGAGCGCCATCGGCCTGCTCGGCCTTCGCGACCGCGCCGGGCGCGTGCGCGAGAGCTGGAACAATGGCCGTCTGCTGCTAAACGACGAAGAGGAGCAGGCGGCTTGGCTGGAGCTGCTGGCAACGGCCGAGGAGCACCCGGATGACCCCAACCGCTTCGTCGAGTGGGGGATCGAGAGGCTGACAGATGCCACGGTCTGCCTGCAAGACGACGATCCCTGGGACGACGAGGACAAGGACGAGGACAGCGATCCGGCCGCCAGCTTCTGTCTGACCGATGCCGAACGCGACTGGCTCGATGATTTCCTCGGCAGCGATGAGCTTCTGCCTGAAGCCATGTCGCTGCCGTGCCTCGACGGCTTCTTCACCGCTCTGGTGATCGGGCCGGAACCGGTCATGCCGTCGGAGTACCTGCCGGAGATCTGGGGCACCACTCCCGGGGCGCCGGAGTTCGAAGATTCGGAGCAGGCTGAGTTCGTGACGGGGCTGCTGATGCGGCACTGGAACACGATCGCGGCCCGGATCGAATCCGGCTATCCGATCATGCCGCTGATCCGGCGGCATTCACTGGCGATCGATGTTTCCGAGTGGGCGGAAGGGTTCATGTGCGGGGTGGCTCTGCGCGAAGGCGCCTGGCGGACGCTGTTCCGCGACCGGCAGGGAGCGAGCATCGTCGGCTTCATCGCCTCCCTTGGGGGAGAGCCCGACGACGAAGACGCCATGGCCCCTCCCAGGGAGGTGACCGATGCGGCCGAGCAGTGGTAAGGGTTTTTCGTTTTTGCCACGGGCGGCACATAGAATTCTGCCACTAGATTCATAAAATGATGGTTCGTCATAGCCTTATACAGAGGGGTCGGAGTGCGCATCTCTGATTGCGGAACCGCGATGGCGGAACAAAGGTGCGCAATCATAAGTCATTGACAAAGAAAGAATACTGGTTGGCCGAAAGTCACATGCGGAGGATTGCGCACCCCATTTCGGAACCGATTGCGCACCCTACGCCGTGGGAAACGGGCCGTCCATCTCCTGGTCCGCTTCGTGCCGTTCGTCCTCAGCATCTTGTCTTAGGTCAGTCGCGCGCAGCGAACCGAAGAGCGTCATGCATGCCCGCACAGCCGCACGCCGCGCGACAACGATATCCACGCCATCTCGCTTCGCTCGATCCATCTCGCCGAGATACGCATAGAGGATTTGCCGGAATAGCCCCGCCTTCCTGCCCATGGTGGCAGGCGTAGCTGGGCCTATGCCAAGCCTCTCGTACATCCCCAGTGCGAAAATTAAGGCATGCTCATCCAAGCCCAACACTGAGTTTAGCATGCCCCCCCCTTGATCCGTTGCCTTTATAGAGAGGGGATGCTTTCCAGAAAGAAGATAATGCGCATTAGCCTTCTCCGATCTTCCGCCAAAGCGTTCGCTAATTTGGAATAAAATATCAACTGTTATCTTAACGCTATTGTGTTCCACTTCATAAATATTGCTGCGCGACACCCCGAGCGCGCGGGCAAAGTCAGTTTGGCTCATGCCAAGCTCAACGCGCACCTCACGGATGCGGGCCGCCACCGCAGCCGATGCCGAACTGCTTTCTGAAGCCATTCGCCAATCTCCGCTTGCAGATGCCGCCGTTTGGCTGCACCATGCTTTCCTATGGAAGCAGCATCCTCCCTTATCCTACAGCAGAATCCAGGCGCCGATCTACACCGGCTCGTGCGGGCCGGGCTGTTGCTGCGTGGCGTAACGCTGAGCCAGTGGTGCAAGGAAGAAGGGGAATCCCGGCAATACGTCTACCAATGCCTGACCGGACGCCGGGGCGGGCAGGGTGCGATGAGGGTCTTAAACCGCCTCGCAGCCCTCGCGCATCTCCCATGATGCTGTCGACGAAGGAATTCGCTGATCTGGTAGAGATCAGCCCGCAGAAAGCTAGAAAGGCGCTGAACTCCTGCGCTGCTGGAGGTACCTGGCGAGGTTTCAGGTTGACAGTTCAACTCGTGCCAAGCCGAGGAGGCTCGCGCGGCCTTGCCTATCAGGTGGCCAGTGACAGCATTCCCCCCCACCTTTTGAGTGCGCCCAAGGCGTCTCAACTTGCGACGTCCCCAGGCGGGGACACTCAGCTACCCTATGCCGCCAGCGGCACCAAGGCGGCGCAGCTCACGCCCGTGGTGGCCAAGGTGATCGGCCCGAACTTCCAGCGGGGGGAGCGTTGGCGCCGCGCTGTCGTCGGGGACAGTCGGCTCACAGAGTGGAAGCTGGGCATCATCCTGCCCATTCTGGACGGCACCGCGCCGCGCTCGGCGGAGCGGACGGAAGCGATCCAAGCTGCCGCCAGTGCTGCGGCGCGGGATCATCTCGGCCGTCCGCTTTCCCGCAGCCTCAGCACAAGAACGATCCGCGCTTGGCTTCAGGGCTACCAAGCAAAGGGTGTGAAGGCCCTTTGGCGCAAGGCCCCCGCCAACGCTGGTAAGCACCGGGTGCACCTATCGCGCCAGTGGGATCGGGCCATGCGCTCGGCGGGGCAGACCGAAGAGCAGATCGCCGAAACGGCCGGCGCCATCACGCACGACATTCGGCGGCTCTGGCGCAGTGGCGTCGAGAGTTGGCAGGGCGTGCAGCGGCTTGCGCTCCCCGAGGCGGTGCGCCTGACGCGGAGGGCTGGGGTTGATCTGCCCGAGGTCGCGCTTCGGAGCATTTGCCGGGTTCCCCGGCGCCGCATCGAAGCCGAGAGCCTGCACCGCCAGGTGCACACCAAGGATCGCGACGCCGGCCGGTTCGCGGCCACGATGGAGCCGCGCATCCGACGCGACCGCAGCCACATTCAGCCGGGCGACTGTGTGGCAGCCGACGTCCACCACGTTGACCTCTACGTGCGACGGGCGGACGGGACTTTGTGCACGCCGAAGATGGTCGCGTGGTATGACCTCGCCACCAATCGCGCCTTCATCTCGATATTCGTTATGAAGAAAGGCGAGATGATCCGAACAGAGCATGTGATTGCATCATTCGCAGACATGTGTGCAGACTCCCGTTTTGGCGTCCCTAAGAGCGTCTATTGTGACAATGGCGGCGAATACAATTGGCTTGATGCTGCCGAGCCTTTGATGCAACTCTTGGAGAACGCGCCACAATTCTGGGCGGGCATCGGCGCTTCGGCAGCCTGGACAGGCTTGCACCGCGCCAAGCCGTATAACCCACAGGCCAAGGTGATCGAAACCTTCTTTGCCACCTTCAAAAAAACCGCATGCTCTCTGCTGCCGGGCTATATCGGCGGCGACAGAATGAAGAAGAAGACAGAGCAGCAAGGCCGCGATCCCGTGCCGTATCCTGGCACGGAAGAACAAGCAATCAATGCCATCAAGGCGATCGTTGATTACTACCACACCGGCGAGCAGGCCGGACACCTCAATGGCACTTCGCCAAATGACCGCTTCGCGGCATTCGTGCGTGAAGGTTGGCAAAGCACCGTTCTCGATCAGACAGCTATTGGCTACATCTTGGCAAAGCCTGAAGTCCGGGTGCTGAAACCGGGCGGAACCTTCAGCCTGGACAACACGACGTATCGAGCGGATGCGCTCATGATCCGTGCCGGCAGCGAGCGTGATTCCTCCGTTCTGCTGCGCCGTCCTGCCTTCGGCGACCGCGAACGGGTGGCCGTGTTCACCGAACATGATGAGTTCCTGTGCATCGCCGAGCCGGACAAGCAAACGCGCTTTGATGACATAGCTGGCGCGAAAGAGCAGGCGCGCGAAGCGAAGGAACACAGGAAGCAGATCGGCGTCCTTCGAAGCGCTGCGCCTGCAATCGATCTGGAACAGCGGGCAGCCGAGGTTGTCGAGTTGCATGGGCCGATGGCGCAGCCGGAGATCGGAGCGCGCGCCAGCGCCGATCCAAGCATTACCGAAGCTGCGCGGGCCGCACGCGCCGGCACGCACCGCCGCAGGGATGTGGCCGAACGCAAAGCCGCAGAGCTGGCCGAAGGGGCCGCTCTGCGCGCGAGGCTCGCCGACATCTCGGAGGAGAGATTGGCGGGCTGATGCCGTCAACATCAGCCCGCCCGTTGCCGGGAACGCCTCCCGGTTCTTAGCCAGGGTCAAGACACCACATGACTATCGACAATCTACCAGAAAGGCCGCGGGGCGTGAAGCTCAGCGATCTTTTCGAGACACCCACAGCAAGGGACCTCACGAACGTATTCCGTATCTGTCAAGCGGACGGGGAACTCGGCCTCGTGACGGGCGAACCGGGCATCGGCAAGACTTCCGCCGCTCGGCGCTATGTCGCCGGGCGCGCAGGCGCCTATCTCATCACCATGTCGCCCGCCAGCAGCGCGCTGGTGCCGAGCTTGGCGCGCCTCGGCCAGGTTGTGGGCGCCTATCCCTCCGGCACAGGCGGGTGCGCTTGGTCGGACGCGATCCGCAAGGCCCTGTCCTACGAACCCGATCCGCAGTTGCTGCTGATCGATGAAGCGCAGCACCTGTCGGATGCGTCCGTCGAGGAAATCCGGGCGATCTATGACGCCATGTCCATCGGCGTGGTGTTTATCGGCAACCGGGACCTGCGCGACCGCTGGTCGGGCAAGCGCTGGGCGCAGTTGGGCAGTCGCTTCCTGCACCGCATCGACCTGGAAGCGCCGCTCCCGGGCGACATCGATGCGATCTGCGCGGCGATGGGCGTGGAAGGCAAGCGCCCGCGCGACTTGCTTGGCCGCGTTGCGTCCGGGCCGGGCGGGTTGCGGATCATGCGCAAGCATCTGGACGTCGCCGCGAAGTTGGCGGGGGCCGGGCAGCCGATCAAAACCGAGCACGTCGAGGCGGCGGCCCGCGCCCGTGGCGAGGTGGCGGCATGACGCCCGCCGCCGCCTCGCCACAGACCGCCCCGGCGCCTGAACAGTGGCAGATCGTCAACGCCGCGCAGAGCCTCGCGCTTGATCTCAGCAACCTTCTGCGGGTTGCCGATGACTACGTCTCCGACGCCTTCCCCAACCCGATGTCACCGGAGGTGATGGCGGCGTTCGAGGCCACCTGCGCCCTGATATCGGCGTGCCGCATGATGGCAGACAAGTTGAAAGGGGTCGTAGACGATGTGCGATAAGCAAATGCGGGAGTGCGCAGCCAAGGGCCAAATCGTGAAAGAGGATGCCGAAGCCGGTTTTCACCAGAGAATTTTTGAGGTCCGGCTAATGCTCTGCATGAACCAAACCGAGATGGCGCAAAGGATTGGCATATCGCGCAGCTATCTTTCTGATGTTGAGGCCGGAAGCTGCAAGGCAAACTTGCATATCGTCTTTGGTATTGTGACGCAGTTCCCGCAGGTCAACCTTGATTGGCTGCTGACCGGCCAGGGGAAAATCACCGGGCCGCATGCCGATGCCGCTCAGGAGCCGAACGCGCCCGATGCCCGCACCTCGGCACCCGATGCGGGTCTGGCACTGAAGGGTGCCTTTGATGCGCTGTGCAGTATCGACTTCCTGATTGGCGATCTCGTTGAAGAACTTCCGGAAGGCCGCACGCGCGGTGTCCTGAAGACCGTCTTAATTCTCTCCGAAGTCGGCATAAACAAGGTGAAGGAGGCTTCCGATGCCGCAGACGAAGTCGAGTTCAGAGGCTGCGCCGCAACTCTCGCCCAGCAAGCTGAGCCTGATCCATGTGGCCAAACGACAGCTCAGCTTGTCGGATGAGGACTATCGTTCCATTCTTGGCCTGTATGGCGGCGTCACCAGCGCCGCCATGCTGGACCAACAGGGCTTCGATGCCGTGATGGAGCGGTTCACTGAATTGGGCTTCCGCAGCACGTCCAAACGCCGCCCGATGCCGCTCCGCGCTGGCATGGCATCGCCCGCGCAGGTGCAACTCATGCGCAATATCTGGGCGGAATGCACCGATGGCGAGGGCACGGACGCCAGCCTCGGCAAATGGCTGGAACGGCAATTCAAGGTGTCCGCCCTCCGCTTCGTCACTGCCGAGCTTGCCCCGAAAGTGCTTGGCGGATTGAAGGCCATGAAAGCCAAGCAGCGCGCCAAGCGGCAGGCGCAGAAAGAAACGCAGGTCGCGTGACGGCCGACATGGCGATCTGCGCCGGGATGGCGGCGGGGCAACCCGCCGCCGTTCTGCTGTACTGGGATCGGTCCATCCAGGCCGAGCCGTCCAGGCGAATCTCGGCCGCCGATCTGGCGGTCTCCGATCGGCCTCCTCAACTGCCATGGGAAATGACGATGTCCCCTGCCGAGAGCTATTTCATAGGCGACACCCCGGCCGCCGCCGCCATCCTGCTGGCCCTGGGGCGGGAGCTGGCGCTGTCCGCCACCGCCAGCCGTGCCGACCTGGAAACCGCCGCTGCCGATCTGCACGCCGAGGCGGCGGAAGACGGCGTCGCGCTTGACCTGGACGACTTGCTCGGCGTGGTGCGCCGGGCAGCTTGCGTGGTGGCCGGCTGAAGCCTTGCCATCGATCCCACCCCGGACCGAAGCCTGATCCCGGCATGGGTTGGCGCACCGGCATCCGCAGATGCTGACCACGCTGGCCGGCCGCATCGCCATCATCCGCCGCAAGCGCGGCCTCTCGCTCCGCGCCCTTGCCGCACACCTCGGCTTCAGTTCGCCGCAGACGGTGTTGAACTGGGAAGCCGGCCGCCGCCGCCCCCAGGATATCGAGCTTCATTGGCTGGCCGCTGCTCTTGGCGTGCCGGCTGATCTGCTGACCAAAGGAAGCCGCGACCTCGAAGCCACCGTGGCGGCGTTGACGCCAGCCAAGGCGCCGGGGCTGTTCATGACCGCTGCCGAGGTTGCCGCCGCCAAACACCAGGCAGCGGAGGCACGTGCAGCCGCAGCCGCAGCAGCGGCGGAACGATTTCGGGAAGGCCGCAGGAAAGCAGGCGAGACAAACCGCGCCCGGAGAGCAGCCGAGCGCGCGGCGCGGGAAGCCGACATGAAGGAACGGGATGCCGATTTCTGGGGATGGGTGCTGCGCCGTCATCGGCGGCGGCTCGGATGCGACAGGCTGACCACAATTGACCACGGCTGGTGCAGCCGGTGCGTTATGGGGGGTCCACCCAGCCCAGATTTTTGGGAAACATGCCCACGGCGTGCCCCCATCGTTCTCTTACGGGGGTCGTGTCCACGGGGCAGGTAGGGTGGTAGCCGCCGGGTATGCGCACGCCTCTGGCGGGGCTTTGGAGAGTTGTTGCGCTACACGTTCGACAGAGCGCGCAACCAAGCTCCTGCCGTGCCTCCGGGAGAGGCTCGCAGCACCACGGCACAGGCAAAGCCGTCCCGGTGAGATGGCCGCGGTCCGGTGCCGCCCCTCATGACGGCCGAGCTGGCGCACGCCGAGCTGTCAAACACGGCGCTTGAAATCCGCGTCCCTAATGAGCATCCTGGCTACAGGTGCGCAGCAGCGCATAGGCAATCGTCCGGCCGCAGCACTGTTGAATAGCGGAGCGCACCGCGCGGTCTCAGGCAGCCCTTACCGAAACTGTCCCAAGACCCACCACGAATGCGATCCGAGCCGCGCTCCCGGCCGGATGCCGCACCTCCCGACTTCGCTGTTTCACTCTGCGGAATTGCCAACACGGCCCCGTGCGGGGCCATGTCACACAGGCCCCATGCGGTGTAGGTTCCGGCTGGTTTTGATTATTCGCCAGAGGGAACATGGGACACGGACCATCACCACCCCCCGCAATAGCGCGCATTGTCGCGGCGATCGGCCAGGAAGCCATGCTCCGCCTGCTGGAAATACACGGTGGCGCGAATATCTATATCCCCGAGAAGGCCGAAGGATCGAAGCTTTCGGACAATATCGGCATTGATGCCGCTCGTGCCTTGATCGCCCATATCGGTTATGGCGAAATGAAAATTCCCTTGTGCAAGCCTTGGCGTATAGCTTTGCTTCGCGAAGCGGGAATGAGCATCAACGACATTTCCAGAAGGCTTCTGGTTTCGAGATCGATGGTGCAACGGACGCTGGGCGAAAAGGTCGCGCGGCGCCGTTCCTGCAAGCTGCGGCGAGGCTGATACTCACGTGCGCAGGCAATCAAGAACGCGGCGCACCTGAAGTCCCCCGCACGTTCCAATACCCCTTCCTCGCCTGCCATGGCGAAAACCTCGTGAGGATACCTTGACCCTTCCAACCAAACGTCTCCCGCCGCTGCGCAAGCAGCTTCTGGAAATTGATGCAATCACTGCGGGAGGCGCCGGCCTCGCCCCGCTTCTGGCGCGCGCGGAGGAAGTCGCCACGCGACTTCGCATCCGCGTCGAAGACCTGAACAGGCAAGCCGAAGAGCACGCCGCGCCCATCCAGGTCGATACCGACCGGGTGGAACGCCTGATCTCGGGGGATGCTGTTCCAGATCCGAGCAGAAAGGACCTGGAAGCGCACGCGATCCGGCACCGCTTGATCGCGTCGGAGCGCATCCACGTGCAATCGGACCTGGACGCGGTGGATCAGCGCATCAAGGAACTGACGGAACAGCAGGACGCATGGCGGCACAATCTTGCGGAAGCAGAAGCTGCCTTCCTGCGATCACTGGCGGAAGCAGCGCGCGAGGCTTACCAGGAAGCCGCTATCGCCTTCGTGGCTGAGCACATTCCCCAACTGCAATCTATCTGCGACGCACTGCGCGCCAAGACTGGCAAGGAGCCGGGGTGGCTTTCGCTGATCGTCTCCTGCCTGAATGTGCGTTGGTGGGAAAGTTCCAACGGCACAAGCCGTGATGTCCAGGTATGGCCGCGTTCCAACGTCAAGGTTCTGCATGGCGGAGAGCCGATTTCCTCTCCCGATGTGGTGGCGGGCTTGATTGCGGCTATCCGCGCGAGCGGAAGCACCGCTTCCTAACAAGGACGACGTAAAATGTTCGAAGGAACTATAAAGACGCGAGTGGCGGGCGGCGCGATTACATACAATCGCTTCGTAAAGAACTCCGCAACACCCACTCAGGTCTTGCAGGCTTCTTCACCTTCGGATTATCTCGCTGGCGTCTGTGTAACTCCTGGCATCTCTGCGGCCGGGGACCGCGTGGATGTCAGCACGGAACCTCACCAGTGGGTTGAGGCGGGAGCTGCCATTTCCGCTGGTGCGCCGATAACCACCGACTCCCTTGGCCGGGCTGTCACTGCCGCACCTGGTGCCGGTATCAACGTTCGCATCGTCGGCTTTGCCTTCGACGACGTTTTCGGTGCCGGGGAATTCGTTCGCGTAACCTACGCGCCCAGCATCATGCAGGGATAATGGAACCGCTCTGATGTCCAAATCCCTTAAAGCAAACTTCGTTCTTTCGCTTGAAGATCAGCTATCCGGTGGCCTTGCGAAGTTGAACAAGGCGCTGTCGGCGCTCGGCGACTTGGGGAAGAGATTGAACCTTGACCCCCTTACCTCTTCCGGCGCGAAGATACCGGGCCTCACGCAAGCCGTGAATGGGCTTGGGCGCGGACTGGAAGCCGTGGCCACGGCTGCGGGCCGGGCCGAGGCCGCGCTTGCCCGGATGTGGAAGAGCACGGGAAGCAAGCTGAAAGGGCTTGGTGAACGCATCGGCCCGGTTGGGAGTGCGCTTGCCGGTGTCAGCGTTCTTGGGCCTATCGAGCATTGGGGCGATTACTCGAACACGCTGCGCCACATCGCGATCACGCAAGGCAAGACGGGTCCGGACGTGGAAACGGAGATCGGACGTCTTCGCAAAATGTTCTACGAAGACGCGCTCGGAACCGGCCAAAGCAGCCGCAGCATCGCGGAAGCCTATTCAGAACTTATTCAGATAAAGATTCCGGCGAACATCCTTGATACGGTAATCAAGGCGCATTCACGCGCGGCCACTGCCTACAATATCTCTCCCATTGAACTCGGACCGGCAGTCGGCGCCCTGATACAGAATTTGCATGTGCCCGAAGACCAGATCGGCGGCGCGCTGGCAGCAATGGCCGTGGCATCGCGCGAAGGTCGGTTCAAGGTCGCCGATTTCAGCCGAGAGTTCCCAGGTGTCGCCGCGCAGTTGTCGGGATGGCAAATGCATGGCCGTGATGCCGCAAATGTTGGCTTCGCTGCGTTGCAGACGGTGATGAAGAATTCGTCGATCCCCAGCGTAGCCGCTACGGATTTCAGCGTCGCGCTACGTGATCTGGGAACACCGGCCGGGCTGAAGTCGTGGCAAAATGCGATGGGGTTTAATCTGTTGCCGTTCTTGACCAGGGCGCGCTTGCATGGAGAGAACCCTATCGATGCTGTGCTTGGAGCAATACATTCGCACACGAATGGAATGAACCCTGAACAGACCAGGGGGTTCATGGGCAAGCTATTCCACGGCCAGCAACAGGCGGATGCATGGCTGGCGCTGCTTCAGCATGAGGGAGATTACCGTGATCTGCTCAAAACGCTGCGGGGAGTGGGGCCTGATACACTCGAAAAGAACTTCGTGGATGCGTTTCGCGATCCTATAAGCCAAGTGCGTATCTTCAAAGAGTTGCTGGGAGAACTCGGAGACACGATCGGTGTTGGCTTCGTTCCGGTTCTTAATTCCGTCAACAAGGGTCTTATCGTGTTCACAAAATTTGTGCAGGATATGGAGGCAGCTTATCCAAAGCTGACAGAGTGGACGTTGACGGGCGTTGCTGCGCTCTCCGCATTGACGGTCGTTCTGGGGGCAGCAAACTTTATCCTTCCAGTGATTGCGGGTGGCTTCGCAATTTTTGGAACGGCTATTGGTGCGATCTTCTCACCCGTTGGGCTTTTGGCCATGGCGATTGCCGGGCTGATCGTTTACTGGGACGACCTGTCGAACGCTATGGGCACATGGGGAAGTCGGGTCGGACCGCTATTGCTGCGCGACTTCCACAATGCGTGGGACCCGATCGGGAGCTTCTTCGCCAGTCAATTCCAGACCATCGAAAGCGGGTTCTCGGATTTCACGCAATGGGTCACGTCCTGGGCGGAAGGACCGGTGCACGCAATTATGGCCGCGTTCGACAAGCTTCGGTCGTGGTTTTCCACTCTGTGGGCAGATTGCAGTCGGCCTTTCGATGTCGCTATGGCGGCGATCAACACAGCGCTTCAGCGGATCGGCTTCAGCCCTACCACGGCCGCGCCATCCGGAACCGGCACGTTGGATGCTCCGGCCTATGTCGGCGATCCGTCGCCATGGGGCGGGTTCTCTGTGCCATCCTCCGCCCATTCGACAGCACACGTCACGGTGGACTTCAATAACGCTCCGGTTGGCACCACCGTAACCGCCGCCCCAGGCGTATCGGTGCGGCTGCACGGCGGCGATGTGGCGCCAAACCTTGGCCGTTCGCTTGACCGCGATGGGCACTATTGATGCTGCCTCCATCCTATCCTCAGGCGGTTGGCGCGGGTGCACTCTCGGTCGTTCCGGTGCCCGCCGCAGCCGCGCATCCGGTGGCGGGCAGCACCGCAGCATCGGCCGTTCCGGTGCTCGCCGCAGCCGCGCATCCGGCGGCGGGCAGCACCACAGCGTCGGCCGTTCCCGTGCCTGCCGAGCTGGCGCCAGCCGCAGCGGCACATCCGGCCGAGGGCGGCGCCGCAGCGTCGGCCGGGCCGGTGTTCGCCGATCTGTTGCCAGCCGCAGCCGCAATGCCGCCGCGAAACTGCTCGGCGACCGTTGCGGCTTCCGATGAAGCAGCAGTCAAGCTGCTCTCAGGGGGCGCTGAAGGGCTTCTTGAAGGCCCCTTGGCCGCGCCTGAGATCGCCGCCTACGTGCGGGAGTTGAGCCGCAAGCCTCACCTCTCGTTCCCTGCCATGGCGGAACTGGCAGCGGAGCGGTTTGGTTGCACCGGGCCAAGCGCGGCGCAGATCGCTGCGTTCCTCGGCCGAACCTTGAGCGGTAAGAGCAGCCTGAACCGGATCGGCCGCGACCCCGAGCTTGTGGACTGGCTCATCCGGAACGGCGCTACCGGACGGCTGTCTGACATCCATGCTGCCTGCGTCCGCGCCTTCAGTCCCGACCGGGCACCGTCACTGACCGCGATCGGTACCTTCCTGCGAGCCGCTGGACGGCGCGGCCGACACGGCGATGTTCGGCGCCTTGACTTTGATCCGGAGGTGGCCGCTTGGCTTCGCACCGAGGCGACCGCCCACAACCTGGACACCGTGCGCGCGGGCTGCGCTGCCCGGTATGGCGCTGAGCGGACGCCCAGCCGCAGCGGCCTGCTACGCTTCCTCCGGGCGGCGGGTATCACGCCGTTGGATTGCCGGGGCCGGATCGCGCAGGATGCCGAGGTGGGGGAATGGCTCGCCGAGCATGCCTCATGCCTCAAGATAGCCGAATTGCACGCCGGTTGCTTGGCGCGGTTCGGCGCCGCCCGCACTCCCGGCCGCAGCACGATCCGCCGCTTTCTGGCCCGCCGCTTGGTAGGAGTGAGTGCCCAGCACGCGACCCGCGCCAAACGGCCCGAGGTGCTCCGCGCCCCCAGCCGAAGCGCCCTTCATCGCCACCTTTCTCGGCGGGGAGGTGCCGCGTGCGCTGGTCGCAGGAGCCGGATGGACCGTGATGCCGAGGTGGCGGATTGGCTGCGGGCGAACGCCGCCGGGCAGACGCTGGACGAACTGCACGCGGCATCCGCCGAGCGGTTCGGAGCGGCACGCACGCCCAGCCGAAGCGCCCTGCACCGCTTCCTCTCTCGGCAGGCCGGTGGAAAGCTCACCTCGCGCAAGAGCCGGATGGACCGTGATGCCGAGGTGGCCGAATGGTTGCGGGCGAACGCCGCCGGGCAGACGCTGGACGAACTGCACGCGGCAATCGCCGAGCGGTTCGGAGCGGCGCACACGCCCAGCCGAAGCGCCCTGCACCGCTTCCTCGCTCGGCAGGCCGATGGAAAGCTCACCTCGCGCAAGAGCCGGATGGACCGTGATGCCGAGGTG
>CAIVPZ010000077.1 GCA_903907955.1 uncultured Acetobacteraceae bacterium | reverse complement strand
TCGTCTCCGGCCGCACCAGCCGCCGGAGCATCTGAAACGCAGATCCGTCACCCCAGAACGCCGCTCCGTTCACCCCCCAGGAAAGCGTCCAGGAATGGCTGTGCGCCATCTTTCCGCGGGTTCACGCCGCCAGCGACACGCCGAAGTGGCAACGCCAGCGCAGCCGCTTGGCCGCGCGCGACGAAGCTGTGAAGCTGGCGCTGCTGGCGCATGGCGATTTGCCACCGACCCGACGCGCGATGGAACTTGCATCCGAGCTTGGCCGCATGACCGCCACGCCGCACGCCCGAGGCGAGAGGGCGGAGTTGCTGCGCCGCATCCTCGACCTGTCAAACGGCAACGCGCTGGCCTGGCGCCGCATCGTGGACATCGCCGACGCGCGGGACTTGCAATAAAAAGCACGAAGATTGCAACGCCTCCCCTCTACGTTGACCATATCGAGCGGGTTCTTCGCCGCGCTCTTTGGGGATTACTCGGCGAGTGCCCCGGCAATAACCCCGAGGGCGGGCGGGCAGACCTCCATCTGCCGCGGCCCGCGCCTTCACTTTCGGAAAGGTCAACCACTTGCCTAAGCTTTTCGCTGGCGACAGGCTGGCCTTCGATCGCTCGCTTCGTACGGTTGACGTGCAGGGCCGCCTTCATGTTGCATCAAGCGTTCTGACCCGCGCGTGCGTGTCGCAGTATGTGGCCGAGGAGATTCCGGGCTGGCAACAATTCGGCCTCACCCCTGGCCGCATGTATTCGCTGCTGCGCCCCGGTGATGAGCTTGAAAAGGCCGTCTCAACATTCGATCGGCTGCCGATACTTCGGGATCATACCGAAGTAACCGCTTCGAACCACAAGCCCGATATGGTGATCGGGGCGACGGGCAGCGATGCTGCGTTCAATCCTTCGACCGGAGAACTCACTAACTCGCTAGTGATTTGGGATCAGGCAGCAATCGACGCGATCCAGAATGGAACTGCAAAATCTCTGTCGTGCGGCTATCGTTACGTGGCTCGGATGCAACCGGGCAGCTATCGGGGGCAGCCGCATTCCCTGACGATGACGCAAATCAAAGCGAACCATCTCGTTACTTGTTCAGAACCTCGCGTTTCTGGCGCAATCGTTGGCGATGCCAACCCTGACTGGAAAGATACTCAAATGAACAGCGATGACATCGCCAAGCTGCTGACGTTCCTGCGCGACAAGCTCGAGCCGGATGACTATTCGGCCGTCGAGACGATGATTGCCGAATCCACCCAAGACCCGGCGGTAATCACCGCGATGGATGCCCGCCGCCGTGCCGTTGCGCTCGTTGCCGGCGCCGCGGACATCGCCAAGCGGCACCCGGGCCTCGCCCGCATCCGGCGCCGGTAGGGGCTGCAAACCATGGCAAGGTTGGCTGTCCTGTCCGCACCCCCTCCTGAACCCGCTGCCGATCGCGCCGACCTGATCGCCGCCGTCGCCGCCGCCACCCAAGCCGCTGCTGTTCTTGCTGCTGCACAGGCGGCCGAACGGCACGGCGGGGCGATGGTCCAGGCGGCACTTGCCGAGATCGCGGCGGCCGAGGAAGCCGTTGCCGAAGCTCGCGATTCTGCGGCGGCGGACCTCGTTGCCGCCGCCGCCTCGTGCACGATCTTGCCACCGGCTCCGGCGATGCGCGCGGCACGTGATCGGGTCAACACCGCTGCCGATATCTTGGACACGCACCGCGCGGCGCTCGTTGAACTCAAGCAGGCGGTTGCGGACGCACAAAAGCGCGCTGAGCGGGCGAAGGAGCTGGCCGCCACAGCGGCGCGCTCTGTGTTCCACCAAGCCGCAGTGGCCGCCCTGGAAGGCACCGAAGCGGCGCAGGCCGAGCTTGCCCGCAAGCGCCTCGCGCTGAAATGGATCATGGAGCAAAGGCTGCTGACTGGCACCGACGAGACCAGGCGCGCCCTGGCCCTGCTGAACAACCCGGAGGAGCAACTTCCCACGCTTTACGGGTCGCTATCGTGGCCGCAGTT
>CAIVPZ010000076.1 GCA_903907955.1 uncultured Acetobacteraceae bacterium | reverse complement strand
TTCTGGAACCGGTTGAAGATAGGTCTGGCGACGCGGCTGGCTCCTGATTCAAGATGTTGTGCGAATCAGGTCGGGAGTTTCGCAGATGTCGCTGGTGGCCGGCCAGGTTGGCAGTCTGTGGCATGCGCTGGCGTCTGTGCCAGACCACCGGCGAGCGGAGGGCAGGCGCTATCCGTTGGCGAGCTTACTGCTGATTGCCGTTGCAGCGCTGCTGTCGGGCCGGCGCGACCAGTTGGGTATCGTGCGCTGGGGCCGAAAACTGACCGCGGACGCACTGGCAAGCATTGGGATCAGCCGTGCTCGGGTTCCCGCACCGTCGGTGTGGTGCGAGTTGTTCAAAGGATTGGATATCGATGCCCTGGAACGCGCGCTGGGCGACTGGGTGCGTGGCGAGCAACCTGCGGGCCATGTCGCGATCGATGGCAAGCGGCTGCGCGGCAGTGCCACGGCAAAATCCACGGGGGTCCACCTGTTGGCCGCGTTCAGCGCATCACTGCAAGGCGTGATTGGCCAGTTGGCGGTGGCACCGGAAGGCAACGAGATCACCGCGGCGCTGCAATTGCTGAAGACGCTGTCGCTCAAGGATGTGATCATCACTGGCGATGCCATCTTCACCCAGAAGGAGATTTGCCGCACCATCATCGACGGAAGCGGCGACTACTTCTTCACTGTCAAAGACAACCAACCGGCGCTGAAAGCGGACATTGCCCTGGCCTTCGGGCCGATTCCCCCCCTCTGCGGAATGGTCGCCCCCGCCTGACCTGCGGCAGACGGAAACGATAGAGAAAGGCCATGGCCGGATCGAAACCCGCCGGTTGGAAGTCACGGCCACGCTGGCCGGGCATCTGAGCCCCTGCTGGAAGGGGTTGGCACAGGTCTGCCGCATCACCCGCGAACGGATTGTGCGTGGCAAGAGCAGCACCGAGACGGTTTACGCCATCACCAGCCTGT
Organism: uncultured Acetobacteraceae bacterium; assembly: GCA_903907955.1. GTDB lineage: Bacteria > Pseudomonadota > Alphaproteobacteria > Acetobacterales > Acetobacteraceae > Rhodovastum. Next base: position 1,148 of record CAIVPZ010000076.1, on the reverse strand, counting down.
CCGCCGATAAAGCTGGCGCTGCACGGCTGCTGGAATTGTCGCGTGAGCATTGGGGGATCGAGAACAAGCTGCATTACGTCCGCGATGTTACCTGCCGCGAGGATCAGGCGCGCACCAACGCCGGGCACGCTCCGCAGGTGCTCGCCGCCTTGCGCAATGCCAAACTGACGCTGCTTCGCCGTCTTGGCTTCAAGCCAGTCGAAGGAATCGAACACTTCGCCGAGCACCGACAGGCCGCTATCGACGCCGTCAGCGCCAGGAGAACCGAATGACCCTGGGTGCTGCTTGCCGTGACCGAAGCTGGGCTCAAGATTGTAGCCATTGTTCTTCAGGACGTTGAAGGTCTCGTTCTCGATTTTCCATCGCGCCCGCCCGCAGGCGGCCAGATCGGCGACGGTGTCGCGGTCGACCGGCAGGTCGGTGATGAAGCTGTTGCGGTAGCTGACCACCCCGGCGGCTTTGCTGATCGCGATCTCGAACCAGTTCACCTTGCGTGCGTCGCGGCCGTCGCGCAGCGGCGCCGCGGTCAGCCTGCGGATTCCAACGCAAGGCGGCCAGGTATTCCGATTTCATCGCGGCCACCATTCCGACCTGATCGCGGCCACCATTCCAATCTGATCCCGGCCACCCCTGGAGGGGGCATCCGGGGGAGGAGATCGTCTCGCAGGTCAGTGTTCACCTGGCATCCAATCCACCATCGCAACTGATGGAGGGATGGGATGGCGACGGAGAGGCTGACCACGCGGCGGATACGACAGGTTCTGCATCTGCATTTCGGGGTGCGCGCGAGCGCCCGGGTCATTGCCCGGGAGGTCGGCGTCGGCCGCAGCACCGTGCAGGACTACCTGACCCGAGCGACCACGGCCGGGCTTGGCTGGCCGCTGTCGGCGGATCTGACCGACGAAGCGCTGGAGTTGCTGCTGTTCCCGGCGCCGAGCTGCAAGCCGGGCGCCCGGCGCCATCCCGAACCCGACTGGGCGGCGCTGGCGCGGGAGATGAAGCGGCCGGGTAACCGGGGCAAAACCACGGGCGACGCGGCATTTGCCGCTTGCCCTGACGCGGTCGAGTACGATTCCCTCTGGCCATGTCACCACCCAAAGCCCCCTCCGATCTGTCGCGCGCCGAGCTGGAAGCCGAGGTCGCGGCGC
>CAIVPZ010000075.1 GCA_903907955.1 uncultured Acetobacteraceae bacterium | reverse complement strand
GCCGTTGCGCACCGCGCGCGCCACCACGGTGCCGCCGATGCGGGCGCGGGCCGGCACGACGTTGAGGCTTTCCACCGTCGCGAAGGCCGCCTTCTCGTCGGCGATCGGCGCGGCCCGCACGACGAACCCGGCCGGCCCGGGTTGAATCGGGGGCGTCTGGGCGAATGCAGGCAGGGCGGCCAGCAACAAGGCCAGGACGAGGAGTGCGCGGCGGACTTTCATACTTGCGTCAATACGCAATTATGTGGTAAGGGTCAAGCCGTCCAGAAGGTGAAAAGGCCCATGGCATCCCCGTTCCGAACCGTCTGCCTGGCATGCGGCGCGGTGAACCGCATCGGGCGCGATCGTCCGGCCACCGAGGCGATGTGCGGCGCCTGCCGCGCTCGGCTGTTCACCGGCAAGCCGGCTGAGGTCGATGAGCAGAACCTCGAACGACACCTGCGCAACAGCGACATCCCGGTGCTGCTCGACGTCTGGGCGCCCTGGTGCGCCCCGTGCCGCAGCATGGCGCCGGAATTCGCCCGTGCCGCGGCGCAACTGGAACCCGGCGTGCGCCTGCTGAAACTGAACGCCGATGCGGCGCAGGCAATGGTGGCGCGGCTCGGGGTACGAGGCATCCCGGCGCTGATCCTGTTCCGCGATGGCGCCGTGCTGGCGCAGAGCAGCGGCGCCCGGGGTGCCACCTCCATCGTCGCCTGGACCGAAGCCAATCTCGCAGCCCCTTCAAGGGAGACCGTGACATGAACGTCGATCGCGCCGTGTTGTCCTTCGCCGGAGTGATGGTGCTGGCCAGCGTTGCTCTGACCCTCTGGGTCAGCCCATGGTTCCTGGCGCTGACAGGCTTCGTCGGCCTCAACATGCTGCAGGCTGCCTTCACCGGCTTCTGCCCGGCCGCGATGCTGTTCCGCAAGCTCGGCATGGCTCCGGGCTGTGCGTTCAAGTAAGTTATATCGGAGATAGATCGCGGGCTCGATCCAGTCCCATTGCTGCCGGTCCGCCACAGAGTCCCGCTCGGGAGCGCCGCATGCGTCCGCAATTGCTCGTTCCAGTCACGTCCCCGGCAAGGGCGAGGCGTGTCGCCATGCCGCCGGCCTTGCCCTGGCTGGCCGGCAGCGCGGCGGGCCTGCTCGCCTGGGGCCTGGCGTACAGCCAGCTCGTGCCGGTCTCGGACGGGCTGGCGGGCTTGTTGCCGCTGCAACCCGGCAGTCCTCTGGCCGAGGCGGCACGTTTCTTCCTGTATGACGCACCGAAGGTCCTGCTGCTGCTCACGCTCGTTGTGTTCGGCATGGGCGTGGTCCGCAGCTTCTTCTCGGCGGAGCGCACGCGCGCGCTGCTGGCCGGGCGGCGGGAAGGCGTGGGCAACGTGCTGGCGGCGCTGCTCGGCGTGGTGACGCCCTTCTGCTCCTGCTCCGCGGTGCCGATGTTCATCGGTTTCGTCAGTGCCGGCGTGCCGCTCGGCGTCACGTTTTCATTTCTCATCGCCGCCCCGATGGTCAACGAGATCGCCCTCGGCCTGTTGTTCGCCCTGGTCGGGTGGCAGGTGGCATTGCTCTATCTCGCCGTCGGCCTTGGCATCGCGATCGTTGCGGGCTGGGTCATCGGGCGGCTGCATCTGGAGCACTGGCTGGAGGCCTGGGTGCGCGACCTGCGCAGCGGCACGGCCACGCTGCCGCCGGCGGCGCTGACGGTCGCCGACCGGGTGCGCGCCGGGCTGGAGGCGATGCGCGACATTGTCGGCCGGGTCTGGCCCTGGATGCTGGCCGGCATCGCCGTTGGCGCCTTCATCCACGGCTTCGTGCCGACCGACGCGCTGGCGTTCATGATGGGCGCCGATTCCTGGTGGTCGGTGCCGGCGGCAGTGGCGATCGGCATCCCGATGTATTCGAACGCCGCGGGCATCGTGCCGGTGGCCGAGGCGCTGCTGGGCAAGGGTGCCGCGCTCGGCACCGTGCTCGCCTTCATGATGGCGGTGATCGCGCTGTCGCTGCCGGAGATGATCATCCTGCGCAAGGTGATGACGCTGCGGCTGATCGCCGTGTTCGTCGGCGTGGTCGGCACCGGCATCGTTGCGGTGGGATATCTGTTCAACGCCCTGCCTCTGTGACCGGGAGACCGACGATGAAGGACGTCAAAGTACTTGGCTCGGGCTGCAAGCGATGCGAGCAGACCGCTGCCATGATCACCGCGGAGGCGGCGCGCCTCGGGGTGGAAATCCGCCTTGAGAAGGTGACCGACTACGCCGCCATCGCCGCCTACGGCATCGCCTCGACCCCCGGCATCGTGGTGGACGGCCGCGTCGTGCATGCGGGCGGGCTGCCGAAGCCCGACGCGATCGCCGGATGGCTGGGGTGAACGGCGGCGCATTCGCCGTGCCGGCCGGCCGGCTCCACCATTTGCCGCTGGCGTTGTTCGCGGCGCCGATGGGGCTGGGCGGGCTCGGACTGGCATGGCGGGAGGCCGCGCATGGCCTCCCTGTACCGGGAGTCGTGGGCGAGGCGCTGCTGGCGCTGGCGGCCCTGGTCTATGCGGCGCTGCTGGTGCTGCATCTGCGGCGCGGCTTCGCGCACCCGGCCGCGCTGGCGACCGATTTGCGTCACCCGGTGCGGGCGGCTTTCGCCGGCGCGGTCAGTATCGGGCTGATGCTGAACGCGGCGGCGCTGCTGCCCTACGCGCCAACGGCTGCGCTGGTGCTCTGGGCCGTCGCGGTGCTGCTGCATCTGGCGATCGGTGCCGTCGTGCTGCGCCGGTTGATCGCCGCGCCCAACGACCCGGCCATACTCACGCCACCCATCCTGATTCCGCTGGTGGGCAATCTGGTGGCACCCGTGGTCGGCGCGCGGCTGGGGCTGGAGACGCTGTCCTGGATGCTGTTCGGCATCGGTCTGCTGCTGTGGCTGATGCTGCAGCCGCTGGTGCTGCACCGGTTGATCGCCGGTCCGCCATTGCCGCCGCGGCTGCGGCCCACTCTTGTGATCCTGCTGGCGCCGCCCTCGGTGGCGTGCCTGGCCGTGGCCGCTCTTATCGGCTCCGCCCTGACGCCGGTGGCGCTCGGGCTGTTCGGCCTCGCCGCGTTCATGGCGCTGGTGCTGCTGAGCCTGGTTCGTGGCTTTGCCGCCATGCCCTTCGCGCCGTCCTGGTGGGCCTGGACCTTCCCACCGGCCGCCTTCGCGACGGCTCTGATCAGCGTCGCGCAGCAGGAGGGCAGTACCGGGCTTCAGGTGCTGGCGGTCTGGGTGCTGCTGGCTGTCACCGCGATCACGGCGCTGGTGGCGCTGCGAACCCTCCGCGCCGCGGTCAGCGGCGACTTGCTGCAGCCGGAGGGAGGATGAAATGCGCGCGCCCGATGCCCTGCCAGGATCTGTGGCAGGCACAACGGTGGGTGCGTGTGGCGGGAACGGCGGATCGCGCTCCGGGCGCCCGTTCCCGCGGCGGCGTCGCTTGCGCGGCGCCGCACAAGCCGGAGCGCGAAGCTAATGGAGGGTTGCATGCAAGAAATGAACCGGCGTGTCGTTCTCGGCCTGGCCGGCGCGATGCTGGCGGGTGCAGCGGTGGCTCAGCCAATGGGTCCGGGCATGAGGGGCGGCCCCGGCGCCGGCCGCGGCCCTGGCTTCGGTCGCGGAATGAACGACCCGGCCAGCTACCTCGCCGGCCTGAAGACCGAACTCGGCATCACCCCGGCGCAGGAGCCCGCCTGGAGCGAATATGCCCAGACGGTGCAGGGAATGGCCACGCAGATGCGGGCGATGCACGCTGCCATGTTCGAGAAGATGCAGACCGCGACATGGCAGGAACGGCAGGACATGATGAACGGCATGTTCGCGTCGCGCGCCGAGGCGCACCGGATGGTGGAGGAGGCGGCGCAGAAGCTGCTGACCGCCCTTACACCGGAGCAGAAGACCAAGGCCGCCACGTCGCTGCCGGGTCTGGTCGGACCGGGGCCGGGCATGGGCCGCGGTCCGGGTGGCGGTATGGGGCCGGGGACGGGTGGCGGTTCGCCGCCGCCGCCCCAGTAAACCTGCGCTGGCAGGCGGCGCGACGCGCGGTCCGGCCTTGCCGGATCGCGCGCCGATCCGTTCAGTGCTGCGTCGGCCAGGTGATCGAGACGGCGCCGCGCAACTCGCCCGGCACGAAGCCGGTCGCTTGGTCCTGCGGATAGAGGGCGGCGATCTTCGCGGCGACCTCGGGGGCGACGTTGGTGCCGTGACACTGGGCGCACGGCTCGGCCATCGGGATCGCCTTCATGTAGCGGAAGCCGGTCGCGGTTTGGGCGGAGGTTTCGATCGTTGCGGGATCCTCCCCGGCGGCGCGGCGGGCAGCGAACCGCTGCAGCACCGAGCGTTCCCACGCATCTGGCGTGCCGCGTGGGTTACGGGCTTTCAGGCTGGTGCGCCAGATCGTGGCCCCGGCGCGGGCGCCGACCTCCTGCGCGATCGCCGGCGCCGCCTTCTGGCAGACATCGAGCGCCAGCAGCGGTCCGCCCGTCTTCAAGGCGCCCATCAACTGAGCGCGCAGCTTGTCCTGGAATTCCATCGCCAGCGCCCGGCTACGCGCCGTCAGGTCGTCCGTCTGTGCCAGGGCGGGAAGGGCAGTCAGCCCGCTTCCCACCGCCATCGCCAGCATTGCTGCTGCCCCGATCCTTGCCAGCCGCATGTATCACCTCGCATTCGGCGCGGGCCCTATTGCCCGCTGCAGTCGGAACTGTCCTATTTTTTCTAATTCAGGCAATAACGAAATTGAACGCGTGGACAAGGGTCGTTGGCAGGCTGCCACGTCACCGCCGGGGCAGAGGCAGAGCTCCGCCTATCGGCCGGAGCCTGCCGCGACAACCGCAACCGGCACGCCGGTCCCCTCCGCGAAGAACCAGGGGCGCAGCTGGATGCCCAGCCAGCACCCGGGCAGGGCGGCAAAGAACCAAAGGAATCCGTGCAGGCTGCCCGACGATATGCCGCCCACCATCGCGCCGATATTGCAGCCGAAGGCAAGCCGCGCGCCGATGCCCATCAGCAATCCCCCGGCCGCCGCGGCAACCAGCCCGCGCACCGGCGGCCATATCTGGCCGCGGAACCGGCCACGCCACGCAGCGGCGAGGGTCGCACCCAGGATGAACCCGATGTCCATCAGCGACGAATCCTGGGCGAGCGGCGATCCCGCCAGATCCTGCCGCGGCCCATTCCACGACCAGTAGGCGGTTCCCGTGAGGTCGAAGCCGATTGCGCTCGCGGCCTTCGCGCCCCACAGCGTCAGGCCCGACGTGACTCCCCAGGGCTGGCCGGAGAGCAGGAACGCCAGCGCCGCCAGCACGCCGATCGCCACCGCCGCGCGCACCTGCGCGGTGCTCGGCCACGGTCCGCGGCGGAGCAGCAGGGCCGCCAGCGCGCCGGCCAGCGTCAGGGTCGCCGCCAGCCCGCCCCACGGCCCCAGCAGCCAGCCGAGCCCAACCGGCGGCAGTGACGGCAGTTCGAGTGCCGCCGGCAAGAGCAGGCTGCCGAGCACCCCGCCGGCGCAGAAGAACGGCAGCACCACCCACATCCGCCGCGACCCGCCGCCCGCCGCATACAGCGTGCCCGAGGCACAGCCGTTGCCGAGTTGCATGCCGAGGCCGAACAGCGCCGCCCCGACCACCGCCGGCGGCCCGAGCGGCTGCACATAGCCGCCATAGCCGGTGCGGAGCGCAGACACGGGCACGATCACCAGGGCTGCAACGGCGGCCACCCGCACTCCCGCCGCCAGTGCGGACCCGTCGCCGCGCGTCATCCAGGCCCGGAAGGCGGAGGCATAGCCGAAGGAACTCGCCAGAAAGACCCATCCGAGCGCCGCCGCGACCCCGAGCAGCGCCACCCTCGGCAGCGCTGCCGGCGACCATGCGCCGCCTTGCCCGAGCGTCACGCCGACCGCCAGCAACAGGCTGGCGGCGACCGCCGCCACCGCCATGTCAGGACGGCGCGGGTTCGGTTCGTTCACTGCTCGACAGGGCGGGACGGGTCGGCGGTCCATTCCGACATCGAGCCGTCATACAGCTTCACGTTGGGTCGGTGCAGCACCTCGGACAGCACGAACCAGTCGGTGGCGGACAAATAGCCGGCATTGCAATAGACGATCGCCGGCTTGCTGCCGGCCGGCATGAACAGCAGCGCCAGTTCGTTGCGCGACCTGAGGCGCCCGTCCGCCGTCAGCGCGGAAGCCTGATCTAGCAAGACAGCGCCCGGCAGATGCCCGCCCTGGCGGACGACCGGCGACCTGACGGTGCCATTCCATTGCGACATCGGGCGCGCATCCACCAGCTTGGCACCGCCGCCGGAAACGGCCGCCGCCACCTCGGGCAGTTCGGCGCGCAGCGAGTCGGTGTAATGCGCGGTGAAGGCCGCCGCCGGGCGCGTCACCGGCGCGCGTTCGACCGACCCGGTCCAGCCGTTCAGGCCGCCGTCCAGGATTGATACATCGGTGTGGCCGAGAACCTTGAACGTCCAATAGACCCGCGCCGCGGCAGGGAAGGAGTCGGAGACGATCACGGGCTGGTCGTCATTGCCCACGCCAAGCGTACCGATGGTAGCCGCGATCCGGTCCACCGGCGGCAGCGCGCCGGCCGCGCCACCCGGGCCGCGCACCATCCACCCGGTCGTGCCGAAATCGGCCGAAACGGCGCCGGGGATATGACCCTGCATGTATGCGCCGGCAGGGCGGAGATCCAGCACCACCACATGCGGGTTGCGGAGTTGCGCGGCGAGCCAGCCAGCGGACACCACCGGCTCGGCGGCGCTTGCCGCGCCAGCACCTAGGAAGCCAACGCCCAGACAGAGGGCGAACCGGAGCCTGAGAGGAGATACGGGCACGGAAATATCCTTTTTGTGGTCAGGGGCCGCAGTCAGAGAACCGGCGCGGCCAGGCGCGACCGCGCCATGGCAACAGCGCAGGCACTCTGGATCGATAAGCGGCATAGGTCGGGCCGAGGCGCCGCAGCAGGGCGGCTTCCTCGAAGCGCAGGCCGATCACGATATAGAGGGTGGCGAACACGGCCGTTTCCGCCGAGCGCAGGTCACGCACCAGGGCCAGCAAGATCAGGATCGAACCGGCGTAAAGCGGGTGGCGAATGTAGGCCAGCGGGCCGCGCGCCGAGAATGGCTCTTCGTCGTCCTCGCCGACGCCACGGAGTTGGGCGATGCCCGCGAAGCGGCTGAGGTCGTAGCTGCGGCTGGAGGCGAGCCACACCGCCACGCCGGCCACGCCCAGCACAAGCTGGGCCAAGGTCATCGCGGCGGACCGCGACCAGGTGATGTCCGGCAGCACGGTCCGGCCAACCGCGAGGACGAGCGCGAACTGGACCAGCGCGATCAGGTTCCAGCCGAGCCGGGTGGCGCGGCCGAGGCGACGACGCAGCACGCGTTTCGGCGTCTCGCGGGCGAGCAGGGAATGCGCTGCGCCGAACGCAGTCCAGGCCAGGGCATAGGCGACGGTGCCGATAACGGCTTCATTCCACACGGCGTATCCTTCGGTTCGCCACTCTACGGACCTTCGCCCTCCGCTGCGGCCGCGCCGCCTGTTTCGTTGTCTTCGCGTCCAACCGCTTTGGTTCCAGCGCGGGGCTGGCCATGGCCGGGAGGCCCTATCTTCACAATGGCCGCGTCGCTACGGACTTTCTTCAGCGGCGCGAGACGCTTGCAACGAGTTCAGGCCAGTTTCTTATGGATAGCGTGTTCCTATACGACATATCTTGATGTAACACCATCCCGCCTTCGGCGATGAGGCGCCTTGATCTATATCAATTGAGGAAACTATGAATCGTCACATCCGTATGGTGCTGTCGCTTCTGATCAGTCCCGGCCAACGGATCGCGGCGAATGTGCCTCGCTTGTGACAGTGCCTGCTGCCCCGCCGGGAACCGCTCGGCCGAATCCACTCGTGGATCGACGGCCAGGTCGGGAGACTGAGTGACCGCCGCGACCTGCCGATATTGCGCAAGTCATTTGTAGGATGCGCATGACAATCTCCGGAATCCGACTGGCGCTTGTGCTCTCTGCCCTCGTGGCCGCCACCGCCCTGAGCGTCGCCCTCGCGGCCGAAAATCTCGGCATGCTGGTGCCGTGTGCGCTGTGCCTGCTCGAACGTTGGCCGTACCGTATCGTAATAGGACTTGCTGTCATTGGACTGGTTCTGCCGACATCTCTCGCGCGGATCGCACTCGTTCTGGTGGCGCTGATGCTCGTCGGTAGTGTGGCAATGGCCGGAGTGCATGTTGGCGTTGAGGCGGGCTGGTGGCCGAGCCCAATGCCGGAATGTGCCGCACCGCGCCTGATGCATGGCACCATTGCGGAGATGCTGGCCAACATGCCGGAGCACCCGTCGAAGCCCTGCGACGAGCCAACCTATCTTTTTCCAGGCCTGCCATTCTCGATCGCTGGCATGAAACTGGCGTTTGGACTTGTGTTTCTCGGCAGTGTCATCACCTCCCTCTTGCGCACCCGAAACACCGCAAGAAGATGCAGACGAAAGCCGGGGGGCTGACGGTGTCCTTCGACGTCCACTTGTTCAACGTCGTGGCGACGCTCGATGGCGGTATCACGACATACCTTCATGGCCGCAGGCATCAGACTGACCTCGTGAATGCGGCTGCGCGGAAGCATGTGCTGTATCCGCCGGGTGATCCGGCGCGAGATCTGCAGGCCGGTCAGCACCGACACGGCGCGTTCCGGCACGCAGCAAGATAGCTCTTGCGCCGGATGCGCATGGCGATATATCTGACGCTACGATATAACTCGGCTTGAAGATACACGGCATGCCGTTCCAGGACAGCGGTTCCAATTTCAGGTGCGGCCGGGGCCGGTTCGGCGTCAGCCAAGGCGTGGGGCGCGGGTTTCATGGCAGGCGCGCGCGCGGCTTGCGTGGTTCCGGCGGCAAGCACCGCCGATGTCTACCCGGAGTTGATGCTGCTGGAGGAAACCGCGCTGGTCGCCGGCGGACAGGGCGAGGCAGAACACCGCGTCTATTCGCTGACCGGGGCGGGGGCGGCGGAACTGACAGTAAATCGTATGCTTGCGTTAGCACTGCAGTGGGCCAATGGCGCGCGGCGCGCCGCTGGTTCCTACGCCTCGTAAAATTGGAGATACTGATGCCAGAAAACGGCACGGCACCGTTTAAGATGCTCAACGAAGCGGCCATCGCCGCCGCGGAGTTGCATCGCACTCCATACGACTACTGCTATGTCAATGGGGTGATGGATCCGTCCCACAAGGACGAGGTGCTGGCCGATGCGCCGACGATCGCCTGGCGCGGCAGCTATGCCCTGCCGGACCTGAAATACGGGCCAAACTTCGACCTGATGATCCAGGATCTGCTGAGTGACCGCTTCCGTCACCTTGTCGAGAAGAAGTTCGACATCGACCTCAGCAACTGTCCGCCCTGTATCGTTATGATGGGCAACACTACCGGCGCCTACAACGAGGGCTACTCCCACCCGGATTCAAAGCACAAGATCATCACCGTGCTGGTCGCCCTCACTCGCGAGTGGCCCTATGAGCGCGGCCATCTGCGGGTCCTTCGCAGCGACAATCGAGATGACTATGCCTTCGAGTTCTCGCCCGAGTTCGGCGGCATGCTGATGTTCCGGGTCGGCGACAACTCCTGGCACGGGTTCCTGCCACAGAAGGGCCCACGGATGAGCCTGCAACTTTGCTTTGTCGATTCCGACTGGTACGTGCGAAAAGAGTACGTGCGTCACAGGGCCAGCGCCTTTGCCAAGTCCTGGCTGGTCACACGCAAGATCATCGAGTGGGCGCCGCGCAAGCTCAAGGTGCGCGCATGACTGGCTATCCGCCGGTTCCCAGCGTCGATGAGGTGGAGCGGCATTTTTCTCGCGCCGTCCGCGACTCGCGCCGCGAGGAGCAGCCGTACCGGCACTGGTTGCTGAAGCAGGTGCTGCCGATCGATATCTGCACCGGCATCCTGACGCTGCCGATTGCGCCGGCGGTGCTCGGTCAAACCGACGGTACGCGTGGCACCTACAACGACCAGCGGACCTTCATCACCCCGTTGCTGCGCACGCAGTTCCCGACCTGCGCCGTGCTGGCCGACGCACTGCAACGGCCGTCAGTGGCGCGGCTGCTGGCGGAGACGCTGGAGATTGAGGTGGAAGGCGGCTATCTGCGCGTGGAGTACATCCAGGACCTCGACGGTGCCTGGCTGGAGCCACACCGCGACGTGCCCGAGAAGATGTTCTCGATGGTGATCTACTTGTTCACGGGCCCGCACGCGAAGGACTGGGGCACCGACATCTATGACGCCGATGTCAAGTGGGTCGGCCGCTCGTCGGGCGAGTTCAACTCGGCCTCGATCTTTGTCGCCGGCCCGGCGACCTGGCACGGCTTGGAACTACGCCCGATCATCGGGGTGCGGCGGCTCATGGAGATCAACTACGTGCGACCGAGCTGGCGCGAGCGCGGCCAACTCGCTTTCCCAGACCGGCCCATTACGCTCGGTGTCGGGGACGGAGCCGGTTCACCGGGTGACGGATGACGTGTTTTCTGCCCGGTTGTCCGGAACCGGTGCATCCGGCACAGCCCGGCCAACCAGCCGATGGACGATGCCAATGGTCAGCAGACCGCAAAGAACCAGGCCGAACTGCGCCATTCCCGCCCAGTCCATCGACGTGTCGCCGACCGCGAGCTGCATCGGGCGGATGATGAGCTGCCGCAGCAGCGTGATCATGGCGACCTCGATGAATACCCTGAGCTGGAACTGTCCTGTTCGGATGTAGCCGATTTCGGCGGTGATCAGCGCTGACATGGTCCACAGCAGGAAAAGAGTACCCAAGGCGCGGAGGAAGCCGACCCCAAGGGGGTTGTTGTGGATCTCGTCGACGACATCGAAAATGAAATCCCAGACCACCATGACGCTCGCCGCCGCCAGGGCGATGGCCAGCATGGTATGGATGAAACTGTTGAATAGCCGGAGACTGACCAAGACGAGGGCGTCGAGACGGCCTTGCCGGAAGGCGCCGCTCGAATCGATCGAATCCATTT
>CAIVPZ010000074.1 GCA_903907955.1 uncultured Acetobacteraceae bacterium | reverse complement strand
CGGCTTCCAGCTCGGCGCGCGACAGATCGGAGGGGGCTTTGGGTGGTGACATGGCCAGAGGGAATCGTACTCGACCGCGTCGGGGCAACCGGCAAATGCCGCGTCGCCCGTGGTTTTGCCCCGGTTACGCGCTGACCGTTTACGGTCAGCCTGAAAGCGCTCTAGACGGAAAGGCAGGCCAGGGCGTTGTCCTGGACCCGCAAGGGGGCAGCGGCCCCCCTGCGGGTCCAGCGGCAGCGCCCTGGCCTGCCTTCCTCTTGCCCCAGCCGGGTACTGGGGCTAAGCCCTGCCCCTCTCCGATCCGCATGAAGGTTGTCCCCCCTATGTTCTCACGGTTGCTCGGCTTCATGTCCGCTGACATGGCCATTGACCTCGGCACCGCGAACACCCTGGTGTACGTGCGTGGGCGCGGCATCGTGCTGGACGAACCATCGGTGGTGGCGATCGCCGATGTGCGCGGCAAGAAAATGGTGCTCGCGGTCGGCGAGGAGGCCAAGCAGATGCTCGGCCGCACCCCCGGCAACATCCAGGCGATCCGCCCGCTGCGCGACGGCGTCATCGCCGATTTCGAGGTGGCGGAGGAAATGATCAAGCATTTCATCCGCAAGGTGCACAACCGCCGCGGCTTCGCCTCGCCGATCATCATCGTCTGCGTGCCCTCCGGCTCCACCGCGGTCGAGCGCCGCGCCATCCAGGAAAGCGCGGAGAGCGCCGGCGCCCGCAAGGTGCTGCTGATCGAGGAGCCGATGGCGGCGGCGATCGGCGCCGGCCTGCCGGTGACCGAACCCTCCGGCAGCATGGTGGTGGATATCGGCGGCGGCACCACCGAGGTGGCGGTGATCTCGCTCGGCGGCATCGTCTATGCCCGCAGCGTGCGCGTCGGCGGCGACAAGATGGATGAGGCGATCATCAGCTACATCCGCCGCAACCATAACCTGCTGATCGGCGAAAGCACCGCCGAGCGGATCAAGATGGGCATCGGCGCCGCCTCCCCGCCGTATGAAAGCGAGGACGGCCCCTATTGCGAAGTGAAGGGCCGCGACCTGATGAACGGCGTTCCGCGCGAGGTGCTGGTCAGCCAGCGCGCGATCGCCGAGAGCCTGGCCGAACCGGTCGCGGCGATCGTCGAGGCGGTGAAGGTGGCGCTGGAAAACACGCCGCCGGAACTGGCGGCCGACATCTGCGACAAGGGCATCGTGCTGACCGGCGGCGGGGCGTTGCTGAACCGGCTGGACCAGGTGCTGCGCGAGGCCACCGGCCTGCCGGTGGCGGTGGCCGAGGACCCGCTGCAATGCGTGGCGCTGGGCACCGGCCGGGCGCTGGAGGAAATCAAGCGCCTGCGCAACGTGCTGACTTCGATGTATTGAGCGACACGGAACCGGGGATCGCGCAGCCCGGCCATGCGAAGCTGGCACCGGGCTTTCCTCATGCGTTAGTGTTGTTCGTGGCGGGTGTCTCCAGCATGAATCCGGAAGGTGGCGGAGGGCGACGGTGATCCGGCTGTCCATCCCCGCGCGGCAGGCGCTTGCCCGGATCACCCTGCCGGTGCTGATCGCCGCCGCCTTCGGGCTGCTGCTGCTGGGCAAGGCCGACACCGTCCTCGCCGAGCGCGCCCATATGGCGCTGGCCGATGCGCTGGCGCCGCTCTACGGGCTGCTGGCCGAGCCGGTGGCGCAGGCACGCCGGGGGGCCGAGACGATCGGGCAACTGCTCTCCCAGGCCAGCGAGAACGCCCGGCTGCGGGAAGAGAACGAGCAGTTGCTCAAGTGGCAGGCGATCGCGCTGGCGCTGGACGCCGAAAACACCGCGCTGAAGGCCAGCCTGCGCTGGATTCCCGACCCGGCGTCAACCTTCGTCACCGCCCGCGCGGTGGCCGATGCCGGCGGTGTGTATGCGCGCGCGGTGCTGCTGTCGGCCGGGCCGAACCACGGCATCACCAAGGGCCAGATCGCGCTGGATGATCATGGGCTGGTGGGCCGGGTAACGGAAGTAGGCGCCCGCAGCGTGCGCGTGCTGCTGCTGACCGACATGAACAGCCGCATCCCGGTGACCCTGGAAAGCAGCCGCGGCCGCGCCATCCTGACCGGCACCAACGGCCCGCGCCCGCGCCTGTCGTACTGGACGGAGGGCGTGCAGCCGGTCGAAGGCGAGCGGGTGGTGACCAGTGCCGAGGCCAACGCCTTCCCCGCCGGCCTGCCGGTCGGCACCGTCCACTTCACCGCGCAGAACGTGCCGGAGGTGGAACCGGCGGCCCGGCTGGACCGGCTGGAGATCGTCCGCCTGTTCGATTACGGCATGCACGGCGTGCTGGCGCCGGAAACCTCGGTCGCCAGGCCGGCGACGGAGCGGCGGCACTGATGGTGGAGCGAACGCCCGGCATTCGTCCGCGGCCGAGCCTGGGGCGGCATCTGGATGTTGCCGCCCGGCGCAGCTTCCCCGCCGCCTCCACCGCCCTGCTGCTGCTGGTGGCGTCGGGTCCGTTCGGCCTGCCCGGGCAGGCCGAACTGCTGGGCGCGCTGGCGCTGGGCTGCGTGTTCTTCTGGTCGCTGTTCCGCCCCGCTTCGATGCCGCCGTCGCTGGTGTTCGCCCTCGGCGTGCTCACCGACCTGCTGAGCTACGGCCCGGTCGGCATCGGGCTGCTCATCCTGCTGATCGCGCACGGGCTTGCCATGCTGTGGCGGCACGAGCTGACGCGCCAGGGCTTCGTGATCGTGTGGCTGGTGTTCGTGGCGGTCGCCGCCGGGGCCGGCGTGCTGCAATGGGCGCTCAACGCGCTGCTGAGCTTCCGGCTGCTGCCGCCGGGTCCGGTGGTGTTCCAGGCGGCCCTGGCGGCGGGCATCTACCCGCTGCTCGCCGTGGTGCTTGCCCGGGCGCATGCGACGATTGCCGAGCCGGCACGGGCATGAAGCGCGAGGCAAAGCGCACGGGCGTGTTCACCCGCCGGGCGCTGCTGCTCGCGGCCGGGCAGATGGGCGCGCTCGGGCTGCTCGGCACCAAACTGTACCAGGTGCAGGTGGTCGAGGGCGCCCGCTATGCCACGCTGGCCGAGACCAACCGGGTCAGCACCCGGCTGATCGCCGCCCCGCGTGGGCGGCTGCTGGACCGCTTCGGCGAGACGGTGGCGGGCAACCGCTCGAACTGGCGGGCGCTGCTGGTCGCCGAACAGACCGCGGATGTCGGCGGCACGCTGGACAATTTCTCCCGCATCGTGCCGCTGGCCGACCATGAGCGGGCGCGCATCGACCGCGAGGTGCGGCGGCACCGCCGCTTCATCCCCGTGGTCGTGCGCGATTTCCTCACCTGGGAGGACATGGCGCGGATCGAGGTGAACGCCCCCGATCTGCCGGGCATCCTGGTCGATGTCGGCACCACGCGGCTGTATCCGCTCGGCAGCACGCTGGCGCATGTCGTCGGCTACGTGGCGCCGCCCAACGAGGACGACGTGGCGGAGGACCCGATGCTGGCCCTGCCGGGGCTGCGGATCGGCCGCGCCGGGGTGGAGAAGTATCACGACCTGGCGCTGCGCGGCCGGGCCGGGGCGGTGCAGTTCGAGGTGAACGCGGTCGGCCGGCTGATCCGCGAAATGGACCGCCAGGAGGGCAGCCAGGGCCAGGACATCGCCCTGACCATCGATGCCGGCCTGCAGAAATCGGTGCTGGAGCGGCTGGGCGAGGAGAGCGCCAGCGCGGTGGTGCTGGACTGCCGCAACGGCGAGGTGCTGGCCATGGCCACCAACCCGTCATTCGATCCCAGCGTGTTCAATTCGGGGGTGTCGCAGGCGCAGTGGATCGAGTGGACCTCCAACCGCCGCGCGCCGCTGATCAACAAGGCGGCGGCCGGTCTGTATGCGCCGGGCTCGACCTACAAGATGGTGGTGGCGCTGGCCGGGCTGGAAGCGGGGGCGATCTCGCAGGGCGAGCGCCTGAACTGCCCGGGCTATCTCGACCTTGGCGACACCCGCTTCCATTGCTGGAACAAGGGCGGCCACGGGATGCTCGATCTGCGTGGCGCGCTGAAGAATTCCTGCGACGTGTTCTTCTACGAGGTGGCGCGGCGCACCGGCATCGACCGGCTGGCCACCATGTCCAACCGGTTCGGCCTGGGCGTGCGACTGGACATCGAGCTGCCCGGTGCGCGCAAGGGCCTGGTGCCGACGCGCGGCTGGCGGCTCGCCCAGGGCAAGGCGTGGAACCTCGGCGATACGGTGGTGCACGGCATCGGCCAGGGCTTCCTGCAGCTCACCCCGCTGTCGCTGGCGGTGATGGCGGCGCGGCTGGCGACCGGACGGGCGGTGCAGCCGCATCTGACGCGCACGGTGGGCGGCGTGCTGCAGAAGGGCGCGCGGCCGGAGGACTGGCCGCAGCTCGGCCTGCCCGAGCGCGACCTGCGGGCGGTGCGCGAGGGCATGTGGCAGGTGGTCAACGAACCCGGCGGCACCGCGCCGGTCGCCCGGCTGACCATCCCCGGGGTGCAGATGGCCGGCAAGACCGGCTCCACCCAGGTGCGCCGGGTCAGCCGCGAGCAGCGCGAGCGCGGCTTCAAATCGGAGAACCTGCCCTGGGAGTTCCGCCCGCACGCGCTGTTCGTGGCCTTCGCCCCCTATGACGCGCCGCGCTATGCGCTGTCGGTGGTGGTCGAGCACGGCAATGCCGGGGCGGCGACGGCGGGGCCGGTGGCGCGCGACATCATGACCAACGTGCTGACCCGCGATCCGGTCGGCCGCCGCGAGCCGCCGGCGCGGGTGGCCGAGGGCGCCACGCCCGGCCCGGCGGCGGCACCGCCGGGGCGGGACGGGCCGCGATGAGCATCCTGGAGCGGCGGCTGATCCGCGAGACCTCGTTCGGCCTGACCAGCAAGCTGTGGCGGATTTCCTGGACGCTCGTGCTGCTGCTGTGCGCGCTGGCGGGGGTCGGCTACGCGGCGCTGTATTCCGCCGGCGGCGGTTCGCCCGAGCCGTACGCGTCGCGCCATATCCTGCGCTTCGGCTTCGGCCTGGTGCTGATGCTGTCGATCGCGCTGGTGGACATCCGCTTCATCGCCCGGCTGTCCTGGCCGGCCTATGCGGGCGCGGTGACGCTGCTGGTGCTGGTGCTGCGCATGGGGCACACCGGCAAGGGCGCGCAGCGCTGGATCGAACTGGCCGGCATGCAGTGGCAGCCCAGCGAGTTGATGAAGATCGCGCTGGTGATGGCGCTGGCCTCCTGGTTCCACAAGGCGTCGTGGGAGCGGATGGGCAATCCGTTGTTCCTGATCCCGCCGGCGCTGGCGGTGGCGCTGCCGGTGGCGCTGATCCTGAAGGAGCCGAACCTGGGCACCGCGGTGATCACCGCGACGGTGGGGGCGGCGGTGTTCCTGGCCGCGGGGGTGCGCTGGTGGAAGGTGGGGCTGGCGACCGCCGGCACCGGCCTGGTGATGCCGCTCGCCTACAACCACCTGCACGACTACCAGCGGGCGCGCATCACCACCTTCCTCAATCCGGAAAGCGACCCGCTGGGCGCCGGCTACAACATCATCCAGAGCAAGATCGCCCTCGGCTCCGGCGGCATGTGGGGCAAGGGCTACCTGCAGGGCACGCAGGCGCACCTCAACTTTCTGCCGGAAAAGCAGACCGACTTCATCTTCACCATGCTGGCCGAGGAATTCGGCTTCGTCGGCGGGCTGGCGCTGCTGGGGCTGCTGGCACTGATCGTGCTGAGCGCGATGAGCATCGCGCTGCGCTGCCGGCATCAGTACGGGCGGCTGCTGGCGCTCGGCATCGCCATGAATTTCTTCCTGTACGTGTTCGTCAACGTGGCGATGGTGATGGGCGCAATTCCGGTGGGCGGGGTGCCGCTGCCGCTGGTTTCGCATGGCGGCTCGGCGATGATCATGGTGATGGCGAGCTTCGGCCTGCTGATGTCGGTGCACGTGCACCGCGACGTGGAGTTCAGCGACGGGCGGGACGAGGTGTAGCGGCCGCGCAGGCGCGCACCAGCCTGAGCGACTTCGTCCGGACCACCGCGGCGTGACCATTCCGGCGACGAAATTTAAACCCGCTTATCCACAGCCCGGCGTCGCCCCGCCAACCATGAAGCTGCCCCCGGCTGCGAAACATTGCCAATTTAACTCAATGACTTGCTTAACGTCACCGATAGGTAAGCCCCCGGTCTCCCGCATGTGGCGGGTTCCGGTTTGGTACGCCAGGCTGGCTGCCTCGGGAGTTCCTTCTGCATCTCCAGAAGGAACCGCGCCAGGACGCGGGCGCGCGACACTGGCACACTTGCTGGTGGCGAAGTACTGCGACCACCTCCCGCTTTATCGCCAGGCCGAGATCTACGCCCGCGACGGGGGGCAAGCTCGACCGCTCGACGCTGCCAGGGATCTGCCCTGGACCCGCCAAGGGCCGCCAGGCCCCTGGAACCCATTCCGTATTAATCTTCCTATAGTAGTTGCCATCTGCTGGAACGTATTGATTGGCTATCCGGCACCAATCTGCCGGCACCGCGGAATCCATTGGCCTTCACCGATGGCAACTATTATGGGAAGGTGAATAAGATCACCAGCCTCAGAGCTTGAAAAACAATCGAACCTGAAAAAGAACGCCCGGTGACATCATTGAGTTTTCCGTCATCGTTCGGCGGCTTGCGGGCATTCTTTTTCAAACGCTCAGCGCAACTGAAAGCCCAGGTTGCGCAACGCCTGTCCCAACCGATGGCGCCCGCTCAGCGACGCCGGCGTGCGGACCCGCTCGGTCACCTTGCTCGTCCAGTCCTCAACGGTGAGATCGTGCTCGCGTTGGAAGGAACGCAGCGCGCCGTTGTAGCGTGCGAGCGCGGCGAGCTTGCCACCTGTCGCGTAGGTCTCGCGGTGCAGCACCACCTCCTGCGGCAGGCGCGGCTTGATGTCGGTGGCGACCGCCGGATCGGGATGGCCGACGCACAGGCCGAACACCGGCATGACCAGCGGCGGCAGCGCCAGCTCGGCCGCGACCGCCTCGATGTTGTTGCGGATCGCGCCGATATAGACCGCGCCCAGCCCGAGCGATTCGAGCGCCACCACGGCGTTCTGCGCCGCCAGCGCCGCATCGATGATGCCGACCAGCAGAAGCTCCAGGTAATGGATGCCCTCGATTTCAACCCCCTCGTTGGTGGCGATGTCCGCCAGGCGCGCGAGGTCGGCGACCCAGACCAGGAACAGCGGCGCATCAACTACATGCTTCTGCGATCCGGCGAGCTTCGACAGCCGGCTGCGGCGCGCCGGGTCCTCGACCGCGACCACGCTCCATGCCTGAAGATTGGACGAGGTGGCGGCGGACTGCGCGGCGGCGACCAGCAGGTCGAGCGTGCCGGGGCGCAGCGGCGTCGGCAGGAAGGAACGGATCGAGCGATGGCCGAGCAGCGTCGCGATGACGTCGTTCCAGATCTGCGGCGCCGGCGCCGCTGCGTCGCGATAGCGCGACCAGAGCAGCGAGGCGGCTGTATCCTGGCCGGCGGTGTGCGTTACGGGTGTCAGACTGTCTGGCGGCATCCATGCTCTCCATCGGGCTGCGCGGCCGATGCGGTGACGGCGGCGGCACTGGATATAATACTGAAACCGGAAGTTGAACAGAAGATTACACGCGGCGAAAAGACATTTTGTCCAGCCGCACCGGGTTGACGATGACGAACGGCTTGCAGCGCAGCCGCCGACGGCGCCACAGTCTGCCGGCCGAATGATCGCCTGCCCTGGCTCATAGCGGACAAATCCATGCCTGACAGCAAGCTGATGACACTTCCCGCGGCCGTCGCCCGCTTCACCTGGGACGGCATGCAGTACGCCAGCGGCGCCGCGCTTCCGGTTGGCTCGGACGCCATCGCGTTCGGACGCGAACTGCTGCGCCAACAGCGCCGTGACCTCCACGCCATATTCACTGCAATACACGGCAGTTGAACCTGCTGGCGGCAACCGGCGCGGTGACCCGGGCGGAAAGCGGCCGGCTGGCTCTGGAGGACCATGCCAACCTGGCGATGCCTGCCGCCCGCCGGAGACGCGCCTGACCGGGGGGCGGTGGACCGGCGGCGGTCATCACCACGCTTGGCATCCTGCGGCCGCTTCCTGAGACCCGCGAATTCGCGCTCGATGCCTGGTTTGCATTCCCTGGCATTGCGGACATCAAGGCGAAGTCCGGCTGGGCGCTCAAGGTGTCGCCGGATGCCCGCGGCGTTGACGAAACCGGTGCGCTGCGAAACAGGAGTTGGCGGGGCACCTGATCGATGAATCAGCCTCGGTTCATGGTACGCGCCAAGCATGCCGGTGGCGCCGCGATCACATTGAGCCAGCCGACCGCAGGCAACACCCGCTCGAGTGGTACTTTGCAGGCGCGGCCTGGTGAACTGGCCCCCCGGCCAAGGCACGTGCGCGGGGTTTGGTGATCGTCGGGGGTAACCACTAGAAAAGTGAGTATTAAAGACCCGGCCATCTGGCGGAAGCCGGCGTTTTAGGAATTGCAATACGCCACTCGATAGTGGAATAATGCGCGCTGCCTGGGTATCTCCCCGGGCCGGAGGCAATTTCCCCGATGCCGGGACGCGCGCCCACGCGCATCCCGCCACATCGGGCGCCGCCTCCGCCGAACGACTGGAGAACCGCATGCCCCGACGCCTTCCCGGCCGCCGCGCCCTGCTGCGTGCCGCCGCCATCTCCGGCGCCGTCCTGCCTGCTCTGGCCATCGGCAACCGGGTGCTCGCCAGCAGCCGCCCGGCGGACCTTTCCGCCCCCTTGCTGAGCCCGGAAATCTGCCGCGCCAGCTTCAAGGCCCCGGTGGTGCTGGCGGCGACGCGCGCGCTCAAACTCAGCTTCAACGCCAATGCGGTCTGCACCGTCGGTGTGCCGGTGGCCAAGGAAAAGGGCTTCTTCGCCAACCACAATCTCGACGTCGAGTTGGTCAATTTCGGCGGGTCCACCGACCAGTTGCTGGAGGCGATTGCCACCGGCAAGTCCGATGCCGGCGTCGGCATGGCGCTGCGCTGGCTGAAGCCGCTGGAAGGCGGCTTCGACGTCAGGATCGCCGCTGGCATCCATGGCGGCTGCCTGCGCCTGTTCGCCAGGCCCGGCAGCGGCATCACCACCCCCGCCGATCTGCGCGGCAAACGCATCGGCGTGTCCGACCTGACCGCGCCGGACCACAATTTCTTCGCCATCCTGCTGAAGGGCATCGGCATCGACCCCACACGCGACGTGGAATGGACGGTGTTCGCCGCGGATATTCTGCCGGTGGCGCTCCAGAAGGGCGAAATTGACGCCTTCAGCCTGTCCGATCCACTCGGCTGGATTGCCCGCGACCGCGACGGCCTGGTGGAACTGGCCAGCAACCTCTCCGGCGAATTCGCCCACCGCACCTGCTGCGTGCTCGGCCTGCGCGGCAGCCTGCTGCGCCAGGAGCGCGATACGGCAACGGCGCTGGTGCAGGCCTTGTTGGAAGCCCAGCAATGGGTGGCGCTGAACCCGGACGGCGCGGCGGCGGTGTACGCCCCGTACGCCAAGGCGAAGCCTGAGCAGCTTGCCGCCATGCTGCGCAGCCACACCCATTCGCACAACCCGCTCGGCGCCGATCTGCGCGCCCAGATCGCCGCTTACGCTGCCGAGCTGAAAACCGTTGGCGTCATCAAGCCATCCACCGATCCGGTCCGCTTCGCCGAGCGGGTCACGGTCGATCTGGTCACCTGAACGGAGCCCCCGCATGAGCGCGATCGTTTCCGTCAACCCCGCCGCGACCCAGGGTATTGCCGCTCTCGACGACGATGTGCCGCGGCCCAGGAAGCTGCTCGCCGTCGCCGGGCTGGCCTGGCTCGGCGCCGCTGCCGCGGTGCTGGCCTGGGCGGACACGCAGGAGGTAGCCCGCACCGACCTGCTCGGCACGCTCGCTGCCAGCCTTGGCGGCCTGCTGCTGCTGAGCTGGGCGCTGGGCTGGATCTTCCCCGCGCTTGCCCGGCCCGGCCAATGGGCGCCGTGGCTCATCGTGCTCGCCACGGGGCTGGCGGCGTGGGAGACGGCGACGGCGAAACTCGACCTGTTGCCGCTGCCGTTCTTCGCCTCGCCGCAGGCGTTCCTGGAAGTCTACACCGACGACTATCCGCGCCTGCTCGACTGCCTGTACCACTCGGTGCTGCTGCTGGCGAAGGGCTACCTGCTTGGCGCGGCGGTGGGCTTCGTCTCGGGCGTGGCGCTGGGCTGGTCCACCCGGATCGGCTACTGGGTGCATCCGGTGCTGCGGCTGATCGGGCCATTGCCGGCCACCGCCTGGATACCGCTCGCCTTCTTCGTGTTTCCCACCAGCGCGAGCGCCAGTGTGTTCCTCATCGCGCTGGCCACCTGGTTCCCCACCACGGTGCTGACCTGGTCGGGCGTGGCGTCGGTGCAGACCGCGTATTACGACGTCGCCCGCACGCTCGGCGCCAGCCAGCGCTTCCTGGTGCTGAAGGTGGCGATCCCGGCGGCGCTGCCGCATGTGTTCGTCGGCCTGTTCATGGGGCTCGGCTCGTCGTTTGCCGTGCTGGTGGTGGCCGAGATGCTGGGCGTGAAGTCCGGCCTCGGCTGGTATCTGCAATGGTCGCAGGGCTGGGCGGCCTACGCCAACATGTATGCCGATCTGTTCATCATGGCGCTGATGTGCTCGACCCTGATCACTTTGTTGTTCCGCCTGCGCGACCACCTGCTCGCCTGGCAGAAGGGCATGGTGCAGTGGTGAGCGCCGCGCTCGACCTGGCCTCCGAGGCAGCCGGTGCGACGCTGGACGTGCAGGGCGTCAGCCACCGCTTCGTGCTGCACAATGAAATCCTGCCGGTGCTGCACGACATCACCCTGCGCGCCGAACCCGGTTCGTTCGTGGCGCTGCTCGGCGCCTCCGGCTGCGGCAAGTCCACCCTGCTGCGGCTGTGCGCCGGATTGGATCGCCCCCGCCGCGGCCGCCTGCAGATGGACGGCGAGGAGATCACCCGGCCGCACCCTTCGCGCGTCATCATGTTTCAGGATCCCACCCTGTTCCCCTGGCGCACGGTCTGGGACAACGCCGCACTCGGTCTGGAGGCGCGCGGCGAACTCCGGCACGGGCGCGGCCGCGTCGATGAGGTGCTGTCGCTGGTCGGGCTGGACAATTTCCGCCGCGCCTATCCGCACCAGCTTTCCGGCGGCATGGCGCAGCGCGTCTCGCTCGCCCGCGCGCTGGTGAACGATCCGCGCCTGCTGCTGCTGGATGAACCGCTGGGCAAGCTCGACAGCCTGACGCGGCTGACCATGCAGGGCGAACTGACCCGGCTGTGGCAGCAACGCGGCTTCACCGTGCTGATGGTGACGCATGATGTGGAAGAAGCGTTGCTGATGGCGCAGCGCGTCATCGTGTTCAGCGAGCGGCCGGCCCGCATCCGCGCCGACCTGCGTGTCGAGCTGCCCTATCCGCGCCGCCGCGACGACCCCGAATTGCTGCGCCTGCGCCACGAGGCGCTGGGTCTGCTCGGCCTCGAGGCCATCTGGTAGCCAGACCCGCTTGCCATTCCGGCGCCTGGTGTCGGGTGCATATGGTTTTCTCGAAGGCGAGCGGTTCTTTGGCGCCGCTCCCGAGTTCGACCGCTATCTCGACAGGTTGCGGCGGCGGGCGGTGGAGCAACAGGTGCGCGTGATCGTGCTTGCCTCAAGCGCGTCCGCACCCCCCGATGCGGTCTGGCTCGAACGGCTGGAACATTTTCTGCGTGACGCCGACCGCCTCGGCATCTCCGTGCCGCTGGCGGGCGTCCGGCCGAACCTGCGGACAGCGATCACCAACCTGGGCTTCCTGCACTGGCATCCGGCCGATCACATCTTCCCGCAGGCGGGTGACGACGCCGATTCCGCCACCCTGCAGGCCGTGCGCCGGGCCTGTGACATCGCCGGCGAGGGCAATGACCGCACCCACTGCGCAGATACCACGTGGACGAAAAAAGACGAGCGCGAAGCATGCCTTTATTGTCCGGTGCAGATCGCCGATGCCACCAGACCTACGCTGATTTCAGGCGCGCGACCCGGACGGTCCCGGGCGCGGGTCACGAACCGGGCAGGGCGTGGATGTCGGCGAAGAACAGGTCCTTCCAACTCTGCGGACGGGATTTGATCTGGCCGGTACGGGCAAGAAAGTCGGCGTACCGGGTGATGTTGAGCGGGGCGGTGCTGAACTTCGAGGCCGGGTCGGCGATGATCGCCCGTACCAGCGCTTCGTCGGCGCTGCTGCTTTCCTCGGCCAGGTGGATTTTCGCCGCCTCGGCCGGATTGGCGGCGATCAGGGCGTTGGCCTCGTCGAGCGCGGCGATGAAGCTGGCGATCACCCTGGGGTTGGCGTCGTGGAACGATTTCTTTGCCCAGGCGATATTGAAGCTGACCGGACCGCCCAGGGCCTCGTAGGAATCGGTGATCCTGCGGGCATTGGGCAGAGCCAGTTCCTGTTGCTGGAACGGCGGGCCGCCGAAATGGGCGGTGATCTCCCCGAGGCGAGGGCGGCATAGGCGTCAGGGCGCTTCATCGAGACGGTGATGGCGTCGAGCTGTTCGTGATGGCCGGGGCCGAAAACCTTTTCCGCGGCGATCTGCAGCGTCACCGCCTGGATCGAGGTGTTCACCGAGGGCAGGGCGATGCGGTCGCGGTCGGTGAAGTCGGCGAGCGTTCTGACCGCCGGGTTGGTGGTGACCAGGGCGATCGGCATCGCACTGACCGCCGCCACGCCCTTGACGTCGTATGCGCCGCGCGTCTTGTCCCAGACGGTGAGGAACGGACCGACGCCGCCGGCGGCGATGTCGACGCTGTTGGAAAGCAGGGCATCGTTGGCTGACGTGCCACCGCCCAGGGTCACGAAGGTGACCTTCAGCCCGTCGAGGCCATGGGCCTTGGCCTGCTTCTCGAACAGGCCCTGGTGGCGGGCGACCTGCAGCGGCAGATAGCCGATGCCGAACTGCTGGCTGATCCGCAGTTCCTTCACCTCGGCGGCGGTGGCGCCGATCGGGATCAGGCCGGACAGGAGGGCAAGCGCACCGAGGCGCCGACGGGTCAACAGGGTCATGGCGTGTCTCCGATCGCTGTCAGGCGCTGCGGTAAAGCCTGGTGAGGACGAACTCACGGTGCCCCAATGCCTCGGCCGCGGTGAGGCGGCCATTGGCAGTGCGCAGGGTGAGGTCGAGCAGGCGGTCACCGGCTGCATCGAGACTCAGCTCGCGCCGCAACAGGCCGCTGACGTCAAGGTCGATATGTTCGGCCATGGTGCGGACGGTGCGCGGATTGGCGGTCAGCTTGATCACCGGCACGATCGGGTTGCCGATCACGTTGCCCTGGCCGGTGGGGAACAGATGCACGACGAAGCCGGCGGCTGCCTGCAGGGTCACGCATTCCGCCGCGGCCGATGAGGTGTCCATGAAATACAGGCCGGGTCCGCGGGCCGGCGCCTCGGCCGGCTCCAGCACGTCGATGAAGCGGGCCTTCCGGCCGATCTTCTGCAGGTTGCCGAACGCCTTCTCCTCGATCGTCGTCAGCCCGCCTTCAATGTTGCCCTTGGTCGGCTGGCTTTCCGACAGGTCGTCGGTTTTGTGGGCGAGGATGAAGTCGTTGTAGGCGCTCCAGGTGGCGAGGAATTTCGCGGCGATCTCCGGGCTTGCCGCGCGGGTAGCGCAGACCTGCTCGGCACCGGTCAATTCCGAAGTCTCGCCAAAACACGTGGTCGCCCCCAGCGCATCGGCCTCGTCGAGGAAATTTCCCACCGTCGGGTTGGACGCGAGCCCCGAGGTGGTGTCGGACTCGCCGCATTTCACGGAAACCCACAGCTCCTCGATGCCGATCTCCTCGCGCCGGGCCTCGCTGGCCTGCTGCAGGAAGTCCTTGGCGGCGCGCGAGGCGGCGGCGATGGTGGCGATGTCCCCGTGGCCCTCGATGGCGAAGCCCGCCACCGGTTTTCCCGTCTTCGCGATGCCATCGACCACAAGCTGCGTCCAGCCCGGCTCGATGCCGATCACCACCACCGCGGCGACGTTGGGATTGGCGCCGGTGCCGATCAGGGTGCGGAAATGCAGCGCCAGATCGGCGCCGAACTGCAGGCGGCCGTAGGGGTGGGGCAGCGCCAGGG
>CAIVPZ010000073.1 GCA_903907955.1 uncultured Acetobacteraceae bacterium | reverse complement strand
TTCCCGTGTTTCCCCTAAAAATCACGACGCTGGCGGGATTGTAGCGGCGCCGCGGTTGAGCGGCATCGCCGAAGCCTCCGACGTGCTGGCCGATCGGGAAGCCATCGCCGCAGAGGAACCGGGCCGGGTGGCGCCGCCCTCGATCCCGCCGGCCGACCTCGTTGAACGGCTGGCGCTGGCCATGGCGGCGCCGAAGCCCTGGCAGCGGATCGAGGGCGATCCGGCGCCGGCCCTGGCGTACTTCCAGGGGCAAGCCCGCCGCCGGCTCGACCGGCTCGACCCGCTGGCGCGCGGGCTGCTGGTGCAGGCGACCGAAGCCGAGGCGAGGCGATGGGCTGCGCTGGCGGTTCATGCGCGGGGCACCGGGCGATGACTGGCGCACGTGTCCGATTAGGTTCTAGGCTCGCGCCGTTGCAATTTCCGATTGCTTGTAACCCCTTGATATTGCGTAACCGGGTTTCGACGGGAGGCGCGCAATCGGACATCCGAATAGGGCATGGTCTAATCGGACACTCTGGCGCTATCCATGTCCTTATGAACACAGTGCGGACATACGGGAATGGCTGGTATCAGCCATCTCTGCACACAGGCAACGTGAACAGCGCCGGACGGTGCGGACGCCTGCACACATGCTGCATACATGAGACTGCACACAGGCTGCATTCATTGTATGCAGCGGGTGGCCGTGCTACTGTCCGCACCCGTAAACACCTGTGAGACACCATGGCGAACACTCCCACCCTGAGCCTGCGAATTGCGGACGAACACCACAGGCTGCTGCGCGACATTGCGGCTGGGCTGAAGGCTGACCCTGCCATCGCCGCGGCGCTGCGGGCGGTGCTGCCCGTCCAGGCTGGTGTTCCGCCCGTGGCAGGCTCGCCGCTGGCGGACATCGTGGCGCGGGTGGTGGCGTTGGAGCGGTGGCGGGCCGGCGCCGCTACGGGAGCGCTGCCGGCGCCGGTAGGGGCATCGCAGGCCGAACCTGAGACTGGGCAGGCCAGTCCGGCGGTACCGGCCGATCCATGGACCTCTGGCGAGGGCCGGCAGAAGCGGTTGACGCCTGCCGGGCTGGCCGAACTCGACCGGCGCCTGTCCGCTGGCGAGTCGGTGCCAGCTATCGCCGAGGCGCTTGGCGTGTCGCACCAGACGGTAAGCAAGCGGCGCGCGGCGCTGGAATAGTTGCGGGATGGGTGCATTCCGCCATGCTTCCGGCAACCCGTTGAAACGCCTCACTGCCGGGAAAGCCTGCCCCGGACGCTCCCGACCGTGCGCGTGCAGGGTGTGCGCGTGCAGTCCACATAGAGAGGACTCCCGATGACACCGGAACAGCGCCGCCGCTTTGTCCTGCTGCTGCATCGCCTCGGCGCCGATGATCCAGCGGCCCGCGCCGAGGCTGCCGAGGCGGTGGTGAACACCATGCGCACCCGTGGATGGTGCTGGGATGACCTCATAGCCCCAGCGGGGGCCGACGCCATGCCTGCGCCTGCCGTGGCGGACGACTGGCGGGTGACGGTGGCGCGGTTGCTGGCGCGGCCGGACCTGCTGGCCGCCGACGATGCCGCGATGCTGCGGCGCGTGTCAGCCTGGCGCAAGTTGGACAAGGCGACGGTGGCGCACGTCCGGCGGATCGCCGAGGCGGTGGCGCGGCGGGATAAGGCAGCCTGAGCGGGCGGCTAAGGTATCACCGAGATCGTGACACCTTGAGGGGGTCAGATCGGTTCTGACCGTCCGTTGAGGGGATCACAACGGATGTGACCGCCTGTCCGCCGATGCAAAAGGCGTTGGGAATATCGCAACACCTTACACCCCAACCGAGCGGGCGCCTGTGGGAGATCGCCGAGAACCTGCACCGGGCGGAACTGACGGCGCTGGAACGGGCCGAGCATATCGCCGAGTGGGTGCGGCTGACGGAACAGAAACTGGCGCAGGTTGCGCCGGTTTCTGAGCGCGGCCGGGTTGAGGGGCGAGGCAACAAGGGCGGCATCAACGCCGCCACCCGCGAACTCGGCATTGACCGATCCGAGGCGCAGCGGGCCGTCATGGTGCTGCTGGGAGATGCGGAGTGGAAAGCTTGGAGCAACTACGAGATTGCTCGCCGCTCCGGTGTTGCGGAAAGCTTTGTCCGCAAGGTGAAGTCCGAAGGGCAGCCGGATACTACGCACAATGCGCAGTATGAGCCGACCGCTACCACCACCTTCATCCACCCGAAGACCGGCCAGCCGACCGAAATGCGCACCGGCAACATCGGGCACAGCCGCCCGCCGGCCCCGCCGCCCTACACCCCGCCTGCGCCGCCCGCGTCGACCACCGTCTACGGCGAAGCCGGCGCACCGAAGTCGACCACCATCCTCGATGCCGCCGGCAAGCCGCTGGCCGTGGCCTGGCCGCCGGCTGCCGCGCCACGTGTGCCGGCATGGACGCCGCCGACGCGCGCCTGTGGGAGATCGCCGAGAACCTGCACCGGGCGGAGCTTACGGCGCTGGAACGGGCCGAGCATATCGCGGAGTGGGTGCGGCTGACGGAACAGAAGCAGAAGGGCGCGGAGACAGCCGGCGCAGGTTGCGCCGGCAGCCTAAAGGATGGGCGCAGGGCGGGACCGCAGCACAAGCCATCCGGCATCAACGCCGCGACCCGCGAACTCGGCATTGACCGATCCGAGGCGCAGCGGGCGGAACTGACGGCGCTGGGCAGGCGTGCCGCATATAGGCGCTACTCGCCGAGTCCCTGGCCGTGCTGGTGCTGCTGGCGACGTGTCGGGGCTGGCGCCGACCGGACGGCCTAACCGCCCTATCCGCCGTCTGCCGCTACCCCGGCGTTACCCTGCGACTTTTGCGCCCCCGGCAGAAAGGGGGCAACCCCTTGAAAAAATTGGCGGACCCGACACGATTCGAACGTGCGACCTTCGCCTTCGGAGGGCGACGCTCTATCCAACTGAGCTACGGGTCCAAGCCTATGTACCCCTTAGCGCAGAACGCCCAGCAACGCCAGCGTTTACAGCGGTTCTCACAGGGCAATCGGGGGAAGGAAGTGCGTGACAAAGCTGCAGAGTGCTGAATCTGTGGCGGTCCTCTGAATCGATTGGCGGAGGACGGCGATGGATGGCGCAGCGGCGGACGACGGGGCGGTTTTCGTGGTGGCTGCTTTTCTCAGCCATTTCAATGACTTACCAGACCAGCGCGTAACCGGGGCAAAACCCCGGGCGACGCGGCATTTGCCGCTTGCCCCGACGCGGTCGAGTACGATTCCCTCTGGCCATGTCACCACCCAAAGCCCCCTCCGATCTGTCGCGCGCCGAGCTGGAAGCCGAGGTC
>CAIVPZ010000072.1 GCA_903907955.1 uncultured Acetobacteraceae bacterium | reverse complement strand
CGGCGTCTCGTTCTGGAACTACCTGGGAGCCCGGCTCGGCGTCGCCGGTACCCCGGTCGTGCCGCGTCTCGCCGAAATCATCCGCTGCCGCGGCCAGCCCGCCTGACGGGCTGCGCCGCCCGGAGTTTTGCCCCGGTTACAGTACGACGACGGTAAATACATCATAGCGGGTCAGCAGCAAGAGTCCGAACAGGGCACCGATCAGCAGTTTGCGCCAGGCACGCGGACGGGCCTCGTCGGTCAGCTGTGCCCAAACGATGCTCGCGACTAGCGCACCTGCCATGGTTTGAGGAAACAGCGATCCACCAAGGAACAACGTGAACGGCGTCAGCAGCACCAGGGCGAGCGCTGGTGTCCAAATGGTCCGGCTCAACTCCAGCCGATCAAATGCGCCCGTGAGTGCAACACCAAGCAGCATCGTCAGCAACGGGTTGGCAAGCCACATGGCACCGAACGCACGGAACGGCACCAGCAGGGCAGACCATGCTGGCGGATATGGGCTGAATGTCTTGCCGTCCTTAACCAGTACGTGGAATGCCTGAAACAGCATGTCGTCCGGAGGCGCCGGGTTCCAAAGCCGGCCCGCCCGGAAGGTATCAGCGAGGAATGTATAGCTATATTCATCCCCGGAATTCGGCCAAGAAACGCCCCCCAGCCATCCGGCCGCAAGGCAGCCGAAGAACGCAAGCATGATCGAAAAAGTAGGCCGTCGCCAGGGCAAACGCCAAAATTGATTTGCGACGCCGAGCGCGATACCGAAGGCAAGCAAACCGGCCATAAGATGGAAAGCGCTCAGCAGCGGACTAGCCATACCGAAGATGGTAGGGGAACGCGTCTCGGTCAGCCCGACCACCCCCCCTGCCGCCAACAACAGCACCAGCGCGCACCATGGCGGCAACGTGCCGAGCCGGGGCCATCCCACCGCGACCGTCACGGCATGCCGCCCCCGCCAAACTGTTGCCTCCGTATCTTCAGAACCGCCACGAAACAGGCACCGTAAGCCAACTGAACAGCCAACAGCATTGTGGTTGCAGCCAGGATCACAAGTCGCATGCTGTGCGAAGGGTTAAGCGCCCCGAATCCCACCAATCCCCAGCCCACCACCGAGCCGATCGCAACCAACAGGCCAGTCAGAAATACCGCGAGGCTGGCCAAAAGCGTCCGCTCGAGGGTCACGTCATCGAACGCGCGCTCGAAAGCCGGATCAGGCGGTACGATGCCCTCGCGGGTTCCATGGATTTTCGCGCAGACCCAGAAGATCATCGACTGCCAGCCGATGATCGTTGCAGCCGATACATATACCAATGTATTGATATCAAAGCCAACGGAGCCGATAATGAGCGGCCCGGCCAAAAGCCGTAGCATCGCCAGCATGCCTACGCTGAACATGACCGCACCTGGATAGAAGAACAGGCCGCGCGGACTGAACAGCATCAGGAGGCGCAGATGACGCCAACCGTCGCGCCAGCTGCGCAGGTGCGGCGGACGGCCCCGGCCATCAGGCGAGAGCGTAGTCGGCACCTCGGTGATGCGCAGCCTGTGCACCGTGGCCTTGACGACCATCTCACTGGCGAACTCCATCCCGGATGCGTGCAGGTCCAGGCCCAGGATGGCGGCACGATCGAATCCGCGCAGCCCGCAATGAAAGTCCCCGCACGGGCTGCGGTACAGAATGCGGCCGATGGCAGTCAGCACGGGATTGCCGAGATAGCGGTGCAGAGGCGGCATGGCGCCCGGACGGATGCCGCCGGTAAACCGGTTCCCCATGACAAGCTGCCAGCCCTCGCGAAGCTGCGCGACGAAGCCGTCGATCTGGCCGAAATCATAGCTGTCGTCGCTATCGGCCATGATGACGTAGTGGCCACGAGCAGCGCGGATACCACTGATCAAGGCGCTGCCGTATCCCTTGGCGGCAACATGCTCCACCCGCGCGCCATGCGCGCGGGCGATCTCCTGTGAACCATCCGTGCTGCCGTTGTCGGCAATCAGCACTTCCCCGACCACACCGCTGCGCGCCAGGAACCCGCGTGCTTTTTCGATGCACACCGGAAGCGTGCGGGCCTCATTCAGACAAGGCATCAGGATCGTCAGCTCGATTGCCCCGTCCTCCCACACTCGTCCCGAAGCTTCCCCCACCGGGGAAAGCCCGACATCCTGCGACCTATCGGACATAGCAACCACGCCTACCGTCAATGCGAACGACCGACAAACACACGATACCGCGATGACAGTCAAACGGTTTTCCGGCCACGCTGGTCGCTGGAACGCCATGCAGCGAATTAGTTCTGTTGCACGAAGCCGCCGGTGAAACTTCGTTGGACAAAATGGCAGTTCGTCTCCTCTGGCCAACTGGCTACATGGTCAGCCCCCGCCGTTGCCGGTGCTGCTCACGCGGCGTCTCCGGCGGCAGCCCAAGGCGCTGCCGCTCCTCCTGCCGCGAGCGCTCCCACTTCGCAGCCTCGACCTCGCGCCCAAGCCGGTTCCCCCATGCCGCGCTTTGCTCGGTGCCCTCGCGGCCACGCATGAAGCTCTGCGCCAGCACGTCCAGCCCGGCCGGATGGCCGTGCCCGGCG